>NZ_JBJHDO010000010.1:0-282299 GCF_050958605.1 Mesorhizobium sp. 1B3 | reverse complement strand
GATCCCGCCGAAAAATGAATGTTTAACAATGTCTTATTCGAAGGGAGGAACAGCCGGGACTGCCTAGGGGATATTGGAACGAGATTCGTGACGCGGAATGAAGGCCGCGCGGGAGTGCTCGGCCAGCTTCCTCTGCCGGCGGCTTATCCAGGGATCTAAAACTGCCTACGAAACAGGCAGAAGTTTTGTGGAACCGAACCCATGTGCCGCGATCCTGCTGCACAGGCCATGCCAGTCGCAGTCTTCGCACGCCGCCCGGACCGTCCCTTCGGCGAAAGAAGAACGAAGCGCCTGAACAGTCGGAGCATCGAGATAGAGCGTATCTCCGGGGGAAAGCGGCCGGCCGATTAGGGCCGATACGGCATCGAGCGCAAGCGCGTCGCGTGCCTCGACACGGACAAGGCCGCAATGGGAATCGGCATCGTCCAGGACGGGTGCGCAGATATCGTCGGGGCCGGCAACGATCAGGATCTCCTCACCGGCGGAAAGCCGCTCGACGATCGCCGCGAGATTACGGGTGAAGCGCGGATTGTACCCCGCGCCCTGGAAGGTGAGAACGCAGAGGAGGTGATGCCCGCGCATATTTATCATTCTGCATCACCTCGAAGTCGCAAACAGCCTCAGGCGGTCTTCGCCTCGATCAGAGGATAGGACTTCTTGACGGTCACAGCCACCGCGGCCGCCACGGCCACCTTGATCAGATCGCCTGGAACATAGGCGGCCGACACCGCCGTCGCCTTGGCCAGCGAAATGCCGGCGAACGCTGCCATCCAGGGAATACCGATGAGATAGACGACGAGGATGCCGCCCACCACACAGGCAAGGCCGGCCGTGACCAGGTTGAGCCGCCCCCAGCTACGCTCCACGAGATAGCCGACGACGAAGGCTCCCACAGCCCAGGCCAGGATGAAGCCGCCGCTCGGGCTCATGATCACGCCGAAGCCGCCGCGCCCGCCGGGCATCAGGGGCAGACCGATGGCGACGAGCACGATGAAAAGGAGAAGCGCAAGTCCTCCTCGCCGTGCCCCGAGGATACAGCCGGCAAGCATCGGCGCGAGCGACTGGGCGGTGATCGGCACACCGCCGACCGGCAGCATGAAGGGGGGGAAGAGAGCAAGGGCGGCAGTGATCGCCGCAAAGAGCGCAATGTAGACGAGATCCCGGCTGCTCATAATGTCTCCTTTCGGGTATCGGACTGCAAGGCCGCCGGCCTGGATCGCTTGGCCCGGCGGATGGCAAATTTGCGGGCGTCGTCCGGATCGAAGGAACGCGCCTCGATGGCGTCCCCGATCTCCGTCGCCATTTTCAGTGTCCTCACGATGAGCGGAATCGCGATGGCGCGGTAGCTGCGTTCCAATCCTCGCGCCCGTTGCGCCTCACGGATCTCGGCGAACTGCTCGGCGATGACCGGAATGAAGCGGATCGCCAGCGCGAAGGCGAGACCGACCTTGGTCGGGCTGATTCCGACATGGGCAAGCGGCCGCACAGCCGACATGACGGTATCGAGCATGTCCGAGACCCGTGTCGTCAGCGACACCAGCGCGGCGAAAAGGATAAGGATGACAAAGCGGGCGATCACAACCGCACCCTCGAGCGGTCCGTGATAGGCCCATTGCACGGCGAAGAGGATGGCGAACAGGAAGAGTGCGGGTCGAAGCTGCTGCCAGGCCGTTCGCAAGGACAATCCGGCCAGTCGATAGAGCCCGAGCACAGCGACGAGCAGCGCGGCGAGAGCAAAGGGGTTCCCGACAAGGATGATCAGCGTGCCGAGAATCAGCAGGGCGACGAGCTTGCCGCCCGGCGCCACGCGATGCAGCGCGCTTTCGCCGTGAATGTAGACGCCGATCGTCATTCCATCATCTCGATATAGCGGCCGATCACGTCACGGGGCGAGCCGTCGAGAACCACCCTGCCCTCGTCGAAGGCGATCACGCGATCGAAGTCGGACAGAAGGTCGAGATCGTGCGACACCACGATGGAGGCTTGGGCGAGCTCATGGATGAAGCGCGTGATCTTTCGCTTGTTCCTGAGATCGAGCGCCGTCGTCGGCTCGTCGAACACGACGTAGTTCGGCTCCATCACCAGAACGGCGGAGATCGCGAGGAGCTGCTTCTGGCCACCGCTCAAGAGATGGGCCGGATGGTTGCGGTATTCGGCGAGGCCGTATTGCTCCAACGCCCGATCGACCCTGGCGCGGACCTCCTCGCGCGACAGCTTCAGGTTCTTCAAGCCGAAAGCCAGATCCTCCTCGACGACCGGGAAGACGATCTGGTTGTCCGGGTTCTGGAACACGAACCCCACCTTCCTGCGAACTTCCTTGCCGTGTTCGCGCGTATCGATCCCGTCAATGCGGACGCTGCCCTGGCTGGGCAGCAAGAGCCCGTTCAAGAGACGCGCGAAAGTGCTCTTGCCCGAACCATTGGCTCCGATCACCGCGATCCGCCGCTCGGCGAGAACGAGATCCACTTCCTTCAGCACCGTCCGGTCGCCGAAGCGATGGGTAACCGACCTTAACTCGATCACCAGCGCACTCTATCCAAATCCAGGGCAAGACGAGCCGAAGAGGCCGCCTTAGGCGTTCCCTCCGTGCAGTCTCTGGGATGTCTTTGCTTCGGCACCATGGCGGCCGGAACATATAGGCACGCCGCGACAGCGACAAGCGGCGGAAAGCAGGCGCAGGTCTATGCCAGGTCCGCAGGTGCGATGGCGTAGGCGCAGCGCCGGGCACCCGCGATGATATGTTCGAGACGCTCGACCCGCACGTCGGGCCCGAGCACGCTCTCGAACACCGCTACCTCGGCCCGGCAGAACCCCTGGCATGCGGTCGCCGCCGCGCAGATCGGGCAATGGTTCTCGACGAAGAGCAGGCTGCCATCCGGCATTTCCTGCCAATCCGCCATGTAACCTTCGGCCGACCTGATACGTGCCAGGCGGTCTACCCGTTCGCGAAGATCGTCGGCCCCCTCCATTCCACGGAGATAGGCTTCGCGCGTTTCTTCTTCGCGTGCCGATATAATCGCGTCCAGCGCGGCATCGCCGAGCCGGCTCTGGATGGTGCGCAGAAGGTGCACCGTGAGTTCGGCATGGGTATCGGGAAATTCGCCGTTGCCGGCCGGTGTCAGCTTCCAGAATTGCGAGGGCCGGCCGACGCCTCGCGCTTCGGAGCGTGCTGCTACCAGCCCCTCCTCGGCCAGCCGCACGAGCTGCTGCCGAGCCGCTTCTCCCGTTATGGACAAGCGCTTGCCGATCTCAGGCGCGGTTTGCGGGCCATGCATCTTGAGCGTCATCAGAATGCGCTGCGCCGGCGTGCGCGCGTTCCATCCCTTTGAATTTAGCAAGGCATCGCTTGACATATTGATCGCGACAAATTTAGAAAGAGTTGTCTTGGAAAATACGACATGCGCCGCCGGGATGCAAGCGACGGAACGCTGGAACGCGCATGCGCAAATGGAAAAGGAATTCCACCATGGCCTTCGAACTGCCCGCCCTTCCCTATGCGACCGATGCTCTCGCGGCAGCCGGCATGGGCACGGAAACCCTTGAGCTCCACCATGGCAAGCACCATCAGGCGTATGTGACCGCCCTCAACGGCTTCGTCGAGAAGAATGCCGAACTGCAAGGCAAGTCGCTGGAGGAGATCATTGCCTACAGCAACGGGAAGGCCGATCTCGCTCCGGTGTTCAACAATGCCGGCCAGCACTGGAACCATATCCTGTTCTGGCAGGTGCTTTCGCCCAATGGCGGCCGCATGCCAGGTGCCCTGGAAGCCAAGATCGTCGGCGACTTCGGCAGCGCCGAAGCCTTCAAGGAGGCTTTCAAGACGGCAGCCGTCGGCCAGTTCGGGTCCGGATGGGCCTGGCTGGTGCTGGCGAATGACGGCAGGCTGAAGGTGACGAAAACGCCCAACGGCTCCAACCCGCTTGCGACGGGTGAGGGCAAGGTGCTGCTCGGTCTCGATGTTTGGGAGCACAGCTATTATCTCGACTTCCGCAATCGCCGTCCGGATTATGTGACGAACTTCCTCGACAGGCTGGCGAACTACGAATTCGCGGAAGCGGCGCTCAAGGCCGCCTGACCTCGGCGCGAAGAAAGCTTCAATCGACGCAACGTGCTTCCCGAACCGATTTCGGGCCGTTGCGTCGAGCGCGGGCGGCACCACGGCATCGCACCGATATCGGTTCCATGTCCGCCGCCCACGCCGGAAGCGGTGATTGACGAAAGACTTTCGTATCCATGAGCAACTTCCATCAAGAAACGGTTCTGGCCGTGCGGCACTGGACCGATACGCTGTTCTCCTTCCGGACGACCCGCGATCCCGGTTTCCGGTTTTCGAGCGGCCAGTTCACGATGATGGGACTGGAGATCGCCGGCAAGCCGCTCACCCGCGCCTATTCGATCGCCAGCGGCAACTATGACGAGATCCTCGAATTCTTCTCCATCAAGGTGCCCGACGGCCCTCTGACCTCGCGGCTGCAGAACCTCCGCGAGGGCGACCGTGTGCTTGTCGGCAAGAAGGCCGTCGGCACGCTGCTCCATGACAATCTCCTGCCCGGAAAAAGGCTCTGGCTGCTGTCGACAGGCACAGGCCTCGCGCCGTTCCTGTCCGTCATCAAGGACATGGAAATCTATCAGCGGTTCGAGAGGGTGATACTCGCGCATGGCGTTCGCCACATCGCCGAACTCGCCTACACGGATTTCATCACCAAGGACCTGCCTGGCGATACCTATCTCGGCCCAGTCATCGGCGACAAGCTCGTCTATTACCCCACGGTGACGCGCGAACCTTATCGCAACCGCGGCAGGCTGACCGATCTCATCTGGTCCGGCAAGTTGTTCAAGGATCTGTCCCTGCCCGATTTCGATATCGCGGCGGACAGGATCATGATCTGCGGCGGACCCGACATGCTCGCCGAGATCAGGGCGATGCTCGATGCGCGAGGTTTCGTCGAGGGCAGCCACGGCACGCCGGCGCATTTCGTAATCGAGAAGGCGTTCGTCGATAAATGACGGTGCCGCATCACCTGGATCTCATTCCAACCGGGAAGCCGGCGATTCCGCGCACGGCCTTCGCCGAGGCGTTCTCCCGCATGGCGTCGACCGTCTGCGTCATCGGTGCCAATGACGCAGAAACACTTCACGGCCGGACGGCGACTGCCGTCCTGTCGCTCTCGGCCGAGCCCCCTACCGTGCTCGTCTCGGTCAAGGGCGGCTGCCCGCTGGCGAAGGCGATCCGCGCGACGGGCGGGTTTTCGCTCGCCATGCTGTCGCGCGGGCAGGAACTCGTGGCCGACGCCTTCGCCGGCAAGGTCGAGCCATCGCAGCGCCATCTCATCGGTGTGTGGGGCGCCTGGCCTTCGGGTCGCCCGCATCTGATCGGTGCCGCGGCGGCGATGGATTGCGATCTGGCGGGCGCCATTGCTGCAGCAGATCACGAGCTTTTCGTCGGCGCCATTATCGCCACGGATGTGCCGGCGCGATCCCGCCCGTTGCTTTGGGCCAATCGCCGCTATGGCCACCTCCATGAGGGGGCGCGATAGCCATGCGAGAAGCACTGGAGCGGAAGCTGGCAGCGGGACATGATACGGCCTTGCTGCGCTTCAGCCTGGGCATCGAGTATCTGGAGGAAGGCGATTTCGAAGCCGCGATTCGGCATCTCGAACGGGCGACGCAGCAGAACCCGTCCTATTCCGCAGCGTGGAAATCGCTGGGGAAGGCGCTCCTCGAGGCCAAGCGCGAAAAGGATGCCGTGGCGGCGTGGAAGATCGGCATCGAGACGGCGCAGGGCCGTGGCGATATCCAGGCTGCTCGGGAGATGAGCGTCTTTCTCAAGCGAGCACTTCGCCGGCTCAATCTTCCACCTTCTTCCACGAAGGCTGGGTCGCCCAGGCGATAGCGGCCGCCGCGAGACAGGTCACCGCCGAGAGCGCGGCGATCGCCTGGAAAGCGCGATTCGTCGCGACGATGCGCTGCGCCTCGACATCGGCCGGCAATGCTGCCTCCGGGCGCGCCCCGAATTCCGCTATCGCCGCACCGCCCATCGTCGATGTAAAGACCAGACTAGCCACCGCGCCCAGCGCCGCCACCGCCATCAGGCCTGCGGCGCGGGCGACCGCATTGTTCACGCCAGAGGCAAGCCCTGTATCGGAATCTGGGACCGCCTGCATGACTGCCGTCGATAATGGGGAGACCAGCATCGCCATGCCAATGGCTTGCAGCAGGAGGATCGGGAAAGTCACCTTCCACATCAGCATCAGCGGCATCGTGGCTGCCAGGCCGGCATAGGAAAGACCAACCAGCGCCGCTCCGGCAGTCAGCAACAGGCGCGGCCCATTGCGGTCCGCTATCCGCCCCGCCTTGCCGGAAAAGACAGCGATGAAGAGCGACAGCGGAACGACAAGCAGGCTCGCCTGCCATTCCGAGGCGCCCCAGGCCGTCACGACCGTCATGGGCAGGAAGAACAGAACCGCGCTGAAGGCGAAGAACAGGATAAGGGTGTAGACGTTCGCACCCGAGAACGCTTTGGAGCGGAACAGTTCGAGCTTCACCATAGGCATCGCGACCCGCTTCTCCCAGGCAATGAAGAAAACGAAGATCGCGGCGCCCGCGACGAGCCAGACCCAGGGCGAGACCAGATGTTGCGCCGGTTCGCCGAAACTGGTCAGCCCCCAGGCTATCAGACCGAGGCCGGCGGTGGCGAGCACGGCCCCGAAAATATCGAGGCGGCGCTTCTCCGGCGGCCGATCCTGGGGAACCCGGGCAAACAGCATGGCCAGCGCGACGACCCCGATCGGCACGTTTATGGCGAAGATCAGCCGCCACATCCAATCCGCGCCGAAGGACAGCATCATGCCTCCCACGAAGGGGCCGCCGGCTGTCGTCAGCGAGGAGAAGGCCGCCCACAGGCCGATGGCACGGCCGCGCGTATCGGGCGGATAGGCTTTGGCGATGAGCGCAAGGCTGCCCGGCACCATGAAAGCGGCGCCGACGCCCTGCAGGGCGCGCATGGCGATCAGCGTTGTCGCATCCGGGGCCAGCGCGCAGGCGAGCGAGGTGACGATAAAGAAAGCGATGCCGCCGGCGAAGATGTTACGGACGCCGAACACATCGCCGGCCGCACCGCCGAGCAGCACCAGCGAGGAGAGGAACAGCATGTAGCCGTTGCCGATCCATTGGGCGTCGACCAGCGAAGCAGCGAGATCGGCGCGGATCGCCGGCATGGCAAGCGAAACGACCGAACCGTCGATGAAACCCATGCTGGACGCCAGGATCGCGGCGACAAGCGCGAAACGCCGGTTCGGCGGGGGACAAAAGGTTTTCCCGTTCCGACCGGGCTCTGCGACGGTGATCTCCATGGCTGGAGACTAGCCTCTCGGACGGCGCCTGCGCCAAACGCCAGCGACGTGAAATGCCGGAGCCACGACCAGGAGCCACGATCAGGTCTGGTCGATCGGTGACGACGCAGTCCTGATCCGCGCGAGCGCCCCTTCAGGCCGACCGGCGGACGCTTGCGAGAATCAGCCGTAGCCACGGGGTCGCATAAAAGACGCTCATCAGCAGGTACATCATGGCCATGCCGCTCAGCGGCGATACGTGCTTGGCAGAGCAGAGCATCTCCGCCGGGCCACTGTCCAAGACGCCGGTCAACAGCGCCATGATAGCGAAAGTCGGCGCTGCCGCGAGGGCCAGCCCGTCAGCCATCCAGGCCGCACCGGCGTTCCGGCGAGGCGCCTGCCCGTCGGATCCGCCGGAACAGGCCTGGCTCATGATTTGGTGCCTGGCTGTTGGTTGCGGAACGCCGCCTCTCCGGCGTCCGACACCTCGACCCATTTCTTGTCGGGCTCTGCATCTGCAACGTAGCTGTCGTGCCAGTTCCACCACTTGTAGGTCGGTGTCTGGGGATAACCCTCGGGCGAGTCTTCCCAGACCTCCTGCCGGCCGAGCGGCGTGATGTCGAGGTAGTTCCAGGTGCCTCCCATCTGCTCGTCGCCGCGATTGTTGACGAAGTAGGTGCGGAACACGCGATCGCCATCGCGGTAGAACACGTTCGTGCCGTGCCACTCGTCCACGCCGAAATCGGCGTCGAAGCTGTCCGTAATGGTGAACCACGGCATCTCCCAGCCCATCCGCGCCTTCAGCCGCGCAATGTCCGCTTGAGGCGCACGCGAGACGAAGACGAGGGTGGTGTCACGGGCGTTCAGGTGCGCGACATGGGCGACCTGGTCCGCCACCATCGAACAACCCCTGCAGGCGTGGTCGGGCCAGCCGAACACTTCGGGCTCGAAGAAGGCACGGTAGACGATCAGCTGACGCCGGCCTTCGAACAGGTCGAGCAGACTGACCTTCCCTGCCGGACCGTCGAAGGCATAGGTCTTCTCGACGGCCATCCACGGCATTCGCCGGCGCTCGGCGGCCAGGGCGTCTCGGGCGCGGGTCTGCTCCTTTTCCTTCACGAGCAGCCGCTGGCGGGCCGCCTCCCACTCCTGCGCCGTCGCGATCGGTGGTGTATGCATGGCAGGCTGTCCGGCCTTTCGTCCGTTCTCGGCTGGTGTCGTCATGGCTTCGAAACCTCCTGATTTGGCCAATTTCCGCGCCGCGAACTGATGCGCAGGGCTATTCGCTGCTCATCGCTCGTGGCTGCTCGTGAGATAGTCTGGCACCAGAAATCGAGCGGTGGGAGTAACAAGTGTGGCGGTATTCCGATGACGTGATTGATTGCAGCCGCGGCGCGTGTATTCGCAGCCGCGCCGCATCATCGGCATGAACGGCGGTTTCCGGGAACGCGATCGGATGACGGGAGGTCTGCCTTGGGTTAAGGCACGGGGTCGAGACGCCAGCGGAACGAACCGCCGGCGTTCCCCAGTTGACCTACTCCATGAAGTCTACGGGGACGCCCGGCTTCACGAGCTTGGCGAGCTCCTGCGCGTCCCAGTTGGTCAGGCGCACGCAGCCATGGCTTTCCGTCTTGCCGATCTTCGAAGGATCTGGCGTGCCATGGATGCCGTAGGTCGGCTTGTCCAACGCGATCCAGATCGAGCCCACCGGTCCATTGGGGCCGGGCGGGATCCTGAGGACCCTGTTGTTGTTGCCCTGCTTGAAGTTGATCTTCGGATTGTACGTGTATTCCGGATCGAAGGCGATGCGCGAAACCGCATGTGTGCCTGTCGGCGATGGCGTGTCGGTCGAGCCGATCGTGGCGGGATAGGCGGCGATCAGCTTCCCATCCGCCGCATAGGCGCGCACTTGCTTGCGGCCCTTGTCGGCAATGATCCTGGCAACCTCGCCTTTGACGTTGGCGCCGACATTGGCGACCTTGATGATTGTGCCCGGGCGATTGAAATTGGCCTCGGGATTGAGGGCCTTGAGATAGTTCTCGTCCATGTGGAAACGTTCGGCCAGCATTTCCGCGACAGAAGTGTAGCTGAGCTTGTCGAGCTTGGCCTTCTCTCCGTAGTCGGCGGGAACCGAAGCCACATAGGGGCCGGCAGCGTCGGTAGCCGTTATCTCGTAGGTGGTGAAGGGATCGCCGCCACTGGCGGCGAGCGCCTTCTTGATGCCTTCCGCGTCGGTCGATTTCAGGTTCTCGCCCGTGATCTCACGATACACGACGAGCGCCTTGTCGACATTCGAACCGAACCGGCCGTCGATGACACCCGGCGAGGCACCCGCGCGATCGAGCAGCACTTGCAGGGCGGCGACGTCGTCGCGCGCTGCGAAGCTCGTCAGCGGCTCGGAGCGCGGCAGTGCCGGCTCGATGATGGTCTCGCTCGGCGGTGCCGTTTCGGACCATTCCCGCGCATCCGGCAGGGAACGACGCTCGATCGGACCACCGAGGATCGAACCCTGGTTGGGATCTGATGGATAGGCGAGGATCGGCGGTTGCTCTTCATAAGGCTCGTTATAGGGATCGCGATAGCGTTCTCGCGGCGCCTCGGGATATGCCTCGGGCGGATACTCCCCATATTCGTCGACCGGCGGCGCGAACAGGCCCTGGTCGCGACGGAAGCGCTCCATGTCCTCGGGGTCATCCAGATAATAGCGCCCGGGGTGGCGCAACTCGCGCTCGCGCTCGGCGCGGCGCTGGCCTTCACGGCCATTTTGGCGGCGGGGTCGGTCGATGGAGAGGATCTCGCCCGTGAAGGCATCGACGATGACGCGCCGCCCCTGGCCGTCATAGTAGACTTCGACATCGCCCGTCTGGGCAAGATGCAGGCCATCGGCATGGGACGCCGCAGCGGCCGGCCGATGCCGCGAATCACGTGTGCCTTCCCGTTCGGCCAGCGCAGCCGCCGCATCGATCGTGGAGGCGCCCACCAGAACGGCCGATAAGACGATGATCTTGCGGAACATATTGCTCAAATCTCTCCATTCGCCGGGCATCGCCGTCCCGCGGACAAAAGCCCAAGAACCCGCTAACTGCCCCCACCGGCCAAATCGACCCTCGACGATGAACAGGGCATGAAAATGGCCGCCGGGATCACGAGCACAACACAGCCGGCCGCCTTTGAGTTCCTCATGAGGGGGAAAGCCCCAGTTCGGCGCGCGCCTTGCGCGTCAGCTTCAGGCAGACGAGCCGGTGGCTCTCGCGCAGGTAATCCCTGAGCGCCTCGTCGTCCATGGCTTCATCGGTCTGTCGCTGTATCCAACTCATGCCGCGCGAGGCGAGATAGGGAGCAGGGCGCAGCCCGTCCTGTTCCTTCAAAATTGAAAAGGCGAGGTCAGAACATTTGAACGTGATGTGCGGGATTTTTCCCTCGTGCCAGCCGGCAATGGCGAAAACTTTGCCGCCGACTTTCCAGACATGGGCGCCACCCCATTGCACCACATGCGTGGACGCCGGCAGCGAACCGCAGAAACCGTTATATTCGTCCAGGGTCATCCCCACCCCGTTCCCCATCCCTCTCTCTTGTCCAAGCGCCTCCCTCCAGAGGACGGAGGAAGGCGCTTAAAGTGCCTAAAGCGTGTCGCTGGCAATCGGAGTCGGGTGACACGCTTTAGGTCTTTGTTTTTGCCGCATTCTCGCGTCGCCGACCGAATCCGGTCGGCTGCGAAATGATCTAAGCGGCCTTTTCCGCTTTCTCGGGCTCCGCGACCGTCGCCTTCGACCGGAAGTTCAGCCGGTCGGAGCCAGCCGTGATCTTGACGGTGGAACCGTCGAGAATCTCGCCGAGCAGGATTTTCTCGGCCAGCGGGTCTTGCAGTTCCTTCTGCATGACACGCTTCAGCGGGCGTGCGCCATAGGCAGGATCATAGCCCTTGTTCGCCAGCCAATCGATAGCCTCCTGATCGAGCGACAGGGTGATCTTGCGGTCGGAGAGCAGCTTCTCCAGGCGCTGGAGCTGGATCTCGACGATGCGGCCCATATCCTGCCGCCGCAGCCGATGGAACAGAATCACCTCATCGACACGGTTCAGGAACTCCGGCCGGAACGAAGCCTTGACCACGGCCATCACCTCGTCGCGCACCTTGTCGACATCCTCGCCCTCGCCGAGATTGACAAGATACTCGGCGCCGAGATTCGACGTCATGATGATCAGCGTGTTGCGGAAATCGACCGTGCGACCCTGACCGTCGGTCAGGCGGCCGTCGTCGAGCACCTGCAGCAGCACGTTGAAGACGTCGGGATGCGCCTTCTCGATCTCGTCGAACAGCACGACCTGGTAAGGCCGGCGCCGAACCGCTTCCGTCAGCGCGCCGCCTTCCTCGTAACCGACATAGCCAGGAGGCGCGCCGATCAAGCGGGCAACGGAATGTTTCTCCATGAACTCCGACATGTCGATGCGCACCATCGCGCTCTCGTCGTCGAACAGGAAGGACGCGAGCGCCTTCGTCAGCTCGGTCTTGCCGACACCCGTCGGGCCCAGGAACATGAAAGAGCCGATCGGGCGGTTCGGATCCTGCAACCCCGCGCGGGCGCGCCGCACTGCCTTGGACACGGCCTGTACGGCCTCGCCCTGTCCGACGACGCGCTTGGCGAGTTCGTCCTCCATGCGCAGCAATTTCTCGCGCTGGCCTTCCAGCATCTTGTCGACCGGAATGCCTGTCCAACGCGACACGACATGCGCGACGTGGTCGGGCGTCACGGTCTCTTCGACCATGCCGCCGCCCTTGCCGTCCTGCGCCTCGGCTTCCGCCAGCTTCTTCTCGAGTTCCGGGATCTTGCCATAGGCAAGCTCGCCGGCGCGGCTGAACTCGCCCTTGCGCTGGGCGATGGCAAGTTCGTTGCGCGCCTCGTCGAGCTGTTTCTTCAGATCCGCCGCAAGGCCCAGCTTCTGCTTCTCGGCTTGCCACTTCGCGGTCAGCGCGGCGGATTCCTCTTCGAGGCTGGTCAGTTCCTGCTCGAGCCGGGCAAGGCGGTCCTTCGACGCCTCGTCCTTTTCGACCTTGAGGGCCTCACGCTCGATTTTCAGCTGCATGATGCGGCGGTCGACCTCGTCCAAAGCCTCGGGCTTGGAATCGACCTGCATCCTCAGCCGCGACGCCGCTTCATCTACCAGGTCGATCGCCTTGTCCGGCAGGAAGCGGTCGGTGATGTAGCGGTTCGATAGATTGGCGGCGGCGACCAGCGCGGAGTCTGAGATACGCACCTTGTGATGCTGCTCGTACTTCTCCTTCAGCCCGCGCAGAATCGAGACCGTATCCTCGACCGTCGGCTCGTTGACGAAAACCGGCTGGAAGCGGCGGGCGAGCGCAGCGTCCTTCTCGACATGCTTGCGATACTCGTCGAGCGTGGTCGCGCCGACGCAATGCAGTTCTCCACGCGCGAGAGCGGGCTTCAGCAGGTTGGACGCATCCATCGCGCCATCAGCCTTGCCGGCACCAACCAGCGTATGCATCTCGTCGATGAACAGGATGATGTTGCCGTCGGCGGCCGTCACTTCCGAAAGCACGGCCTTCAGGCGCTCTTCGAATTCGCCGCGATACTTCGCCCCCGCGATCAGCGCGCCCATGTCGAGCGCCATCAACTGCTTGTCCTTCAACGATTCCGGCACGTCGCCATTGACGATCCTGAGCGCCAGCCCTTCAGCAATCGCGGTTTTGCCGACGCCGGGCTCGCCGATCAGCACCGGATTGTTCTTGGTCCGGCGCGACAGGACCTGGATGGTGCGACGGATCTCGTCATCGCGGCCGATCACCGGATCGAGCTTGCCCGCTCGGGCATCGGCGGTGAGGTCGCGCGCATATTTCTTCAGCGCGTCATAGCCCTGTTCCGCGCTGGCCGTGTCGGCGGTTCGCCCCTTGCGCACGTCGTTGATGACCTGGTTCAAGGCCTGCGGCGTGACGCCTGCCTTGGCCAGAATTTCGGAAGTCTTGGCGGACTTCTCCACGGCAAGCGCGGTAAGCAGGCGCTCGACGGTGACGAAGCTGTCGCCCGCCTTTTTCGCCAGTTCCTCCGCAGTGGTGAAAACCTTGGCGAGCGGCTGAGCCATATAGAGCTGCCCATTGCCGCCCTCGACGCGCGGCATGGCCTGCAGCGCCGCATCCACGCCCAACCTGACGTCGCGCGCATTGCCGCCGGCGCGTTCGATCAACGATGCGGCGAGCCCTTCCTCGTCATCGACGAGAACCTTGAGGATGTGTTCCGGGGTGAATTGCTGGTGATTGCGCGACAGCGCGTCGGTTTGTGCCGACTGAATGAAACCGCGCACGCGCTCGGAATATTTCTCGATATTCATAACTGTCTCCGTTCCATCACCGGCCCGCTTGGCGGCACCGGATCAGCCTAAGGTGACGAGCCCGCCCCTGAGAGCCTGGCTCCTACGCGCCTGATATGGGGCGGTCACCTTCCTTGCTCAAGGAGATGAAGAGCTTGCGGAGAAACAAAAAAACGGCGGAGAAATTCTCCGCCGTCCCAGTCCTGAAATCCTGTTGCCCTAACCTTGCGCAGCGGTGGCCGGATCCGACGCCTCGTGGGCGGAAGGCTCGGGCGACGCCACATTGCCGTTCGGCTCGGCTTCGCCGGCATTGGCTTGCTCGGTGAGCTCGGGCCGGGTACGCGGACGGCGCGGACGGCGCGGGCGGCGCGCCGGGGCCTCTTCCTCGCCGCCGGCGGCGACGTGATTGCCGTTGGCGCGCGGCTCGCGAGTGCCGTTCGACTCGGCGGCCTCCTGATTGAGCGCCACCTCGGCGGGCATGCCTTCGATCACCGGCTGCGGGCCAGACCCGTCCACGGGCTGAGCCTGCGGCTGCGGCTGGTTCTGTTGGGGCTGCTGTTGCGGCGCCGCCCGGATTTCCTGCTGAGCGCCCTCCACCTCGTCGTCGAGCTCTTCGTCCAGTTCCTCGCGATTGTCGCGCGCCTGCTGATGGATCGGCATCTGCGCCTGCGCGGCCGCGATGATGCGATTATAGTGCTCGGCGTGCTGGAGATAGTTCTCCGCCATCACCCTGTCGCCGGCGCTCTGCGCATCACGCGCCAGCGCGGCGTACTTTTCTGCGATCTGCTGCGCGGAGCCACGGATCTTAACGTCCGGCCCGTTGCTTTCATAGTTGCGGGTAAGGGGGTTCGGACCCTTGCGGTTATTGTTGTTGTTATTGTTGTTGCGCCCACGCATGCGCCTGTTCTGCTGTTGTGGCCTCATCCCGATCTCACATCTGGAAAATTGTTCGCAAACGGCGGCGCATCATTGCCCGCCGGTCCGTACCGTCCTGCCGGTGTTCGCCCGCAATGTCTGCGCTGGCGCCACGTGCCATCCTGTTCCGGTTCATGTCTTGCCGGACGATCCCCGCACGAAGCTAAGGCGTCACTCACGCAAGAAGGCAGCTTGTTTCATTTGGAAACCGAATTGATAACAGCACTGCCTGCTTCGTCTCATCCGGTTGCTCGACCCTAGCGGTATTCGCCTGGGTTGCCAAGCTTTATTTCTGCGGTGCGGCAAGGTGTTCATGCAAGCTTTCCTAAGCCGAACACCAGCACCCGGTCATTGCCGCCGAAATCGCGCGCTGCCGCTACCAGCCGGTAGCCCGCCGCGCGAAAGATCCCAGTGACCTCGTCCTTTTGCCGATAGCCGATCTCGACGCCTATATGGCCGCCTTCTTCGAGATGCGCTCCTGCGCCTGTCGCAATGATTTGGTAGGCGTCAAGCCCGTTTGCGCCGCCATCAAGCGCCCTGAGCGGATCATACAACCTGACCTCAGGCTGCAAATCGTTCAGTTCCGCAGTGGATATATAGGGAGGATTCGAGACAATTCCATGAAATTTTTCTGAAACAGCCGAGAACCAGTCCGAACGCAGCGGCCGGAAACGCGGAGCAAGCCCCGCCGCCCGTGCGTTGGCGGCTGCAGTGTCGAGCGCGCCCTTGGAAATGTCGACGCCGACGACTTCGGCCTCGGGCACCTCCTTCAGCAGGGCAAGCGCGACCGCGCCGGTGCCGGTCCCCAGGTCGAGAATGCGGCAGCCCTCGCCCTTGCCGGCGACCATCCGCAGGAAAGGAAGCATCGTGTCGACCAGTATTTCGGTATCAGGCCGCGGCTCCAACGTCTCAGGCGACAAGGCGAGTCGCAAGCCGTGGAATTCGCGGTAACCGATGATACGGTGCACCGGCTCTCCCCGCACACGCCGCGCCACCGCCGCCATGATGGCCCCGGTGACTGCCGCATCGAGCGGCCGTTCGGGGTTCGTAATCGTCTCTGTTCGCGAGGCACCTGAAAAATGCTCGACAATCAGCCTGGCGTCGAGTGCCGCATCGGCGATGCCCGCGGCGGCGAGCTCGGCTCTAGCCATGCGGAGCACTCTGCCAAGCGTGGCGTCAGTCATGGGCTCTCGGTCATCGTTGCTTCGGGGTGGTTGCCGGGCATCATTTGTTGTCGATACGGCTAGCCGAACTCGGCGAGCAGCCTGGACTGATGATCGGCGATCAGCGCGTCGACGATCTCGTCCATTTCGCCTTCCATGACGCGGTCGAGCTTATAGAGCGTCAGGTTGATACGGTGGTCGGTGACGCGCCCTTGCGGGAAATTGTAGGTGCGGATGCGCTCCGAGCGATCGCCGGAGCCAACCTGGAGCCGCCGCGATTCGGAGCGTTCCTCCGCCGCTTTCGAGCGTTCCATGTCGTAGAGCCGGGCGCGCAGGATCTGCATGGCGCGGGCGCGGTTCTGATGCTGCGACTTCTCTGCCTGGACGACGACGATGCCGGTCGGCAAATGCGTGATCCGCACGGCCGAATCAGTGGTGTTGACGTGCTGACCGCCGGCGCCGGAAGCACGCATCGTGTCGATGCGGATGTCTTCCGGCCTGACGTCGATGTCGACTTCCTCGGCTTCCGGCAGGACCGCGACAGTCGCGGCCGAAGTGTGGATACGCCCCCCCGCTTCCGTGGCCGGCACGCGCTGCACGCGATGGACGCCCGATTCGAATTTCAGATGCGCGAAGACGCCCTTACCCGCTACTGTGGCGATGACTTCCTTGAAGCCGCCCACCTCGCCCTCGCTGGCCGAGGCAACTTCGAAGCGCCAGCCTTTCGAAGCCGCGTAACGTTCGTACATCCTGAAAAGGTCGCCGGCAAAAAGGGCGGCCTCGTCGCCCCCGGTGCCGGCCCGGATCTCCAGGATGGCATTTCTTTCGTCCGCCGCGTCCTTGGGCAGGAGCAGGATCTGTATGTCCTTCTGCAGCGTCTCGATGCGTTCCTCCACCGCCGGCAGATCGGCTTCGGCGAGTTCGCGCATCTCGGCGTCGGTGGTCTTGTCGGCGAGCATGGCCTCGAGATCGGCAAGCTCCCCCTCGGCGGCGCGCAGCTCCCGGATCTTGCCGGCCATGTCCTGAAGCTCGGCATACTCCGATGCCATCTTCACATAGGCCTCGGGGTCGGGCCCGGCAGCCATCTGCGCTTCGAGCATGTCGAAACGCTTGACGAGCTGGTCCATACGGTCGCGCGGCAGACTGATCATATCACCGGGTCAAATAGGAATGTTGTTTTCCCTTGCGAAGGCGGCAAGCTCCTCGCGGGTGTTGCGGCCGGCGTCCGGCCTGGAGAGCGCGTCGGTCAGGAAAGCCTCGAGCCTATCGAGTTGCAGTTCCGCGAGCATTGCCTTGACCGGCCCGATCGCAGCAGGCGACATGGAGATGGAGCGGTAGCCCAGGCCGACCAGGGCCATCGCCGAGATCGGCTTGCCGGCAAGCTCTCCGCAGAGCGTGACTGGCGTATCCATGGCCTTGCCGGCGTCGACGATCTGTTTGAGGACGCGCAGAAACGGCACCGACAGCGGGTCGAAGCGGTCGGAAAGCTGCGTGTTGCCGCGGTCGGTCGCCATCACGAACTGGAACAGGTCGTTCGAGCCGACCGACACGAAATCGACGGCGCGCATCAGCTCCTCCAGCTGGAAGAGCAGCGCAGGCACCTCGATCATGGCGCCGAGCTTCAGGATGTTCGGCAGGTCGTGGGCGAAACGGGAGAGGTGGCGCACTTCCCGATCGATGATCTCGCGGGCCTGGAAAATCTCGCCGAGCTCGGTCACCATGGGCAGCATCACCCGCAGTTCGCGCCCTCCGGCTGCCTTGAGCAGCGCGCGGATCTGGGTGCGCAGCAGCGCCGGGCGATCGAGCGTGAGGCGAATCGCCCGCCAGCCGAGCGCGGGGTTCTCTTCATTCACCGAATTCTTGAAATAAGGCAGGACCTTGTCGCCGCCGATGTCGATGGTGCGGAAGGTGACAGGCTTGCCCTTCGCCGCGTCAAGCACATCGCGATAGAGTTTTTCCTGCGCCTCGGCGCGCGGGAAAGTCGCCGCGACCATGAATTGCAGCTCGGTACGGAAGAGGCCGATGCCGGCAGCGCCGGATTCGGCGAGCTGCGGCAAGTCGACGAAAAGGCCGGCATTCATCATCAGATCGACGCGCGCACCGTCCTTGGTTTTCGACGGCTTGTTGCGCAGCTCGCGATAGAGCTCCTGCCGGCGGGCCCGGAAGCGCACCTTCTCGGCATAGGCCGCCTCGACGTCGGGCTGCGGCCGCAGATGGATGCGGCCCTCGTCGCCATCGATGATGATGGCATCGCCATTCTCCGCCATGGAGACGGCGCCCTTCATCTGACCGGCTACCGGAATGCCCATGGCACGGGCAACGATGACGACATGACTGGTGACCGCGCCGTCCTCCAGCACGAGACCGCGCAGCTTGTCCCGGGGGTAGTCGAGCAACTCGGCCGCTCCCATGGAGCGCGCCACGATTACCGCATCCTTGGGCAGCGCAGCGGCGAGCACCTCCGGCCCATGCCCCATAAGCTGGCGCAGCAGACGGTTGGCGAGATCGTCGAAATCGCTCATACGCTCGCGCATATAGGGATCGGTCATGTGCAGCATGCGCGCGCGCATGTCGCTCTGCACCTTCTCGACAGCCGCCTCGGCCGTCAGTCCGTTGCGCACCGCCTCCTCGAGACGGCGGACCCAGCCGCGGTCGTTGGCGAACATGCGATAGGCTTCGAGCACGGCCCGATGCTCGCCTTCGAAGGCGACGTCGCGGCGCGACAGCATGTCGTCGATAGAAAGCCTGAGTGAGCCGAGCGCCTCGTCCAGACGGCGAAGCTCTTCTTCCGTATCCTCGTTGAACAGGTTGGTGACGACGATGCGCGGCTCGTGCAGCACGACGTGGCCGAGGCCGACGCCTTCGTTGAAGGAAAGGCCGGAAAAGCTTGCCGGACGACGCAGGTCGAGTTCCAGGCCGGGCCGGGTGAGCCGCGCGAGATCGCCGGTGGCGATCATTTCGGCGATCACCATGGCGGTGGTTTCCAGCGCCTCGAGCTCGTCGTCGCGGTAATGCCGTTTGGTGCGGTTCTGAACGACGAGCACACCCAAGGTGCGGCCGGCGCGCAGAACCGGCACGCCAAGGAAGGAGTGATAGATCTCCTCACCCGTTTCCGGCAGATAGGCGAAGGCCGGATGAAGCTGCGCGTCCGACAGATTGAGCGGCCGCGCGCTAGCGGCGATGGTGCCGACGAGCCCCTGGCCCAGCCGGAGCTGCGCAAGGTGGACCGAGCCGGGATTGAGGCCTTCGGTGGCGTAAAGCTCCAGAACCGCGTCGGCGCGCAGGACGTAGAGCGAGCAGACCTCGGCCACCATGTTGCCGGCGATCTCACGCACGATGCGGTCGAGCCGCTCTTGCGGCTCCAGCGCCTCCGCCATCAACTCGCGGAGGCGTTTCAGAAGCACGCGCGGTCCGGCGGCTTGATCACGCATCGTTAGAGGCCTCTTTCGGCGGCCGCCGACGACCGCCTTCCAAGGCAACCCGTGACGCCGCGATTTTATTCCGGTCTACTACTGCTTATCCAGACCGTAAACGGAATGCAAAGTCCGAACTGCGAGTTCGGTGTAGGCACCGTCGATAAGGATGGAGATTTTGATCTCCGAGGTGGTGATCGCCCGGATATTGATCGATTTTTCAGCGAGCGCCCGGAACGCGGTCCCTGCGACGCCTGCATGGCTCCTCATGCCGATGCCGATCACCGAAATCTTCGACATGCCGGTTTCCGACTGGACGACGTCGAAGCCGATGGTCTTCTTGACCCGATCGAGAACCGTAAGCGCCTTCTCGATGTCGCCCGACGGCACGGTGAAGGTCATGTCGGTGAACTTGCCGTCCTCCGAGATGTTCTGGACGATCATGTCGACATTGATGTTGGCCTCCGCCAGCGGACCGAAGATGCCGGCCGCGACACCCGGCCGGTCGGCGACGCGGCGCAACGAGATCTGCGCCTCGTCCTTAGCGTAGGCAATTCCGGTAACGACCTGCTGTTCCACGATTTCTTCCTCGTCGCAAATGAGCGTTCCGGGCGGGTTCAGGAGATCGCCCATGCCCGGCGCATCGGGATCCTCGAAGGACGACCGCACGAATGTGCGGACACGATGCACCATGGCGAGTTCCACCGAGCGGACCTGCAGCACCTTGGCGCCCAGCGACGCCATCTCCAGCATCTCCTCGAAGGAGATTTTTGCAAGCCGTCTCGCCTTCGGTTCGATGCGTGGATCGGTGGTGTAGACCCCGTCCACGTCGGTATAGATGTCGCAGCGGTCGGCCTTCACCGCGGCGGCAATGGCGACGGCGCTGGTGTCGGAGCCGCCGCGGCCGAGCGTGGCGATGCGGTTGTCCGGGCCAAGCCCCTGGAAGCCGGCGACGACAGCCACCTGGCCCTCGCCGAACCGCTTGACCAGGAAGGAGCCGTCTATGTCCGTGATGCGCGCCGCGCCATGGGCGTTATCGGTGCGGATCGGGATCTGCCAGCCCTGCCAGGAGCGGGCGTTGACACCCATCGACTGCAGAACGATGGCCAGAAGGCCGGCCGTGACCTGTTCGCCCGAGGCGACGACGGCATCGTATTCGCGCGCGTCATGAAGCGCCGAGGCTTCGCGGGTCCAGCCAACCAGCTCATTGGTCCTGCCGGCCATGGCCGAAACCACCACGGCAACCTCGTGGCCGGCATCGACCTCGCGTTTGACATGCCGCGCCACATTGCGGATGCGGCTGATGTCGGCGACGGAAGTTCCGCCGAATTTCATCACGATGCGCGCCATGGAAGCGGATTGCCTTTTCTGAGGCCGCCGAAGTCGCAGCCGGCGGAAGTGTTCGAACGACAGCGCCGCGAAGGCGCCGGATGCGGTGGCCTCATAGCCAAAACGCCCCGGTTCCGCAAGCTGCCAGACAGCGCCGCCCCGGCGCGAATCGGCGCAGGGGAAGCCCGCCGCACTGTGCCCGACCGCCTTTGTGACAGTAACGTGCCTGCGGCAGGCCGCACGCGCATAGAAGCCTGAGTTCAATAAGGCGCAGGCTGCCGGCCGTCGTGCTTGTTCGCGACCGTCTCGGATTGGCTGTTCCCGTCCCAATACTGTTCTGGGAGGCTGGAGGGAGGCGGAAATCTCGTGTTCTTCGGCCCAACTTATATCGCCCAGACGCCGGTTCTCCGGGGGCAGGCTTCATTTAGCGTGCTGGGGATCGCCGGGCGCAACCAGGCGGCCGGGACGCCACGCTCACGGGCCCGCTGGGCAACACCATTTCCGGTGAGCGTTCGCAAGGCTTGACCGCCTTCGGGGACACCGCGGGCAGCTCCGGTTACGGCATTGCCCTGGGGGCCGGCTCAACTCTTCAGCGGAGACCCTATAGACCAAGTATGGCCGAACGGATCCTTGAGCTGGCCATAGCGGCTGCCCCAGAACACGTCCTGGATCGGCATGGAGACGGTCGCTCCCGCATCGACCGCGCGAGACCACCATTTGTCGGAATCGTCCACCTCCAGATGGATGGTCACGCCGCGCGGCGCACCGGTATCCATGCCGAATTCGGGAAAGAGATCCCACATCATGAGCGGGCTGCCGTTGATCTCGATCTGCGCGTGCATGAGGCGCTTGCCGTCGTCCGCATCGGCACGGCTCACCTCCTTCGCCCCAAAAGCCTTCCTGTAGAATTCGATGGCGTCCTTGGCGCCGTCGATGGTGAGGCAGGGCACGATTCCATTGGTCTGTGACATCGAACATCCTCCTGATATCGGCAAGGAAATGCATGCTTGACCGGATGACCGCGGTCGCGATATTTCATTCAAGCATATACTATAATGAGGACGCAAGTGCCGAAGACCGCAAGGCGCGACGCCTTTGCAGCGATTGCCGATCCCACAAGGCGGCGCCTTCTGGAACGACTGGCGGCCGGTGAACGATCGGTGACGGAACTCACCGACGGCGCCGGCGTGACGGTCGCCGCGATATCGCTCCACCTCCAGACGCTGAGGCGAGCCGGACTGGTGTCGCGCCGCGTGGCCGGGCGCCAACGTTATTATCGGCTGGAGGCCGCTCCGCTGCGCGAGATCACAGAGTGGGCAACGCGGCTTTCCGCATTCTGGGAAGAGCGAACGAACCTGCTGCAGGAACTGGCGGAGAAGATCGATGCTGAAGCCGATCGCCATCAGGATTGAGCGCGACATCAAGGCGTCGCCGGCAACCGTCTGGGCCTGCCTGACGCGGCCTGATCTCATCGCGCAGTGGTTCTTCGCCGTCGATTTCCAGCCGCGTGCGGGGCATCGCTTCTGCATCAGAGGCGATGAAGCCCTCGGCTGGCGGGGCTGGACAGATGTCGAGGTGATCGAAATCCAAGCTCCACGTCGCATGGTCTGGTCCTTCGACTGCACGGAACAGGCCCCGCCGGGGCGTGTGGTCTTCACGCTCGAAGAACGTGCCGGTTTCGTCCGTTTCGTGCTCACCCACGAGGGTCGCGTGCCGATGGCGACACGCCGGCTTCTGGATACCGGCTGGGCCGACTATGCGGCGAGGCTGTCCCGGCTCGCCGAAAGCAACCGATTGTCCTGACGGCGGCTTCTCCCATCACTTTTGTCAGCCGCGGTAAAAAAATATGTTGCCTTGACATTCTCCCGCGCACACCCGACTTCCTTGTGTCCGCGAAGGAGACTGCCCATGGCCGAGGCTCGACGAACTACCATCGACGTTTCCGAAGTGGAACACTTCGCCGCCCTGGCAGCGGAATGGTGGAACCCCAACGGCAAGTTCAAGCCGCTCCACAAATTCAATCCGGTCCGGCTCGCCTGGATCCGTGACCATGTCGCCGAACGTTTCGGTCGCGATCCGCGCGCGGCAAGGCCCTTCGAGGGGTTGCGCTTCCTCGACATAGGCTGCGGCGGCGGGCTGCTCTGCGAGCCTATGGCACGTCTGGGTGCCGAGGTCGTCGGCGCCGACGCGGCCGCCACGAATATCGAGGTGGCGAAGCTGCATGCCGCCGAATCGAATGTAACCGTCGACTACCGCGCCACGACGGCCGAGGAGCTCGCCGATGCAGGCGAGAAGTTCGACGTAGTCCTCAACATGGAAGTGGTCGAGCATGTCGCCGACATCGACTTGTTCCTCGACAAATGCGCCGACATGGTGAAGCCGGGCGGCATCATGTTTATCGCCACCATCAACCGCACCTTCAAGGCGCTGGGGCTCGCCATCATCGGGGCCGAATATGTGCTGCGCTGGCTGCCGCGGGGAACGCATCAATACGGCAAGCTGGTGCGACCGGATGAGTTGGAGGCCGCCTTGGGCAAGGCGGGCCTCACCGTCGTCGACCGAACCGGCGTGACCTATCATCCCCTTGCCGATCGCTGGCAGAAATCCGACGATCTTGACGTCAATTACATGATTCTCGCCGAAAAACCTTCCGTCTGACGACTGACGTAACATTCCTTCAAGACGCGTAGCTGGCGGGCATGGCATCATCCCGCCATGAATGTCGCCGACGCCCGCAACCTCGCCCTCGCCTTGCCGGAAACTATCGAGAAATCGCATTTCGGCAAACCGGACTTCCGGATCCGCAACCGCATCTTCATGACGTCGCCAGCGGGGGATCATATCGTCGTGAAGTTGACACCCGAACAGCAGGAGATGCTGACAGGCGCGGAGCCGGAGGTTTTTCAGCCCGTGCCCGGCACTTGGGGCCGCCAAGGCTGGACAAAGCTCCTGCTTGCTAGGGCCGACGAGGCAACGTTGAAAAGCGCGATCGTCATGGCTTGGCGAAACGTCGCGCCGACACCACTTCAGCGGGAGTTCAGTCTTTTTCGGCCTGAGCCTTGGTCGTCATGAACACGCCGACCGAAAGGATCGCCGCGCCTGCCCAGGTGAGCAGTTCATAACGTTCCCCGAGGAAGAGCATACCTGAGATCAGGCCGACCGCCGCGCCGACATAGCCTATCTGGCTGAGATAAACCGGCCCGCCGACGGCCTGCAGGCGGAAGAAGAAGGCGAACATGGCCGATGCGGCGGCCACCTGAGCCAGCACCAGCAGCGGAATGCCTGGCAAAAGGCCGAAAGCGACTGCTTTGCCCGTGATGACCAACCCCGCCAGGAGCATAGCGGCAGCCGCCAGATGACTGCCGGCCGCAAGCTCGATCGGTCCAGCTTCTTCGGGCCAGTCGAAAGTCCGGTAAATGTTGCCCAGCGCGAGACTGACGGGAATCAGAAGTCCGACGATCACCCAGAAGACCTCCGCCGGCTGTCCCGCCTCACCGCGCGTCGTCGCCACGACCAACGCTCCGATAAAGCCGATCACGATGCCGACAATGCCGAGGAGATTTGGCCGACGCACGCCCAACAGGATCGACAGGATCAGCGTGATCACAGGAGAGATCGTGAACATGATGCCGGTATAGCCCGCCCCGAGATGCGGGATCGCCGAGAACATCAGGAGATTGGGAATTGCGTAGGAGATCGCCGCCGCGAGGATGAAGTAGCGAAGCTTGTGCGGGGTAAGCCTCGGACGCTTGCGTCCCAGCAATAGCGCGCAGAGCAGGACCGAGCCCGCGCCCGCCGATATCACGAAGGCCCACAGCATGGCCGGCACGCCGCCTTCCGTCGCCAGCTTGCCCAAGGGCAGCGCCAGGCCGAGCAGCACGCCGGTGACGACGAGAAGTCCGAAGGCCGAGTTCCAAAGGTGTTTCATGGCAGACGGGCGCCAGCTTCGTTCGGCTGTGAATGAATGATCAATGCTGAATGGAACATTCCTGAGAGTTCGCGCCCAACACCATTCACTAATGACCACTCACCATTCACAGCCAAGCGGAGCAAGGTCGTTCGAATGGTAATCTCGGCGGCCCGATCCGCGGGCACGTCAGTTTCTGTCATCCGGGAAAACCGGGATCGGCATGAAATCGACGCCGTCCTCGACAAGGCCGCGCACGTCCTCGGCGGTGGCCTCCCCATAGATTCCTCGGGCGTCGGTCTCGCCGAAATGAATCTTGCGCGCTTCCTCGGCAAACTTGTCGCCGACATAGTCGGCATTCTCGCGCAGCTTCTCGGACAGTGCCTTCAATTGCGCCACGGCCTGCTTCTGCGCCTCGCCCATGGCGAGCGCGATCTTTTCCTTCTTGCGCGAGGTGGAGACGGCCGGCGCCATTAGCGCCTTCTCGACCTTGCCCGAGCCGCAATGCGGGCATTCCACGAGGCCCCGCCTCGCCTGCTTGTCGAAATCGTCATTGTTGCGGAACCAGGCCTCGAATTCATGGGCCTGGTCGCAGATCAGTGAGAAACGGATCACGATGCCGCTCCCCGCAAATCCCGGAATCCGGCTTCCACGATTTCGACTGTGAAGTCGCGCGCGTTCTTTAGATTGGGGATCTTGCGGCGCGCCGCGACGGAAGCTTCCGTGTCGATCTCCGCGACCACGATCCCGGGCTCGTCATGCAGGGCCTCAGCCACAATGCGGCCCCACGGATCGACAATCATCGAATGGCCATAGGTTTCGCGCCCGTCCTCGTGAAGCCCACCTTGAGCGGCGGCCACCACCCATGCACCGTTTTCGATCGCACGGGCGCGCAGCAGGACGTGCCAGTGCGCCTCGCCTGTCTGGCGCGTGAAGGCCGCCGGCGCGGTGAGCACCGAAGCGCCGGCCTGCGCCTCGGCACGGAATAGCTGTGGGAAGCGCAGGTCGTAGCAGATGGCGAAGCCGAGCCGGGCGATCGCCAGGTCGGCCACCACGCCCCGCTTTCCCGGCTCGTAGGCCGACGACTCGCGCCAGCTCTCGCCCTTGTCGAGATCGACGTCGAACATGTGGATCTTGTCGTAGGAGGTGATCAGACCGCCATCGGGCCCAAACAGGAAGGCGCGGTTGGCGAGCTTGCCGTCTTCGCGCAGGATCGCGGTGGATCCGACATGGAGATGGATACCGAGCTCCGCCGCCAAACGGGCGGCAGTGGTCGCGATCAAGTCGCGATCCTGGGTGGTGAAAGCCGCTGCCCGCGCCTCCTTGTCGCGAACGATGGCGCCTGTCATTTCCGGCGTCTGCACATAATGAGCCCCTTGCCCCGCGGCCTGGCGCACCATCTCCTCGAAAACCCTCGCATTGCGCTCGACGTCTGTGCCGGATCGCATCTGGACGGCAGCGGCCTTGAAAACAGTCATCTTGGATCCTCAGTTCAACCGGCCGGTGCGCAGAAGCTCGTCGAGACGGCCCTGGGCCTCCAACGCATGAAGGTCGTCCGACCCACCCACATGCACGTCGCCGACGAAAATCTGCGGGAAAGTGTAGCGGCCGTTGGCGCGCGCGATCATTTCCTGACGAAGTTCAGGCGAAAAACTAGCATCATGCTCGGTATAGGCCACGCCCTTGCGGTCGAGCAGGCTCTTCGCGGCCGCGCAATAGCCGCACATCACGCGTGTATAGATCGTCACATCAACCATGGCCGGTTCCGGTAAAGTCCACCAAACACGATATCAACCCTCCGGTCATATAGTGGCTGCCTCGTCGTGCCGGAAGTCCCCCGGCAGCACCCGCGCAAAGGTCAGCACATCGACCGCCGCCGCGCCGCCGCGCTTCAGGGCCCGGGTTGCGGCCGCGACTGTCGCGCCAGTCGTATAGACGTCGTCGACCAGCAGGACGCGGCGGCCCCGTACAAGGATCTCCGCATCGGCCGGCACCTGGAAAGCGCCGCGCACATTGTCCTCACGCTCTCGGCGATGGAGGCCCACTTGACGGCGCGTCACCTTCGCCCGGCGCAGTGCCTCGGGCTCGAAGCGCAGCCCGCTTAGGGAGGCCAAGGCCCGCCCCAGTTCGGCCGACTGATTGTAGCGCCTGCCGAGGAAGCGGCGCCAATGCAGCGGCAGCGGCACGACGAGATCCGCATCGGCAATGAGCTCGGCGCCCGCTCGCAGCATCCAGCGCGCCATCCATGGAGCAAGATCGGCGCGGTCGTTGTATTTCAATGCCTGCGCCATCGAACGGGCCACGCCGGAATAGGCGACGGCCGCACGCGCGCGCTCGAAGGGCGGGGGGTCGGCGATCGCTGCGGCCGACAGGAAATTCGCGCCCATGTCATGGGTGAAGGGCGTACCCATCACATGGCACCAGGGCTTTTCCAAAAAGCGCAGCCGGGGCCAGCATGCACCGCAGAGCGTGCCCGGCTCCGAAACCTTCCTGCGGCAACCCGCACAGACCGGCGGAAACAGAAGCCGCGCCGGAATGGCGCCCATCGTCTTCGTCAGACCTTTGAAGTCGAACATGCCCCACCGACCCAAGCAGGCTCCGGAAACGGTCGGGCTTCCGACAACCTGCCGCCCACAAGACCCAGGCAGGGGAAACGTAGCGGCACCTGCCCGGGCAGCCGGACATTTATCACGGTGATGCGCGCTAGGAAACCAAACCGTCTCCCTATATGAGGCTCTGCCACTTTGCCTTTTGGCCCATTTGCTGGAAAACACGCCGTGCAGCCGATCTTCGATGCCGAACTCACCATACGACGAAAACGCCGCGCGCTCGCCGCCGCTATGCCCGGAGCGAGCTTCCTGATGGATCGCGCGGCGGAGGATCTGGCCGATCGGCTTGCCACCGTCGAGCGGCGTTTCGACCATGCAGCGGCGCTGTTTTCGCTCACGCCTGCCGCGGCCGACGTGCTTGCAGCCAGCGGAAAGGTGGCGAAAGTGACGCGGGTCGAGACCGATTCCGCATTTCTGGCCGGCGGTGACGGGCTCGTCTCGCCCCTGGATCGCATGCCTTTCGAGCCCGAGAGCATCGATCTTGCCGTGTCGCTGCTGTCCTTCCAGGAAGCCAATGACATCCCCGGTCTGCTTATCCAGATCCGCCGCGCTCTGAGGCCGGATGGCCTGGTCCTTGCAGCCTTCGCCGGCAGCGGCACGCTGACGGAACTGCGCGAGAGCCTTCTGGCGGCAGAGACCGAGATCAGCGGGGGCGCGAGCCCCCGCGTCATTCCCTTCACCGACATACGCGACGCGGGCGCCCTGCTCCAGCGTGCCGGCTTCGCTCTGCCGGTCGCCGACGTCGAGACGATCACCGTGCGCTACGAGTCGATGTTCGGCCTCCTCCGCGACCTGCGCGCCATGGGCGCCACCAACGCGCTTCTCGATCGGTCGCGCAAGCCGGCGACGAGGCGGCTCTTCGCCCGCGCGGCTGAAATCTATGCCGAACGTTTCTCCGACCCCGACGGCCGGGTTCGAGCGACCTTCGCGCTGGTGTGGTTGTCAGGCTGGGCGCCGCATGCCTCGCAGCAGAAGCCACTCCAACCCGGCTCGGGACAGGTGTCGCTCACCAAGGTGCTGGAGGAGAAAAGCGGGAAGCCCAAGCCGGATTAATTGAGCGCCTGCCGCAACTCGCTGTCGCTGTTGCCCCAAAGCGACCGGAGACCGTCGGCGACCTCGACGGCACCCGTGATGATGGCGGCACAGATTATCGCGACGATTAAGCCATATTCCACGACGGTTGCGCCGGACTCGTCTTTGAGGAAACGCTTGAGCATGGGGGCTTCCACATGGGTTCGATCCCCATCATGGCTACCGGCGGTTAAGGAAGGTTGACGTGACAGGCTTAACCGGTGGTGAAGACTTCAGCACTCACCGCTGCGGCTGCCGTCTGACCGGATGATGCAGACCGCGTCCCGCGAAGGCTGGAGGACGCTCCGGCGGATCGTATAGGTGTCATCCGACCGGATCGATCCCGTGGTCATCATGTCGAGCTCGCCGGCGACCAGCGATCCGGTCCTGCGTTCCGCGAGCGGCACGACGATCAGCGTCAGGGCAACCCCCATCAAGCCGAATAGCAGCGCCACGCGCAGCGCGCCGGAACCGGCAGCGCCGAGATTAAAACCGCGCTCTTCGCCGGAATGCATGTGGGAACCTTCCTTTCGCGCGAACCCCAAACGTCCGGGCCCACGACCCGAGACCGCCTGAAATTTTCATCGTTTGCTGAAGGATCGATTAACGGCCGTCCGGCTGAGAATGGTCAATGGTGAATGGAGCGGCTTCGGTTAGCCCGTACTGTGTCCATTCGCTTTGACCATTCCCCGTTCACCCCAAAGGCCATCGAGGATGCCCGCTCCTCACAACAGGTCGATCAGAAACGGGATCAGCGGGGCATCGGCCGGCGGCATCGGATAATCGCGCAACTGAAGCGGCCTTACCCATTTCAGCGCCTGGACCTCCCTGGGCACAGGCGTACCCCAGAAGCGGCGGCACACGAAAAGCGGCATCAAGAGATGGAACGTCTCGTATTCGTGACTGGCGAAGGTGAGCGGCGCAAGGCACGGCACCTTGGTTTCGACACCGATTTCCTCGGCGAGCTCGCGCACGACCGTCTGCTCGGGCGTCTCTCCCGGCTCGACCTTTCCGCCTGGAAATTCCCATAAGCCGGCAAGGGGCTTGCCTTCGGGGCGCTGGGCAATCAGCACGCGCCCGTCGGCATCGATCAGGGCGCAGGCAGCCACAAGGACGATTTTCTTTTCACTCATCGGTCGGATTCCGAGGCTGGCGGTAATGATAGCGATAGACATCCTGGAAGCCGAGCGAGCGGTAAAGGCCGAGGGCCGGTTCGTTGTCGGCACCTACCTGCAGCCAGGCCTGGCGCGCGCCCCTGAGCTTCGCCCATTTCAGCGCCGAAAGAATGGTACGCCGGGCATATCCGTTGCCGCGCCGCGCCGCCGCCGTCCCGATCTCGAACAGGCCCGCCAGTTCCCCGTCCTGCACGCAGATCAGCGATGAGACCGGTTCGCCCCCGTCCTCCAGCACGAACAGGCCCACCTCTGCGCGGATCGCGCCGATGATCTCGGAAAGGCCAGGCCGCAACGTGGGCTCGAAATGATGAACTTTCATCGCTGCGCCGATGAAGCGGCTGATGTCCTTGAGAGGGATATGGTCGATCGCCGCATCCACAGCGGCGGTCCCGGCGAGCGGCAGGCGCATCACCAGGGACTCGTCGAAGACGCTCCAGCGCTGCTCGTCGAAATAGGCCTGGAGGCGATCGCCCGATAGTGGTGTCAGCCGGAAGGTCAGCGGGCGGCCATAAGCCTCGAAACGGCGCGAGGCGCGGCCGACACGCTCGTTGAGGCCTGTCAGGTCGCCGGGATCGAGCGGGTTGACGGAATTGAGTCGCTTGGCCGGATGGCCTGCGGTCAGCCGCACGACCCAGGTGCCGTCATAATGAACGGACGCCGCCGGCCAGGCACGGAAGCCGGCCGCCTCGAAACGGCGGACCAGCGGCAGTTCGGGCCCTGTCACGACCTGTAATCGCCGTTGATGGCGACATATTCCTTGGTGAGGTCGCAGGTCCACACGGTCGCCTTGCCCCTGCCTATGCCGATATCGGCACGAATGCGGATCTCGTCGCGCTTCATGTAAGCAGACGTTTCCGCTTCCGAATAATCCGGGTCGCGCTCGCCGTTGAAGGCGAGTCGATTGTCGCCGAACCAGATCGAGAGCCGGTCGCGATCGGCCGGCTCGCCCGCCTTGCCCACGGCCATGACGACGCGGCCCCAATTGGCGTCCTCGCCGGCGACCGCCGTCTTGACCAGCGGTGAATTGGCGATCGACAGCGCGATGCGCTTGGCCGAGCGGGCCGACTTGGCGCCAGTCACGGTCACCTCGATCTGCTTGCGCGCACCCTCGCCGTCGCGCACGACCTGGAGCGCGAGGTTCCTGAGGACGCGGTTGAGTGCCCGGCGGAACTGCCCGAGCCGCGCATCCCGGGGATCGGTGATAGCGGGCACGCCGCGCCGCGCCGCCGCGCCCGTCGCGAAGAGCAGAAGCGTGTCGCTGGTAGAGGTGTCGCTGTCCACCGTCACCGCATTGAAGCTCTTGCCGACGCCCTTCGATAGCATGTCCTGCAGAACCGGGGCCGCGATCGGCGCATCCGTCGCGATGAAGGAGAGCATGGTCGCCATGTCGGGCGCGATCATCCCCGCCCCCTTGGCGATGCCGTTGATGATGACGTCGGCGTCGCCGATCTTCACCGTGGCGGTCGCGTATTTCGGGAAGGTGTCGGTGGTCATGATGGCCTTGCCGGCGTCCTTCCACAGGCCGGGTTCGGCGCGCTTGGCCATGTCGGCGAGAAGGTGGCTGAAGCGGCCGGCATCGAGCGGCTCGCCGATCACGCCGGTCGAAGCCAGGAAGACGTCCCCGGTCTCGCAGCCCGCGGCCTTCGCGGCCGCTTCGGCGGTCATCTCCGTCGTTTCCCGCCCTTTCCTGCCGGTGAAAGCGTTCGCATTGCCGGAATTGACGACCAGCGCCCTGGCCCCCCCGGCCGGCAGGTTCTGCCGGCAGAAATCGACCGGCGCCGATGGACATTTGGAGCGGGTGAAGACACCGGCGACCTCGGTGCCCTCGTCAAAGACCATGAGCAACAGGTCGGTCCGGCTCTTGTATTTGATGCCGGCCTCCGCCGTGGCGATGCGTACACCCTCGATCGCAGGCATCTTCGGCTCGGTTTTCGGGGCAAGCGGGGAGACGGTGGTGGACATCGAGGATCCTCGGATGGAGGCTATGGGGAAGGAAACCTCGTTTGCCTCACTCCTTGAACGGGCGCAAGGCGTTTCAGAGCATGATCCGGAACAATGGCAGAACTGCCCATGAGCCGTGCTATCATGACAGCGACCATGCGAATTTTGACGATCATCTCCATTGCCGCCTTCGAGCTCGCCCTTGCAATTGCCCCGGCAACTCCGCAAGGCAACCGGCCGTGCGGCAGTCGCGAGCCCGTCGATACGCTTCGCGAGACAGGGGAGGCGCTTTATGCCTGCTGGGAGCCGCCGGCGGGCAGCGAAGGCATGGAAATCACCCTTCTGTTCTCGTTGCGCCGGGACGGCACGCTGATCGGCAGGCCAAGAGCCACATGGTCCAAGCTTTCCGGCAATTCGAACGAACAACGCGCCTTCGTCGCCTCGGTCCTCACGGCGCTCGACCGGGCGTTGCCGCTGCCTTTGACCGACGGGATGGGCGGCGCCGTCGCAGGGCGCCCGCTCACCCTGCGCTTTTCCGTGACCGGAGGCGGCCCGATCCGGTCGCTCTGATCCGCCAAGCAGGTCTGCGTGGCTTCACCTGCTTAGCCTCTTCTCTTGCCGCAGGTTTTTTGGCCGGAAAACCGTAGGACACTTTTCCGAAACCTGCTTGGGCGGCTCGCGCGAACTACTGGGCCTTGTCGGCTTCCTCGACGGCCTTCTTCAACTCGGGATCAGCGATGTCGACCTTGGCGGATCCGCGCAGCGTGTCGGCGAGTGCGGAGTACTTCTCGCGCAGGATGAGCGAGCGGAACTGTTCCTTCACGGAATCGAACGCAGGCGGCTGCTGGGCGCGCTTGTCCTCGACCTTGATGATATGCCAGCCGAACTGCGACTGCACGGGCTCGGCCGTGTATTTGCCGACTTCGAGCGCGAAGGCAGCCTTCTCGAATTCCGGCACCATCTGACCTGGAGCGAAATAGCCGAGGTCGCCGCCATTGGCGCCAGAGCCGGTGTCGGTGGACTTCTCCTTGGCGATGTCCTCGAACTTGTCACCGGCGTCCAGCCGCTTGACGATCTCCTGGGCCTCTTCCTTGGTCTTGACCAGGATGTGACGAGCCTTGACCTCGTTGACCGGCGGCGTTGCTGCCACCTCCTTGTCGTAGCGGGCGCGAATCTCCTCATCGGTGATCTTCGTGGCGATCTCGGACTCGACCTCGGCCGCGTGGAGCGCACGTTCCTTGAGAAAAGCCATGCGCCGCTGGAAAGCCGGATCCTTGTCGAGGCCTTTCTTCACGGCGTCTTCGGAAAACAGCCGGATCTCGATGATCGCCGAAAGCGCGGCGGCGCGGCGTTGCTCGGCGGGAAGACGTGAAAACTGCTGGTCGAGATCGCTTTCGGCTTGCGCCAGGTCGGCCTCGGTGATGTTCTGGCCGTTGATGGTGGCGACCACCTTGTCGTCCTGGGCAAGGCCCGGGACCGCCGAAAAAGCCAGAAGACCTGCGGCGAAGGCGAATTGCGCGATCAACGCGCGGCGGATCGGGAGGGACATTCGGCTGCTCCGGTTGAATTTTATGGACGCCTGAAACGCGCCAAATAGGGCGGAATTTAGCTCCGGCGAGGTCCGTGATGCCACGTTGACATCGCCGGGGGCCCCTCTTATCTGTCCTTCATCTTGGCGTCCAGAAGCGATTTCCGGACGCTTTTCTGTTATAAAACCCTGCAGATGCATACAAATGCAGAGGTTCGCCTGCGTCACCGCGCGGGCCTAAATGGGATTGAAAGGGCCTTTGATGGTCAGTTTCGGCGGGCTAGCACGAAAGATCTTCGGTTCCTCAAACGATCGCCGCGTCAAATCGATGCGGCCGAGGGTCGAAGCCATCAATGCGATGGAGAATGAGCTCGCGGCTCTCACCGACGAGCAGTTGCGAGCCCGGACCGACCAATTCCGAAAGGATATCGCCAACGGCGCTTCGCTCGACGACCTCCTGGTGCCGGCCTTCGCCACGGTGCGCGAAGCCGCCAAGCGCGTGCTCGGCCTGCGGCCCTTCGACGTACAGCTCATCGGCGGCATGGTGCTGCACTCCGGTAACATCGCCGAGATGCGCACCGGCGAAGGCAAGACGCTGGTCGCCACGCTTCCCGTCTACCTCAATGCGCTCTCCGGCAAGGGCGTCCATGTCGTCACGGTCAACGACTATCTCGCCAAGCGCGACTCGGACTGGATGGGCCGTATCTATTCATTCCTGGGTCTGACCACCGGCGTCATCGTCCATGGCCTTTCCGACGAGGAACGGCGCGCGGCCTATGCCTGCGATGTCACCTATGCCACCAACAACGAGCTTGGCTTCGACTATCTGCGCGACAACATGAAGTACGAGCGCGCCCAGATGGTGCAGCGCGATCACAACTACGCGATCGTCGACGAGGTGGACTCCATCCTTGTCGACGAGGCCCGCACGCCGCTCATCATTTCGGGCCCCTTGGAAGACCGGTCGGAAATGTACAATACGGTCGACCGCTTCATCCTTCAGCTCCAGCCGGCGGATTACGAGATCGATGAGAAGCAGCGCACCGCAACCTTCACCGAGGAAGGCACCGAGAAGGTAGAGAACCTCTTGTCGGCCGCAGGCCTGCTCAAGGGCGACCACCTCTACGACGTCGAGAACGTCGCCATGGTCCACCACGTCAATAATGCGCTGAAGGCGCATCGCCTCTTCCAGAAGGACAAGGATTACATCGTCCGCAACGGCGAGATCGTCATCATCGACGAGTTCACCGGTCGCATGATGCCGGGCCGCCGCTATTCGGAAGGCCTTCACCAGGCGCTCGAAGCCAAGGAACACGTGGCGATCCAGCCCGAGAACCAGACGCTCGCCTCGATCACCTTCCAGAACTATTTCCGCATGTACGACAAGCTTGCCGGCATGACCGGAACGGCGGCGACGGAAGCGGAGGAGTTCGGCAACATCTACGGCCTCGACGTGGCCGAGATCCCGACCAACCTGCCCGTGCGCCGTCTCGACGAGGACGACGAGGTCTATCGCACCGTCGAGGAGAAATACCGCGCGATCGTCAGGGAGATCCGCGACGCCAACGCCAAGGGCCAGCCGATCCTGGTCGGCACGACCTCTATCGAGAAATCTGAACTCCTCGCCGAGCGGCTGCACAAGGAAGGCATCAAGGGCTTCCAGGTGCTGAATGCGCGCTATCACGAGCAAGAAGCTTTCATCGTCGCTCAGGCCGGCAAGCCTGGCGCCGTCACCATTGCCACCAACATGGCCGGCCGCGGTACCGACATCCAGCTCGGCGGCAACGCCGACATGCGCATCGCCCAGGAATTGGCGGACATGCCGGCCGGGCCGGAGCGCGAGGAGAAGGAAAAGGAGATCCGCGCCGACGTGCAGCGGCTGAAGGAACAGGCGCTCGCCGCCGGCGGCCTCTACGTTCTCGCCACCGAACGCCACGAATCGCGCCGCATCGACAATCAGTTGCGCGGCCGCTCCGGCCGCCAGGGCGACCCCGGCCGCTCGAAATTCTACCTGTCCCTGCAGGACGACCTGATGCGCATCTTCGGTTCGGAGCGCATGGACGGCATGCTGCAGAAGCTTGGCCTCAAGGAGGACGAGGCGATCATCCACCCATGGATCAACAAGGCGCTGGAAAAGGCACAGAAGAAGGTCGAGGCGCGCAACTTCGACATCCGTAAGAACCTGCTGAAATATGACGACGTGATGAACGACCAGCGCAAGGTGGTCTTCGAGCAGCGTCTCGAGCTGATGGATGGCGAAAGCCTCACCGAGACCGTCGCTGAAATGCGCGCCGACGTCATCGACGAACTCGTCACCAAGCACATCCCCGAGACGGCCTATGCCGAGCAATGGGATGCGGCGGGCCTCAAGGAAGGCGTCCTGCAATATCTCAACCTCGACCTGCCGATCGAGGAGTGGGTGAAAGAGGAAGGCATCGCCGAGGACGACATCCGCGAGCGTCTGACCAAGCTCACCGACGACGCGGCGAAGGATCGCGCCGAGCGCTTCGGCTCCGACATCATGGCCTATGTCGAGCGCTCGATCGTGCTGCAGACACTTGATCATCTCTGGCGCGAGCATCTGGTCAATCTGGATCACCTGCGTTCCGTCGTCGGCTTCCGTGGCTACGCGCAGCGCGACCCGCTGAACGAGTATAAGTCCGAGGCCTTCGAGCTCTTCCAGGCCATGCTCGGCAATCTGCGCCAAGCGGTGACCGCGCAGCTCATGCGCGTCGAGCTGGTGCGCGAGGCTGCCGATGCCCCGCCGCCCCAGGCGCCCGAGATGCACGGCCATCATGTCGATGGCTCTACCGGCGAGGACGATTTCGGCGGAGCCTCGCTCGCCGTCATGCAGGAAACGCAGAGCGTCGTGCCGGCCGAGGAACGCGATCCCCAGAATCCCAAGACATGGGGCAAGGTCGGCCGCAACGAGCTCTGCCCGTGCGGCTCAGGCAAGAAATACAAGCACTGCCACGGCGCCTTCGCCTGACATTGGCAAGCAAAGGAGCTGGCCTCGGATCGCCCGATGATCAAAGGCCAGTTCAGCATTCTCCCTTGCGCGATCACCGGCGTCGAAGCGGTCGTGGCCGGGACACGGCACCATTTCCCCAAACACACCCATGCGCAGTTCGGCATCGGCGTCATTGATAATGGCGCACAGCGTTCGCTGAGCGGCCGCGGAACGGTCGAGGCCGGGCCCGGCGATACGATTACCGTCAATCCCGGTGAAGTCCATGACGGCGCGCCGATCGGCGACGCCGGTCGTTCCTGGAGGATGCTCTACATCGAGCCGTCGTTGGTCTCTGCAGCGATCGTCGACATGAGCGAGGGCAGGACGAACGCCTTCGAATTTTCCCGGCCGGCCATGACGGATGCGCGTGTTGCACGCACATTCGACGATCTGTTCGAGGCGGTCACGGGCGCTGCCGGCGGCGCGGCCGACCTTCGATGCGAAGAACTCCTGCTGCTGCTGGCCGGCCTAATGATTGAGCGTCGGGAGCAGCCAATTCCCGATGCTGTCGGTCGCGCCCTGAGCATGATCGATGACGCTCCGGCGCGGCCGCTCTCGCTCTCTGATCTCGCGCAGGAAAGCGGCCTCAGCCGCTTCCAGGTCGTGCGGGCCTTTGCCCGGGTAACCGGGCTCACCCCTCATGCCTACCTCATGCAGCGCAGGATCGACCTCGCCCGGCGGCTGATCGCCGAAAGTATGCCTCTCGCCGAGGCGGCGGCCGCCAGCGGCTTCGCCGACCAGAGCCATATGACGCGTCTCTTCGTCCGTAACTTTGGTGTTTCGCCCGGCGCCTATGCCTTCGCAGTAGCCGGGTGAAGGCAAGCCCCGCAATTTCGTTCAAGACGAACAGGCGCCGATGAATTTCCATGGCGCATCCGACGATCGGGGATGCGTTCATGCCGGACAAGCTTCTGGGCTATTTCTACCTGTCTCTCGCTATGGTGACGGTGGGAAGCACTGTCATCGCCAGCAAGGTGATCGCTTTCGACCTGCCGCCTTTCACAGCCACGGCGCTGCGCTTCGCCATCGCGCTGCCCATCTTCCTCGCCCTCATGCGCTTAACCGGCACCGGCTTGCCGAAGGCCGGCCGGCGCGGTTGGCTGCTGCTCCTCCTTCAGGCCGGCGCCGGCAGCGTCGGCTACACGACGCTGTTGATCTCCGGGCTGAGCTACACAACTGCCGCCGATGCCGGCGTGGTCATCGGCACCTTGCCTGTCGTCTCGGCCGTGATCGCCGTGTTGGTGCTTGGCGAGCGGCCACGGGCCTTCCTGCTGACAGCGATCGCGTTCGCCGCCGCAGGCGTCCTCTCCATCACCTTCCCGCCCGGAAGGGAAGGCAGCCATACGACGATCGGTAACCTTCTGGTCCTTGGCGCGGTCATTTGCGAGGGCTTGTTCATCCTGCTCAACAAGCGGCTGCGGCTAGACATCCCTCCCCTCGCCCTGTCCACCATCATGACCGGCTTTGGAATGGTGGTTGCCCTACCTTTTGCCCTCCTCGAAATGCCTGACATCGGCGCATTGACGGCAGAAGCCCTGGCGGCGGTGGCCTACTATGCTCTCATCCCGACCGTCGGCGGGTTCCTGCTCTGGTACGCCGGTGCCGCACGGGTAAGCGGCGCCGAGGCTTCGCTCTTCACCGCGCTCGCGCCGGTATCCGCTGTGGTCCTCGCCGCCGTCCTACTCGGTGAAGCCGTCACGGCTGCCCAGGTGGCCGGTATCGCCTGTGTGCTTTCGGCTGTGCTGGGTCTCGCATTCCTGCAAATATCGAAGGCTCGTCCGCGGATCTGAGGGAGAATCTTTCATGCAGTTCAGCCATTCCAGCGATATTTGGGAGGAGTTTCCAGAACTCTCGGCCGGCGTACTTCACGTCCAAGGGATCACCCCGTATGCGGATGTCGGGCCGAGCGTGAACCGCTTCAATGAGATCGCGCGGTCGCGGCTGGCCGGCGGGCCGGAAAGCGAACTGCCCGAAATCCAGGCCTGGCGTCGCATCTTTTCCCGCATGGGATTGAAGCCGACACAGTATCGCTGCGCCTCGGAGGCCCTGCTTCGCCGCTTCCGTCAGGACGGTTCTCTGCCGCGCATCCACCCGATGGTCGATCTCTGCAACGCGGTCTCGCTGGCGTTCGCAATTCCTGTCGCGGCGATCGATCTCGCCAACGTCACGGCGTTCCTCCAGGTCCGTCATGCGGCAGGAAATGAAGAATACATGACGTTCTCCGGCGAGATCGAACGCCCGGAGCCGCGCGAGGTGGTCTTCGCCGATGGCGCCGGCAAAGCCCATGCCCGGCGCTGGACGAACCGTCAGAGCGGCCTTTCGGCGGTGCGCAAGGACACGAGTTCGGTACTGATCGTGGCCGAGGCCGTGCATGCGACGGCATCGGCGGACGTCGCCCGGCTGATCGCGACGCTTGCCGAGGCGCTCAAATCCTTGTGGCAGGTAACGCCGAGAAGCACCTTGCTGGACAAGGGCGAGCCACGTTTCGAGTTCTGAAGGATAGCCGCGCAGATGTTCAGTTGCGCCTCGAACGGAGCTGACGCCACAGGTCGTACGCAGCAAGCCCAAGGCAGATCACGATCACGGTTGTAAGATCAATTCGCCCCACCCGACCCACGATCACAGCGAGGAATGCGGCAAAGAGCGCGAAGGCCAGAGCGGCCATGAGCCGATCGATCGTCATGCCATTCACTTTCCATAGACCAGGCTTGGCAGCCAATAGACGGTTTGCGGGACCAGATAGATGATGACCATGCAAAGGATGACGATTGCCATATAAGGCATCATGCCTCGGAAGATATCGGGAAGCTGTACGTATGGCGGGGCAATCCCCTTCAGATAATAGGCCGACATGGCCATGGGCGGAGACAGGAAGGCGGTCTGCAGGTTGACGGCGACGAGGATGCCGAAAAACAGCGGATCGATCTGGAAATGCGGCAGCAGCGGCAGGAAGATCGGAATGAAGATGACGATGATTTCCGTCCATTCGAGCGGCCAACCCAGGATGAAGATGATCAGTTGCGCGACCAGCAGGAACATGAGGGGTGAAATGTCGAGCCCAGTGACGAAATCGCTAATGAGTTGCTGGCCGCCGAGATAGGCGAAGACCGAGGCGAAAGTCGCCGAGCCGACGAACAGCCAGCACACCATCGCCGAGGTGCGCGCAGTGAGATAGATCGATTCCTTCAGCCTTCGCCATGTCAGGGCGCGGTAGGCGACAGCCAGCACAAGCCCGCCGATCGCACCCACGGCGGCGGCTTCCGACGGCGTCGCGATGCCGAACAGGATAGCGCCGAGCACAGCCAGAATGAGCACGGCGAGCGGCACGAAGGACGTAATCATCATCCACGTGATCTGCAGGAAGGAGTGGTCGCCGACCTGCTCGTCCGTAGGCTTCGGCGCGATCTGCGGCTGCAGGACGGCGCGGCCAACGACGTACAAAAGGTAGAGGCCGGCAAGCATGAGGCCCGGGATCAGCGCCGCTGCATACATGCGAACGACCGAAACGCCGGACGTTGCGGCATAGACGATCAGCATGATCGACGGCGGAATCAGGATGCCGAGCGTCCCGCCGGCGCAGATCACGCCGGAGGCATAACGCACGTCATATTTTGCCTTCAGCATGGCGGGGAAAGCAAGCAGGCCCATCAGCGTGACGACGGCGCCGACGATGCCGGTGGCCGTGGCAAACAGGGTGCAGGTGATAAGTGCCGCCACCGCCATCGCACCCGGAATGCGGCGACTGGCGATGAAGAGAGTGTTGAACAGGCGCTCGACGATGTTCGCGCGCTCCACGATGTAACCCATGAAAAGGAACAGCGGTATCGCCGTGAGCACATCGTTCGACATGACCGAGTAGGTCTGGTTCACGAACAGGTCGAAGATACGATTATTGAACAGCCCGCCGAGCCAGGCTTCGGCCAGTTCCCAGCCGTCGGCCCCCGATTCGACCGCACGGCGGTATCCGGCCCACATGCGGGCCGCATCGAAATAGGCGTAGTAGCCGAAGCCCACCCCCAACGCCGCCAGCGTGAATGCAACGGGAAATCCGAGGAAAATAGCCAGGATCAGGATAAGCAGCATCAAGACCGCGACGAAGGGATCGCTCACCGGGAGGCCTCCCCATCGCCGTCGCGTGCGCTGGTCACACCGCTTGGTATGTCCACGGCTTCGGAGCCGTGCTCAAGAACCTCGAGCGACTTTGCTTCGATCAATACTTTCTCGAGTTCTTCCACATCTTCGAGCGGACTCGGCCAGGCACCGGTGCGCAGGCAGAGAATGCATCGAAAGACCTGGGCGATGCCTTGGATCACCAGCAATATGCCGGCGGCGACGATTACGGACTTGAATTGGAAAATCGGGATGTTCGCCGGGCTCATGGTGCTGACTTCGAAATAGCGCCATGAGCGGCTGGCGTATTTCCAGCCGGCGAAAACCAGCGCCAGAACCGCCGGAAAGAAGAAGACGATATAAAGAACCAGTTCCACAATGGCCTGGGTTCTCGGCTGCCATAGCCTGTAGAGGAAATCGCCGCGCACATGACTGTCGCGGGAAAGCGCATAGGCCCCCGCCATCATGAACATCGTGCCGTACATCATGTAGGAAAGGTCGAATGCCCAGGGCGTCGGCGCACGAAAGAGGTAACGCACGACGACTTCGTAGCCCACGCCCAGCGTCATGACCATGACGCTCCAGGCGAAGACCTTCCCGAACCATGACGACAACCTGTCGGCAAACCCGATATAGGCTTCCACGTCTATCTCGCTCGACTGTTCAGCGGAATTCGATGACCTGGGACCGGCGACGAAAGCCGCCGGTCCACAGGCGGGACGAATGGCCGGTCAGATCTTGCCAGGGAAGTAGTGCTGGTAGGCCAGCTTGTAATCCGGCGCATTCTGGAGGCTGTAGTAAACCACGCGCTCGCACCAGGCTTTCTGGCTGTCGACCACCTTCGCGAAGAAGGGATCTTCCATGAGCGGAGGCAGGATCTTGTCCCAGGCCTCGAGTTGGACCTGGAGCACGCTGTCCGGCGTCCGCTTTACATTGACGCCCGATTCAGTCGCCAGTTTCTGGAGATCCGCGGAATACTGGTTCATCGCCAGGGCGTAGTTCGCAAGATGGGCCGCCTCGACGCCATATTTCAGGATGGCTTGGAGATCCGGAGGCAAGCTCTCGAATTTGTCCCTGTTGAAGATGTATTCGAAGGATTCGCTCGCCTGATGATAGGACGCCAGCATGTAATTCTTGGAAACGTCCTGCGCGCCGAAGCGCATGTCGGAAGTCGGGTTGTTGAATTCGAACCCGTCGATCACGCCGCGCTCCATGGCCGGCACGATTTCGCCGCCCGGCAACTGCGCGACGCTCGCCCCCATAGCCTGGAAGAGGTCGGCAGCCAGCCCGACCGTGCGGTATTTGAGGCCCTGCAGTTGGCCCGCCTCGGTGATTTCGTCCTTGAACCAACCGAGCGGCTGGGCCGGCATTCCGAAAGACAGGAAGCCGACGATGTTGAGCCCGAGAATATCCTGCGTCAGCTCACGGTAGAACTCGTAGCCGCCACCGTGATAGAGCCAAGCGATCATCTGGTTGGCGTCGCCGCCAAAAACCGGACCCGTGCCGAACAGGGAAGCGGCCTTGTTCTTGCCGTACCAATAGACCGGAACCGTGTGGGCGGCATCTATTGTTCCGTCATGGCAGGCATCCTGAACCTGGAAGGCGCCGACCACCGCGCCCGCTGGAAGAAGATCGATCTTGATACGGTTGCCGGACATTTCCTGGACACGGTCGACATATTGCTTCGCCATTTCCTGGAAAACGTCCGATGCCGGCCAGGAGGACTGCATCTTCAACGTGATCGGCGCTTGCGCCAGCACCGCGGGCGCGGCCAGAGCAGTGCCTACGGCAGCACCACCGGCCACAGTTGTGCCCTTTAGAAAACGCCTCCGCGAAAGTTCCTTTCCGGCCATGTTCTCCTCCCGTTGCAGTTGTGATTTATATGTTTTGTCAGACAGAATAGGCGAAGCCTGAATTGATGCAAGATCAATACTGTACTCTCCATCGAAGGGCTAAGTTTCGGTGGCTGATCTTGCTTAGGAAGCGTGTGGATGAAGGGCGGCAACCGCCGGCCACCGTTTCTTAAAGAGTCGACGCTAGGAGTGCGGGTATCGACGGGGACGTGGACGGGGAATTTCGGAGTTGCGTTTTTCCGCGACATTGGCGGCAGAGAAGTTGCTGCCGGAACGTCTTGCGCAGCATGCGCGACCATTGCTCCGCCGCATGGACGGCCTGCTCTTCGGCGCGGACGAGCGTGGCGAAGCCACGCGCATGTCGTTGATCGCCTTCGTCGTGCGGGTCGTCAGCGCCGCGATCGCCTTCCTGAGCCAGGTCCTGCTCGCCCGGTGGATGGGCAGTTTCGAATACGGCATCTTTGTCTTCGCCTGGACGACGGTCATCATCATCGGCAGCCTGTCCTGTCTCGGCATCCATACGACCGTCATCCGCTTCATCCCTGAATATCAGGAAAAAGGCGCGCTCGCGGAGCTGCGCGGCCTGCTCTTCACCAGCCGCATCTTCGTGCTAGCCGCCTCGACGCTCATCACCGCCGCCGGCACCGCCGGAGTGTGGCTGCTGCGCAATCATGTCGAGAGTTATTATCTCGTACCTTTTCTGGTCGGCATGATCTGCATGCCGATGATCGCCATGTCGGACCTGCTGCAAGGCATGTCGCGGGCGAACAGCTGGGCGCTGCTCGCCCTGGCCCCGACCTACATCGTGCGGCCGATCCTCATCCTGGCCTTCATGGCGATCGCGCTTTTCGCCGGCTACGAGCCCACGGCGACCAACACCCTGCTCGTCTCGATCGCGGCGACCTATGTGACGACGCTCGCGCAGCTTGTCCAGGTCGACACCCGCATCTCCCGCAAGCTTCCCGTGGGTCCCCGGCGCACCGATCTTCACCGATGGTTCGTCGTCTCGGTGCCGATCTTCCTGATCGAGAGCTTCTTCTTCTTGCTCACCAATGCCGACGTGCTAATGGTCGGCGCCTTCATGAGGCCGGACGACGTCGCTGTCTATTTCGCCACCACCAAGACATTGGCCCTCGTTCATTTCGTCTACTTCGCGGTGAAGGCAGGCGTGGCGCAACGCTACGCGCGCTTCACCCACGGAGAGCGCGCCAAGCTCGCCCCCTTCGCCCGCGCGACCGTTTCCTGGACCTTCTGGCCATCGGTTGTCATGGCCGTCGTCGTGCTGGCGCTGGGCAAGCCCATGCTGATGCTGTTCGGTCCCGGCTTCGACGCCGGCTATCCGCTGCTCTTCCTGCTGGTCGCGGGCGTCGTCCTGCGCGCTTCGGTCGGCCCTTGCGAGAGCCTGCTCACCATGAGCGGCCACCAGAATGTCTGCGCGCTGATCTATGGGCTCACTCTTGCGGTGAATGTGGTGCTGAGCGTGCTGCTCATTCCCGCCATCGGCCTATGGGGCGCTGCGATCGCAACAGCGGTAGCGACGCTCTTCGAAGCCGCCGCCCTGTCGTTCACCGTCTGGCGCCGGCTGGGCATCTCGATGGCGATCTTTCTGCCCGCCAAAACCGCTAATACCGCAAAGGAATCTGCCTGATGGCCGTCCCCCTGTTCGAGGAAACAACCGGCAGCGCATCGGGCCCCATGGTCGCCAGCCTTGCGGGCCTGCGCACCGATCCGGGCGAACGGGCCCACGTGGAGCCGATGGGCGAGCGCGCCGCGGCGCGCAAGCTCGCCATCTATCCGGCCGATGCCGGTTTCGACCTGGTCGGGGAACTCGATCACCTCTGCCGTCGAACGGTCGAACCCAACATCTTCTTCAATCCGCGTTTCCTCGCGCCGGCCATGCCCCGCCTCGAGGACCGTGAGGTGCGCCTGGCCGTCATCCGCGACGGGGATGAATTCAAGAGCCGGCTGCGGCTGCTGGTGCCTTTCTCCGTCGAGAAGCCGGCGATCCCGTTGGGCGTGCCGATCTTGCGGACCTGGTCGAGCCCGTTCGGGCCGCTCGGCACGCCTCTGCTCGACCGCGACGATCCGGCCGGTGTCCTGGAGGATTTCTTCTCCATCCTGGCGCGGCCGCATCTTAAGCTGCCCAAGGTCTTCGTGCTGCCGGACATGCGCCTCGACGGCCCGGTCGCCAGCCTCTTTCGCTCGGTTGCCGAGGCGCGGAACCTGCCGCTGGCGGTCACCGGCGAAACCGAGCGCCCTTTCCTCGAAAGTGATCTGGAAGGCGACTCATATCTCAAAAACTCGCTCAGGCCGCATCACCTGCGCGAGTTCCGCCGGCTGAAGCGGCGGCTCGGCGAACTCGGCGAGCTGGAGCACCGCGTGGCCCGCACAGCCGACGAGATCAGGCTCGGCATCGAAGCGTTCCTGGCGCTCGAGGCCGCCGGCTGGAAAGGCCGTCGCCGCACAGCCATGGCGATAGACCGGTTCCGCGCCGCATTCGCCCGCGAGGCGATCGACCTGCTCGGCGAGCAGGATCTGTGCCGGGTCCATTCCCTGGCGCTCAACGGCAAAATTATCGCTTGCGTGGTGGTCTTCGTCGAGGCCGGCGTCGCCTACACATGGAAGACCACTTATGACGAGGCCTATGCCGCCTTCTCGCCCGGCACCCTGCTGATGATCGAGGTCACCCGCCATCATCTCGAGGATCCCAACATCGCGCTCACCGATTCCTGCGCAGTGCCCGACCACCCGGTGATGAGCCGGATCTGGAGCGAGAGGAAGCCCCTCGGGACCATGGTCATCGGATTGACGCCCAGCGCCGACCGCGCTGCCCGCCAGGCGGCCTCGCAGCTCCATCTCTATCGCGAGACGCGCAACTTCGTGCGTGTCCTGCGCAGCAGGATGAGGGAGATGCTCGGCCGCAGATGACAAGCCGATCAAGGTCTTGCCAAATTCAACCACGACTCCAAGGATTGATGACGATAAGCCCCGCGGCTTCAAAAGGCGCCGTGTCACGCGTGGCAACGGTCAATCCATTCGCTTCCGCAGTAGCCGCGACGTAACCATCCGCCTTTCCAATGGGTTTTCCTTCGCCCCTCGCTCGCACCATGATTTCCGCATAGGCTTGCGAGGCTGCGGCGTCAAAAGGCAAGATGCGGCCTGCAAACAAAGAGACGACGCGGCGCTCCATTCTCACGCAGAGAGTCCTTGCGCTTTCCATCGGGAAGCGCGGCGACCCCGAAACGCAATTCCGCTAGGCTGATAGCGGCCAAGTAAAGGGTCTCGATATTTTGTGCGTCTATCCATGAGACGACGGCAGGATCGGGCGCTGGGCGCAAAGGCTCGGAAATCACATTCGTGTCTATCAGGATCATTCGAAGCTCATCGGCTCGGAAGGCGTCTTGTCACGTTGGATATCCAGCTCGACCCCTCCAGCCTCGCGAGCAATCTCGGTCAGCAAGCTACCCAGCTCGATACGCCCCTCCGGCCGGATCGCGCTTTCCAGGATCGCTCTGATTTCCGCCTCGGCGCTGCGGCCATGCATGGCCGCGCGCACCCGCAGGGCGCGATGGACTTCGTCCGGCACGTTTCTGACGGTAATCGACGCCATGAGCTCATCTCCGGATTTGATTGCATTGCAACCAAAAGATAGAAACGCAATCAAGCAAGAGCTGATTGCTCACTCACCATCCACCTCCCGGCTGGCGCGGTCACGGAAGATGCGGCGAATGACCTTGCCCGTCGTCGTCAGCGGCATGGAGTCGACGAATTCGACCTCGCGCGGATATTCGTGCGCGGAAAGCCGCTCGCGCACCCAGAGGCTGATCTCGTCGCCCAGTTCGGGCGAACCGGTGAAACCATCCTTCAGCACCACATAGGCCTTGACGATCTCGGTCCTCAGCGCGTCGGGCTTGCCGACGGCGGCCGCGAGCGCCACGGCAGGGTGGCCGGTGAGGCAGTCCTCGATCTCGCCGGGCCCGATGCGGAAGCCAGCCGAGGTGATGACATCGTCGTCGCGGCCGAAGAAATGCACGTAACCATCTTCATCCTCGATGCCCTGGTCGCCGGTGATCATCCAGTCGCCGATGAATTTCTTCGCCGTAGCTTCCGGCGCCTGCCAGTAGCCGAGGAACATGACCGGGTCCGGCCGCGCGATCGCGATCTGGCCGGGGGTGCCCGGCGCCACGCGCCGCCCGTCCTCGCCGATGATCGCCACACGGTGTCCCGGCACCGGCAGGCCGATGGCGCCGGGACGGGTGACGCCGATCGAGGCGCAGGACCCGAGCACGAGATTGCATTCGGTCTGCCCGTAGAACTCGTTCACGACGAGGCCGAGCTCGGTTCGCGCCCAATCATAGGTCTCGCGGCCGAGCGCCTCGCCGGCCGAGCATACGGCGCGCAGATCGAGCCGGAAACGCCTGGCTATGCCGGAGACGCTCTTCAGCATCCTGAGCGCGGTTGGAGGAATGAAGGCGAGCCGCACCCCCATCCTCTCCATGAGCATGAGCGCCGCCTCGGGATCGAATTTCGTGAAGCGCGAAGCGACCACGGGGACGCCGAGATAGAGCGACGGCAGCAATGCGTTGAGGAGGCCGCCAGCCCAGGCCCAATCGGCCGGCGTCCACATGAGGTCACCACGCGCCGGCAGGAAATCATAAGCCATCTCGACCCCGGGAAGGTGTCCAAGCAGAACACGATGGCCGTGCAGGGCACCCTTGGGCGGTCCGGTCGTTCCGGAGGTGAAGATCATCATCGCTGGATCGTCCGGTCCCGTATCCTCGGCCTGGAAAGGTCCGGCATGATCCGCGACGAGCTGGCGGAAACCCGCCGCGTCATCGTCGGCGCCTTCCACCGCCACGATAAACTCGAGCGCGGTCAGCCGGGCCGCAATCGGCTTGAGCTTGGCATGGCCGGCGGCGTTGGTGATCACCGCCTTCACCCCTGCCGTCTGCATCCGGTATTCCAACGCCTCGATGCCGAACAGCAGCGCCAGAGGAACGGCGATCGCGCCGAGCTTGTAGACCGCGACATGGGCGATCAGCGTCTCGAAGGATTGCGGCAGGAGCAGCGCGACACGATCCCCGCGCGTGACGCCGCGAGCCCTGAGCGCGTTGGCGAAGGCATCGGATTGCTGGGCGAGCTGCGCGAAACTCAGCGTCCTCGTTTCGCCCGCCGGTTGGTAGTCGAAAAGCGCGATGCGTTCGGGATCGCGCACCGCCCATGCATCCGATACGGCAACGCCGATATTGAAACGTTCCGGAATCTTCCAGCGGAAGTCGCCATAGAGATCCCGATAGTTGTCGCGCCTCTCGAGCATGGGCCTGGCCGGTTCCCTTCCCTCGCGGCGTTGCCGCCCGCGGGGGTCATAACCCTTCGCGGGCTGAAGGTCACCTCAGGAAACGCCGGAAGCGGGTCAGCGCGAAGAGGAAGAAGACCATGCCGAGCACCGCGAGCGCGAGCAGCTGCGGCCACACCACGGCGAGCCCGGCGCCCCGGAACAGTATCGATTGCGCCAATATCACAAAATGCGTGTTGGGCGCCGCCAGCATGATGTTCTGGATGATGTCGGGCATGCTCTCACGAGGAGTCGTGGCGCCCGACAAGACCTGCAGCGGCAAAAGGACCAGGATCAGCAGCAGGCCGAATTGTGGCATCGAGCCGGCTATCGTCGCGAGGAAGATGCCCATGCAGGTGGTCGCGAAAAGGTGAAGCGCGGCGCCGAACAGGAAGAGCGCCATCGAGCCCTGCACCGGAACTTCGAGCAGGCCTTGGACAACGAAGATCAGCGAGAAAGCTGCCGCCGCCAGAACCACCAGTCCCATCGACCAGATCTTGCTCACCATGATCTCGGTCGGCGTCACCGGCATCACAAGCAGGTGCTCGATCGTGCCGTGCTCGCGTTCGCGGATCAGGGCCGCCCCTGTCAGCACGATCGCCAGCATGGTGATGGACGAGATCACATTGGTGATCGCGCCGAACCAGCCCTTGTTCAGCTCCTGGTTGAACCGGGCGCGCAGCGCCAGCTCGACAGGCAGAACGGACACGCTGCGATAGCGATCGGCGAATTCGTCGACCTGGCCGGTGACGATCTGCTGGACGTAGCCTCCGCCGGTGAAGGCCTGCGTCATCCGGGTGGCATCGACATTGAGCTGGATGGTCGGAGATTTCCCGGCGAGCAGATCGCGTTGGAAGTTGGGAGGGATATCGAGGGCGAACGTGTCGAGACCGGCATCCATGCGGCTGTCCATCTCCTGCTGAGTGATTAGCTGCGGCACGGTGAAATAGGGAGGATAGAACGCCGTCAGTATCCGGGACGAGACCGGCGACTGGTCCTCGTCGACCACGGCGATAGCAGCATGGTTCAGCGTCTCCGGCATCGCCCTCGACGCTGTGTAGATCGACAAGGTGAAGGCGTAGACGATGAGCACCATCAGCATGGGATCGCGCGAGAGACCGCGCAGTTCCTTGATGCCGAGTTGGACGATGTTCCTCATGCGCATGCCGGTTACCCCGCCTGTTTCCGGAGGAACGCCGCTGCGAGTCCGAGCAGCACTGGAATGGCGATAAGGAGCGGAATGAACGACGACCAGAGGTCGGCGAATTCCAGAGCCTTGGAGAAGGTGCCCCTCGATATCGTCACGAAATAGGTGGTCGGGTAGATTTTGCCGACAAAGGCTCCCGCCCCTTGAAGCGACGAAACCGGATCGATGAGCCCGGAATACTGGACTGCGGGGATGAGGGTGATCAGCGCTGTTCCGAAGATCGCCGCGATCTGACTTTTCATGAAGGCGGAGATCAACAGCCCCATGCCCGTCGTGACGATGACGTAAAGAAAGGCAGCCACGCTGTAGGCCAGCAGGCTGCCCGTGAAGGGCACCCGGAAGATGAACACCGCGAAGGCCGTAAGCATCACGAAGTTCAGCATGCCGAGTGCAACGTATGGAAGCTGTTTGCCGAGGAGAAATTCCAGGCGCGTCACCGGCGTGACGTAGAAATTGACGATCGAACCGAGTTCCTTCTCGCGCACGACGCTGAGCACTGCGAGCATGGCCGGGATCATGAGGAGCAGGAGCGGAATGACGCCAGGCACCATGGCGACGAGGCTCTGCACGTCGGGATTGTAGCGGTAGCGAATCTCGAGCTGAAAATTTCCGATGGTTGCCGCATCGCCGTAAAGCTCGCGCGCCTTCTGGGTCAGCCAGGTCGCATGCAGCCCCTGCACGTAACCGCGCACTGTTTCTGCACGGGAAGGCATGGCGCCATCGATCCAGACGCCGATCTCGACATTCTGGCCGCGCGTCACGTCCCGCCCGAAATTGGGTGGGATCTCGATGGCGAGGCTGATCTCCCCGTCGCGCATGCGCCGGTCGAGATCCTCGTAGTCGGTGATCGGCTCCTTCTCGATGAAATAGCGGGATCCGGCGATCTGCAGCACATAGTCCCTGCTCACCGTCGTGTCGTCGCGGTCGAGCACGGCAAACGTAAGGTCGTCGACATCCATGTTGATGCCATAACCGATCACGAACATGAGGATGACGCTGCCCAGAACGGCAAGGGTCGCGCGGATGGGATCGCGCTGCAACTCCAAAGCCTCCCGCTGGGTATAGGCGAACATCCGACGCGGGTCGAAAAAGCGCCGGAAACCGCCTCGCTCGTCATGCTCTTCAACCACCTCGACTACGGGTTCTGGCTCCGGCACGGCTTGCGCGGGTGCGCCGCCCTCGCCGATCGCGTCCTCGAGGTAGGCGACAAAGGCTTCCTCCAGTGTCGCGGCCGACCGCTTCTCTACGATCGCTTTCGGCGTGTCGGAGATGAGCACCTTGCCCGCATGCATGAGGGAAATACGGTCACAGAGCTCGGCCTCGTTCATGAAATGGGTCGAGACGAAAATCGTCACATTGTCCCGGCGCGAAAGGTCGGAAAGGATCTGCCAGAAGCCGTCGCGCGCCACAGGATCGACGCCGGAGGTGGGCTCGTCGAGGATGAGGATGTCGGGAGAGTGGATCAACGCCACGGCCAATGACAGGCGCTGGCGCATGCCGAGAGGTAACGCGTCCGGCAAGCTGTCCACGACCTCGACAAGGTCGAAGCGCCGGACCATCTCGTCGATGCGCTGGGGTATGGCTTCGTTCGTCATGCCGAAGAGCCGGGCATGAAGGTCGAGATTCTGCCTTACGGTCAGCTCGGAATAAAGCGAGAAAGCCTGCGACATGTAGCCGACACGACGGCGCACCTCCATGTCCCGGGGATCCACCTCCCGGCCGAACAGGCGCGCCGTGCCCTCGCTCGCCGGGAGTAGCCCGGTCAGCATCTTCATCGTCGTGGTCTTGCCGCAACCGTTCGAGCCGAGAAACCCGAATATCTCGCCGCGGGCGATGCGGAAGCTGACATTGTCGACGGCCGTGAAATCGCCGAAGCGCATGGTGAGGTGTTCCGCCTCGATCGCGATATCGCTGTCGGCACCCACCTGGCGCGGAGGAATGACGACCTCGTGGTGCCCCTGGCGTCTCTCCTCGGGCAGAAGGGCGATGAAAGCCGCATCGAGATTGGGCTCGCCGGTCTTCTCCAGCAGCTCGGTCGGCGTGCCGGTAGCAAGAACGCGGCCCGCATCCATCGCCATCAGCCAGTCGAAGCGCGCGGCCTCCTCCATATAGGCGGTGGCCACGATGACGCTCATGCCGGGACGGCTGCTCCGAATCGCGTCGATGAGTTCCCAGAACTGGCGTCGCGAAAGCGGATCGACACCGGTCGTGGGTTCGTCCAGGATCAGGAGGTCGGGATCGTGGATGAGGGCGCAGCAAAGGCCCAGCTTCTGCTTCATGCCGCCCGACAGCTTGCCGGCAGGCCGGTCCGCGAAAGGCGACAGCCCCGTGCTGCGCAGAAGTTCGGCGATGCGGCGCTCCCGCTCCCGCCTGTCGTGCCCGAAGAGGCGTCCAAAAAAATCGACGTTCTCAAAGACCGAAAGCGTCGAGTAGAGATTCTTGCCGAGACCCTGCGGCATGTAGGCGATGCGCGGATAGGTACGCGACCGATGACCCGCGTCGGCGATGTCGCCGCCAAGCACCTCGACATGCCCTTTCTGAACGACGTGGGCTCCGGCGATCAGCGACAGCAGGCTCGACTTGCCCACCCCGTCAGGTCCAATGAGCCCGACCATGCATCCGGCCGGCATGTCGAGAGTGATACCGTCGAGCGCTCGCGTCGTGCCGTAGGAAAGTCCCACGCCATCGAGGCGGACGACCGGACCTTCATCGCCGGACGTTCCGTCAGGCGCGGGTCCGCTCATTGCACGACGTTTCCGAGGTTGCCGGGCCACTCGGCTTCCGGATCGAGCCGGACATAGGCCATGCCGGGAAGGCCGGTCTTGACCTGCTGGATGTATTTGCGCAGCAGCTCCGGAGAAATCTGGGCCTTGACCCGGAACATGAGCTTCTGGCGCTCCTCCTCGGTCTCGACAGTCTTCGGCGTGAACTGCGCGACATCGGCGACATAGCTCACCTTGGCGGGGATTACATATTGGGGCGCCGCATCGAGAACCAGGCGCACCTCGGCGCCGATCGGCACCCGTCCGGCCTGCGCAGTGGGCAGGAAGAACGTCATGTACACGTCCCCGAGATCGACGAGATTCAACACGCGACCGCCTGCCGACAGCACCTCACCCGGCTGGGCTACGCGATATTGGACACGGCCGTCGCGCGGCGAAACGAGCGTCGCGTCGTTAATGTCGGCGGTGATGCTGTCGATAGCCGCCTTGGCTGCCTCGACTGCGGCCTCGGCATCGACCACAGCCGCCTTGGCGGCGCCCACCGCGGCTTCAGAGGCCGCCAGCTGGGCCTGCGCCGCGCCGAGGGCGGCCTTGGCCCCCTGAGCGGTCGCACGGTCATCGTCCAGCACCTGCTGCGAGATCGTGTTGGTACGTACCAGCTGTTGGGAGCGAGCAAAACGCCTGTCGGCAACGTCGCGCTCGGCCTCGCGCTGCGCAACGACTGCTTCGGCTGCCGTGCGCTCCGCCTCGCGCTGCGTAACGACGCTTTTCGCTGTGTCGACACCGATGACGGCGCGCCGCAATTCCGCTTCTGCCTGTCGGCGCTGCGCCTCCAATTGCTCCGTGTCCATGCGGGCGAGCGTCTGGCCGGCCTGAACGAAATCCCCCTCGTTGACGAGGATCTCCTTGATGCGCCCCGGAGTCTTGGTCGATACGTCGATCTCGACCGCCTCGATCCGTCCGTTGCCGCTGGCGAAGCCGGCCGGCAGACCGCCGCTATTGAACGTCTGCCACGCATAATAGCCAGCGATGGCGACGATGGCGAGCAGGGCGGCGAGAAGCCAGCTTTTGCGGGTATGTGTCATCGAGGCGGCCCTTTCCGTGTCGCCGGCGATCCGGCCAGATCGTTTGCATCCCTGACGGCCGGACGGCCGTCACATAGATCCTCTGTCGGCACGTATGAGAAAGTTTGGGGCGCACCACGGGGGCACGACGGGGAAACAGCAGGGCAGAGATTGTCGGGGACGGATATGGGCGAACCCTCCCCGGCCTCACACTCGGCATTCCGCATCTCCTCGTCTGGTGAACGACATTCGCAGGGTTACACGAGCCGCACAGAGAGACACATTGATCCAAGCCAAACGGCCATGGGCGAAATGCTAGAAATTGCAGGAAGTGAAGGCAACAAGTTTCTGTACTCGCGAAACTCGATACACGCGTGAGACTGCCCGAAACGCATCAGCATCCCTGGTAGATGTCTCTCGTCTTTCGACGTAAATCCGTACGAGATTATATCTTAAAGCTTAAGTACATGAACTGTAATAAATCCAGAAATATTCATCGCCCGGCCGCCGATGTGATAGAATAAAGCACTCATAACAGCAGGATCTTCCCAGTCCTGCCTGTGCACACGAGGCCGATTATGGGAAGGAATCTCGTCGTACTGGCCGATGGAACCGGCAACAGCGCCGCGAAGCTGTTCAAGACGAATGTCTGGCGCCTCTATCAGGCGCTCGATCTGAGCGATGGCGACCAGATCGCGGTTTTCGCCGACGGGGTTGGCACGTCCAGCTTCAGGCCTTTCGAGGTTGTCGGCCTTGCCCTCGGCTTCGGCGTCAAACGACGTATCCTGGCGCTCTACAAGTTCCTCTGCCTCAACTATCGGGAAGGCGATCGGATCTATGCATTCGGCTTCAGCCGTGGCGCCTTCACCGTGCGTGTCCTCGTCGGACTGATCACCAGGGAAGGCCTGGTGAACTTCAAGTCGGAGGAAGAGCTCGATCGCAACGCATTGGCCGCATATCGGGCCTTTCGACCGAAGGCCTTTCCCGTTCCGAAATGGCAGTTCTGGGTCTGGCTGAGCCGACTCGTTCGCGACAACGCCGTCGCCGCCTGGAGCGAATTGACAGGCAGCCGCAACTACGAAGACGTCAAACCCAAGCCGGCGGACTTGCGATCGGGCCAGCGCATCCGAATCCATTTTCTCGGCGTCTGGGACACGGTCGCTGCATACGGCCTTCCGGTCGATGAACTGACGAAAGCGGTCGACAAATGGGTCTGGCCGATGACCTTCGAGAGGAAGAACCTGCTGGACTCAGTCGATCGCGCCCGCCAGGCCTTCAGCATCGACGACGAAAGGCGGACTTTCTTCCCGATCCGCTGGGACGAGAGTACAAGGGATACGGCGAGCGTGGACGGCGCTCCGCCACGGCTGCGCCAGGTCTGGTTCGCCGGCTCCCACTCCAACATCGGCGGCGGGTATCCGGATGACCGGCTGGCCCACATACCCTTGTGCTGGATGATCGGCGAGGCCGCGGAAAGCGGCCTCCGTTTCAAACCGGACATTGTCGCGGACTATTGGGACTACGCCTCGACCAGCGGCCGCATCTACGATTCGCGCGCCGGGTTTGGCATCTTCTATCGCTACCATCCCCGCGCCGCGGGTTGGCTGATGGGCAGGTCGGCCGTGCCGCTCGTCGACTCCAGCGTGCTCATGCGCATGGCCGAAGGAGCGGACAGCTACGCACCGCTTTCCCTTCCCAGGAAAATGGAGGTTCTATCCCCGACGGGCGACAAACTGCCGTTCCGCGGCCCTGCGGAAGCAGCAGCGACAACCGACGATGCAACCGCGGAAGACAAGCTGCCATTGCCGGCCGGCCGCAAGCGCGACCTCGCCCAGATGGAACAGAAGTTTCGTGACGTTCTGGCGAAGCTGGAGCAGGCCGGCGCATTCGGTCATGGCGAGCGGGTGCAGTTGATGCGTGACACCGTATGGTGGCGCCGCGGCCTTTATTACGTGATGTTGGGCCTGGCTCTGCTGGCGGCAAGTTACCCGCTCCTCGCCGGTTACTTCACCCATAAGATCATCGATCAGGCAGACGTGGTATCGCGCGGCCTGATCGGTCCGGTCGTCGGTCTTTTCAAGGGGCTTCTGCCGGGCTTTGCCTCTCCCTGGCTGGATGCTATTCGGCAACATCCCGCGCAGGCTATCCTTTTGGCCGCTGCGTTCGGCGCCTGCCTCGGCCTGAACGCGGTCTTGCGAAAGCGCATACATGACCGTGCGGCGGCCGCATGGGGCAACGTCGTGGCGGCGTCCGCGCCGTCGCAGCGAAAGGAGGCTCTGCAGCGCGTCGCACTGTCGGGAACGCTGGCCTTCGGCATTGCCGCCGCGGCGGTAGGCCTGGCGGGCAATCGCGGCGCGCTCGGCCTCCTCATCGGCTGCCTCGCCTGTGCGTCGGTTTTCCTGTTCCAGCGCCTGCGACCTGCAAGACACGACGACAGTTCATCCCTGCTCGCCTTTGCGCGCGCCGTGCGCATGAACCGCTTCGCGAATTGGCTCTACAACGCCTTGAAGGAATACATCCTGCCGGCCGCTTTCCTGGCCCTTTCCCTCGGCTTGATAGCCATGATGGCGAACAAGCTGGTCTTCGAGGGCGCCAATTCCGCGGGCGCTTACTGCCCCGCGCCGCTGCAGAACCACGACGACCCGCTGCCATTGGCGGGCAGGCCGGTCGCGTTCTCGACCGGCTCGATCTGCCAGGACACGGAAAACTGGATTCAGGCCGGCATGCGATACAAGGTGACCGTCACGATAGACAAACCGTGGGCAGACGCCGGGCTCGATGCCGGCACGCTCGGCGTGAAAGGCGGATGGGCACACTATCTGGGAACACTCATGAAGCGCTGGTGGAGCCAACCCTGGTTCAAGCCGATCGTGCGCGTCGGGCGATATGGAAACGATGAATATGTGCTGGCTCCTGTGCGGACGCGCCCCGGGCAGGAAGCATCCGCGAACACCACGCTCGTCGCCGAGGTCACGCCGCGCACCTCTGGCGAGCTCTACATATTCGTCAATGACGCGATGGTCGCCTTGCCCGGCCTGTCGAACTACTTCTATCGGAACAACCAGGGTTCCGCGACCGTGCTGGTCGAGGAGATCGACGAATAAGGCGTGACCAAACCCGGTCAGTCGTTGACAGATCGTGAACGGCCCCGACAGCCCTGCTTGGCAGATCCCCCTCTCCGTCTCGGCCTCGCCGAGCCCCATCTCCCCCGCGCTTGGCGCGGGGGGAGAGGAAGGGCGCCACCCCCCGCGGCCGGCTGCTCAAGAAAGTGCGAATCCAAAGCAGACGACGTTCGAATGAAGGCGCGGGCGCTCGTATCTATCGGGTTCAGCTCGGGACCTTCTTGAACCACTTGTCGAACTTGCCGAAGCCGCCCCAAATGGCCAGACCGATCATCAAGGGCTGGAGATAAGGCACGAAGGAGGAAAGCGGGCCGAGGACGCCCGGCAGGGAACCCGCCCCTTGGGCCGTGTTGAAGACCGACGTAAGCACGGTGCCGATGACCCCGATCGCCGTCTTGCGGCCATCGAGCATCCTGCCAACGGTTTCCCCCAGGGCCGCGTTGACCGTGGTCAACGGCGGCTTTGCCGGGACTGGGACGGGCAGGTGGTTGATCTGCTTGCCGTGGTTCACGATTTCGGCCGGACGATCGGCGAACACCTCGGGCACGGTACCGTTGCCGCCGAACAGGATCTTGCCAAGCATATGGATGAGCCGCCTCATCTCCTCGTTGCTCAAGCCCGGCTCATTGATATTCGCCGTGGGTAGCGGTTGCGGCGCTTCACTGGACATGACGACCTCCTCGAGTACCTGCGGCGCATCCGCGACGATGACGGGAGACTCGGCGAACATCGCGTTCGTCGCCCGCCGGATGTCTTCCAGGCGATTGATCCATCCTTTACCGAATGTCGGAAAATGTTTGAGGCCGCGAAGGAACTGTTCCTGGGCGGCGAAGAAGTCCGCCACCAGCCGGCGCTTGTCCGCCTGGGCCAATGCCTTCAACGTCTCGGATCCGATGGCTCCATCGATCTCGATGTCGATCCCCTGCTTGGCGATGGCCGCCTGAAGGAAGCGCCCGCTCCGGTCAGGGCCGTGCAGCACAGCGGCATTATGGACGGCGAGGGAAATGGGCAAAGGCAGGTCGTCGCCCCGTATGATGTCGTAATAGTTGGTCTTCATGATCTGCCAGGCTTCGGCGCGCGCCAGCGCCTTGACTTCCGCCTTGCTCACCGGCCTGCCGCGCCAGCGCGACAGCGTCGCCAGCGTAATGCCCATATTGGTCGCCCCGCCTGGATCCTCGGGGTGATCCACGTAGCCGCCTTCCCACTTGTCCACGATCGGCTGAATCCGTGAGAAATGGCTGGCCTTGGCGGCTCCCGCCGAAACACCGGCGGGGGTCGCCGGCCGATTCAGTTCGTCGTCGTCGAGATCCATCTGCACGCCCTCCGTCATGAACACGGCGCCCTCGGTCGCGAGGGCATCATCCGCCTGGTCGGGAAGCGGCGGCCGGTCCATGACCTGTGGAGGCGGCGGCCCGCCATTTGCCCAATCGATGATTGTGGCGCGCAGGTTCTCGGCCCATGTGGCGTCGCCGCCAGACGGGTATATGCCTTTGCGCAACTGTGAAACCTGAAGCCCAGCCATCTGCAGATGCGGCAGCTCGAAACTCAGCGGCTCGAGGCCGTTCTGCCGGCCGATCTCGTGCAGGCGACGCCACGATTTTGCCCTGGCTCCTTTGTCGTCCCAGCTCCAGTTTCCATTGATCTTCAGGACGAAATCGGCCGCCAGCCCATATTGGTGGTATGAGCTCCAGGGCCCGGCCTTGGTGATGATCTTGCCCGGCCTGGTCCTGCCCTGCGCGAACAGAAATGTCTGGCGCTTGGGAGTCCTGTAGGTTTCATAGACCTCGAAGGGATGTCCTTCCGCCACCAGTTGCTTGTGCGTGGCTTCGACAGCCTTTCTTACCATGGGGTGGAGAGCGCTGAAATCCGAGCGCCTCTCATGCGGGATTGACATTGCAGCCTCCCGAACCAACACAGAACAATAAATATACGCCTGTGAAGACACAGACTCAATTTTACCAAAATAAATACAGCGCGGCTCGGAGATACATCTCAAGTTTTACACATGTACATCTACCGGATACAACGTGAGGTTCACATACGGTATTTACAATAAAAAAACTCGCTCAATATCCCGATCTTACTGCTCTTGTATGCGGCCGAGTCCGGTCGACGAAGGCGATAGCCGCGGCACCGGCGAACAGCAGCGCTGCCGCCGCAACGATCACGCCTTCGAAAGCGCGATCGAAGGCAGCGCGCGCCAGCGCGGTCACAGCGCTCGCGGCATCCGGGGCGAGAGCCTCGGCCGCCAACAGGGCCTCGTCGAGGCTGTCTCGAGCGGCAGCCGGAATGCCGAGCCCGTCTGGCATGACGAGCGCGGCCGTATAGATCGCCGACATGATGCTGCCCAGCACGGCGATGCCGATCGCGCCGCCGAGTTCGTAGGAAACCTCCTCGACGGACGCCGCCATGCCCGCCCTGTCCTCCGGCGCACTGGTCATCACGGCGGTGGAAGCCGCCGACATCGCGCCGCCGATGCCGAAGCCCATCATTGCGAGGGCCGACACCCAAACGAAGGAGGCCGCATGATAGGTGGCGAGAAATGCCGTCAGGCCGAGCCCGGCCATCGCGAGCGCCGACGACATGACTCGTCCTGCTCCAAGGCGCGGCAGGAGCAAGCCGGCAATGGGACCGGCGAAGAACGAGGCGAGCGGTATCGGCAGGATGAGGAGGCCGGCCTGGAGAGGCGAGAGGCCGAGCACCAGCTGCAACCGCTGGCTGAACACGAGTTCGAAGCCGACAAGTGCCGCGGAAGCGGCCGTGGCGGCCGCGACGCCGGACGAGAACCGCGAATTGCGGAACAGGCCGAAATCGATCAATGGCGCGGCGCTCCGCCGCTGGCGCCGGACGAACAGAGCCATCGCCGCTACGCCGACGATCAGTGCGACCAGTGCCGCCTCCCAGGATGGAAGCCTCTTTCCCATCTCCTTGATCGCGTAGGCGATGCCTACCAAGCCGATCATGGCCTGGACCGAACCGATCAGGTCCCAACCGCGTTCGGACGAACCCCGACGGTTGGGCAGCATGACGAGGCCGGCAACAAAAGCGACCATCACCACGGGAACATTGATCAGGAAGACGGAGCCCCACCAGTAATATTCGAGCAGCAGTCCGCCCAGCACAGGGCCGAAGGCGGCTCCGCCGGAGGCCACCGCCGCCCAGATACCGATGGCGAAGGCGCGCTCGCCTTCGTCGGTGAAGGTCAGGCGGATGATCGACAGCGTCGCCGGCATCATCAGCGCGGCCCCGGCGGCGAGCAATACGCGTGCACCGATCAACACCGCAGGGGACGGCGAATAGGCGGCGATGAGGGAGGCCAGCCCGAACACGACAAGCCCCGCCAGGAAAAGCCGCTTGTGGCCGAGCCGGTCGCCCAGCGTGCCAAATCCAGGCAGCAACCCCGCCACCACGAGCGGGTAGGCATTGACGATCCAGAGTTTTTCCGAGGCGGTTGCCTGGAGATCGTGGGTAAGGCGCGGCAGCGCCGTGTAGAGCACTGTGATGTCGACGACGATGAGGAACAGAGCACTGGAGACGATGGCGAGCACAAGCCAGCGATTGCTTGAAGTCATGGAATGAAAGATCCTGGGCACGAGAACGCAGACCGCTTGTCTGCGAACGAGAAGGAATATAAATACATACGTATGGAAAGAAAAGACAAGAGCGCGCTGGGACGCCCCAGAACGATCGATCGCGACAAGGTGCTGGACGCCGCCGAGGCCGTCGTTGCCGAAACCGGCGCGGCGGGCTTGACGATCGACGCCGTAGCCAAGGCGGCCGGCATCACCAAGGGCGGCGTGCAATATTGCTTCGGCACGAAGGAAGGGCTGCTCACCGCGATGCTCGATCGCTGGTGCGAGACTTTCGACCGCGACATCGCAACGCTGCAAGGCGAGGACCGCAGTCCTTTCGCGCATGTGCGCGCCTATATCGAAGCGGGCCGGCAATCCGACGAGGAGGAAGGCTCGCGCTCCGCCGTGATGCTGGCCACGCTCCTCCAGAATTCAGACCAGCTCGCAGCGTCGCGCATATGGTATCGCGAGCAACTCAAGGGGGTGGACCCGACGACCGAAGAGGGACGCAACGCCCGCCTTGCCTTCATCGCGTCCGAAGGAGTGTTCTTCCTCAGAAGCTTTCGTCTGCTCGATCTGAGCGACGAGGAATGGCGATCGGTCTATGACGACATTCTCGGCTTGTTGCCTGGCAACCAAGGGAAATCCATCTCGGAATGAGCGGAGATGGGGCGGCCGCCAGTCAAGTCTTCGGCTGCTTGTACGAGTAGCGGAACGTACAGCAAGGGGCACCGGCCATGATCGTGTGTTCGCGCTCGAGCTCGATATTGGGGTCGTAGCCCTGGCAGAAAGTGCCGTCGCGGTTGCACGACATGAGATGGCCGATATGGCCGAGGCCCATCTCCTTGTAGGCCTCGGCATATCTGCAGCGCGTCACGTTGAAGTCGAACGTTTCGTCGGTCGCCTCCAGCACCTCGATTTCGAGAGCGGCGCCAGCCGTCCACAATTCGTAGAGCTTTATGAAGTGGGCCATGGAGGTGCGTCCCTCCGGCGCCTTGGCTGCGAAGGCCCTGCCCTCGGCGACCGCCGCCTTGCGGATGGCGGCGTCGAGGATGGCGTCGGCCTTCTCCTTGCCGATCGCCGCGACCATCTCCGCATGGATGGGCCCGATCACCTGCGCCTGCAGGCGACGTTTGAGCAGAACGGGCAGATCGACGGGCTTGGTTTCCATGGCGGCGCACTCGCTAGCAAAGGATTATCCTCGCAAATCTGCCACAGTTCGGCCATGTCGGCCAATCCCGCCTTCGCGCGCCGCAGGTTTTGCTTGCGCCAGCAACCGCATGGCGCGCGCCAGCTCCGCCTCGTCCAAAGTGGCGAAGCCGAGACGGAAGGCCTCCGGCGCCATGGCGGGCTCGAGCGAGAACCTCGCGCCCGGCATGACGGAGAGGCCGAGCGCCGCCGCGTTGCCTGCCCATTCGCTGGCGCTGATGCCGTCGGTAACGCGCAGCCACACGGCCAGGCCGCCCGCCGGCAGGTTGAAGGAGACCGCGTCGCCGAAAGTCTGCGCCAACACCGCGCCGAAATGATTCCGACGCGCCTGGTAGATCCGCCGGGCCTTGCGAGCATGACGGCGAAGCGTGCCGTCCTCGATCAGTCCGGCCAATGCCTGTTCGAGCGGCAGGTCGCCCTGTCGGTCGATGGCCTCCCGGCGCTCCGCCATGCGCCCCAGCAGGGCTGGCCCCGCCACCGCGTAGCCGACGCGAACACCCGGCGCGAGCAGCTTGGAAAGCGAGCCGACATAGACGACCGCGTCGCCCGCCGTCGCCCGCGCCGCGATCGGCAGGACCGGGCGCCCTTCGAACCGATATTCGTGATCGTAGTCGTCCTCGATGACGACAAGGCCGTGACGGCGGGCGATCTCCAGAAGCTTGAGCCGCCGCGCCGCGCCGAGCGTCACCGTGGTCGGATATTGATGATGCGGCGTGAGATAGACCGCCTTGAGGGCCGGTTTGCGCGCTGCGAGATCGGCGAGGCGCTCGACGTCGAGGCCGTTGGCATCGACCGGCACCCCGACGATCTCCACCCCAGCCGCCCGGAAGGCCGCCCAGGCGAGCGGATAGCCGGGCGTCTCCACCGCGACGACGTCTCCCCTGCCGAGCAAGGCGTTCACCGCAAGAAACAGCGCCATCTGGCTGCCGCGCGTCACCAGAACGTCTTCCGGCGTGGCGGCGAGGCCACGCTCGGCCACGAGATAGGAGGCGAGCGCGCGTCTGAGCATTGGGCTGCCGCGCGGATCGTCCTGGGCCGAGGTAAGGAAGATCGGGCTATCGAGGGCGCGGCGGAAAGCGCGCGCAAGCTCGGTGCGCGGCGCCAGCCGCGAATCCGGCGCGCCGTCGGAGAGATGAAGCGTCGCGGGCGGGGGCGGCTCGTTCCGGCGCTCTTCCGAACGGGAGCGAGGCGACGGCCCCAGTTTCCCGAACTCCGGCAGGTCGCGCGCCACGAAAGTGCCGCGCGATGGCTCGGCCACCAGCCAGCCCTGCATCGTCAGTTCGTGATAAGCGGCATCGACCGTATTGCGGTTGAGCTTCAGGCTCCTGGCGAGCGCACGCGTGCCGGGAAGCGCATCGCCGGGCCTCAGCCTGCCCCGCTCGATCTCACGGATGATCGAGGCGGAAAGGTCGAGGAACACTGGCTGGGCGCCCTCGCTCCTCAATTCGATCGCTATATCGACTCTCATCCGGCCTATCCAATTTCTCAAAACTGGATCTTCTGGATAGGCCGGATATCGCGCTATCGCAAGGCCGGGCACCTACACGGGGTCGGTGCCCGCAAGGCGCCATGTTCGCAGAACTCCAGGGACTGAGAAGATGACGGACCGCTATCAACACGGCAGCGTCGCTGCCAACCTCGAGACGGTGCGCAAGCGCATCCGCGACGCCGCGCTGCGCTCAGGGCGCGCCGCCGACACGGTGCGGCTGGTTCTGGTGACCAAGACAGTGGCCGCCGAACGTGTGCGCGAGGCGATCGCGGCCGGCCAGGAGATCCTCGGCGAGAACAAGGTGCAGGAAGGGCGCCGCAAGGCGGAAGCGCTTGCCGGCGAGCCTGTCCGCTGGAGCATGATCGGCCATCTCCAGAGCAACAAGGTGAAGGACGTGCTGCGCTTTGCCGACGAGGTACAGTCCCTCGACCGCCTGTCGCTGGCGACCGCCCTGGAGAAGCGCCTGCAGCATCTGGGGCGCGGCCTCGACGTGCTCGTTCAGGTCAACACCTCCAACGAGGCGAGCAAGTACGGCCTTGCCGAAGGCGAGGTCGCGCAATTCCTGAGGGAGCTGACAGCCTTCGACAGCCTTCGTCCGCGCGGTTTCATGACGTTGGCGCGCTTCACCGCGGACACCGACGAGGTTCGCCGCTGCTTTCGTCTGCTGCGTTCCATCCGCGACAGGGCATTGCAGGAGGCGCCGCAAGGCGATGCGCTCGCCGAGCTTTCGATGGGCATGTCGGGCGATTTCGAAACCGCGATCGAGGAAGGCGCCACGGTGGTCCGGGTCGGCCAGGCAGTGTTCGGCGCGCGCCCGCTTCCCGATTCCTACTATTGGCCGGGCGCCGTGAAGAAAGAAGCCGCATGCTGACCAGGGCTCGGAAAAATGTTCCACGGTTTTCCGACGAAAATCCGCGGCAAACAAGGCGAAGCGTGGGCGAAACCAACCAAACCCGCTTGGTGATCTCGATCCAGAGTCAGGTGGTGCACGGCCATGTCGGCAACAGCGCGGCGGTCTTTCCCATGCAGGCCGAAGGACTTGCCGTCGCGGCGGTGCCCACCACGCTCCTGTCCAATCACCCGCACTACCCGACGACGCGCGGCAGAGTCCTGGAGCCGCAACTGGTCAACGACCTGTTGCTCGGCGTCGAGGAGCGCGGCCTGGTCGAGAAGGCTTCTATTCTTCTGACCGGCTATCTCGGATCCGTCGCGAACGCCGAGGTCGTCGCCGCCTTCGTCGCCCGCGCGCGAAAATCCAACCCCTCGCTCCTCTATGTCTGCGATCCCGTCGTCGGCGACGACGATGTCGGCATCTTCGTGGCCGACGGGCTGCTCGAAGCGTTTCGCGACACGCTCGTTCCGATGGCGTCGGCGATAACACCCAACCAGTTCGAGCTCGAGCTCCTGTCGGGCCTCGCGGCACGTTCGGCCCCCGACCTGCGCGTCGCGGCAGCCGCGCTTGCCGATGGCAGCCGGCGCAGCGTCATAGCCACCGGATGCACGCTCGAAGACACCCCTGTGGGCAAGGTGGAGACCATTCTTTGCGAACCGCACGGGCTCTCCCGCACGGCTACGGATCGCCTGCCGATCCGCCCCTGCGGCACGGGGGATCTGTTCACAGCTCTGTTCGTCGCCGGGCTGGCAAAGGGGCTTCCCGCGGCAGAAGCCTGCCGGCGGGCAACGGTCCAGGTCTTCCGCATTCTCGAGCGCACGAAGGATGGCGAGGAGATGCAGCTCACACCCTGGCCTTGGGCGTAATGCCAATGGCCGATAAGACCGACGTTGGAGCGCGATTGCGCGTCTGCATCAAGGCCAGCGCCGGCTGGGAGAGGAGCTTCGGGCGCCTCGCGGACCTGCTGGGCGGCGGAAAACGCACCGGCTGAGCGTCGCTACGGCAGGGCGCACTGCCGGCCCAGGTCCAGCTCACCTCGGCCGGGGAGCCTCGGCCAGCAATCCGCGGAGATGCGCGAGCATGGTTCGAAAGTAGGCGATGCCGCCGCCTGCGCGCGAAAGCATGACCGCGCCCTGCCAGGCTGCCGTCACGATCGCGGCGCGGCGCTGTGCCTCTCCTTCAGGCCAGCCCATCTCCATGAGATTGCGTGCCATCGATGCCTCCATGTCGCTCACCAGCGACGTGGCCTTGCTTCGCATCGCGGGGGACGTCGTGACCGGGTCCATCGCGGTGTGACCGACCGGACAGCCGATGGGCTCGCCTTGATGAAAGTAGAATTTCTCCAACCGTTCGAAGACCAGCGCCAGGCGCGCCGCCGGGGCAAGGCCGGGATCACTCATGATCGGCAAGGTCTCGGCCCGGAACCGCTCGACGGCCTGTTCGAGAATGGCCTCGAACAGAGCCGCCTTGCTTGGGAAGTGATGGGTGATCTTGCCCATGGTGACGCCGAGCCTGCCCGCGATATCGGCGAAGGACGAGGCGGCGTAACCGCGCTCGAAGACGATCCTGGAAGCAGCCGAAACGATTTCCTCGCGCGACCGCAAGCCCTTCTCGTATGCCATGTCTCTTAGCCTCGCGGCACCAGCGAATGGCGATAGAACCAGAACGTGCCACCCGGCACGAAGCTGAAGCCGATCGCCGGCCAGATCCAGCCTCTGGGCAGGTCCGTCTTCGCCAATTCGTTGATGACGGCCCAGATGTAGAACAGAAAAGCGAAGCCGTGGATCGGCCCGAGCCAACGGGTGACTTCACCGATACCCAGCATGTGCTTGAGGGGGACGCCGACCAGGACAAGGAGCAGCAAGGTCGTGCCTTCCGCGATGGCGGCCAGGCGCAGGAGCTGGGACAGGCGGGGTTCGGACGATCCGGACATTCCGTTCCTCATTTGACGACGGCGAGCGAGACGATTGCTGCAGTCAGAGCGAGGCCGGCCACCTGGAGGCGGCCGATGCGGCCCCGCGCGGGCGGCTTCCCGTCGCGGCGCATCGCACCATGCGTCGCCGCGATCATCCCGTGCAAGGCAGTCAGGGCGACCACAGCTGGGAGCTTGAACTGGAACCAGCTCTCCCGGAGCAATGCTGGTCCTTGCAACAGGAACAAGGTCATGCCGAACACAAGGGTCGCGAGCATGGCCGGATTGACGACGATCCCGAGGCACCGCCGCTCGACCTCTGCGAAATGGCCGCCATCTTCATTCCGGCCAAGGGCCTCGGCATGCGCTGCGAGGACCGTCAGCAGCAGGCATTGCCCTCCCAGCCACAGCATCGCGGAAAAGACGTGAGCAGCCTTGATCCAGAGGTAGAGGGGCGTCAGGAATTCGTGCATCGAACAGAATCAAAAAGACCATTCTTTTTTTATCTGCGGCGAATACCTTTTGCAAGCAGGCTTGGGCGTGGGCTGGCTCCGGCTGTTCAGCTTCCGTTTGCGCGACGATACCTGGTTGGAGCCACGTCCCGGAGTCGGATGCAACAGCCCTCGTTGGCCGGTCGCATCTGTCCTCTCCGGATCATCCTACCCAATCGCTCTGATCGCCCGCCATCCGCAGAAAATGCAGCAAATCGGGCAGGCCTTCGCCAAGGAGGGTAACGTGCTTGCGCATCGTGGCGCGCGCCCTTTCCGCGTCGCCACTGAATATCGCTTCCATCACCTCTCGATGCTCGGGGATGGAAGACACCGTTCTTCCCGGCTGGTAGGTGATGGTGCGCCGGTAAGGTGATATCTTAAGCGTCAGCCGGCGCAACTCTTCCTGCAGGATTCTGTTATGGCTGGCCTCGGCAATAGTTTCGTGGAACTTGATGTTGGCTTCGTAAAAGAACTCTGCATCGCCCGATTCGCTCGCTCGCACGCAATCTTCATGAGCCAGCTCAAGTTGCTTGCGCTGAGCCGGCTGCATGCGACGTGCCGCTTGCGCGGATGCGAGGCCCTCGAGTTCGGCCACGACGCTGAATGCATCGAGAAGATCGGCAAGCGATAGCTGCGCGACCTGCAGACCCTGCCGTCCGCGCGAAACGACGAGACCGCTGGCTGCCAGACGTTGCAAGGCCTCTCGCACGGGGGTGCGGGAAACTCCATATTGTTCGGCCAGTTGCCGCTCATCGAGGCGATCTCCGGGGCGGCGCTGCCCTTTCAGGATTTCTATCTCGAGACGTTGAACGACCTCGGCAGAGAGCGATTCAAATTCCCGGGTCGCGGTTGCCGTTTCCGCGTCCCGCTTTTCAATATTGTATTTCATCGACTTTCCGTAGCGTAGAACCGGTTCGCCAGCATTTCACCCAGCGCCACCAGGCCATATAGAAGCAGGCCACATATACAAAGCACAACAATGGCGGCCATGGAGACCTGCGTGTCTGCGCGCGCAGTGGAGAAGATTATAAGGTACCCCAAGCCGGCTTGTGCGGTGATGAATTCGCCGATGATCACGCCGATTATCGCCAATGTGACGGCAATTTTCATGCCGCTGAAGATATATGGAAGCGCGGCGGGGAAGCGGACGCTGGTGAAAATCTGCCATTCCGTCGCGGTCAGGCCGCGGCACAGACGCACCATGCTCTTGTCGACGCTAAGCAGTCCGGCCGTCGTTGCGATGACGACGGGGAAAAAGGCGATGAAGATGGAGAAAGCTATGCGCGACTGCGATCCGATGCCCAGCCAGATGATGAACAGGGGCGCCAGTGCGATCTTTGGAATGAGTTGGAAAAAGACGAGGTTCGGATACAAGGCCTCGCGCGCGATACGGGAATAGGTAATGACGATGGCAAGAATCACGCCGATGACGGTCGCCAGCAAGAAGCCCGCCGCTGATTCCAGCGTTGTTGGAATGGCGTGAGTGAGCAGTATCTCGTGGCGCTTGAAGATGTATTCGACGATCGACACGGGTGATGGGAGTATCACCGCCGGTATGTCGCCAAGGCTCACATAGGCCTGCCACCCCAAAACGACGAGCAGCGCGAGGCCTACCGGCAGAACGATGCTGCGCAGCCCTGCCATGCCGTCGCCGCTTGCCGTGGGATTGGCGATGATTTCTCCGGCTTCGGCTCTGACGCTGGATGTGGACATCGTTTTCTCACTCTATGACCTTGAAAGGCGCGGCGACTTGCCGCGAAGGAGCGGCGTGCCCCTCTTCGATCGTCAGGCGCAATCGGCGGCAGACTTGTGCGAATTCCGGCGTCTCCGCTATTTCGAACCGCCGGGGGCGAGGAAAGGGCATCTTCATGTCCAGCAGAATGGAGGACGGCCGCCCCCCCATCACCACCACCCGGTCCGACAGGAAGGCCGCCTCGCGTATGGAATGGGTCACGAAGACGACCGTCTTTCGATACGTCTCCAATATCTCCGAAAGGGCGACATTCATCTGGTCACGCGTGATCGCGTCCAGAGCGCTGAAGGGTTCGTCCATCAACAGAATATCGGGATCGTGGATAAGGGCCCTGCAGATCGCCACGCGCTGGCGCATGCCGCCGGAGAGTTCACCCGGCTTCTTGTTCTCGAAGTCGGAGAGCCCGACCATGTTGAGCAGTTCTCGCGCCTTTTCCCTGTATTGCGCAACTGGGCGCTTGAGGATCCGTATGGGGAAGAGGACATTTTCCAGCGCACTTTTCCATGGCAGGAGCGTCGCGTCCTGAAAGATGATGCCGATATCGTTGCGCGGCTTCAGGACCTCGGAGCCGTCAAGAGAGATCGTGCCGGTGGTGGGTTGCTCCAGTCCGGCGATCATCATCAGGAGGGTGCTCTTGCCGCAACCGCTTGGACCGAGGAGCGAAACGAATTCGCCGCGGCCGATGTCAAGGGAAGCTGATCCTATGGCCTGGATCGATGCCTGACGCGTGAAATACGTCTTCTTGACATCTCGGACCGCCACGAGAGGCGCATCCGCTTGAAACGTCTCCAATGGCTTGCTGGCCATCATGCGCGTCGTCTCCCTTTCTTGCGCCTCGCCGGCTTCAGTTGACATATTTACGGTACGCCTCGGCGCTCTTCTCTGCTGTCGCCAGTTCCTGTTCGCTCAGCTTGATCTTGCCGGCGAACCCGTTGGTGAACAGCGCCTCGCCATCGGGCCGGGTGGCACCATCGCCGACCGCATATTTGAGTACGAGATCCAGCATGGTCTCGACCTTTGCGGGATCGGCATAGCCCAACCCGTGCTCCTTTACTTCGGGCACCAGATTGGTCAGGTTCGTGAGGCCGAGCCCCACGCGGGCATACTCCTCGCCAGTCGAGGAAATGGCGACTTCACTATTGGCATTGAGGAAGATGTCGACTGCTTCGTCGAAGTCCGTCATCGTGAAGCGGATGGCCTCCATCGCCCCTTGTACGAAGGCCTCGCAAAGCTGCGGATCCTTCTCCAGTCGCCCAGGCTGAGTCGTCAGGGATTGCCCATAGAACTGGATGCCGGCGCTGCTGAACAGCATGAACCGCACGTCCGTTCCGAGCGGGACGAGCGATGGAATGGTACTCGTCGCGAAGGCGGAAGCGGCATCGACCTGCTTTTCCATGAGGGAGCGTTCGCGGACCTTTCCGTCAATCTGTACGATCTCGACCTTGTCGAGGTCGAAACCGGCTTTCTCGGCGTAGAGCGGCAGGAACGGATACTCACCCGAGGTGACGCTGGCCCCCACTTTCTTGCCCTCGAGCTGCTTGGGCGATGTGATGGGTGAATCCGCGAGCACGCCCACCCCCATCAACGCATCGTAGTTGATCTGACCGATACACGTGATCGGAAGCTTCTTGGCTGCCTGGACGATGACGGTCGGAGTGGCTGCCATGCCGAAGTCGAAAGTCCCGGCGCTGACCGCCTGAGCCGCCGCGCCCGATCCCGAGCCTCGGGCGACGCTCACGTCGAGGCCGACGTTCTTCCAGAATCCCTTGTCCCGCGCGACATAGGCGAAAAGATTGGGGCCCTCGGGTACCCAGGAGGTGGTGAAAGTCACCTTGGAAGCGGCCCGCGATATCGCAGGCATTGCCAAGGGAAGCGCGATGGCTCCCGCTGCGATTCCTCCAAGACATTTCATCAAGTCACGACGTGAAACAGGCATTGGACATTCCCCTTCTCTGATTGCACCGACTTCATGCGGCACCTGCGGGGATGATTCCTGCGATTGGCTCATGTTGCAAGAGATATTATGCATATTTTTGGTTTTGGCATGCAATAACTTGCTTATGGCACTTTTTTAAGCTGGCATTTGCCTAAATTTCGTGCTTGCCTTTGAGCGCATTGGCGAAATATGTCACGCATTGCATACCAAGGATCAAGCTCTCATGAGACCGTTCGAAGTCCGAAACGCCCATTTCGACAGGCTCGTCAGCATGCCTGAGCTTCGCTGGATGGGGCAGAACACCAATCACGCCAAGGCGCATCCCGCCGTTGTGGAGGCAATGGAGCGTTGCGTTCGCAACGAGGAGTTCCATATCTATGCTCCTCCCGCCGGCCTCGAGGAGCTACGCTCCGGCATCGTCGGCGATCTCGGGCTCGCGGGGATGAGCGCCCTGGTGTCCGATGGTGCGGTGGCCTCGCTCTATCACGCGTGCCATACTTTCCTGCGACCGGGCGACGAGTTCATCACGACGGATCCGACCTGGAATTGGCCGATGGCATTCGCCCGCGCGGCCGGCGCGACGGTCAAGCAGATCCCGATATACGGGTCCGAGCATGGCTATCGGTTGTCGCCGGAGCGCCTGGCCGGGGCGGTAACCGACAAGACCCGTATCATCTATCTCGTCGACCCCAACAACCCGTTGGGCACGGCCTGCACGGCCGACGAAATCGCGGCGATCGCCGATATCGCGCGAAAGGCCGATGCCTATCTGATACATGATTGCACCTATCGGCATTTCGCCCACGACCATCATCTGGCGGCAGTCCTCTATCCGGAGCGTACGATCACCATCTACAGCTTCTCGAAGTGGCTCGGCCTGGCCGGCATGCGTGTTGGTGCCATCGTCGCCGATCCCGCCACCGTCGAGCTGCTGGCGTCATCGCCTCCGAACAATCTCGGCTCCAGCATTCTTTCCCAACGCGCCGCGATCGCCGGCCTTTCTATCAAAGACGAGTGGTTTCCCGGGGTGCTCGCACAGCAGCGCGCCAATCAGAAGTTGATAAAGGATGCCTGCGAAGCAGTGGCCGGCCTTTCGGTGCCGGTTTTTCCCTCGAACGGCAATTTCCTGATCGTGGAATGCAGCGAAGCGGGCATCAAGCCGGAAGCGCTCGTGGCGCAATTCCAGGAACGCGGAATCATGATCCGCCAAGGCGCCTATCACACGCCGACCTTCGGTGACCGGTTCGTCAAAATCAGCACCAGCGTGCCGACCCGGTGGGTCGAGGAGTTCGTCGAGCTCTTGCCGGAGATGGTCGAACGCGCCCGTGGGCGCAACGAGACCGTGAAACTGTTCTGAAGGCCGGCAGCCGACATAAAGAAGGAGAAAGCGATGGAACTCGGGCTTCAGGGGAAGACGGTGCTTATTACCGGTGCCTCTCAGGGCATCGGCGAAGGTCTTGCCCGTTCGTTCGGCGAAGAAGGCTGTCATCTACATCTTGCGGCTCGCTCTGGTGATCGCCTGGAGGCCATCAAATCCGAGATCGTCTCGTCGAACGGCGTCGAGGTGACCATTCATGCGATGGACCTTTCCCTGCCGGGCGCCGCGGCCAAGCTCGCCGCGGAGGTCGGGGATATAGATGTCCTGGTCAATAACGCCGGCGTCATTCCAAGCGGCAACTTGTGGGACGTTGACGAGAAGAAGTGGCGCGACGGTTGGGAATTGAAGGTCTTGGGATATATCAATCTGACGCGTGAGATCTATCCGCGCATGAAGGCGCGAGGCGGCGGCGTCATCATCAACAATATCGGCAATGGCGGCGAGGTCTTCGATCCTGATTATGTCGCCGGCACCACGGGCAACGCCAGCCTGATGGCATTCACGCGAGCCATGGGCGGCCATTCGCTGGACGACAATATCCGCGTCGTGGGAGTCAATCCTGGCCCGGTGGACACCGACCGCATCTACAACATGCTCAAGAAGCGGGCCAGGCATTGGCTCGGCGATGAGGGGCGCTACACGGAGTTGCAGGAGCGCTATCCTCTCAAGCGCCCTGCGCATGTGCACGAGATTGCCGATCTGATCGTTTTTCTGGCCTCCTACCGCTCCGGCTACACATCCGGCACCATCTTCACCGTCGACGGCGGCATCGCTTCGCGCCGCTCGGTCATCTGAGGCGTCGAAAATGAGCTTCGCGAATACAGACGATGGCGTACGGCTTTTCTACGAGACGGCGGGAAGCGGCACGCCGATCATCTTCGTGCACGAGTTCGGTGGCAGTCACTGGAGCTGGGAACCGCAACTCAACTATTTTTCCCGTCGCCACCATTGCATAACCTTCGCCGCACGTGGCTATCAGCCATCGGACGTTCCGGCCGAAGTCGAGAAATATTCGCAGAAACGCGCCGCCGATGATGTCGTGGCCGTGCTTGATGCGGCAGGCATCGACAGAGCTCATGTCGTCGGATTGTCCATGGGCGGATTTGCGGCTCTTCACGTTGCCTTGCAGCATCCAGACCGCGTGCTTTCCGTTCTGGCGGCAGGCACAGGCTACGGCGCCGAGAAGCAATTCGAAGGCTACTTCAAGGGCATTTCCGAGCAAGTGGCAAAAAACTTTGCGGAGCGCGGATCGGAAGAGTTCGGTGCCGTCTACGCCGAAGGTGCGTCGCGAGTGCAGTTCCAAAACAAGGATCCTCGCGGATGGCGCCTCTTTGCCGACCGGCTTCGCCGCCACGACGCTCTTGGCGCGGCAAACACAATGCGCGGCGTGCAGATGCAGCGGCCTTCGCTCTATGACCTCGAGCATGAGTTCCGCGCCCTCGACGTGCCGGTTCTTGTCATGACCGGCGACGAGGACGATCACTGCATCCAGCCGGGGATCTTCCTCAAGCGGGTTATCCCGCGCTGCGGCTTTGCCGTCCTGCCGAAATCCGGGCACACGTTGAATCTCGAAGAGCCGGAGATGTTCAACCGCATGGCGGCGGAGTTCATCGCTCAGGTGGAAGCCGGCCGATGGGGTGCCCGGGATTCGCGCGCGGATCCATCGCAGATCATGCGTACGGACTAAACAGGCATGGCTGCACCATCTCTGGCTGAATCGATCGACGGCGACCGCCTGTGGTCCAGGATAATGGAACTGGCCCGTATCGGTGCGTGCGAAGACGGCGGTGTCGACAGACCGGCTCTTTCAGCCGCGGAAATCGAGGCACGCGCGCTTCTCGTCGATTGGGGCCGAGAACTCGGACTTTCCCCATCGACGGACGCCGTAGCGAACCTCTTCCTGCGTTATGAAGGGCGCGACCCGGCGCTTGCACCGGTCATGACCGGCTCGCACATCGACTCGCAGCCGACGGGCGGGAAGTTCGACGGCGTCTTCGGCGTGCTGGCAGCGCTTGAAGCCGTCGAGGCGCTTCATGGGCGCGGTGAGCGGCCTTTGAGGTCCATCGAAATCGTTGCATGGACGAACGAGGAAGGCTCGCGCTTCTCCCCCGGAATGAGCGGGTCCAGTCTCTTCACCGGTGCCGCTTCGCTTGAAGCCGTCATGGCGATCCAAGATGCTGAAGGAATCAAGCTTGGCGATGCGGCCGCGGAAGTCCTGCGGCAAGACCACAATATCCAGCAAGTGCCATTCGGCCGCAAGATCGCGGCATTTCTTGAAGCACATATCGAACAGGGACCGCTTCTGGAAAAGGCAGGTATGCCCGTCGGCATAGTGACTGGAATTCAGGGAACGCGCCGATACCGCGTACGGGTAAAAGGCGAGGCGGCGCATGCCGGTACGGCGGAGCGAAGAGACCGCCGCGATGCGCTGATGGCGGCAATACGCATGATCAGCGCAATAGACAAGAGCGCCTCATATCCGGAGGACGTCAAGCTGACCGTGGGCATGCTGAACGTGATCCCGAACGCTCCGTCAGTCGTTCCTTCGGAAGTGTCTTTCTCCATCGACTTGCGTCACCCCGACAATTCCGTCGTCGACAGGATCGATGCCGAGATCCGGCAGGCTGTGGAGAGCCACAAAGGCCCCTGTGAGAGCGAGTTACGGCAAATTCAGCATGCACCATCGCTCGATTTTCCCGAGAGTATGCGACGCGTTATCGCTGAAGCGGCTGATCGCTGTTCGGTGCCTGCTATGAATGTTTATTCCGTGGCGGGGCACGATGCGCGCCAACTCCATTATGTCTGTCCGACCGGGATGATATTCGTTCCCTGTCGAGCGGGAATCTCGCACAATCCCGAGGAATGGGTGCAGCCCGGCGATTTGCTGGCCGGGACGAGAGTTCTGGCCTCGGCCCTCTGGCATTTGGCGAACCAAGGCTGAACCGATCGGACTATGGCAACCTTCCGAATTCGGGTTTCCGAACCGCGCCCAGGCTGCCGATCGCCGCTTGAAAAACGCCATGGCTTCTGACCACGCGGAACGATGATGAAGATCAAGCCCTCGCATTTGTGACGAAGACGCGGGAATGGAGTTGTCGGAAGCCCCAAACGAGTGACACCTGCATGCAGTGGAGACGCAACCGCTGATCGAACTAAAGCCTTGCGGTTGCGTCTGTATCGAGTTGGAGAAGGCCATGCGGGCTAGCCGCAGGAGGCCCGGACGATCTTGCCTGTCTTCTCGTCGGTTTCGATCGTCACGCGTTCTTGCCGGAAATCCATTGTAACCGGATCACCTGGCTTGATCTGGCGGACGATGGTCGCGCCTGTCAATTGCATGGCTTCGTCATCCGAAACCTTGCTCCTGCCAGCCAAGGCCTCAGCGGCCTCCCGTTTGCAAACACCGCCCTCGGATCCAGCAAAAGCCGGTTCCTTCTGGCAACCTGCCAACCCCAGGAGAAGAAAGGCGGCTGGCAAACCAGCCAAAAGACGCGCGCAAATCACGGATAAATTCCTTTTTGACAACCGAACCCGGCAGCAGAAAACCAAAGCTCGCATGCGGCGGCAACAGGAAACGATTCATGGCTAACCCACAGCGGCGCGCTTGGAGGCTGAGGAACGCTGCGCCCAGCAGCCCACTGCGGTCAACGTAGCGACAATGAACATTGGAGAGGGGAACCTTGCACAGGGCTCTCGGTTCGGCTCGATCGATAAGGATATCTCCAATGCCCACGACGCCACACCCCGACGACCCGGCCGAAGGCTCACGCGAGACGATAGATCGCGAATTGAAGCGTACCGAGGCAAGCGAAGACGGAGGCCAAGCAGTCGGAGAGCTTCGCGAGCAGCAGAGCGGTGCTCGACCTGCGGGCGGTGAGAGGCCGTCCCGCACCCAGGAGCAGATCCAAGCAGACATCGATGCCGGCAAGCAGGGGGACAAGACGCCTGGTTTCGACCCGGCTGCTGTTCCGATGGAGGCGGATGCCGAAGCGGGAGGCTTTTCCACCGAGACCAGTGAACATGGGGTCGAGGTCGAACACCCGAAGAGACAAAACGAGGCAAGTACCGCAAACGCCATGCGTCCGAGGGACGACGGGCGCGATGAAGACGACGCGAACTGATCAAGGAGAAGCTGCCGGAGCCCTACCGCGCGAACGCAAGCCGGTTGGGAGCCCGGCTACAAGCAGCCGGCCGGGGGGATGATCGGGCAGCGGCTGCGCGGCCGTCCATGACGAAAGAAGACATTCGCGACGGTTCGGAACGAAAGACCGGCGGTGGTGTTCGCCATCATGCAATGCATGAGGCCGCCGATGCGTGAATGGCTATCGAGTAACGCGGACACGATCTCAGCCTGGGCCAGCATAGGCACGCTGGCGATCTGGACGATATATCTCAACATCTTTTGGCGAAGCCACCGGCGCCAGAGAACCGCGAAGCTGATTATAAACCGGGGTGAAGGGCGAAAGCTTTCGGCCCGCTGCTTTGTTACAAATATGAGCGAACGAGCGGTCTTCGTTCAGAGCGTGGTGGTCGACCTCAGGACTCACGGTGGCCTCCATCGAGCCTATATCTCCGATGCCGAGGATGTGAGGAGGTCCGAAAGACCATCAAACTGGAAACACCTGACGCGACAGGGGCCGGTCGACCCCGGGAAACTCGTCGACATGGGCAGCTTTGAAACCATTCTCGATTATGCGGTCCATGTATCGACCGGCGATGAGAAGTTCGCGGAATCAGACTTAGGCCAGCATGTTCAGGAATTTGAGATAACCATTATCGGCGTGTACGGCTCGGAAGACATGTTGATCGGTGCGTCCCGGCGATTTCAGATCGAACGCTCCGGAGGCAAGTCTCTCTTGCGTTCCGCGACAGTGGAAACGCATCAGATAACGTCGTCTCGCGAGCGCCGGCGGCTGGCCAAGGAGCTTGCGGAGCAACTCTGATCCGGGCTTGCGAGGCCCTCGGCATGGCCAAGGAACCTTCAACGCCTGGCGATCAGCGTTGCTCAGCCAAATTGGGGAGTTATTACGATTGGAGCGGCGGCTATCCCTGCCACGCTCCGACTACCTTCCAGGTGCCGCCCCCCCCAGGATTTTCGATGCTACCACATCCCCCAAATTGGTGACGATCGATGGGGTATGCCATCCCCGGTTGCAGGATATATTCCACAAAGGGCGAGAACATCGAGTTGGGGGGCGCCGTATGAACGAAATCGTCCAGGCGGTTGATCTCATATACGAGGCGGCCTTCGTACCTGAGCAATGGGACAAGGTCCTCGATGTGATGGCGCACGGCGCGGACGCGCACGGGGCGGCGCTATTCAATGCAAGCAGCACAGCGCCGCGTGCCATTCATTCCGCTTCGCTCGATGACCTCAGCGTAAAAATGCTGGGCGTTGGCTGGCTCAATCGGAACATCCGTGCCGCAAGGATGATGACTCTCGAACATGACGGCTTCGTCAACGAGGCGGAGATTTTTACCCAGGAAGACTACGACACGCTGCCTATCTACACGGAAGTAATGAAGCCTCTCGGTTACGGGTTTGGAACCGCGACGCTGATCTCCCCCCCGAGCAGCGAGCGCATCGTCGTCGCCGTCGAGAAGAAGAGGGCGATGGGTCCCTTTACCGCTGCCTCGATTTCCTATCTGGACCAGCTTCGTCCTCACCTTGCCCGCGCCGCGATGATGTCGAGCAGGCTTGAATTCGAAAGAATCAACGCCGCGATGGAAGCCCTGCAAATCAGCGGCCTGCCATCGGCCACGCTCAGAAACGACGGGCGCGTCATCGCCGCGAACAGGCTTTTGGAGCGCATGGCTCCGCAAATTACGACAGCCGCGCACGGACGTATTCGTTTCCATCACACCCAAGCGAACGCTCTTTTGTTCAAAATTCTCGAACAGCACCGCATTTTGGGCAGCCAAGCCAGCAAATCCTTTCCTCTACCGACGCATGAAGGTCTTCCTCCGGCGATTGTGCACATCATCCCGGTCGAAGGGAGAGCCCGCGACATCTTTAATGACGCGACAGCATTTTTGATCGTGACGCCGATAGACCGCCAGCGGGTCCCAGCGGTGGAAACGATACAGGGACTGTTCGACCTCACGCCGACGGAGGCGAAAGTTGCACGTCAACTCGCGGCGGGTAGCGATGTCGTTTCCGTAGCGACCCATCTCTCGGTCAGCACGGAGACGATCCGATCTCACGTCAAAGCCATTCTTGCAAAATCAGGCATGTCACGTCAGGCCGACTTTATGGCCGCGATTGCCAGCATCCGAACAATCGAGCGATAGAGAAGAGGTACGGCTTCCGGCGATGTCAATCGGCCGTCAACGGAGCCGGAAGACAACGCTCCGTTCTTCCTGCGCGTCGACAGCCAGGCAAAGAGATCATGAGAAATCTCACCCTATCTGGGGAGGCGCTGTGCGGTCCATGTCTCGACCGGCGATGAGAAGTTCGCAGACGGACTTGGCTAGAATTTCATCGTGAAGTCCGCTTTGACACCGTGCCCGCGCGCCCCACTTGCGATCTGCCCGGAATAGGACAGGCCCAAGGCGGCATCGGGGGCGATGGCCAGGTCGAAGCCGCCTTCGATGACGACAGCATCCCTGGCGATCGGCACGCCTGCGATATCGAAGGCATCACCTCCGGCGAAAGCGTTGAGGGCTATGGGTGTGCCGTCGCCGAAGGCATGCCGCCATCCCAGCATGCCGCGCGCCGTCGTCTTAATGCCGCCGACGTTGAAATCGGCCGCTGCCCGCAGGCCGAGCGTGATGAAGGTGGTATCGCTGTCGGAACTCCGGCTTGCGAGCGCGGCGTCGCCTCCTTCCTCGCGAAAGCCATCGGTGTGGACATTGACATAGGCCAGGTTGGCGAACGGCTCGAAGCCGAAGCCGTCGCGATCTATCCTATAGCCGAGTTCCGTGAAGACCTGTGCGGTGGCCGCGTCGTAACCGGCCGTAAGTTGGTCGCGGAAGCCAGGGAAGGCGATCGAGCGATCCGTCTCGATGTCGTGCCAGCTATAAGCCAGGCCAGAACGAAAACCGAGTTGCCCCCATTGTGCGCCGCCATAGACGCCGAGGTGGTAGTTGTCGCTGCTGCCCGAGGAGCCGCGGTCTTTGGCATCGAAACTCGAATGGCTGTAGCCGGCAATGAGGCCGAGCCGCCAGTTATCGAAGGCCTGTCCGTCGGCGCCCACCAGGATGCCGGCGGTCGAATGATCCAGCGAGGCGGCGTCGTTACTGTCGTCGAAGAAGCCCCAGGAGCCGAAGGCACGGCCCCAGGCAGCGAAGCGATCGGTATCGGCTGGAGCAAGGGCCGGCCCGCCCGGTCCATAGGCCAGGACCGGGACCGATGCCGCGTCAACACCTTTGAAAGCCGCGCCGATGCGATCGCTGACTGCGTTGCGGATATGGACACTGTCCTCGATCAGCGCGGCCCTCGCAGAGGCATGGATCTCGCCGGAAAGCAGGTCGAAGGCGGCGCGGACCTCGTCTTCGTCCGTCGACAGCGCGAGTGCGTTCCACACGGGGTTGGTGCCGGGCAGTCTATCGACAGCCTCTCCCGTGGCAATCTGATTGCGCGTCCGGCCGACGGCGGCGAACGCAACCTCGTTGCGGCTCAGTTCCAGCGTCACGTCATTGCCGTCGCCTCCGGCATAGTCGAGCGTAGGGGTAAGGAAGAGAAGATTGCCATTGACCGTGCCAAAAGTGCCGCCAACACTGCCGACGCTCTGCTTGTCGATGAGTGTGAAGGGACCATTGGCGATAGGCCAAGCAGCCGCCTCGACCGGCGAAAGCAGTAGATCGAGCGTCGAGCCCGAGATGTCGACGCTGCCCATCACCACGAGTTTGTCGGCCTTGCCTGGCGTCCCCTCGATGCGCAGCGTGCCGTGATTGACATAATCGCCGGCGATCGTCTGGGTGCCGATCGAATTGCCCGGCGCGTGCACGCCGCCGGGGCCGATCGTGATTGTGGAAGCTGCCGAGCCGAGCGTCCCGGTTCCGCCGAGCAGTCCCCCGGATTGGACCAGTAGCGACCCGCCAAGCGTCCCGACTCCCTCGTTACCGATCAGCAGGGCGCCGCCTTGAATGATCGTCGCTCCGGCAAAAGCCGAGCTGTCGCCCGAAAGCCGGAGGAGCCCGGTTCCGGATTTGACAAAGCTGCCCGTACCTGAGATGACCCCTGCATAGTCGGCGTCGGCAACCTGGTCGAAGTTGAAGGTGGCGCCCGAGCCGATCGCGATGTCGCCGGCAAAACGCTCGGCCACCGTCGCGAGGCCGCCGCCACGGATCGTCCAGTCGAGCATCGAGGTCCCCGCGAGAATGAGGGTGCCCGCGCTGTCCTTCTCCATCACGCCGGCGCCGGTGATGTCGCCAGAAAATGTCGCATCGGCCGCCTGGACGAACACCACGATCCCATCGTTGGCGATGTCGCCGCGGATCGAAGCCGCGTCGCCTGCCAGCGTACCGGCATCGACCCTTGTGCCACCGGCATAGTTGTTGGCGCCCGTAAGCGTCAGCGTGCCGGCGCCGGTCTTGATGATCCCGCCGCTCCCGGAAATGACCCCGCTTGCCGTCAGGTCGGCATCGGTCTGGAACGTTCCGCCCGTATTCAGCGTGACGTCGCGCGCTGTTGAAAACGCCGCCGTGTTCCGCAGCGTCCCGCCGCCGAAGGTCAACACACCGGAGGCGTCGCCGAGATTGGCGTCGTCGGAGACCTGGATCACGCCGCCATTGATCGTCGTGCCGCCCCTGTAGGTGTTGAAGCCCGACAGCGTCAGCATGCCTTCGCCGCTCTTTACAAGCCTGCCGTCACCCTTGATCACACCTTCGATGGTCTGGTCGCCGCCGGTGATGTCGAGCGTCAACGTGCCGGCGCCGACGATGCCGATTCCGCCGGAGAAGCTGTTGGCCGTCGACCCGGATAGGGTCCAGGCGGTGCCTTCCATCTCGAGATTCTCCCAGCCGGACTTGAGCGCCGTCAGGGAGAAGCTGCCGCTATTGTTCAGGCGGACAGTGTCGGAGCCGTCGCCGCCCAGCATCGCCGGCGCGCCAACTGGCGAGGCGTTGAGCTCGAGAAGGTCGTCGCCGGCTCCGAAGTCGATTTGGGAAAGCCCGTCGAAGGTGCCGCCGTTGAAGATGAGTTCGTCCGCCCCGCCGCGCAGCTCGATATGGCCGTTGCCGGATTGGATCATGGAGCCCGCCTGCATGATCAGCCGGTCGGCGCCATCCTGACCCAGAAGAACGCTATTTATGGTCGGATTACGCAGCGTTCCGCTCAGCGTGATCTCCCAGGCCGGGCTACCGACGGCGAATGCGGAGACGATGCTGGTGTTCGACTGCAACTCGCCGGCGATATTGTAGACCGTCCGGCTGCCCGCAACGGTGGAGACGAATAGGGCGGTGTAGCCATTGTTGAGGATGGCCGCGCCATCCTCCACGGTCACGACATAGCCGTCGGCGTCGATCCTGAAGAAATAGTTGCCGCCCGAGGTGTAGTTGATGTCCGTGGTGCCGTCGACGACGATCTCGGGCGTCGAGTCCGATCCACCGCTCGCCACATAGGGAGGGTTGGGTACGAAAGTTCCGCTCACCGTGAAGTTGCCGTCACCATGGTTGACGACCTGCGCATGGGCAGGGCGGTCGAGGGCGAGGGCGGATACGGCACCAAGGAGGATAAGGGTGCTGCGTGTCGCTCTGCGCACAGCGTTTCCCACGTGCGAGGACTCACCCCGCAACTTGTCGCGCGTCATGGAATCCGTCACTATGCAGCCCGCTTAATCAACCCAGCGTTGTTCATGCCACACCAAGCCGCTTCCTGACAAGCCAACGACAATTAAGCGCAGGAAGCTCGCCAGCAAAGGCACCGGGAACACGACGTTCCTGATCACCGAGTTCGATTTGGGATTGGTGCCCCTGGCCGGGATCGAACCAGCACGCCCGTGAAGGCAACAGATTTTGAGTCTGCCGCGTCTACCAATTCCGCCACAGGGGCCCTGCCCTCTGCGGGCCGAACGGCTGCGGACTATACGCAGACACCCTCCGCCGTCAACAGCGGATACAACGATGAGCCGGGGATAGGGACATCCGGGCGGCGCTTTCTTGATTGCGTGCCAATTAAGCACCCGGTTGAAGCCGCCCCTCGCTCATTTTCGGCCGGGTGGCATCCCGTGGCGCGGACATTCGGCCTGCTCGGTCGCTCCGTCTTGGCGGGAACGGCCACCGAGTCGCGATCGGCGCAAGACAACTACGAATCAGGCGACAACACCTGCCGAAGCTCGGCCGACAGGTCTACCCTAGACCTCGGCCAATTCCGCGGGTCAGCAAGTTTGACGATGCGAACTTGGCAGTCCGGACAGAGATCGAAACTTTCGCTCAGCCTTACAGTTCCCCCTGGCGACAATATCTCGACGCGCAAGGTTCTCCATTCGTCGATCTTTCTGGTAGCGAATACTCCGTCGCACCCCGAACAAACCCAGGTTGGCTTTGCCATACCTGCTCGCTCCTATGTTCCCCCCGAAAGCTATATTCGCATGAAAATCGCCGAAGAGCGAGCTACGCCTTTGGGCGTGTTCGCGGGTCTCGGAGAACGTAGCTGAAGGGAGAGGTTCGTTGGGATATCTGTAACGCTGGAAAAACTCGCAAGAACAGAGGTGCCTACCTGTACTGGCTGGGTGTTTTCCCCTTATGGGCCCTCAACATGTTGGTGAGATGGCTTTGGCTGGAGAAGCCGCTCAGATATGCCACCTCCGCCACGGGCATCCCGGTCTCGGCTAACAGCTTTTCTGCAAATTCCAGCCGGCGCTCGAGCACATAGCGATGCGGAGGGGAGCCGAACGTCTTGGTAAATGCTTGCGTAAAATATCCCGGCGATAGCCCGCAAATGCCCGCAAGCTCCGCAATCGACAACTTCCGCCTGAAATGCTCGTGCAAATACTCCCGAATTCTATTGGCGACAATGGCTGAAAGACCTCCTCTGACAGGCCCGCTGAACTTGGGCACGCCCGAGTAATTGCGAAGCACATGAATCCCCAGCATTGTGATGAGGGAATCGAGATAAAGCTCGTTCTTGTAGTCCGGGTGGCCTAGTTCCGATTTTATCAGCCTGGCCAACTCAAAGGCGGTGTTGTCCGGAGTAAAATGCATCGGCCTCAGATCGACGTCAGGGCGATCGAGTTCATGCCCTGCAAGCTCGGCCATGCTTTCACGGGATAGGCCAACTACGGCGCTGTCCGTAGGCGCTGACCAACTCAACTTGCGCTCCACTCCGGCAGGGCTGATGGCAAGCATTCCCGCCGTTGCGTTGAATGTGCGATATGGCTCGTCTTCGAACGCCACGCTTAATTTTGGCGAAGCTGTCAACGTGACAGCGATACAGTGCCCGCTCGAAGTGAATTCGAGTGAGCCCCGAGACTGGCGCCACTGGGCCGCGCCACCACGGAACGCCAACTTTCGCGGTCCGACATCCTCGGGTACGTGCTCTAGCAGACGAGCGTCCGCAAGCGTTCTTTGCATTTCAAGTGAGTGCTCCAAGCCCTGACCAGCTGCTTGCGCAGCTCCAAAGCGCTAACACGAAAAGTTACAAGAGAAGCGCATATTTGCTCGCATCGCGGGTTACGGGCGCGCTTTCCCGTGCAGTGTTGCTAATTGGCAATAGAAGAGTTCAGTCCATGCCGAAGATCTCTGGGCGTTGCAATTTGAGCAGGCGAATTCGACATGATGGACACAACTCGAGCTGACGTTCTTTCTTCAACGGTTCACCCTTGAGATCGATAGCACTGGTTACCCAGCGGAGAGAGTCGATCTTGCGCAATTCATGCCGACGGCCACAGCCATCGCATGTCCATGTTGTTTCTTGCATCGCTGTACCGCCCCCCGGTGGTACGATTCGATTGACGTGGCCCTCCCGCTTCAGGCGGAGGGCCATATTCCATCAGAATTTGCCGACTGCGTTCAGGAACACTCCCTCGTCGTCAAGCGTGAGATCACGCAAGTCGTCGGAAAACCTCCCGAAATTGTATCCCACCCCGACCTTGAAGTTGTTGCCGAGATGCCGATAGACAGCGGCGAGCGCGCCATAGTCGGTGGTTTCGGCCTCCGGCATATGCATGACACGGCCTTCCAGCAGGAGATCCCAGCTCTTGATGAGGTGGAGATCGGTGCGGATGATGCCGAGATGGGCCGAGGATTGCTGCCATTCCTCTTCGAAGTTCGAGCCTGACCCGTTGTTGGTCCGATACCGCACCTCGCCATAGCGGAAGCCGTATTTGCCGCCCACCGACAGCCAGGGAAAGAGGTCGTAGATGAAGTCGGCCGAGACGATATGGCTGCGCTGGGCCGGGGCGAACTGGTCGCCCGTGGCGCCGCTGATCAGCTGATCGTTGCCCGGCAGATCGTAAAGCCAGGTGTATTTGAAGAGCGCATTGAGACGTTCATTGTCGACCGGCCGGTAGGCATAGCCGACCGATGCCTCGACATAATCGGTATTGGCAAAGAAGGTCTCGGTGCTTTCGCTGTCGGAAAGCACCGCGTCGATATGGGTGAGAAGCCGCCAGTCCGGATTGGTCTTCCAGCCGAGTCCAGCGGTGAAGAGGTAGGTGTTCTGGTCGCGTGTACCATTGTCGGAACGCTCGATTCTCACCTCGCCGCGAACCCGGGCGTTGATGCCTCGTTCCTCGTCCTTGTAGCCCAGTGCGAAGGAAGGCGCGTAGCGGTCGAAGTCCGAATACTGGGTGTTGGTTCCGGGATTGACCGTGTCGTCGCGCACGCGGCCGACCTCGAGGCCGCCGTCGACGGTCCACATGGCGTCGGGCGTATAGACGACGCCATAGGTCTGGGTCAGCGAATTGCGCGCGCCGAACATGTCGTAATTGCTCTCGCTGTAGGCGGAGAGCAACTCGCCCATCTTGCGGCGCGCGCCCAGCACGATGGTGCCCTTGTCGGTGCCGAACAGGTCGCGCGTGTCGTAGAGGTCGAAGGCGCGGTCGGGATCGATCTTGTAGCCGAGATAATAATGGCTGTCGGCGTTCGGATCATAGGTGACGCCGGCGAGCGCGCCGATGCCGTTCGTGCCGTAGGACACCTCGCCTTCCACGCCGATCTTGTCGGTGAGCTGGACCTTGGCGCCGACGCCGGCCCGGTCGTTGCGGTCGATGTCGCCGGAGCGTTCCAGCGTGCCCTGGGCAAAGCCGTAGACCAGCCGATCGTCGTCGATCCGGTAGTCGACGCGCAGGCCGGCATCGAGCCGCGAGCCGTCATAGCCCGACTTCCCCGAGCTGATGGCCAGCGGCGACATCAGCTCGGTGTAGGTGACGCCGAAGGAGACCTTCCAGTGCTCGTCGAACTGATGGCTGACACTGCCCGACCCGTCGCGGCGGATCTGGCCGGCATCGTCGGTGAAGTCGTCATAGGTGAGCTTCAGGCCGGTCTTGTCGGTAAGGTCGACATCAGCATGGGCGCCAAAGATGCGCTGATCGATGGTGACGAAGTCGAACGGCGTCGAGAAGCCGGCCTCCTTCTGTTCGTAATAGCCGCCGATCCGGCCCTTGAGGCGGGCATCGAGATCCTGGAGATCGACCTGGCCCTCGACGCGATAGGCCGAGCCCTCGTCATCATTCGGATCGCCGTAATAGCGCGGTTCGTTGCTGCCCCAGGTGAGGCCGCCGTCGGAGGATTGCGTGAGATCGAAGCCGCGCCCCTTGGAATGGGCGACCTCGGCCTTGAGGAAGGTGTTCTCCGAATGCCTGACGGTGACGTCGGCGCCATAGGCCTTCTGGTCGGCCAGCTCGGTGGAATCGTCCATGCCGGTGACGCCGGCACGGACCTTGTCGTTGATCCAGTGCTGAGCCCGGCCGCCATAGACATAGCCGTCGACATCGCCGGCAACAGGCTCGAACTCGTACTGCACGGTAAGATAGAGCCTGCCGCCGCCGAGCGCGCCGCTGCGCACGGGATCGCTGGTTCCGGTCATGGAGGACAGCGGGCGGCGCAGGATGATGACGCCCTGCATGTAATCGAACGAATAATCCTCGCCATAGACGAGGACACGCCGCTCGACGACCCGGCCCGTCACCGGGTCGCGCGTTTCGACGCGGACCGTCTCGGAGCCTTCCACGATATCCTGGCGCTTCAGGAAATAGGCCGAACCGCCGGTGCCGAGGAACTCCTCGCGCTGCGGCAGCGTGTCGGGCTGCGCCGCATAGGCGGTCACCTCGGTGCGCCGCTCGCCGAACGACGTCGTCTCCTCCGAGCGGTAGACGCCGGATGCGCCGTACAGGGCGCGATCGGAAGGCAGGAACTCGGTGCCGGTGATCTGGGTCTTGTAATTGCCCCACATCACCTGGCTGTCGCCGCGCTCCAGGCGCACATAGAACTTGCCCTTGGTCGGCGCATCCTCGAGGAAGGTCGAATCGTCGCCATAGATGGGATAGTAGTCGTCCGGATCGAGGCGGCGCAGGATCCGGCGCGGATCCTGGCCGTCGAGATTGCGGAACAGCTGGTCGAGGTCGTCCTCGGCGGTGTCGGCCGCCGCCGTCAGCAGGTATTTGCCCTTGATCTTGCCCTTCAGATAGAAGGCCAATCGGCCTTTCGAATAGACGTCGTCATATTCGCCGGGGCGCACCTCCTCGATGCGGGCATCGCCTGTGCGCTTGCCGATGGTGAGGTCGGCGAGCGCCACATAGAACCAGTCATTGTCGGGAATGTTGACGTCGCGGCTGAAGGAGAGCCCGCCGGTCTTCGAGGCGCCCTTGACCTTGACATCGACGGCATGATCGCCCGGCGGCAGTATGCGCTGCACGACGAAGGCCTGCTTGGGATCGATGGGGATCTCTTCCCCGAACACCTGGACGGCATAGCCCGGCGGGACATGGCGACCGTGGACGGTGACCGCCCCGCCGCTGACCGGGATGTTCTTGATCGCCGTACGATCCTCGCCCATGCCGGGCGCCACGGCCTTCTCCTGTTGCGGATCGGGCTTCAGGTCGCGGTCCGTGCGGGACAGTGCCAATGGAACCGTCTCGTCGTAGCGGCCCTTGCCGTCATAGACGCGCAACACGTAGGCGAAGTCGGCTTCCTCGGTGTCGGGCATGACCCAGCCTGCCTCGCCGTTGAGAGCGACAGGCACGGTCGCGATCGCCTTCTCCTTGTCCCTGCCCTTGCGGTCGTAGATGCGGATCTCGGCCCGTTCGATGAAGGCCGGATAGTTGGACGTGGCGAGAAAGCGGACCTCCTCGCCGGCCTTGTAGGTGCGCTTCATCGGAACGGTCGAGACATTGAGCAGCGTGCCGGCCTCCAGGCCGTCATACTTGACCTGGATGTCGACGGCCGACAGGTCGAGATCCGTCTGGCGCTGCCGGTCGACCGGCCGCGCCGCCGGCCTGGCCTCGCCCGGCGCGAGCCGCTCGGCCTTGGCGGCGGCCGCCGAAGCGGGCTTCGGCTCCCCGCTCTTGTCGACGGTCTCGCCGTCGACGCTGATCATGAACGGGATGGCCGGCTTGTCGGCCGCTGTCTCCTTCTCGGTGTTGGCGCCGACCGACAGCGCGCGCACCGCGCTGTCGGCGACGATCTTGCCGCCGGCGCCCGCCTCTTCGGCCGAGCCTGGCGGCGCGATGGTCAGCAGCGCCGCAAGCGCCGTCCCCGTGAGGAACAGCAGGCGCAGTTCGGACGCAGTTCGGCCAGTGGCCTTCCCCGCAACGACGATGTTCATTGCCCCGCCTCCACACGCGTCTCGATCTCCAGGGGGTAGGACCGCTTGCGTTGTCGCCATCTCTCCGCGATCAGCTCCTTGATGTGCTTGACGCGCGCCTCGGCCAGCTCCGCATCGCTGCCCGGGTCGAGATAGGTGAGCCTCAGGATGGACTGTTCCTGAGCCAACACGGCGATGAGCTGATCGATGCCTTCGGCCCAGCGCTCCTGGAGCTCGACATCGCCGGGCAGGAAGGCCTGGTCGGCAAGGTCGAGCCGGACGACACGGCCGATCGAGGCGCCGAAGTTCAGTTCGGTCATCTTGCCGGCCGTCAGCCGCACCACGCGCGGGTTCTCGGTGGTCAGGCGATAGCCCGTCGGCAGCGTCCGCTCGTCGAGCTTCATGATGAAGTTCGAACCGATGCGTGCTTCCGGCAGGTCGGCGCAGGCCACATGGAAGCGGCCGTGCTCGTCCGTGGTGATCAGCCAGCCCTTGACGGTGGCGACCCTCACTCCGGGAAGCCCAGGTTCCCCCTCGTCCTGGTAGCCGTTGCGGTTGATGTCATCGAACACCTTGCCGATGATGTCGCCGCAGTCGAAGACAGGCTCCACGATGATCTCGACGATGGCGCGAGCCTGGTCGGAGATCCGGTTGCCTGCGGGATCCTCGGCATGGGCGAGATTGACATGCTCGCCCGGTCCGGCCGTGCTCAGCGCGAGCAGCCGGAGCCGGATCTCGACCTCGGACTTGCCGTCGACGGAAACGTCGGGGAAGCGTATTTGCCGGCCCGAGATCTCCGGTGTCACCTTGACGCCGCCGATCGTTGCCGTGCCTTCCACGAAGCGGAAGCCCGACGGCATCGTGTCGACGATCGTGAGGCCCGCAGCACGAGCGGCCGAGTTGTTGGTCACCCGGATGGTGAACGGCGCCTGCTCGCCACGGCGGATGAACCGCAGATTGGCAACCTTCGTCACCGTGATGTCGCTCGGCACGGCTGCCGGCATGGTCACGACGGATGTCGCTTCATGCGAGGTGATCTCGCCGCCGCTACCCGACCGGCCGGTTGCCGTCGCCTTGTTGGCGACACCATCCGAAACCCCGGCGGCGTTCTCGATGTCGCGTTCCGTCAGCGTGTAGGTCGCGGTGAACGCCTGGCTCTGGCCGGGGGCCAGGGTGACCGGTTCCGGGCTGAAGCGCGACAGGGCACCCCCTGCCGGCTGACCGTTGAAGGTCGGTCCGGCATCGACCGGCCAGACATTGGTGACCGTCTGGCCGCCGTCATTGGTGACGGTGAAGGTGTAGGTCAGCGTGTCGCCGAGGCTGGCATGGCCGTTTCCATCGACGTCGCCGAACCGGCCGGTCTTCTGGAGCACAAGGCTGGCCGGCTGCGGCAGTGTGACCACCGTGTCGGGCGGACTGCCGATCGGATCGCCGCCGGGATTGGTGCCGGTGGCGGTCGCCGTGTTCTCCACCCGGCCGGCATCGATGTCGGCCTGGGTCGGCGTATAGGTGGCCGTGAAGGTGAAGGTGGCCCCCGGCGCCAGCGTCTGCGGCGCCTGGTCCAGCGCGACCCCGGCCCTGGCCAGCATCGGGTCGTCGACCGTCACGCCGCTCAGCGTGACGGCGCCGGTGTTCTCGACCAGGAACGAATAGGTGATCGTTTCCCCGAAATCGAGCAGGTCGTCGCCATCCCGGTCGTTGAGCGTGGCGGTCTTTTCGATCGTCATGCCCGTCGCCTGGTCCGGCGGCACGACGACCGTATCCGGCGGGCTCTCGGTCGGCGGGCCGGAGGGCGGCGTGCCGGTGCCGGTCGCCGTGTTCTCGACCCTGCCGGCGTCGATCTCGGCCTGCGTGGGCGTGTAGGTCGCCGTGAAGGTCGCCGTTCCGCCCGGCGCCAGCGTCTGCGGTCCCGGCGTCACGCTGATGCCGGCATTGGCAAGCAACGGGTCGTTGACGGTGACATTGGTCATCGTCACGGCACCGGTGTTCCGCACCAGGAACGAATAGCTGATGGTCTCGCCGGCATCGAGCAGGCCGTCGCCATCGCCATCATTGAGCGTGCCGGTCTTCTCGATCGTCAGGCCAGTCGCCTGATCCGGCGGCACGACAACCGTGTCCGGCGGGCTTTCCGTCGGCGGACCGGAAGGCGGCGTGCCGGTGCCGGTCGCGGTGTTCTCCACCCGCCCGGCATCGATGTCGGCCTGATCAGGCGTATAGGTCGCCGTGAAGGTCGCGACACCGCCGGGCGCCAGCGTCTGCGGTCCCGGGGTGACCGTAATGCCGGCATTGGCAAGCAGTGGGTCATTGACCGTGACATCGGTCAGCGTCACCGCGCCGGTGTTCTGGACGCGGAAGGAATAGCTGATCGTCTCACCGAGATCGATGAGACCATCACCGTCGGCATCGTTGAGCGTGCCGGTCTTCTCGATGGTCATGCTGGAGGCTTGGTCCGGCGGCACGACGACGGTGTCCGGCGGGCTTTCCGTCGGCGGGCCGGAGGGCGGCGTGCCGGTGCCGGTCGCGGTGTTCTCGACCCGACCGGCGTCGATATCCGCCTGATCAGGCGTATAGGTCGCCGTGAAGGTGACGCTGCCGCGCGGCGCCAGCGTCTGCGGACCCGGGCTGACCGTAATGCCGGCATCGGCAAGCAGCGGATCGTCGACGGTGACATTGGTCAGCGTCACCGTGCCGGTGTTTCGTACCAGGAACGAGTAGGTGATGGTCTCGCCGAGATCGATGAGACCGTCGCCGTCGGCATCGTTGAGCCTGCCGGTTTTCTCGATGGTCAGGGCCGGCGTCTGGTCCGGCGGCACCACGACGGTGTCCGGCGGGCTTTCCGTCGGCGGGCCGGAGGGCGGCGTGCCGGTGCCAGTCGCCGTGTTCTCGACCCGGCCGGCATCGATGTCGGCCTGATCAGGGGTGTAGATCGCCGTGAAGGTGATGCTGCCGCGCGGCGCCAGCGTCTGCGGCCCCGGCGTGACCGCGATCCCCGCATTCTGAAGCAGCGGATCGTTCACCGTCACATTGGTCAGCGTGACGTTGCCGGTATTGCGGGCGACGAAGGAGTAGCTGATCGTCTCGCCGAGATCGATGAGACCGTCGCCATCACTGTCGTTGAGCGTGCCGGTCTTCTCGATGGTCAGCCCCGGCGTCTGGTCCGGCGGCACGACGACGGTGTCCGGCGGGCTCTCGACCGGCGGGCCGGAGGGCGGCGTGCCGATGCCGGTCGCCGTGTTCTCCACCTTGCCGGCATCGATGTCGGCCTGATCAGGCGTATAGGTCGCCGTGAAGGTCGCAACACCGCCCGGGGCCAAGGTCTGTGGCCCAGGCGTGACCGAGATCCCCGCATTCTGCAGCAACGGGTCGTTAACCGTCACGCCGGTCATCGTCACCGTGCCGGTGTTCTGAACCCGGAACGAGTAGCTGATGGTCTCGCCGAGATCGATGAGACCGTCGCCATCAATGTCGTTCAGCGTGCCGGTCTTCTCGATGGCGAGCCGCGGCGCCTGGTCCGGCGGCACGATGACCGTGTCCGGCGGGCTCTCGACCGGAGGGCCGGAGGGCGGCGTGCCGGTGCCGGTCGCCGTGTTCTCCACGTTGCCGGCATCGATGTCGGCCTGCGTGGGCGTATAAGTCGCCGTGAAGGTCGCAACACCGCCAGGGGCAAGCGTTTGCGGTCCCGGGGTGACCGAGATGCCGGCATTGCTCAGCAGCGGGTCGTTGACGGTGACATTGGTCATCGTCACCGTGCCGGTGTTCTGGACACGGAACGAGTAGCTGATGGTCTCGCCGAGATCGATGAGACCGTCGCCGTCGCTGTCGTTGAGCGTGCCGGTCTTTTCGATCGTCAGTCGCGGCGTCTGGTCCGGCGGCACAATGACCGTGTCCGGCGGGCTCTCGATCGGCGGGCCGGAGGGCGGCGTGCCGGTGCCGGTCGCCGTGTTCTCGACCCGACCGGCATCGATGTCGGCCTGCGTTGGCGTATAGGTCGCCGTGAAGGTGAAGATCGCACCCGGTGCCAGCGTCTGCGGGCCCTGGTCCAGGGCAACCCCGGCGTTCTGCAGCAACGGGTCGTTAACCGTCACGCCGGTCAGCGTCACCGTGCCGGTGTTCTGAACCCGGAACGAGTAGCTGATCGTCTCGCCGAGATCGATGAGGCCGTCACCGTCGCCATCATTGAGCGTGCCGGTCTTCTCGATCGTCAGACCCGATGTTTGGTCCGGCGGCACCACGACCGTGTCCGGCGGGCTCTCGATCGGCGGGCCGGAGGGCGGCGTGCCGGTGCCGGTCGCCGTGTTCTCGACGCGGCCGGCGTCGATGTCGGCCTGGGTCGGCGTGTAGGTCGCCGTGAAGGTGGCGGTTCCGCCCGGCGCCAGCGTCTGGGGGCCGGGGGTGACGGTCAGGCCGGCAGCGGTGAGCAGCGGGTCGTCGACTGTGACACCGGTCAGCGTCACCGTGCCGGTGTTCTTGACGAGGAACGAATAGCTGATGGTCTCGCCGAGGTCGATGAGCCCGTCGCCATCGGCATCGTTGAGCGTGCCGGTCTTCTCGATGGTCAACCCCGGTGTCTGGTCCGGCGGCACGGTGACGGTGTCGGGCGGGCTCTCGATGGGCGGGCCGGAGGGCGGTGTGCCGGTGCCGGTCGCCGTGTTCTCCACCCGGCCGGCGTCGATGTCGGCCTGGGTCGGGGTGTAGGTCGCCGTGAAGGTCGCGATCCCGCCGGGCGCCAGCGTCTGCGGGCCTGGGGTGACCGTCAGGCCGGCCGCGGTGAGCAGCTGATCGTTGACGGTGACGTTGGTCAGCGTCACTGTGCCGGTGTTCTGGACCCGGAACGAATAGCTGATGGTCTCGCCGAGATCGATCAGCCCGTCGCCGTCGCTGTCGTTCAGCGTGCCGGTCTTCTCGATCAAGAGCCGCGGCGTCTGATCCGGCGGCACGACGACCGTGTCGGGCGGGCTTTCGACGGGCGGGCCGGAGGGCGGCGTGCCGGTGCCGGTCGCCGTGTTCTCCACCTTGCCGGCATCGATCTCGGCCTGGGTCGGCGTGTAGGTCGCGGTGAAGGTGGCGGCGCCGCCCGGCGCCAGCGTCTGCGGCCCCGGCGTCACCGAAACGCCGGCGGCCTGGAGCAGCGGGTCGTTGGGGGTGACGTTGGTCATCGTCACGGTGCCGGTGTTCGTCACCCTGAAGGTGAAGGTGACGGTCTCGCCAGGATCGAGCAGGCCATCGCCATCGAGGTCGTTCAGCGTGCCGGTCTTCTCGATCGAAAGCGCCGGCGTCTGATCCGGCGGCACGACCACCGTGTCAGGCGGGCTTTCCGTCGGCGGGCCCGACGGCGGCGTGCCGGTGCCGGTCGCCGTGTTCTCCACCCGGCCGGCATCGATCTCGGCCTGGGTCGGCGTATAGGTGGCGGTGAAGGTCACACTTCCGCCGGGCGTCAGCGTCTGCGGCCCAGGCGAGACGGAGATGCCGGCATCGGTGAGCAGCGGGTCGTTGACCGTCACGTCGGTCAGCGTGACATTGCCGGTATTCTCCACCTCGAAGCTGTAGGTGATCGTCTCGCCGGCATCGAGCAGCCCGTCACCATCGAGGTCGTTGAAAGTGCCGGTCTTGTCGATTGTCAGAGCCGGATTCGCGATTTCGTTCGTGAACACGCACTGGATTGCCGATTCCGGGCGAACATTGGCAGCCGGAATTGTAAGCGTCGGCGAGGCAAAGCTGCCGATGACCGCTGGATTGCCGGTATTGCCGGCATTCTGATCGGTGCAAACTGCCGACTGCGCGCTCCAGCCCGCCGGTACGACTTCGCTCAACACGAGATCGGTCCGTGTATCGCGCGCGAAGTACATTGGCGAAGAAACTGCCGTGCCCGCCGTGGTCGTCGTGAGCGTGGTACTGGCTGCGGCGGAACCATCCGCTGCCCCGACATTGGTCATGTCGATCTGGAAGCTACCTGTCCCCTCCTCGCTCACTTTCGAGACCGTCAGACACGGTGGCCGGACATAGATCCGGTTCATGATGCTGTCACCGGCAACAATGTTGTTGCCCGTAATGGTGATCGAGGTGATCGTGTTGGTCGTGTTTCTCGCCTGAAGAGCGGCAGCTTGCTTGCCGGATACCGTAGGGGCGCGCGTCAGTGTTCCCGTAGCGGGGTTGTAGCTCAGGTCACCCTGAACCACCGCGAAGTCGGACACGGTTGCCGTGCTCCCGGCTCCCAGCGTGATCCGCAGGGACGCCGCCGGGCTCTCAGGATTCACGTCGATGACAGCGACTTGCAGCCAGTGCGCCGGCACCGGTTGCGAAAAGTTCCAGGTGATCGAGTAATTGCCGCCCGTAGTCGTCCACGGATCGGGAGCGCTGTTCCAGGAGCCGGTCTTCTGAACAGAGCCGGAGACGGCGAATGGTGCAAGCGAAAACGTGCTGCCTAGCGGAACGGCTCGCGGCGAGCACGCCCCGGAGACGGGCGGCAGCTCCATCGTGTCGGTGTCGCTCGCCGTGTTGTTGCTGGTGTCCGAGTCACTCGTTCCGTCGGGCGGAGTGACGGTTGCCGTGTTCGTAAAGCTTCCGGTCTGGCTGGCCGGGACGCTCATGCTGAGCGTGTATGTGACGGAGCTGCCCGCCGGCAGGTTGGCCGTGGTGTCGATCGCCCCCGTACCGCTCGCCGTGCTGCATTGTGCACCGCCGGTGGCGCTGCCGCAGGTCCAGCTTGCCGTGGTAACGCCGGTCGGCAGCGGATCGCTGACGTGTGCACCCTGCACGCCGAACGGGCCGTTGTTGGTGACGACGATGGTGTATGTTGCGTCGAGGCCCGGCGTGTAGGTTGAGACGCCATCGTCCTTGGTAATGGAAAGGTCGGCAGGGAAATCGAGCGGCGTCGTCACGCATTTGGCGCCGTCATTGCTGCTCGATCCCTGAAGATTGGAAATCAGCGTCGCTACGCCGGTCGTCAGGTCGAACTTGTAGAAGCCGCCACTGTTGTTGCTGCCAAAAACACCGTTGGTGGCGCCGAACATCCCTCCGAAGGATCCGGAGACACCGGTGGAAGTGCCGATGTCGGTCACATTCCCGTTTGTGGGATTGATGGCGAGCAGCGCTCCCGCGAACTCCGCCGCGTAGAGCCGCCCGTCGTGCCACGCCAGGTCCTGGACGTTGATGCTCCGCGACAGCGCCACGGAAGACGCCACCCTGGTCGTAAGATTGATCCGGTAGAGCCGTGCCCCGTTGATCACATAGTATGTGCCGTCCGGACCGATTTCACCGGCGATCGAGGTACCCGGCAAGTTCGTGACGGCCCCCAAGGTCAGCACTCCGCCGCCAGCGCCGATGCGGATCAGGTTGGCGCTGGTGTCCAACGCATAGATGTAGTTGTCGACCGGGTTGTAGGCGGCGGCGTTGTAGTTGACGGGTGAAGCCGAACCCACCGGCGAGACGACGAACGGATTCGAGGACGTGTCGAACCGGAACAGCTGCGTCGGCGTGTTCTGCGCCAGATACATGTTCGACGAGCAGGTGAAGGGGGTCTGGCTGCCCAGGGTCACCGTGAGGGTCGTGCTGCCGCCCGGAATGAGGTTGCCCACACTCGTCGACATGTTGCTGGTGTCGTTGATGTAATTGCCGGAGCTGCTCGCCGTCACGCTCACGGTGATCGTGCAGGTGGCGCCGGGTGCGACGCTGATATTCGTTGCGCGTACCGAAGTCGCGCCAACCGCCAGCGCCCCGCCAGCACCGTTCGTGACGGAGGGACTGCCGCAACTTCCGTTGTTCGTCGCCGTGGCCGCAGCGAGCGTCAAGCCGGCGGGCAAATTGTCGGTGAAGTCGAGCGGGGTGAGCGTGACCGAGGCGGACTCGTTCGGATTGGCGATCGAGAAGGTGAGCTGGCTCGTCTCCCCGACTCGGATCGTGGTGGGGCTGAACTGCTTGGCCAGCGGCGCCGTCGGAAAGGACAGAGCCCAGTTGAAGGACTCGTTGCCGGTGTTCGGGGGCAGCGCATTATTGTTCAGGCTTAACGATTGTATGAGACCCGACGCGGCGATCACCCGGAACGAGCCGCAGGCACCGGCGATACCATCGGTCGTGTTGTTGTCGTTACAGCCGCCTACGGTTGGAAACTGGACGGTGTTGTTGAGCGTATTGCCGCTGACATCCAACAGATCGTTCTTGACGATCGTTTGCAGGCCGACAGAAGCACCCGTGGTGCTCGTGCCCGTGATAGCAAAGCGTGACGAGTCCAGATTGTGGAAGTGGAAAATCGGCGCGATCAGCGGTTTGCTGAGGACAAGGCTGGAAACGAAACCATTGCCGAGCGCGACGCAGTTGCCTGCCATAAAAGCGCTGGTGGGAATATCCGGCTCGGAATAGGTGAGGTAATTCGGCTGGGACCTCACACCTGAGCCCGGACTTGGAGCTGCAGCCATGAAATCACAGGCAGATTGCGCCGCAGTAATCGACGTGATGGTCTGGGTCGCCGTGACGCCTGGGTCGCCGTAAGGGCTCACGCCCCAGGTGAAGGTGCGCGTGGCACCGTCGGTGCTTCCCCCTCCCGAGATTGCTGACGGCCACGCCTGTGCAGGTGCTTCGGCGGCCCGGGCTTCAGCGATCGCCAGCGTTGAAGCGAGCAATGCTATGGATGCGAGCCCATGCCGGTATATCGGCGCCCCTGCCCTCTTTCCTGAGGTGACCCTTGGCTCTGAGCCGAACGCGGCAGACGGGCGACGCGCGCCCAAAGCACGTTTCCCGATGAAACGACGCGCGACATCGCGCAGCGAAAATGGCTTCCGCATGCAAAAGGCCCCCTCGATCGATCATTCGATGGCTGGGGCCGCTCTCCGCCGCGTTGCCTGATGGGCCCCTAACTCACCGAATGTGTCCGAAACCGGACAGCACCGTGGCCGCAAAGAGGCATAGTCCCGGATGCCCGTCTTTCAGATTTCGTATGAATTTTTCACGATCCTCAGGTGTACCTGTATTTTTTCCAACGGCCCGGGGACGAATGTCGCCGTCGACGGTGGACACGACAGGTGTATGGGGTTCACCAGGAGTTTGCAGGGCTAACTCTAACGTTCGTCCCAGACGTTCATCACGGCTTGCGCAATCACGGCCATTGTACCGCCTCAAAAATCTTTCTACACAGACGCTCGCAACCGGGGGCCTCAATGCTTCGCAAACTCTACGACTGGACGCTGTCGCTCGCGGCGCGCAAATCGGCCGAGTGGTGGCTGGCCTTTATCGCTTTCGTCGAAAGCTCGGTTTTCCTGGTTCCCGCCGATGTGCTTTACCTCCCGATGGCGCTGGCGCGGCCCGACCGCGCCTATCGTTATGCGCTGGTCGCCACGGTAGCCTCGGTGCTCGGCGGCATCGCGGGCTGGTTCCTTGGCTATTACGCTTATGAAAGCCTCGCCAAGCCGGTGCTCGAATTCTACGGCAAGCTCGACGAATTCGAAGCGCTGAGAACTTCGGGCGGCTTCGGCTTCATCCTGCTGATGCTGGTGACATCGGGCGTTGCCCATCTTCCGCCGATCAAGGTGGTGACCATCCTCTCCGGCGTCATGCACGTCAACATCTGGGTGTTCATTCTCTCCGCCATCGTGGCTCGCGGGGCGCGGTTCTTCTTCCTCGCCTGGCTGCTGCGCACCTATGGCGAACCGATCCGGCATTTCATCGAGAAACGGCTGGGCATGATCGCCGCCGGCGGCGCGGCTGCCCTGATTTTGCTTTACGTCGCCGTCAGGTACGCCATTTGATTCTCCGGGAAAGCACCATGGCTTCGATCGCTTCACCATCCGGACGCCTTCAGACGCTGACAGCGGTCTTCCTCACGGTGGCAATGGCGGCTGTCGTCGGCGCCGCGCTCGGCTTCGAGCACATCGGTGGTTACATTCCCTGCAAGCTCTGCCTGGAGCAGCGCATCCCCTATTATGCCGGCGTGCCTGTCATGGCGCTCGCCATTCTCTCCTCCACGCTTCATTGGCCTGCCTGGGTCACGCGGGGCCTGCTGCTGGTCGGCGGGCTGCTGATGGCCTGGGGCCTCGTCATGGGCGTCCGGCATGCCGGCGTCGAATGGGGCTGGTGGGCCGGCCCGACCGATTGCGGCGCCGTGGCGGCCCCGGCGGACACGGGCGGCAAGGGTGTTCTGGACGCGCTGGACAGCTTCATGCCGCCAGCCTGCGATACCGCGGCACTCAGGGTGCTCGGTCTCTCCTTCGCCGGCTGGAACGTGATCGCGAGCGTGGTGCTTGCGGCTGTTGCGTTCCGCGGAGCGTTTGGGAACAGCAAATAGCGAAACTGGGGAGCAGAGCGTGCGTGCGCAAGCCTTTCTCTCGCCTATTCGCTACTCGCTATTCGCTCACGGCTCCAGCTCGACATCCCAGTAGAGATAGTCCATCCAGCTTTCATGCAGGTAATTCGGCGGGAAGCGCTTGCCGTTGTTGTGCAGGTCGTGCACCGTCGGCGGGTAGGGCTTCTGCGCCGGCCACATCTTGGCCTGCGCCGGCAGCATGCCGCCTTTCCTGAGATTACAAGGCGAGCAGGCGGCGACGACGTTCTCCCAGGTCGTCGCCCCGCCGCAGCGGCGGGGAATGACGTGGTCGAAGGTCAGATCGTCCGAAGAGCCGCAATATTGGCATTGGAAACGGTCGCGCAGGAATACGTTGAAGCGTGTGAAGGCGGGGTGGCGCGATGGCTTCACATAGGTCTTGAGGCTCACGACGCTCGGCACCTTCATCTGGAAGGAGGGGGAGCACACCGCATGTTCGTATTCGGCCACGATATTCACGCGGTCGAGGAACACGGCCTTGATCGCGTCCTGCCATGACCAGAGCGACAGCGGGTAATAGCTGAGCGGGCGGTAGTCCGCGTTCAGGACCAGCGCGGGAAGCCCGTCGGGAGAGACCGCAATCGTCACGTCCGATTCCCTCCTTGAGCTTCGAAGCGACCGGCGTGGATATTGTAAGCGGTTGGTGACAGCAATGTGAAGCGCCCGGAACGCCGTGCCGATAGCCGGGACTTCGCGAAACGAAAGATGTGATCAGAATTTACGAAGGCGGCATGACCTCCCGTCCTTTGATGTTGCGATAATATGCCCAGAAAAGTCGCGACGCCACCCCCCTCCAGGGGCTCCATGATTCGGCGATGGCTATGAGCTTTCTTTCGTCCGGTCGCGGGTTGATGCCGAGCGCGTGGCCGACCGCGCTTTGCAGCGCCACGTCGCGGGCCGGGAAGATGTCGGGATGGCCGGCGGCAAAGAGAAGGTAAACCTCCGCCGTCCAGGGGCCGACGCCCGAAACCGCGGTCATCCGGCCGATCGCGTCCGCCGCCTCGAGTTCGCACAGATGGTGGAGGTCGAGGCCATCGTCGATGATCGCCCGCGACAGGGCGACGAGCGCGCGCTGTTTCGGGCGCGAGAGGCCTGCCGCGCGCCATGCCGGTTCGCCCGCCTCGAGCAGCGTCTCGGGCGTCATTGGATCGACGAGCGTCGTGAGGCGGCCGAGGATTGCGTCGGCGCTCGCCCGCGACACCTGTTGCGAGACGATGATCGACACGAGGCTGGCAAAGCCCGGCTCGGAGAGGCGCAGCGGAACCGCGCCGGCTGCCTCGCGCACGGACGCCAGCCGCGGATCGATGGTGCATAGCGCGTCGAGCCCCGCGGCGATGTCTTCATAAACCGTGATTCTGCGCACGCCTTCGTCACCTTGTTCCGGCCTCAACGGCAAAGTAGCAATCGGGCTTCGCGCCGCTCAACCCGGCAACTGACAGATTCCGGCAGGAGACCGATGGCAGTACCCGTTTTCCGTTTCGCGCCGAGCCCGAATGGCGAGCTCCATCTCGGCCACGCCTATTCGGCGCTTCTAAACGCGAAGCTGGCGAGGGAGAACGGCGGACGCTTTCTGCTGCGCATTGAAGACATCGACATCACGCGCTGCAGGCGTGAATTCGAGGAAGGCATCTATCACGACCTCGCCTGGCTGGGGCTCGAATGGGAAGAGCCCGTTCGTCGCCAGTCGGAGCATTTCGGCGAATACGGGAAGCTGCTCGAACGCCTGATCGCCGAAGAGCTCGTTTACCCCGCCTTCATGAGTCGCAGCGAAATCCGTGCCTATATCGCCGACGCCGAGACCCGCGGCGAGCGCTGGCCGCACGATCCAGACGGCGCACCGCTCTATCCCGGCATGGAGAAGCAGATGTCTCGGCGCGAGCGGCGGCGCCGCATCGACCGCGGCGAGGCTTTCGCCTGGCGCCTCGACACCGAGGCGGCGCTTGCTTCCGTCGTCAACCCGCTGTTCTGGCGTGAGGCGACCAGCGAGAAGCTGGACGGCACCGAAAGGATCGACGCACAGGTGGAAGCCTGGGGAGATGTCATTGTCGCCCGCAAGGAAATTCCCACCAGCTATCACCTCTCGGTGGTGGCCGACGATGCGCTCCAGGGCGTCACCCATGTCGTGCGCGGGCGAGACCTCTATCAAGCGACCGGTATCCAGCGGCTGCTCCAGGAATTGTTCGGCTTGCCAGCGCCGATCTACTTCCACCACGCGCTGGTGCCGGGCCCCGAGGGACGCAAGCTCTCCAAGAGCTTGCGCGACAGCGGTATTCGCGTCCTGCGCGAAGCCGGCGCCACGCCGGCCGAGGTGCGCGGGATGATCGGCATTGCTTGATGGTGGTTAGGGCTGCCTTGTTCTGCACCGTCGGGCGGCTATCGGAAACAGTACGGAATGGATACTCGGATCACCTCGCTTCGCTCGGGTCCGAGTATGACGAAGTTTCTAGGGCGAACGTCAATCGCCAACGTTGGCGACTGGCGAAGCACATCAATGCAGCTCGTCATACTCGGACCCGAGCGAAGCGAGGTGATCCGAGTATCCATCCCGTTCCCTCGCAACCGCCGCAACGCCGTAATGAGAGGCAACCGGCGCACCGCGTCCCGGCATGGTTCAATCGCGATGAGGCTATGATTCAATTGTTTCGCTTTGCTTATGGAATTCCGTCGCATTAAGCGGAACTGCAGTCCGACCCACCCTCCGCTGCCATGATCATTCCGTCGCGCTCCATCCCCCCGCTTTTCGTGCTGCTCTGGGCGACCGGCTTCATCGGCGCGCGTTACGCCATGCCATGGGCCGAACCCTTCACCTTCCTCGCCCTTCGTTTCCTGCTCGCCTTTCTGCTTCTTGCGCTCATCGTGGCGATGATGCGCAGGCGCGCGCTCGGCCCGCGTGACGCGACGAACGCCATGATTGCCGGAGCGCTCATGCATGGCATCTATCTCGGCGGCGTCTTCTGGGCGATTCGCCACGGCCTGCCGGCAGGGCTCTCGGCGCTGATCGTCGGGCTGCAGCCGTTGATCACCGCGGTCATGGCCGGCGTCTTCCTCGGGGAGAAGATCCTGCCGCGCCATTGGGTTGGGCTCGCCGTCGGCTTCGCCGGCATCGTGATCGTCCTGTCGCCGAAGCTTGCCGATTTCAGCGGCGGGGTCACGCCGGCCACGCTGGCGGCATCGTTGATATCTGTCATCGCCATGAGCGCGGGCACCGTCTGGCAGAAACGCTTCGCCGGTGCTGCCGATCTCGTTTCCGGCACACTATGGCAATATCTCGGCGGCGCCCTGCTGATGCTCGTCGGTTCTTTCGTCTTCGAGACGCGGGCAATGACGGTGAACGGCGAGTTCATCTTCGCCATGGCCTGGCTGGTCCTGGTGCTGTCGATCGGCGCGATCTTCCTTCTGATGATCATGATCCGGGAGGGCGAGATGTCTAAGGTCGCCTCGCTCTTTTATCTCGTGCCGGCCGTCACGGCGGTCATCGCATGGCTGCTGTTCGGCGAGGAGCTGAGCCTTGTCCAGATTGCCGGCATGGCGGTAGCGACGATCGGCGTCGGTCTCGCCACGCGGCGCTGACATTCACGCCAGGCAGGTTTGCCCTGACTTCGCGTCAGCCTCCTGCGTCTCCCCCTACCCGGGCGCGCGCCTCGACGTAGCGGCCGATCGCAGCGTTGAGCTCGCCGCCGAGGATGAAGATCGCCGACACGATGTAGAGGAACACGATCGCGATCATGATCGAGGCGAGGCCGGCATAGGTCGTCACGTAAGACGAAAAGCGGTCGAGGTAGTTGGCAAAGATAGTCGAGCCGGCCAGCCAGCCGGCGAGCGTGAAGAGGATGCCGGGAACAATGCTCCCGAAGGAACGCTTGCCAGAGGGCAGCCACATATGCACCACGACCAGGCCCAGCACGATCACCGTCGCGGCGATGCCCAGCCGCCAAAGCGTGGAAGTGCCCACGTAAGGCTGGATCCATTCGAATTTCGCCTCGGCGAGACGGGCCAGCAGCGGCGCGAAGACGAGCAACACGCTGATCGCGGCGAATCCCACAGTGGCGATGAGCACGAAGGCCAGGCTCTGCAGCCGTCGGAAAATCAAGGAGCGGGTCTCCGTCACGCGGTAGGCGCGGTTGAGCGCCGTGCGCAGCGCCTCGATACCGTTGGATGCGAAATAGGCCGCGAGTACGATGCCGAAGGTCAGAAGGTCGGTGCGCTGGACGGTGAGCACATTGACCACCTCGCGGGCGATCGGAGCCGCGATCTGGTCGGGCCAGGTGTCGAAGATGAGATGCACGGCGGTTTCGGCAAACGCATCCGCGCCCATGAAGCTGGCGAGCGTGGTGGCGAAGATCAGGAACGGGAACAGCGCCATCAGCGAGGAGATCGCCACATGGGAGGCCATCGCCCAGCCGTCGTCATCGATGAAGTGCCCGACGGCGTCGTAAAGCACGCGACGCAGGGCCACGATCTTTCGCATTCCAACTCCGGTTACCATAGCGCGCGTTGTTTACAGGCCGCGAATATGGGAAGGGTTTGCGTCAATTGACAGAATTAGGAAAGGGTAGCCAGCGCCCGATGGTAGAGTTGCGCACAATCATCGTCACCGGCGCATCCTCCGGCATCGGCGCCTTCTGCGCCCGCGCCCTCAAAGCCGAGGGCTGGCGCGTCTTCGCCACGGCCCGCAAGCCCGAGGACATAGCGGGCCTCGAAGCTGAAGGGATCGAAGCTTTCTATCTCGACTATCGCAAGCCGGAATCGATCGCAGCGCTTGTCGAAGAGGTGCTGTCACGCACAGGCGGCCGGCTCGACGCCCTCTTCAACAATGGCGGCTACGCCCAGGCCGGAGCCGTGGAGGATCTGCCGACGGCAGCCCTCCGCGAGCAGTTCGAAGCCAATCTCTTCGGCTGGCACGAACTGACCCGGCTGATTGTGCCCGTCATGCGCCGCCAAGGCCACGGCCGGCTCGTGCATTGCTCGTCGATTCTCGGCCTCACGCCCGTGAAGTTCCGCGGCGCCTACGCGGCGTCCAAGCATGCGCTGGAAGGACTGATGCTTTGTCTGCGGGCCGAACTAGAAGGTTCTGGGGTGCATGTCTCGCTGATCGAGCCCGGACCGATCGAATCGAAGATCGCCAGCAACGGCCTTGCCTGGTTCGAGAAGAACATCGACCATAAGCACTCCGTGCACCACGCCGCCTACCAGGCGCAGTTGCGACGCTTGCGCGGCGGCGGCTCGAAATCGCGGCTTAAGCTCAAGCCCGACGCGGTTCATGCGGTTTTGCGCCACGCCCTTCTATCGCCGAGGCCCAAACCGCATTATCTGGTGACCTTGCCAGCCAAGGCCGGGGTGCTCTTGAAGCGCATCCTGCCGGCCCGCCTGTTCTACCGGGTGCTGGCGGGGCAGGGCTAGAGCAATTCCAGGAAAAGTGGGAACCGGTTTTCCGTGCGGAATTGCGTAAAAAGAAGGAGATAGAGCATTTCCGTGATTCGAAGAAGAAAACGGAAATGCTTTCATCGAGAAACCAGGAGCCGTCATGGCAACCGTCTTCAACATCATCGGCATCGTCGTCATGGTCGCCGTGGTCGTCGTGCTCATCCGCGGCCTCGTGAACATGATGCGCGGCGGCTCGGCCAACACCTCCAACAAGCTGATGCAGGCGCGTGTCTTCCTGCAGTTCATCGCGCTCGTCTTCATCCTGCTCGCCGTCTATTTCACACGAGGCTAGGTCATCCATGGTCAAGCTCAACAAGATCTACACGCGCACCGGCGACGACGGCACGACCGGCCTCGGCACGGGCGAGCGCCGCCTGAAATCGGACGTCCGCGTCGACGCCTACGGCACGGTCGACGAGGCGAATGCCGCAATCGGTCTGGCGCGGCTCCACACTGGAGAGGCCCATCCCGCCATCGATGCCATGCTGGCGCGCATCCAGAACGATCTCTTCGATCTCGGCGCCGATCTCGCCACGCCCGACACGGGAAAGCCCCTCGGCTACGAACCGCTCCGGATCGTCGGCTCGCAGGTCGCCCGGGTGGAGGCGGATATCGACAGCCTCAATGCGGATCTCCAGCCGCTGCGCTCCTTCGTGCTGCCCGGCGGGTCGCCGGCCGCCGCCGCCCTGCACCTTGCCCGGACGATAGCGCGCCGAGCCGAAAGGCTGATGGTGGCGCTCGCGCAGGAGCCTGCAGAGCATATCAACCGCGAGGGCATCAAATACATGAATCGGGTCTCGGATTTTCTGTTCGTCGCCGCCCGCGCCGTCAATGACAATGGAAACGCCGATGTGTTATGGGTTCCCGGCAAGAACCGCTGACATGATTTCCGGCGCGGCGGAAGGATCTGGTCCCAGATGTTCATTCCGCTCTATGATTCCAACAGCCTGAAACACATCAAGCTGCAATATGTGACGATCGGCCTGATCGCAGCCAACGCCATCGTCTACTTCATGACCGCCGTCGGCGGCGAGAATTTCGCCACCCGGGCGGCGATCGGGCTAGGTTACATCCCCTCCACGCTCTATGACTTCGCGGAGCGCCCGCCGGAACTCTCTTATGTTCCGGATTACGCAACGCTTCTCACCTATTCCTTCCTGCATGGCGACCTCTTCCACCTCGGCGGCAACATGCTTTTCCTGTGGGTGTTCGGAGACAATGTGGAGGACGCGCTCGGCCATCTGCGCTTCCTGGTCTTCTATCTGCTCTGCGCCGCAGCGGGCGCGATGATGCACGGCATGCTCGCGCCGGATTCGGAGATGCCGCTCATCGGGGCTTCGGGCGCCATCGCCGGCGTCGTCGCGGCCTATCTCATCCTCCATCCGCGCGTGAAGATCTGGATCCTGGCCTTTGCCCGCATTCCGCTGCGCGTGCCGGCCTATATCGTCCTGGCGCTGTGGATCGCCTTCCAGTTCGGCATGCTGCTCCTGGCCGGCGAGGACCAGATCTCCTGGAGCGCCCATGTCGGCGGCATCATCGCCGGCGCCGTGCTGGTGTTCTTGTTGCGTCGCCGCGACGTGCCGCTGCTCGACCGCGAGATCGTCACGCCGCGCTCCGTGGAGATCGACGAGCACAGCGCCGTGCGGCCGATCGAATCCCGGCCCGCGCCTCGCTGGGGCCGCCAATGATGGCCAGACGAAACCTGCCCCAGCGGAATTCAACCGATTTGCACCGCAACACAGATATTGACGCTTACGTTACTGGTGACTAGACCGTTTCCGGCTTGCTTCCTGAGCCCTGCCGCCAAGGCGACGCGCGGAATGGTTTTCATTTTTCGGCTCCGTCATGTCGGCGTTCGACTAATACCAACGGTCGATAAGATTGACCGTTGGAGCGCGCGACTGCGCGCCGCGCCCGTTGGCGCGAAGCCAAGCGGCCCGGATGGGCCGCGCCGGCGAGTGAGGCGCCCTGGATGTGTCAACATCTAGGGCCAGTGGTATAACGGCTCCGATCGCTCCCTGATAGGGATGCAGCAGATTCATTCAGAGAGGTGACAATTCCCATGAAAGTTCTCGTCCCCGTGAAGCGGGTGGTCGACTACAACGTCAAGATCCGGGTGAAGTCGGACGGCTCCGGCGTCGAACTCGCCAATGTGAAAATGTCGATGAACCCGTTCGACGAAATCGCGGTGGAAGAGGCGATCCGCTTGAAGGAGGCCGGCAAGGTCGAGGAGATCGTGGTGGTCTCGATCGGCCCGGCGCAGGCTCAGGAGACGCTGAGGACCGCGCTCGCCATGGGTGCCGACCGCGCCATCCTCGTGAAGGTCGACGACGTCGTCGAGCCGCTCGGCGTGGCCAAGGTACTGAAGGGCGTGGTCGAGGCCGAGCAGCCGGGCCTGGTGATCCTCGGCAAGCAGGCGATCGACGACGACGCCAATCAGACCGGCCAGATGCTGGCCGCGCTTCTCGGCTGGGCGCAGGGCACCTTCGCCTCCAAGGTCGAGCTCGACGGCGAGGCCGCCAAGGTGACGCGCGAGGTCGATGGCGGCCTGCAGACCGTGTCGCTCAAGCTGCCGGCGATCGTCACCACCGACCTGCGCCTGAACCAGCCGCGTTACGCGTCGCTGCCCAACATCATGAAGGCCAAGAAGAAGCCGCTCGACGAGAAGAGCCCGGCCGATTTCGGTGCCGACGTGGCGCCGCGCCTCAAGGTCCTGAGGACCGAAGAGCCGGGCGGCCGCAAGGCCGGCGTCAAGGTCAAGACGGTGGCCGAGCTCGTCGACAAGCTCAAGAACGAAGCCGGCGTGCTCTAAGGCGGCAGGAAAGGAACAGAACATGGCAATTCTCCTCATCGCCGAACACGACAACGCTTCGCTGTCGGACCAGACCGCCAAGGCGCTGACCGCGGCCCTCAAGATCGCTTCCGACGTGGACGTGCTGATCGCCGGCAAGGGCGCCAAGGGCGCCGCCGACCAGGCCGCCAAGCTCCAGGGCGTGCGCAAAGTGCTTCTGGCCGAAGCCGACGAACTCGAGCAGCGCCTCGCCGAGCCGCTTGCCGCGCTGGCGGTGCAGCTTTCCGGCTCCTATGACACGATCGTCGCGCCGGCCACCTCGTCGGGCAAGAACGTCGCGCCGCGCATCGCCGCGCTGCTCGACGTGGCCCAGGTATCGGAAATCATCGAGGTGGTTTCGCCCGACACGTTCAAGCGTCCGATCTATGCCGGCAACGCCATCCAGACGGTGCAGACGAGCGAGCCGAAGAAGGTGATCACGGTGCGCACCGCTTCCTTCCAGGCCGCCCCCGAAGGGGGTTCGGCTGCGGTCGAGACCGTCAAGGCTGCCGACAATCCGGGCGTCTCGAGCTTCATCGAGAACAGGCTGTCGGAAAGCGACCGTCCGGAACTGACTTCGGCCCGGATCATCATCTCGGGCGGACGCGCGCTCGGCTCCTCGGAGAAGTTCGAGGAAGTGATCCTGCCGGTGGCCGACAAGCTCGGCGCAGCGGTCGGTGCTTCCCGCGCCGCGGTCGACGCCGGCTATGCGCCGAACGACTGGCAGGTCGGCCAGACCGGCAAGGTGGTCGCGCCAGAGCTCTACATCGCGGTCGGCATCTCCGGCGCGATTCAGCATCTCGCCGGCATGAAGGACTCGAAGGTCATCGTCGCCATCAACAAGGACGAGGAGGCGCCGATCTTCCAGGTGGCCGATTACGGCATCGTCGGCGACCTCTTCCAGATCCTGCCGGAGCTTGAAAAGGCGCTTTGACTTTCTACTTGGCGAGGGCCAAAATTTCCGGGGTGGGGTAGACAGAAGTCGCCCCACCCTTTTAGTTTCGCAGTGCACAATAATAACGCAGGTCAGGCGTAAAGTTTGATCAGCCAGACGGGTTGGGTGTCATGACGAAGGCAATCAAGAAGGTAGGGATCATCGGCGCGGGCCAGATGGGTGGCGGCATCGCGCATGTCAGCGCGCTGGCAGGCTATGATGTCCTGCTCTACGACATTTCGGCCGAACGGATCGAAAAGGGCATCGCCACGATATCAGGCAACCTCGCCCGTCAGGTCCATTCCGCCAAGCTCGACGAAGCGCATCGCCAGCAGGCGCTGGCGCGCATCAAGGCTGCGGTCTCGATGGAAGACCTCGCGGAAGCGGATCTGGTGATCGAAGCCGCCACGGAGGACGAGACCGTCAAGCGCAAGATATTTGCCCAGCTTTGCCCGCTGCTCAATCCCGAAGCACTGCTGGCTACGAACACGTCATCGATCTCGATTACCCGGCTCGCCGCGCAGACCGACCGCCCGGAGCGCTTCATCGGCATTCACTTCATGAATCCGGTGCCGGTGATGAAGCTGGTCGAGCTGGTGCGCGGCATCGCCACCGAGGACGTCACCTTCGAGGCCGCCAAGGGCTTCGTGCAGAGCCTGGACAAGACGATCACCGTCGCCGAGGATTTCCCGGCCTTCATCGTCAATCGCATCCTGCTGCCCATGATCAACGAGGCGATCTACACGCTCTATGAGGGCGTGGGTTCCGTCGAAGCCATCGACACGGCCATGCGTCTCGGCGCCAACCACCCGATGGGACCGTTGCAGCTCGCTGATTTCATCGGCCTCGACACCTGCCTCTCGATCATGCAGGTGCTGCATGACGGGCTCTCGGATTCGAAGTATCGGCCCTGCCCGCTTCTGGTGAAATATGTCGAGGCCGGCTGGCTCGGGCGCAAGACCGGCCGCGGTTTCTACGACTATCGCGGCGAGCATCCGGTCCCTACGAGGTAGGACACGGGCAACCCGTCACTCACCCAGCGCCGCGCCGATCAGCTTTTTCGCGTCGGCGCTGTCCCATTCCGCCGGTCCGTTCATATTGGCGAGCAGGCATCCCTGGTCGTCGACGAGCAGCGTCACCGGCAGGCCGAGGGCCAGGCCGCGTTTCTTCAGATCCTCGAAGATGCCCATGGTCGCATCGCGATATTGCGCCAGTGCCGCCACGCCTGTCTCCGACAGGAACTTCTTCGGCTTTTCGGCATCCCCCGTATCGACATTGACGGCGACCACTTCGAATTTGTCGCTGCCCATCTCCTTTTGCAGCGCATCGAGCGCAGGCATCTCGGCGCGGCAGGGCGCGCACCAGGTGGCCCAGAGATTGACGAGCACGGTCTTGCCGGCGCGATCGCCCAGCGTCATCGGATTGCCGTCTGGTCCGTTGAAGGCGAGATTCTTCAGAGACTGGGGGGGATTGGCTGGAAGCATGGCCGCGACATCGCCCACCGCGACAGCGGCAATCGTCTTGGCCTTGTCGGCCTTGGCCGCGCAGGCCGCGTCGTCGGGCGTGGCCGCCACCGTCGAGATTTGAGGCGCGTTGTTGCCAGAAGTGGTTTGGCTCACGTATACCGCCACCGCGCCGGCAACGGCGCCGGCCGCCGCCGCCAGCAGGATCAGGCGTGTTGCCGGGAATGGTTTTTTGCCGTCAGACATTTCTCTTCTCCGTGGCGCGGGTTATCACGATGAACGACAAGAAGGCCAGTAACCAGATGTGGGGCGGACGTTTTGCCTCGGGGCCGGCCGCGATAATGGAAGCGATCAACGCCTCGATCGACTTCGACAGGAAACTCTACGCCCAGGATATCAGAGGCTCCCTCGCCCATTCCGAGATGCTCGCGGCAACCGGCATCATTTCGGCGGAGGATCAACAGAAAATCGCTCACGGGCTGAACACGATCTTGCGAGAGATCGAGGACGGCGCCTTCAGTTTCTCCACCAGGCTCGAGGACATCCACATGAATGTCGAGGCGCGGCTGGCGGAGCTGATCGGGCCCGCCGCCGGACGCCTCCACACCGCACGGTCGCGAAACGACCAGGTGGCGGCCGATTTCCGGCTGTGGGTGAAGGAGGAGCTGCAGAAGACGGCCGAGGCGCTGAAGGGCCTCATCGCCGCCTTCCTCGACAAGGCTGAGGCTCATGCCGCAACCGTGATGCCGGGTTTCACCCATCTGCAGGCGGCGCAACCAGTGACTTTCGGCCATCATGCCATGGCTTATGTCGAAATGTTCGGCCGCGACCTCTCCCGAGTGCGCGACGCGATCGAGCGCATGGATGAAAGCCCGCTGGGCGCCGCCGCGCTCGCCGGCACCGGCTTCCCGATCGACCGCCATATGACTGCCAAGGCGCTGGGCTTCCGCGAACCGACACGCAATTCGCTGGACAGCGTCTCCGACCGCGACTTCGCGTTGGAATTCCTGTCGATCGCAGCGATTGCGGCCACCCACCTCTCCCGGCTGGCCGAGGAAATCGTCATCTGGTCGACGCCGCAATTCGGCTTCGTGCGGCTGTCGGACAGCTATTCGACAGGCTCCTCGATCATGCCGCAAAAGAAGAATCCCGACGCGGCCGAGCTGATCCGTGCCAAGACCGGACGCGTCAACGGACACCTGATCGGCCTCCTCACGGTCATGAAGGGCTTGGCCCTTTCCTATTCGAAGGACATGCAAGAGGACAAGGAAGCCGTCTTCGACGCAGCCGAGACGCTGGAGCTGGCGATCGCCGCCATGACCGGCATGGTGACCGACATGACGGTGAACGAGGCGGCGATGAAGAAGGCCGCCGGCGCCGGCTATTCCACCGCGACCGATCTCGCCGACTGGCTGGTACGCGAGGCGGGCCTGCCCTTCCGCGAGGCCCATCACGTGACCGGCCGGGCCGTGGCGCTGGCCGAGGCGGCCAAGACCGGGCTCGACAAGCTGCCGCTGGAACAGTTCCGGGAACTGAACGACAAGATCACGGCCGACGTCTATTCGGTGCTCTCCGTCCAGAATTCGGTGAGGAGCCGAAAATCCTTCGGCGGCACGGCGCCGCAGGAGGTGAAGAAACAGATCCGCTACTGGCGCAAGCGGCTGAAGAAAGCCTGACCGGCGCGCCGCAGCCACATTGGATGCAAGCACCGGAATGCAACCATATTGGATGCATTGGCGGAGATTCTCCGTTAGACAGGGTAGCGAATTGGATCGGGACGGATACCGAATGACCGCAAACAGGATACTCGTTGGCTTCATGCTCGTCGCCGTCCTCGGCGTCACCGCCTGCGGCCGTAAGACGGGGCTCGACACGCCCTACGAGGCGGGCATGCGCGCTCGCGAGGAGGCCGAGAAGGCCGGCCAGCCCCTGCCGCCCGAGCCGAAAAAACCGGTCGCCGACAGGCCTTTCGTCCTCGACCCATTGCTTTGACCGTAAGTGGCGAATGGTAAGACAATTCCATTCGCCGATTTCACCATTCGGAAGCTCCGCCCGTGAATCATTTCGACTATAGGAACGGCGTGCTCCATGCCGAGGATGTTGCCATCCCGGCGATCGCCGCCGCCGTCGGCACACCCTTCTACTGCTATTCGACCGCCACGCTGACCAGGCATTACAAGGTCTTCTCGCAGGCTTTCGCCGATCTCGATGCCCTTGTCTGCTATGCGTTGAAGGCCAATTCCAATCAGGCGGTGCTGCGCACCCTGGCGAGGCTCGGCGCCGGCGCTGACGTCGTATCGGAAGGGGAACTGCGGCGCGCGCTCGCGGCCGGCATCCCGGCCTCGAAAATCATGTTCTCCGGCGTCGGCAAGACCGCCCGCGAGATGGATTTCGCGCTCGCCGCCGGCATCCACTGCTTCAACGTCGAATCGGAGCCGGAGCTCGAATTGCTATCGGCCCGCGCGGTCGCAGCCGGCAAGGTCGCGCCCATATCGCTGCGCATCAATCCCGACGTCGATGCCAGGACCCACAAGAAGATCTCGACCGGCAAGGCCGAGAACAAGTTCGGCATCGCCTGGCAGCGCGCCCGCGCGGCCTACCGCCGCGCCGCGGAATTGCCGGGCCTGCGCGTGACCGGCATCGACACGCATATCGGCAGCCAGATCACCGAGCTGCAGCCATTCGACGACGCCTTCGCGCTGCTCGTCGAACTGGTGGGCACTCTGAAGGCCGACGGGCACGACATCCGCCATGTCGATCTCGGCGGCGGGCTCGGCATCCCCTATCGTTCCGACAACAACCCGCCGCCCCTGCCCGACGCCTATGCCGATATCGTGAGGAAGCACGTCACTCCGCTCGGCCTGAAGGTGATCTTCGAGCCCGGCCGCCTGATCGTCGGCAATGCCGGTATCCTGGTATCCGAGGTCATCTATCTGAAGGAAGGCGACGCGAAGAACTTCCTCGTCGTCGACGCGGCCATGAACGACCTGATCCGGCCGACGCTCTACGACGCCTTCCACGAGGTGAAGCCGGTGACGCTGCCGGTGCCGAACGCGCCGCGCATGGCAGTCGATGTCGTCGGCCCGGTCTGCGAAACCGGCGACTATCTCGCCCACGATCGCGACCTGCCGCGGCTTTCGCCCGGCGACCTCATTGCCGTCGGCACCGCCGGCGCCTACGGCGCGGTCCAGTCGGGAACCTACAACACGAGGCTGCTGGTTCCGGAGGTACTGGTCGACGGCGACCGCTTCCATGTCGTCCGCCCGCGCCCGAGCTACGACGATCTGATCGGGCTCGATTCGCTGCCGGACTGGTTAAATGACTGATTGCGCCAGCCGGCCATCCCATCCGCTCCTGCGTGACGGGATGGCCTGACCGGGGTTCTCAACCGACGCGGTTTCGAGGAACAGGCCCCCAAGCTTCTGGCGGGCAACGGGCGAGCCGTTCACTCCTATGAGCGGATATCGTCGCGAACATAGCTTCGATCACGTTTTTGCTAGGCTGCCTCGTCTTCGCCGCGATCGATGCTATGCTTTGTGAGATAGGGTTGCGCGATGCTCGCGCCGCCCGTCGGAAGGGTCGATGGCGGAAAGAAGAAGCCTCAGCGACGTCAGCAGCTTCAGTGGGCGGCTCGCCCGCACCAGAACGGTCACGCGGGCCGCGGTCGTGCTGGAGCGCCTGTGGCCCCTTGTCCTGCCCCTCGTCGTCGTCGCCAGCCTGTTCCTCAGCCTTTCCTGGCTTGGCCTCTTCCGGCTGATGCCGGACACGCTCAGGCTGGCGGTTACGATCGCCTTCGGGGCGGCCGCGCTCGGCGCGCTTTATCTCCTTCGTCATTTCCGGGCGCCGACGGCGGCGGAGATCGACCGGCGCATCGAGCAGGCGAATGCGCTTATCCATAATCCCGTCTCCGCTCAAAGTGACCGGTTGAGCGGCAAGGGCGGCCCCTTCGCCGATGCCCTATGGCGCGAACACCAGAAACGCATGGCGGAGCGACTGGGCGGCGTCGGCGGCGATTTGCCGAGGACCCGCGTCCCCGAGCGCGACCCGTGGGGACTGCGCGCCGTGGCGGCGCTGCTGCTCGTCACCGCCTTCGCTTTTTCCTTCGGGCCGGCCGGCGGCAGGCTGGGCGACGCATTCCGGGCGCATGCCGCGCTGGACGTGGTGCCGCCGCGTATCGACGCTTGGGTCACGCCGCCGGCCTACACCGGCAGGGCGCCGATCCTGCTCACTGCCGACGCAGGCGAGAAATCCGCCCTCTTCACCGTTCCGGAACACAGCGAGGTCGTCCTTCGCGTCACCGGTGGCGGCGGCGAGGAAACTCTCGATTTCACCGACGCGGCCGGCAACAGCCGTGAGATCGCGGAGAAGACTGTGGCCGGCGCCAGCCAGCCCGCCACTGGGGGTGCCAAGCAATTCGCAGGGAAGCTCGATACCGATGGCGTGCTCAGCCTGAAATCGGGCGGGGGCGAGCTCGACAGCTGGACCTTCTCGGTCCTTCCCGACAAGCCGCCCGTGATCCGCTTTGCCGGTGAGCCGAAGCGCGCGGTCAACGGAGCGCTCGAGCTGAACTACGAGGTCGAGGACGACTATGGCCCGGCTTCCGCCAAGGCCGAGTTCGCGCTGGCCGAGCCGCAGGCGCCAGGCGCCCGGCCGCTTTACAAGGCGCCCGAAATGCCGCTCTCTCTGCCGCGCCGGGGCGCCAAGGGTCCGGCCGCAAAGAGCGCGCGCGATCTGACCGAGCATGTCTGGTCCGGCGGCTCCGTTAACGTCACGCTGAAAGCCACCGACGCCGCCGGGCAGGAAGGGTCGAGCGAAACCAAGAGCTTCGTTCTGCCGGAACGGCCTTTCACCAACCCGCTCGCCCGAGCCGTCGTCGAGCAGCGCCGTATTCTTGCGCTCGACGCCAACCAGAAGCCTCAGGTGCTGCAGCTCCTGGATGCCATCACGCTGCGCCCGGAAGACACGATCAAGAACATGTCGCATTATCTGGCGCTCGTGAGCGCCATGACGCGGCTGAAAATGGCCTCGACCGACGACGATCTGCGGGGCGTGGCCGACTATCTGTGGGAGATCGCGCTCGGCATCGAAGACGGCGATCTGTCCGCTGCGGAAAAGCGGCTGCAGCAGGCCCAGGAAGCCTTGAAGCAGGCGCTGGAGAACGGGGCCAGCGAGGAGGAGATCGACAAGCTCATGAAGGAGCTGCGCGAGGCGATGAACGAATTCCTGCGCGAATTCGCCGAGCGCGCCCAGCGTGATCCGAACCTCGCCGAGCAAATGCCGCAGCCCGGCCAGGAACTGCGCCAGAGCGACATCGATCGCATGCTCGACCAGATCGAGGATTTTGCCAAGTCGGGCAGCCGCGACAAGGCGCAGGAACTCCTGTCGCAGCTCCAGAACATGATGAACAATCTCCAGGCCGGACGCCAGCAGCGTGGCCAGAACGGCCAGCAGAACAGCGAGATGCGCCAGCGCATGGACGAGCTCGGCCAGATCATGCGTCGCCAGCAGGAGATGATGAACGAGACCTTCCGCATGGACCAGATGCAGAGGGGCCAGCAGCAGCGTGGCCAGGACGGCCAGCGCCAGCCTGGACAGGAGGGCGAGCGCGGGCAAGAGGGCCAGCAAGGCCGGGGCGGCATGACACCGGAGGAGTTCGCCGAGGCTCTGAAGCAGCTCCAGGAAGGCCAAGGCAAGCTGAAAGGCGACCTCGAGTCCCTGATGAAAGGCCTGGAAGGCCTGGGTATCCAGCCTAACGAAGGATTCGGCGACGCCGGAGAGGCCATGGGCGAAGCCGAGGGCGCCTTGGGAGAGGGCGAAAGCGAGCGCGCCACGGGCGAGCAGGGCCGCGCGCTCGAAGCATTGCGCCGCGGCGCCCAGGACATGATGCAGCAGATGCAGCAGGCCATGCAGGGCGACCAGGGCGATGGGCAGGAGGGCGGCCGCCAGCAAAGTTCCGACCGCGATCCACTCGGCCGGCCGCGCGCCACGACAGGGCCCGATCTCGGCGACTCCGTCCAGGTCCCCGACGAAATCGACGTACAGCGCGCCCGCCGCATCCTCGATGCCATTCGCGAGCGGCTCGGCGATGCGCTGAGCCCCGAACTTGAGCGCAGCTATCTCGAGCGGCTTCTGAACATGCAGTAGACAACTGAAATCCGCGCCTCCGTTCGGGCGCGGAACGCCTTGCAGCTCGGGCGAAGAGGGCGACTCAAGCGGATCGAAACATCCGACGGCTGCCGCCCTTGTCCCTGCTGCGACGATTCATGGTCCCCCCACATCAGTGCATGAGAAGGAGGGCCTTCAAGTCGAAAAGGCAAGCTTTGGCTCGCTATATCCCGACTGAAAAACAAACCTCGGCCGCAGGCCGGCGACCGAGGTTTATTCTTGGCGCGGCTTCGTCCGTGCAAACAGACGCACGACGCTTCGGTCGCTGGACCGTATCAGGCGAACGTCTTGCCGAAAGCGACGGCGGTGTCGCCCATACGATTGGAGAAGCCCCACTCGTTGTCGTACCAGGCCAGCACCGAGACGAAATTGCCGTCCATCACCTTGGTCTGGTCGAGCGCCACGGTCGAGGAATGCGGATCGTGGTTGAAGTCGATCGAGACGTTCGGGTGATGGGTGACGGCGAGAACACCCTTGAGCTTGCCCTTGGAGGCGGCGATCAGCGCTTCGTTGATCTCCTGGGCGCTCGTGTTGCGGCTCGCCACGAACTTCAGGTCGACGCAGGAGACGTTCGGCGTCGGCACGCGGATCGAAACGCCGTCGAGCTTGCCCTTGAGTTCCGGCAGGACGAGGCCGATCGCCTTGGCCGCGCCCGTAGAGGTCGGGATCTGCGAGACTGCCGCGGCACGGGCACGGTAGAGATCCTTGTGCATCGTGTCGAGGGTAGGCTGGTCGCCCGTGTAGGAATGGATGGTGGTCATCATTCCCTTCTCGATGCCGACCGTCTCATGAAGGACGGCAGCGAGCGGCGCCAGGCAGTTGGTGGTGCAGGACGCGTTGGAGATGACGACGTGGTCCTTGTTCAGCTTGTCATGGTTGATGCCGTAGACCACGGTCAAGTCGGCGCCCTCGGACGGGGCCGAGACGATGACGCGCTTGGCGCCGGCCGTCAGATGGGCGGCCGCTTTCTCGCGCGCGGTGAAGATGCCGGTGCATTCCAGAGCGATGTCGACGCCCAATTCCTTCCACGGAAGCTGCGCGGGATCCTTGATCGCCGTCACCTTGAACTTGTCGGTCCCGATGGAAATCTGGTCACCGTTGACCTCGACCTCGCGAGGGAACTTGCCGTGCACGCTGTCGAAGCGCAGCAGGTGGGCGTTGGTCTCAACCGGGCCTAGATCGTTGACGGCCACCACGTCGATGTCCTTGCGGCCGGATTCATAGATCGCGCGGACGATATTGCGGCCGATACGGCCAAATCCGTTGATGGCAACTCTGACGGTCATGACATTCTCCCGGGGAGCTTGAAGCAATAAGGGCGGCGCCCGCCGCTTCTTAGCGGCGGGCGCCGGAAGAATCCAGACGCCCGCTCCGCTCAAATCGGTTCAGACCGAAAAGATGCTAAAACGACGCAGCTTGGGTCATGCCAGAGGGCCTGAATGTCGGTACATCCAGGCCAACCTCAATCGTCGGCGCGTCCATCCAGTCCGTTGGGCTTACGCCTTCGCGTGCAGCCGCGCCTCGACAGCCTTCACCGTCGCCTCGGCCGTGATGCCGAAATGCGGATAGAGCTGCTCGATCGGGGCGCTCGCGCCGAAGCCGGTCATGCCGATGAAGATGCCGTCTGTGCCGATGAAACGATCCCAGCCCTGGCGCAGACCGGCTTCGATCGCGACGCGGACCGGCGCGTCGCCGATGATGGCGGCCTTGTAGCCGGCGCTCTGCTCCTCGAACAGCTCGAAGGCAGGAACCGAAACGACGCGCGTCGGATGGCCGTGCGCCTGGAGGGCCGTGCGCGCGGCGAGCGCGATCTCGACTTCCGAGCCGGTTGCAAAGATGGTGACGACCGCCTCGCCGTCGGCCCGCGCCAGTTCATAGGCACCGTAACGGCACAGATTCTCTTCCGTATAGTCGGTGCGCAGCGCCGGCAGGTTCTGGCGCGTCAGCGCCAGCGTCGAAGGCGTGTTCCGGGTTTCGAGCGCGATCTGCCAGCATTCCGCCGCCTCCATCGCGTCGGCGGGGCGGAACACGATGTGGTTCGGGATGGCGCGCAATGCGGCCAGATGCTCGACCGGCTGGTGCGTCGGACCGTCTTCGCCCAGACCGATGGAGTCGTGGGTCATGACGAAGATCGAGCGGATGCCCATGAGCGAGGCGAGCCGCATGGCCGGCCTTGCATAGTCGGAGAAGCACAGGAAGGTCCCGCCATAGGGGATGATGCCGCCATGTAGCGTCATGCCGTTCATGGCCGCCGCCATGCCGTGCTCGCGGATGCCGTAATAGACGTAACGATTCCCGTATTCGCCCGCCGCGATTGGCTTGGTCTGGGTCGTCTTGGTGTTGTTGGAGCCGGTGAGATCGGCCGAGCCGCCGATCGTCTCAGGCACGATGCCGTTGATCACCTCGAGAGCCATCTCCGACGATTTGCGGGTGGCGACCTTCGGCTTGTCCTCGGCAAGCTTCTTCTTGTAGTCGGAGATCGCCTGGTCGAAGTTGCCTGGCAATTCGCCGCGCATGCGCCGCTCGAACTCGGCCCGCAGTTCGGCACCGGCGTCGGCCAGACGCTTCTCCCAGGCAGCGCGATGCTTCCCGGCATTCAAGCCGGCGAGCCGCCAGGCGTCCAGGATGTCGGACGGCACCTCGAAGGGCTTCGCATCCCAGCCGAGCGCCTTGCGCGCGCCGGCGATCTCCTCGGCGCCGAGCGGCGAGCCATGCGCCTTGTTGGTGCCTGCCTTGGTGGGCGCGCCGAAACCGATGGTCGTCTTGGCCGCGATCAGCGTCGGGCGGTCGGAGTTGCGCGCCACCTCCAGCGCATCGGCGATGGCTTCCGGGTCATGGCCGTCGCAGGCGATGGTCTTCCAGCCGGAAGCTTCGAAACGCATCAATTGATCGGTGGAGTCGGAAAGCGACACGGGCCCGTCGATCGAGATGTTGTTGTTATCCCAGATCACCGTCAGCTTCGAGAGCTTGAGATGGCCGGCCAGCGCGATCGCTTCCTGGGAGATGCCTTCCATGAGACAGCCGTCACCTGCCAGCACATAGGTGTGGTGGTCGACGAGGTCGTCGCCGAACGTGGCGTTGAGGATGCGTTCGGCAAGCGCCATGCCGACCGAATTCGCCAGCCCCTGGCCGAGCGGCCCGGTCGTCGTCTCGATGCCGCCGGCATGGCCGTATTCGGGATGGCCGGCCGTGCGCGAGCCGAGCTGGCGGAAATTCTTGATCTCGTCGATCGTGATATCCTCGTAGCCGGTCAGGTAGAGCAGCGAATAGAGCAGCATCGAACCGTGCCCGGCCGACAGCACGAAGCGGTCGCGGTCGGGCCAGTGAGGGTTCTTCGGATCGTATTTGAGGAAACGCGTGAACAGCACCGTGGCGACGTCGGCCGCCCCCATCGGCAGGCCGGGATGGCCGGAATTGGCCTTCTCGACGGCATCCATGGAGAGGAAACGAATGGCATTCGCCATCCGGTCGTGTTTTTCGCGGTTGCTCATGATCGCTCGCAGATCCTGGGTTTAGGGGGCATTCGCCTGCCGCTCGCAAAGGCTGGGGACACATAGCAGTTGGTCGCGCGGAGTCAACAAACGGGCGGGTCTTGTGAATGGTGAAATGCCTCGTAAGCGGGGACTTCGGCCACGCACCATCTGACTGTTCAGCACTAAGGAGGGGATAGCTGCCTTGGGTTTATTGACGCCCGCTTCGTGCCACGCCTAAACTTTTGCCGTTAACGCGTTGGAACGCGTGCGATTCGAAAAGCTGGGCGGGCTTGGAACGGGAGCCATGACCGGAGAAGCGACACTCAGGGAGGTCATTGGACGGCTCGGCAAGGCGATCGAGGCCCTGGAGAATGCCGTTGCACTGCGCCTGGATCAGGATCAGGACTATGCCGAAGCCGAGGCCGAAGTGCAGCGCATGAACGCCGACCGCTCGCGCTTGGCGCAGGAGCTCGACAATTCCGAGGCGCGCGCCGAACGGCTGGAGGAAGCCAACAAGGAAGTCTCGCGGCGTCTCGTGACGGCCATGGAGACGATCCGCGCGGTGCTCGACAGGTGACGCCATGCCGCAAGTAACGGTGACCATCGACGGCAAGCAGTATCGGATGGCCTGCGACGAAGGCCAGGAAGAGCACCTAATGGGGCTTGCCCAGAACTTCGACCGCTACGTCTCGCATCTCAAGGATTCCTTCGGCGAGATCGGCGACCAGCGCCTGACCGTTATGGCCGGCATCATGGTGATGGACGAGTTGTCCGAACTGCAGAAGCGCATGAAGGGCATGGAGACCGAGATCGTCACGCTCCGCAAGACACGCGACGACGCCCTCATCAAGGCCGACAAGAACGACCAGGCGCTTACCGGCGCGCTGAGCGGCTTGGCCGATCGCATGGAAGCACTGGCCGCGCGGCTCGCCGTCAGGAAGGCGTGAAGCTGGACTGATTGCCTGGTGTGACGCGTGGTAACGGAGATGGTCTAGGTCCCCTCGATCGCCTCGCGCAGCATTTCGAGTTCCAGCCATTCTTCTTCCATGGCGCTTAGCGCGGCCCGTTCCTTGTCGAGGATGGCCGCTGTCTTATTGAATGCATCGGGGTCCTTCGTAAAGAGAGCAGGATCGGCGAGCTTGGCTTCGAGCTTAGCGATCGTCGCGGAAGCCTCCTCCATTTTCTTCGGCAGGGTTTCCAGCGCGAATTTCTGCTTGTAGGAGAGTTTCCTGGCCGGGCCCCTGGCAGGCTCGTCCTTGGGCGCGGTCGGCGCGATGCCAGCGGCGGCTTTCCCGCGCGCGGCCTTGCGGTCGTCGAGTCTCGTCCCGCCGCGCTGGGCGAGCATGTCGCTGTAGCCGCCGGCATATTCGATCCAGCGGCCGTTGCCGTCGGGAGCGATGGTGCTGGTGACCGTCCGGTCGAGAAAGTCACGGTCGTGGCTGACCAGGATCACCGTGCCGGGATAACCAGCGACCAGTTCCTGCAAGAGCTCCAGCGTCTCCATGTCGAGATCGTTGGTCGGCTCGTCGAGCACCAACAGGTTGGCCGGCCGCGCCAGGACGCGCGCCAGGATCAGGCGGGCACGCTCGCCGCCGGAGAGCTCGCGCACCGGCGTGCGCGCCTGCTCCGGCTTGAACAGGAAGTCCTTCATCCAGGAGACGACGTGGCGTTCCTCGCCATTCACCACGACGGTCTCGCCGCGGCCGTCGGTGAGATAATGCGCCAGGGTCTCCTCGGGGTCGACGGCCTCGCGCTTCTGGTCGAGCGTCGCGATCTCCAGATTGGTGCCGAGCCGTACCATGCCACTATCGGGTGCCAGCACGCCCGTCAGCATCTTGAGCAGCGTGGTCTTGCCCGCCCCATTCGGGCCGACCAGGCCGACGCGGTCGCCGCGCTGGATTCGTGTCGAGAAATCCCGCACCACGACGAGATCGCCGAAACTCTTGGTGATGTTCTTCGCCTCGATGACGAGCTTGCCGGATTCGGCTGCCTCGCTCGCCACCATGTTGGCGAGCCCCTCCGGCCCGCGATGGGTGCGGAACCGCTGTCGCATGGCCTGCAATTCGCCGAGCCGGCGCATGTTGCGCTTGCGCCGCGCCGTAACGCCGTAACGCAGCCAATGCTCCTCCCGCACGATCTGCCGACCAAGCTTGTGCTGCTCGCGCTCCTCCTCCTCGAGGATCGTGTCGCGCCATTCCTCGAAATGGCCGAAGCCCTTGTCGAGCCGGCGCGTCTGCCCACGGTCCAGCCATACGGTCGCCCGCGACACGCGCTCCAGAAAGCGCCTGTCATGCGAGATGACGACGAGGGCGGAGGAAGAGCGGACGAGTTCGTCTTCCAGCCATTCGATCACTTGCAGGTCGAGATGGTTGGTGGGCTCGTCGAGCAGCAATATGTCGGGCTCCGGCGCCATCACCTTGGCAAGTGCCGCCCGGCGCGCCTCGCCGCCTGAAAGATCGTCCGGCCGCTCGTCGCCGGTGAGGCCGAGATGGTCGAGCAGATAGGTGACGCGATGCAGGTCGTCGGCTGGCCCCAGCCCTGCCTCGACATAGGCGCGGACCGTCGCGAAGCCGTCCATGTCCGGGGTCTGGGGAAGGTAGCGAACCGTCGCCGTGGGCTGACGGAAGACCTCGCCGTCCTGCGGTTCGACCATCCCGGCGGCGATCTTGAGCAAAGTCGACTTGCCCGAGCCGTTGCGCCCGACCAGAGCGATTTTGTCGCCCGCCGAAGCCGACAGCGCGGCGCCGTCCAGCAGCGGCGTGCCGCCGAAGGTCAGCTTGATTCGGTCGAGACGAAGGAGTGGTGGCGCCATGTTGATCTAGAAAAGGGACCGGTCTGGATAGGGGTGGGCGAGTACGAGAGCCCGGCCCGAGCCGAGCTCGATCGCCAACTCCCGGGTGACCTCGTTGGAAATGGTGAGGGACGAGCCGAAAGGCACGGTGACGCGGTCGAGCGGCCAGCGCGCGCCGGTCACGCTGAGACCGGTCAGGTCGCTGAAGGCCAGGATGCTGAACAGCGTGCCGGGATGATAGTCGAAGCGCGACCATCCCGGCAGCAGCGCACGGCCTTCCTGCAGACCGCTGGTGAGCGTGACCTTGATCCCCGCTTCGGCAAGACGCAGGGCGAGCGTCAGGTGCAGATGCGCGTGATCGGCACGAGGGCCGCCGAAAGCGCCTCCCAGCAGCAGCGACGTCGCGCCGCGCGCGAGCGCGGCTTCGACGGCCAGTTCGCCGTCGGTCTTGTCCTTAATGACCGGGAAGACCTCGCGGGGCGTCTCCGGATAAGTTGCGGCCATCGCCTCGGAGACGGAATCGAAGTCGCCCACCCAGAGTTCCGGGGCGATACCAAGCGTATCGGCGTGCCTGATGCCGGAATCCGCCGCGATGACACGCGTGCCGGCCGCCTGCGAGGCAAGGCGTGGCGTGCGGACGAGATCCCCCCCGAGCAGGATGGTGAAGCGGCTCATGATGCCGCCCTCTATCAGGGGCGAGGGAAAAGGGGAAGGCGTGACGGGCGGTGAATGGTGAATGGTCGGGCACCGCCCGAACCCTTTCCATTCACCATTTCACCATTCATCATTCACCCCGCCGCTTGCTCTCGCTCATCACCGGCTCTATGTGTCTAGGCGCTCTAACGGGGTGCCGGCCGCGGATCGCGGGCCGGCTGAGAGGCTAGGGTCAGAGGCCCGCCAACCCGCCGAACCTGATCCGGCTTGTACCGGCGGAGGGATTAGATGCGTACGCGACAACGACGCCTCGATCCGCTTCGACACCATGGAGGCGCCGATGCGCGTGAAGTTCCTGTCTCTGCTCGCCGCAGCGCTGCTGCCGCTTGCCGGCACCGCGGCCGCCGAGGGCAAGCTCACCGTCTACACCTATGAGAGCTTCACCGCCGAATGGGGGCCCGGCCCCAAGGTGGAGAAAGCCTTCGAGGCGGAATGTGGCTGCGACCTGCAATTCGTCTCGGCCGCCGACGGCGTGGCGTTGCTCAACCGCGTGCGGCTCGAAGGCGAAGCGACCAGGGCCGATCTCGTGCTCGGCCTGGACACCAACCTCACCTCCGAGGCCCGGGCCACCGGCCTGTTTGCCCCGCACGATATCGACCTCGGGAATGTCGTGGTGCCAGGCGGCTGGCAGGACGACATGTTCGTGCCCTTCGACTATGGCTATTTCGCCGTCATCTACGACAGCCAGAAGGTCGCCAATCCGCCCGCTAGCCTCAAGGAGCTGGTAGAGGGCGATCCCGTGCAGAAGATCGTCATCCAGGATCCGCGCACCTCGACCCCCGGCCTCGGCCTGCTGCTCTGGATGAAGTCGGTCTATGGCGACAAATCCGCCGAGGCCTGGAGCAAACTGCGCGAACGTGTGCTGACCGTGACGCCCGGCTGGAGCGAGGCATATGGGCTGTTCACCAATGGCGAGGCGCCGATGGTGCTTTCCTATACGACCTCGCCCGCCTACCACATCATCGCGGACGGCAGCGACCGCTACCGCGCGGCATCCTTCGCCGAGGGCCACTACCTGCAGGTCGAGGTGGCGGGCATGACCAGGACGGGGGCGAAAAATCCACTGTCTCAGCGCTTCCTCGCCTTCATGACCGGCCCCGCTTTCCAGGACGTAATTCCTGAAACCAACTGGATGCTGCCGGCCGGCAAGCTCGAAAAGCCGCTCAATCCAGCCTTCGCCGGGCTGGTGCAACCCAGCAAGACGCTGCAGATCGATGCTGACGATGTGGCGCGCAACCGAAAGGCCTGGATCGACGAATGGCTAGCGGCGATGAGCAGGTAGAATTCGTCTCCAACGTGCTTTCGTCCCGACACCTCCCCCTGTCCTGCCGGACATCTCCTTCTCAAGAGGGGAGATTGCGCCTTCATCCAGCTTGGCGAGAAACCGGATGCCTGCCGATCTCCCCCTTGTGAGGGCTACGACATTCACACATCTTGGACGGTACGGACGGTGGCCCCTGTCACTTGCGTTTGGCTGCCTCGTTCTGCACCGCCGGGCGGCCGGCCGCAATGGAACGGAATGGATCCTCGGGTCAGCTCGCCCGCTGGCGCGGGCTCCCGCCCGAGAATGACGACTGCGTTGAAGGCCGGCCGCAAATCGCCGACGTTGGGGATTGGCGTCGCCATAGAGGCTTCGTCATCCTCGGGCCGGCGCCGAGCGAAGCGATGGCGACGTGACCCGAGGATCCATTCCGTTACGTCTCGGAAACCCACCCAACGGTGCAGAACGAAGTGGCCAAACGGTAGTGACAGCAGCCATCATCCGATCCCTTCCCTGCCGCCCGAGAAGTGTGAACTCGGTAGCCCTCAAGAGCGGAGATTGGGCTTTCGCCAAGCTTGGCGAAAAGCTGGATGTCAGCCGATCTCCCCCCTCGTGGGGGAAATGTCCGGCAGGACAGAGGGGGGCAACGTAGAGCGGGGATTCATCCCGTGATGCAGGCCGATACGCGCATCCTTGCCGGTGGCGTGGCGCTCGGCGCCATCGGCCTTCTGATCGGCGGCGCCTTCGCTGGACTGATCCTGCAAGGCGCGGGCGACTTGTCGGGAGCCGTCGCGGCTTTCGATCCTTATCTTTTGCGGGTTGCCCGCTTCACTCTGTGGCAGGCGCTGCTCTCCACGGTGCTCTCCGTCGTGCCGGCCCTGTTCGTCGCCCGCGCGCTTTCGCGGCATCCCGATTTTCCCGGCAGACGGTGGCTCATCGGCCTGTTTGCCGTGCCTCTCGGCCTGCCGGCGATCGTGGCTGCGTTGGGCATCCTCGCCCTTCTTGGTCGCGCCGGCTATTTTGCCGGCCTGCTGTCGATCTTCGGGAGCGGGGATTGGCCGGGCATCTACGGAATTTCCGGCATCCTCGTCGCGCATGTCTTCTTCAACCTGCCGCTCGCCACGCGGCTTTTCCTGGAGGCCCTGAACGCGGTCCCGGCCGACCACTGGCGTCTGGCGAGCCAGCTCGGCATGGGCGCGCGCCCCAGTTTCCGGCTGATCGAGTGGCCGGCATTGCGCGCCACCCTGCCCGGTGTCGCCGGTCTTGTCTTCATGCTCTGCATCACTTCCTTCACATTGGTGCTCACGCTCGGCGGAGGTCCCCGCGCAACGACGCTGGAGGTGGCGATCTATCAAACCCTGCGTTTCGACTTCGATCCGGCGCGGGCCGTGGCGCTGACCTTTCTGCAGATAGTGCTGACAGTGGCCGTCGTCGCCCTTCTCGCCCGGCTCGGCACGGATGTGACGGGCGAGGTGAACATGACGGTGACAAGGCGTCGTTTCCTGAGCCCCGGGCGCGGCGAAGCCGCGCTCAATGCGACTCTGATCCTCCTTGCGACACTCTTCGTCGTCGGGCCCATGGCCGCGACGGTCGCCTCCGGCCTGCGCGCCGACCTCGCCCGTCTCGCCATGGAGCCGGCGGTCCACGGAGCCGTGATCACCAGCCTCGTTCTCGCCTTCTTCGCAGCGCTTCTCTCGGTCGCACTCTCCTATGCGCTCACGGCATCGCGACGGGCGCTGCAACTGCGCCGTCACGGAGGCGCCCCTTCCCTGTTCGAGCTCCTGACCGGCACCGGCGCCGGCTTCGTTCTGGTTGTCCCGCCGATCGTCGTCGGCGCCGGCTGGTTCATTCTGCTGCGCCATGCCGGCGACGTCTTCCTGTTCGCGCCGGTCATGGTCGTGGCCGTCAACGCCGTGATGGCGATGCCTTTCGCGCTGCGCGCCATCCGGCCCGCCCATGACGCAGCGAGCGCGCGTCACGAAAAGCTATGCGCGCAGCTCGGCCTGTCCGGTTGGAACCGTCTGAGACTGGTGGAACTGCCGGTGCTGCGGCGGCCGCTTGCCACCGCCTTCGCCTTCGCCATGGCACTATCGCTCGGTGATCTCGGCGTCATCGCACTTTTCGGCAGCGACGCCGTCCAGACCCTGCCCTACCTGCTCTTCCAGCGGCTGGGCAGCTATCGCACGGCGGACGCTGCAGGCCTCGCTCTGCTGCTCGGCTTGATCTGCCTGGCATTGATGCTCGCAGCCGACCGGCTAGCAGGTCTCGGAAAAAGTGTTCCACGGTTTTCCGACAAAAACCTGCGGCAAGAAAAGATAAGCAGGTGAAGCGTGGGCAAAGCCACGCAGCCTGCTTAGGAAGGGAACGCACATGAAAGGCGGCGCAGCCGTGGTGCTCGAAAAGCTCCGCTTCAGCTATGGCGAGGCGGAGATGACCTTCGACCTGGCGGCTCCCGCCGGTACGATCGTCGCCGTCATGGGTCCGAGCGGATCGGGCAAGTCGACACTGCTCAACCTTATCGCGGGTTTCGAGATACCGTCTTTCGGGCAAGTCCTGATCGCAGGCCGGGACGTCACCCGGCTGCCGCCGGCCGAGCGGCCGGTATCGATGGTCTTTCAGGAGAACAATCTCTTCGCGCACCTTTCGGTCGAGAAGAATGTCGGCCTCGGCATCTCGCCGTCGCTCAGGCTTTCCGCTACCGACCAGGCAGCAGTGACGGAGGCTCTCACCCGCACGGGCCTCGCCGGCAAGGAGAAGCGCTTGCCCCGCGAACTGTCCGGGGGCGAACGTCAGCGGGTCGCACTGGCTCGCGCGCTGGTACGGGATCGACCGGTTCTACTGCTCGACGAGCCTTTCGCATCGCTTGGGCCGGCTTTGCGGACCGAAATGCTCGATCTCCTGGCCGAGCTCCACGCCGAGCGCCGCCCGACCGTGTTCCTCGTCAGCCACCATCCCGAGGACGCACGACGCATCGCCGAGCGCGTGGTCTTCATCGAAAACGGGCAGGTCTCGGCCGAAGGCGATGCCGCCGAATTCTTTGAAGGAACTGGTCCGGCAGCCTTCCAACGCTATGTCGGTGGAAGTAAATGAGGCGGTAATCCGAATAGCCGCCCGGAAGACGACATAATTGGCCGTCATGGAACCCTGCATGGTGCGAGCGTATTCTTGTATATTCGCGAAGACTGTGGCTTAGCTCCATGAAGGCTGACCGCGTCGTGTTGGGGGCCGACCAATCGAAAGGATGAAAGCAGCCTTGCACTTTACCCGTCCCGTGCCGCAGAGCCTGCGCCAGATGCGCATGGTTGCCGCCGTCGCGACGATGACGGCATTGTCGGGCTGCATGCTCTCGCCCGGCGGCGGGCTGAGCGAGAATGCCTTCCAGCCCTCCAACAATCCGGTCACCGTCGATACCGTGTCGCGCAACGACCGGCTGGCGGAACTCGCCAAGGGCCAGCATCCGCGCATCCTGGCCACCTATGGCGGCGAATACTCCGATCCCAAGTTGGAGCGCATGGTCGCGAAGGTCGTCGGCAATCTTACGGCCGAATCCGATAACCCATCGCAGACCTACCGCATCACCATTCTGAATTCGCCAAACGTCAATGCCTTCGCGCTGCCCGGCGGCTATCTCTACGTGACACGCGGCCTCCTGGCTCTGGCCAATGACTCTGCCGAGCTCGCCGCCGTCATCGCCCATGAGATGGGCCATGTGACGGCCAATCACGGACTGCAGCGCCAGCAGAAGGAAGCCGAGGAGGTCCTGGCCACCAAGGTGGTCTCCGACGTGCTGGGCGACAGCCAGGCGGCCAAGGCGGCGCTCGTGCGCGGGAAGCTCAGACTGGCACAATTCTCGCGCAACCAGGAACTGGAGGCCGACGCGATCGGCATCCGGCACAGCTCGCGCTCCGGCTACGACCCCTTCGCGGCGGCACGTTTCCTGCAATCCATGGCCGCCTATAGCGACCTGCGCAGCGTGACCGGCGCGGCCGACGCCAGCCTCGACTTCCTGGCCAGCCACCCCAACGCGCCGCAGCGCATCGAACTTGCCCAGCGTCACGCCCGCCAGTTCGGCACGCCCGGCGGCACCGGCGCGCGCGACCGCGATTCCTTCCTGGCGGGCATAGACGGCCTGATGTTCGGCGATACGCCCGACGAAGGCTTCGTCCGTGGCAACACCTTCCTGCACCCGCGGCTCGGTATCTCCTTCTCGGTTCCCACAGGTTTCGTCATCGACAATTCCGCCGCCGCCGTGACTGCCACCGGCCCTGGAGAGACAGCCGTGCGCTTCGACGGCGTGGCACTCGATCCAAAGGTGCCACTGGTCGACTATCTCAGGAGCGGCTGGGTTGCCGGCCTGGACCCCAGCAGCATCCGCGCCGTCTCGATCAACGGCAACGACGCGGCGGCAGCAAAGGCACGGGCCGGCGGCTGGCAGTTCGACGTCGTGGTTATCCGCCCCGGCGACGGCGGCCAGGTCTACCGGCTGCTCACCGCCGCGCCCGCCGCCAGCACGACGCTCGACGGCGTTGCCCGCTCGGTCAGCGGCAGCTTCAAGGTGCTCACGGCAGCCGAGAAGGCGGCGCTCAAGCCATTGCGCATCCGTCTCGTGACAGTGCGCCCGGGCGACACGGTCGGTTCGCTCGCCGCCTCGATGGTCGGCGTCGACCGTAAGCTGGAGCTCTTCCGTGTCCTCAATGCGTTGGGTCCCGGCGCCACAGTCTCGGCCGGGGACAAGGTGAAGATCGTCACCGATCGATGAGCCGGTGAACGAATATAGCGCTGCACGAGCGTTCAGGCGCAAGGCCTTCTTTATTCGCTACCTGCTATTCGCTCCTTCTTTGTCTTGACCCTCCCTCCCCCATCGGGCAATCGAAACGCCGATCTTTCGCGACCCCGAGTCGCCGCCCACTTCCAGGAGACATGCATGGCAGACGAAATCACCGAATCCAGCCAGACCGTGGCCGCCGGCCAGCTTCGGGCCTTCATCGAACGCATCGAGCGGCTGGAGGAGGAGAAAAAGACGATCGCAGACGATATCAAGGACGTCTATGCCGAGGCAAAGGGCACCGGCTTCGACACGAAGGCCATCCGCACGATCGTCCGGCTGCGCAAGAAGGACCAGGCCGAGCGGGAGGAAGAGGAATCGATACTCGATCTCTATATGTCGGCGCTCGGCATGGCCTGACCCTCGATAAGGCGCCCAGCGGCTATCGTTTATCGGTAGAAATACTGGGAAAGCAAATCCCACAGCATCGGATTGGAATCGGTCCGGTGCTGCAGCTGTATCGTGCGACGCCAAGGGCATGGCCGACTACAGGTTTGACCGATCTTACCCGTCCGATCGATTCGTGGCGGGATAGACGACCATACTGCCGGCTCGAACGACAGCGCCCGGAGTAAGGCGCGCGGGCTCCAGGCGGCCCTGCCCCATGATATGGAAAACGGTTTCCCCCGACGCGATCAGATAGTCGGCGACGATGCGGCGGTGACATCGCCACCATACGGCTTCCGCGCACATGATCACGCAACGCCGATGGCGTCCCTCATCCAGCAGATGCTCGAATCCCGCGTGAAACTGCAGCGAGAGCGCATAATCGGCGTAGTTATGGAAGCTCTCGTTTTTCCATAAACCATTGATCTCCGACCCTACGCTTCGTGTCCTTCCGCGAAGGCCGCCGAGGGCTGCGATATGCTCATAGGAAATATCGAAGGCCGCCAGGGCGTCAGGAAGCGTATCCATGGCGAACTGTGGGTTCGCCATGGATTTCGGGACTTTTCTAACGTCGGCGACAAGTTCGGTGCCCACGTCGTTCAGCAGTTCAACGAACTCTTCCAGGCTCCGGCTGGAATGGCCGATTGTGAAGAACGGCAGCTTCACGCGCTCCGCTTACCCTTGGATGTGATCAAGGGCGCTGCCCTTGTGCGCGGCGATATGGTCGGTCTTGTCGCTTTTGATTTCGTATTGAGGATCGTCTTCGGAAGCGTGACGGACATGCCCCTTGTAGTTGAAGTCTCTGGTATGGATCGCGACAATGGTTCCCGACACCCGACCGGCTTCGGAATTCCAGCTTACATGATCGCCGATCTCGAACTGCTTGGCCATCTTGCGGATCCCTCTTTCCCTCCCGAAGATCTCAATACCAGCGCACCATTATGATCGTTACGACGCTCATTGGCGGTATTTCTTTCATCCAACTCCATCACCCCATTTCAGTTCCACTTCCAGCAAGGAACTCCCGCAGGCGAGGAACAAATGTTCGAGTTGCGCATTGAACGAAGTTTACTCAGAGGTGGGGAAATCCATGCTCGTATCCCTGGCCACGGCTGAGGAAACCTTGTCGGCCATCGTCAGCTCGATCCCAAGCCTGGACGACAGGGTCCAGCCTGTCATTGAGGCGATTTCTGCTCCGGTCTACCTCACCAGCACCAAAGGAGTGGTGACGCACTTCAACAAGGCCTGTGTCGACTTCGCGGGCCGTCTTCCCGAACCCGGGCGGGACCATTGGTGCGTCACCTGGAAACTTTACACTCTGGAGGGCCAACATCTCCCCCATGAAAGTTGCCCGATGGCTCTTGCAATAACTCACCGGCAGCCCGTCCGGGGAGTATCGGCGGTTGCGGAGCGTCCGGACGGAACGCGCGTTGCCTTCACTCCCTTTCCAACGCCAATCTTTCACAATGGAGAGTTTGCAGGAGCGATAAACATCTTTGTCGATATCGCTACCACTCGGCAGATCGATGCCCTTCGAACGCAAGCAAATCGGTGCCGCCGTTTGGCCAACGGGATCAGCGACGACGAAACGGTCAAGACACTGAGAGGAATGGCAGACGACTATGAAGCTGAGGCACGAGAGATCGAACAGGCCAAGCTCTTCCGTAATTAGCAGCACTGGTCCCATGCGAACGTGCAGGGCGGATGACTAAATTAATGTTCGGCCGTCTTGTTTCGCAGGCCTTCCGTAGCCGAACATGAGGCTCCAGAAAAGCCATTACGATTCCATTGCCGATGCGGTACACCGACCGGCAAGACCGGTGCTTTGGTGCCGGTCATCCGAAGTGCGATAATGCAGCCCCGATGAACGACGGCGTTTCGAGCGAACTATCGGATCAGACACCGCGAGGCTTCTTCGCCGCCCGCTGGCACGGCAATATTCCGCTGTCGCGGCTGTTCTGGTGGGACATGGTGGTCGTCGGCACGGCCATCAACATAGCGACGACGGTTGCCGCTCTCGTCGTGCTGGCAATGAAGGGGTCGGCAGCGGCCGCGCTCGCAGTGCATCTGGCGGCCTTGCCTTACAATTTCTTCCTCTTCCTGGCGGTGTGGCGCACAGCCGAGAAAGCCACGCCGTCCTCGGCCTGGCTTCCCCAGCTTGGAGCGGCCGCCTGGCTCCTGCTGGCGATCGCGATCTGAACTCTCCGATCCGGCAAAACGAAAAAGCAGGCAGAGGGTGCACCCTCATGCCTGCTTTTCGAGCGGCTGAAGCCGCCTCCCCCTTCTCCGTATGTTCTGGGCCCGAAACTTGCGCCCGGGCCCAAAGCTCAAATCACCACTTGTAGGCGACACCCACCGTCACAGTGTTGAAGTGGAGATCGAAGTTGGTGTTGTCGAAGAGATCCTTGTCGCCGAAGTCGTAGTAGCGGTACTCCAGGCGGCCGAACCAGTTGTCGGTGAAGGCGTAGTCCACGCCCGCACCGATGGTCCAGCCCGTGAAGTCTTCACTGGCGCTGATGTCGAGCGGGACGCCTAGAGGACCGGCAATAGTCGCATCGGCGGACAGGTTGGTGAATGCCACACCGCCCGTTCCGAAGATCAACGCACGATCCCAGGCATAGCCCACACGGCCGCGGATAGAAGCCAGATAGTCGCTGCCGACATCGAGATCGACACCGCCGAAATCGTAGGTCTGATCGTTCCAGAGGGCGTTGATGTCCGCTTCCGCGCCGAGGACGAAGTTGTTGCCGGCCTGCCAGTTGTAGCCGATGAAGCCGCCCAGCATGCCGCCATTGAAATCCTCGCCATTCGTGAGAATGTCAGGATCGGTCAAGCTGGCATCGCCCCACGCATACCCGCCCTGGATACCGAGATAAGGTCCCGTCCAGGTGAAGATCGGAACTTCGGCAACTGGGGCCGGTGGCGGCGCTTCCACAACATCCGCCGCCATTGCACCGCCAGCCGCAAGCAGCAAGAACGTCGATGCCGTTAGAAGAATTTTTGAGCGCACTGTGACCTCCTGAGTCAATAATCTGCCAAGGAACCCCATAAACCCGCTCACGCCCTTGACTAAGCTTATAACCCAAAAGGTCTGCGCTGACTGTCACATATAGATCACACTCGTATGTCGATTATCGCAGCAACAAAGGGGGGCAGAAGTTCGCGCCGGAGGTTTGATGCGCTCAACTTCTGATTTGCTTCGATCAACTTTCCGCCGGTTCGAAGTTGAGCGCCACTCCGTTGATGCAATAACGCAGATGGGTCGGCGGCGGACCATCCTCAAAGACGTGGCCGAGATGGCTGCCGCAGCGCGAGCAATGAACCTCGGTGCGTACCATGCCGTAGCTCCGGTCGGTCGTGGTTTCCACGGAGCCCGGCACCGGATCGTTGAAACTTGGCCAGCCGGTGCCGCTTTCGAATTTGAGCTTGGATTCGAACAGGGGCTGATCGCAGCCGGCGCATTTGAAGGCGCCTGCGCGCTTTTCATGAAGAAGGGCGCAACTTCCCGGACGCTCGGTACCATGCTGGCGCATCACGGCGTATTGTTCCGGGGTCAGCAATGCGCGCCACTCGGCCTCGGTGCGGGTGACGGGATAAAGATGGTCTTCCATCGGCGGTTTCTCCGATTCTGATGTCGATGCCAATGTAGGGTCGCGCAGCCGGCCGCGAAAGCGGGTGCCGTGCAGGCAATGCTCAGTGCTTGCGCGACAATTCCTTCGTCGCGGCCTCTAGGCCCGCCAGCGTCAGCGGATACATGCGGCCTGCAAAGGCGTCGCGGATCATGCCGATCGAATGGGTGTAGCCCCAGTGCTGCTCGCGCACCGGGTTGAGCCAGACGGCGTTCGGCCACTGCGCGAGCACGCGGCTGAGCCAAACGATGCCCGCCTCGGCGTTCCAGTGCTCGACGGAACCGCCGGCATAAGCGATCTCATAAGGGCTCATCGAGGCGTCGCCGACAAAAACGACCTTGTAGTCGTGGCCATATTTGTGGAGCACGTCGTAGGTCGGGATAACCTCGCTGTGCCGACGGCGATTATCCTTCCATACGCCCTCGTACAGGCAATTATGGAAATAGAAATATTCGAGTTGCCGGAACTCCGCGCGAGCCGCCGAGAACAGTTCCTCGACAATCCTTATATGGTCGTCCATCGAGCCGCCGACGTCGAAGAACATCAGGAGCTTTACGGCGTTGCGCCGTTCGGGCCGTGTCTTGACGTCGAGATAGCCATGCTCGGCCGTGGCATGGATGGTGCCGGGCAGGTCGAGCTCCTCCTCTGCGCCTTCGCGGACCCAGCGGCGCAACCTCTTCAGTGCGACCTTGATATTGCGCGTGCCGAGCTCGATCGTGTCGTCGAAGTTCCGGAACTCGCGCTTGTCCCACACCTTCACGGCGCGACGATGTCGGCTTTCATGTTGGCCGATGCGGATCCCTTCGGGATTGTAGCCATAGGCGCCGAAGGGCGAGGTTCCGGCCGTGCCGATCCATTTCGAGCCGCCCTGATGACGCCCTTTCTGTTCCTCCAGCCTCTTCTTCAACGTCTCCATCAGTTTCTCGAAGCCGCCCAGCGCCTCGACCAGTCGCTTCTCCTCCTCCGTGAGATGCTTTTCGGCGAGGCGGCGCAGCCACTCCTCGGGGATGTCGGCGACATTGACGGCCCCCTCCCCCGACACGGCCCCGAGGCCTTTGAAGACGTGGGAGAACACCTGGTCGAAACGATCGATATGCCGCTCGTCCTTCACCAACGCCGAGCGCGCAAGATAGTAGAAACCCTCGACGTCATAGGTGACGAGGTCGGCCTCCAGACCCTCGAGCAGGGTGAGGTATTCGCGCAGCGAGACCGGGACCCGCGCGGCCTTGAGCTCGAGGAAGAAGGGGATGAACATCAGGCAGAACCACCGAAGGAGCGCTTGTCAGTATCCATCCTACAGCAGATCGTATTCGATGAAACCAGTACGCCGCGCCACGTGATCATAGAGCCTCCTCGCCGTCGCATTCGTCTCGTGCGTCATCCAGTAGACGTTCTTGACGCCGATCTTCGCCGCCTCGTCCTTGACCGCCGCGATCAGCGCGGCGCCCACCCCTTTGCCGCGGATATGCGAATCGGCAAAGAGATCCTGCAGGTAGCAATTGTTGACAAGCGACCAGCAACTGCGGTGGTAGAGATAATGGACAAGACCGACCGGCTTGCCATCCAGGAGAGCGAGGAAGCCCCTCGGCTCGAACTCACCGTCGGTGAAGAGCCGCTGCCAAGTGGAGGCGTAGACCTCTTCGGGCAGCCTGGTTTCGTAGAAGGTCAGATAGGCCGTCCAGAGCCGACGCCATTCGGCATGGTCCGATTGCTGAAGCGGGCGAACGGTGACTGTGGACATTGATATCTCCTCGATTTTCCTCAAGGCACCGCGCGGCCCGATCTGGACACGCAAAAGGACGCCCCAACACGTCGTCTTAGCCGCATTTATGCCCGCATCGGCAACGGTCCAGAACCGGGAAACCTCCTGTCCTATCCCTGCTGACGACGCGCCATGAAGGCAAGGCGCTCGAACAGATGCACGTCCTGCTCGTTCTTCAGAAGCGCGCCGTGCAGCTTGGGCAATGCATTCTTGGCGTCGGTGCGCAAATCCTCCGGCTGGATGTCATCGGCCACGAGCAGCCGTATCCAGTCGAGCGCTTCGGAGGTGGAGGGCTTCTTCTTGAGGCCTGACACCTCTCGAACTTCGAAGAACTGCGTCAGGGCGGCACGCACCAGGCTTTGCTTGATGCCGGGATAATGCACGTCGACGATGCGGTGCAGCGTGTCGACATCGGGGAAACGGATATAGTGGAAGAAGCAGCGCCTGAGGAACGCGTCCGGCAGCTCCTTCTCGTTATTCGACGTGATGATGACGATCGGCCGGACCTTGGCTCGGACGGTCTCGCCGGTCTCGTAGACATGGAACTCCATCTTGTCGAGTTCCTGGAGGAGATCGTTGGGGAACTCGATGTCAGCCTTGTCGATCTCGTCGATGAGCAGAACGACCTTTTTGTCGAAGGAGAAGGCATCCCACAGCTTGCCGCGCCGGATGTAGTTGTGGATATCGTTGAAACGCTCGTCCCCGAGCTGGGAATCGCGCAGCCGCGAGACGGCATCGTATTCGTAAAGCCCCTGCTGGGCCTTGGTCGTCGACTTGATGTGCCATTCGATGAGGTCGAGCCCCAACGCGGCCGCCACCTGCTTGGCGAGTTCCGTCTTGCCGGTTCCCGGCTCGCCCTTGACGAGGAGCGGGCGCTCCAGCGCAATGGCCGCGTTGACGGCCACCATCAGATCCTTGTCGGCGACATAGGCCGACGTTCCCTCAAATCGCATGCCTTGGTTCCTGCTTTTTGTCTCACGCGAACCCTACGGAGAGGGTCTTGCACGCGCAAGACCGGTCCTTGCGGCAATTTCTCCGCTAACGCGGTGAATTCGTTCGGCTGACGCTGGCGCCGCTCGATCGGCTCTACTATATTGGTCACGGCGTTCTGGGCCTCTCGGCAGGAGTAACATTTCCCCGGGGCCTTATCGATCTCGAAGGGAGCTGTCCCTGATTGGACCCGTGGGTTCTTTCACACGGCGCCCACCTACTTTGTAGGTTCCCGGGATCGACTTCTCCACCGGTCGCCTGGATCGCCACTTCTCCACTCCAAAACAGAAATGGGCCGGAACGGGTCGGCCGGCGCGTGGGGAAGACGGGCGCATTCCACCCCGGAGCAAGACACCAAGCTCGCGGGACTGCCGGAGAACTCGTCAGCGGCCCGAATAGATTTCCCAATGCGATGGCGGCAGATTCCACGCCTTGATGAAGCTGAATGCGTCGGACGGCCCCCCGCTGTCGGCGGTATCCCAGACGTTTGTGCCCGGTCTCTGCCTGGCCGGCGGGCGATCCATGCCGTCGTCAAAGTCGGGGGACTGCCGGCCCTGAACAGTCGATGCGAGGTTGTCCTGCCGAAACGACGGATCGGCTGCCGCGCAGCCGGCTAGGCCGATCAGCGCGGCACATACGAAGAGGATACGGCTCATCATGTTGTCCTTTCGATAGCCACGCGCCAAAACACCACTCGCCCGTCGGCCCAAGGTAGCTGCGTGCCGCTCTCGCACAAGCCAGACCAGGCCGTTATTGTACGACTTCAAACAACCAGGGTGACACAAAGTTGATGCAGGGATCGCGTTTTTGTGAGCCGAGACGACCGACAGAACAACGCTCCCCCTCGCGTGGCATGATCGCGCCATGACCGAATCGCGGATCCTCAAGAAGACCCTGCGACGCGATGCGCTCGCGCGGCGCGACGCCCTCGATCCGGCCTGGCGCATCGAGGCCTCGCTCGGCATGGCCGAGACGGCGAGCCAGGCGATCCCCATCGTGCCGGGCGCGATCGCCTCCGGCTTCTGGCCGATGCGCTCGGAAGTGGATGTGCGGCCGCTGATGTTCGCCCTGATGGAGAAAGGCGGGCGGCTGTGCCTGCCGGCCATCCTGGACAAGACGACGATCGTCTTTCGCGAGCTGGTGCGCGGCGCACCGCTGGTCGACATGGGTTTCGGCACGTCGGGTCCCGGCGAAGAAGCGGAAGTGCTCGACCCGGACGTGATGCTGGTGCCGCTCGCCGCCTTCGATCGCCGCGGCCATCGTATCGGCTACGGCGCAGGCTATTACGATCGGGCGATCGCAAAGCTCCAGAGACAGGGCCGCGCGCCGCGACTGATCGGCATCGCCTTCGACTGCCAGCAGGTCGACCACGTCCCGGACGAGCCTCACGACGTGGAACTTCCGGAAATCCTGACCGAAAGCGGCTTGCATCGTTTCGGCACCGCTGGCTAGAAGAGATTGTTTGCTGACGCAGCATCGCCATCCCGGGCGGTGCTGCAATGTTATGGCGTGGTTCTCCAATGAGACTTCTTTTCCTCGGCGACATGGTCGGACGCACAGGCCGCACGACGGTATGGGAGAAGCTTCCCGGCCTGATCTCCGACTTCCGCCTCGACTTCGTCATCGTCAACGGCGAGAACGCCGCCGGCGGTTTCGGCATCACCGAGGAGATCTTCCGCGAGACGCTGGCTGCCGGCGCCGATGTCGTGACCACCGGCAATCATGTCTGGGATCAGCGCGAAGCTCTGGTCTTCGCGCCACGCGAGGAACGGTTCCTGAGACCGGTCAATTTCCCCAAGGGCACACCGGGGCGCGGCTCCGGCCTGTTCATCGCAAAGAACGGCGCGCGCGTGCTGGTGGCCAACATCATGGGCCGCGTCTTCATGCAGCCTGACCTCGACGACCCCTTCCAGGCCGCCGAGCGCGAGCTGGCCGCCTGCCCGCTTGGAGAGCAGGCCGACGCCGTGGTGATCGACTTCCACGCCGAGGCCACCAGCGAAAAGATGTGCTTCGCCCATTTCGTAGACGGACGGGTAAGCTTCGTCGTCGGCACCCATACGCATCAACCCACGGCCGACCACCAGATCCTCAACGGCGGCACCGCCTACATAACGGATGCCGGCATGTGCGGCGACTACGACTCCTCGCTTGGCATGGACAAGGAGGAGCCGCTCAATCGATTCCTGTCGAAAGTGCCGAAAGGCCGCTTCGAGGCGGCGAGCGGACCGGCGACGATCTGCGGCGTCGGTGTCGACATCTCGGATCGCACCGGCCTTGCCGAAGAGATCGCACCACTGCGCCTCGGGCCCAGGCTGGAGGAGGCTGTGCCTTCGTTCTGGCAGTGAGTACAGGGAGCACCGACTGCCGGATGCCTCCCACTCACCTTCACCACCCCCGCCTGATTGACGGCCATTCATACAAGCCCTAACTCTGCCAGGACCTTCCTCTGGCTAGACGGGCATCCAACAGATGATCGAATTCCTGGCACCGCATTTCGTGTGGCTCAGCGATCCCACCGCCTGGGTGGCGCTGATCACGCTCGTCGTCCTCGAGGTCGTGCTCGGCATCGACAATCTGATCTTCATCTCGATCCTGACCAACAAGCTGCCGCCGGAACAGCAGGTGCCCGCGAGGCGGCTCGGCATCGGCGCTGCGTTGATCATGCGGCTCGTCCTGCTCGCCACCATTTCCTTTATCGTGCAGCTCACGACGCCGGTCTTCACTCTTTTCGACCACGGCTTCTCGTGGCGGGACCTGATCCTCATTGCAGGCGGCCTTTTCCTGGTCTGGAAAGCGACGACCGAGATCCACCACACGGTCGACCCGGCCGATCACGCGGCCGCGGTGTCGAGCACGCTGAAGCTCACCTTGGGTGGCGCCATCTTTCAGATTCTCCTTCTCGACCTCGTCTTCTCGATCGACTCCATCATCACCGCCGTCGGCATGACCAACGAGATCGCCATCATGTACATCGCGGTCATCGTGGCGGTCTCGGTGATGATGCTGGCGGCAACGCCGCTCGCCAATTTTATCGGCAAGAACCCGACGATCGTCATGCTGGCCCTGGGCTTCCTTCTGATGATCGGCATGACGCTGATCGCCGACGGCATGGGCTATCACGTGCCCAAGGGATACATCTATGCGGCGATGGGCTTCTCCGCCCTGGTGGAGGGCCTCAACATGCTGGCGCGCCGCAACCGGGCCAAGCGCGGCAAAGTCGGACATTGACCTTGCGACCGACCCGCTCCTGGATGAGATGCCGGAGCGGGTCGAAGATAGTTTGCCCCAAAACTAATCTTGTCCGGCGCTGTCTGCTGGAATATGTTCGCAATACGAACATCATCTCGCCGGAACGCGCCCTCCATGACTGCCAACACGCTCGGAAAACGCACCGGCCGGAAAGCCGCGGCGGAAAAAACCGAGCCAGCGAGGTTCGGCACGCTGGACGGCATGATCGGCTTTCATCTTCGTCTCGCCCAAAACGCTTCCTTCAAGGCCTTCAAACGCCATACCGGCGAGGCGAAGCTGCGGCCGGGCTGGTTCGCCATGCTGAGCCTCATCCACGAGAATCCCGGTATCACGCCGATGGCTCTGAGCCGGGCCAGCGGCCGGGACAAATCCACGCTCACGCCGGTGCTGCGCGATCTCCAGCGACTGAAACTGATCGCTCGCGAAACCGTCGCAAGCGACAAGCGCAGCTACACGCTCTCGCTGACGCCCCTCGGAGAGACGAAGTTCGCCACATTGGCCGAGCATGCGGCGGCACATGACCGTGAGCTCGACGAGATCGTCGGCGACCGCAAGGACGAACTGATCCGGTTGCTCAAGCGCATTCACTCTGTGTTGGATTGAACGAGAAGGGCCGGCGCGCTCCCGAGGACACGGCAGCTCTTGAACAGTCGCCCAAAAAATGTTTGACTACAAACTAGTTTGGGGAGGAAGGTCGCTTGGCGGCCGATATCGCCGTTGTTCCAGGGCCCTTAGTGCCCCCGTTGGACGGCGCATGGGGTCGACTGGGGAGGGTCGGCGGCATGGCATTGCATCACCACCGCAGGATGGAAAACTCCGGACGCGCAACGCGCGCTGCCGGGCTCCGCTGCGCGCCTGCCCTCGAACGGCTATAACGATCACAAACCGCCGGCCGGCGGCAAACAAAGGAGAAAGGGATGTTGAAACGCAGGCAATTCCTCAAGGGGGCTGGCGCCGTCGTCGCCACGCCGTTCGTCATGCGCAACGCCTATGCGCAGTCGCCTGAATTCACGCTGAAGCTGCACCATTTCCTGGGTCCGAAGGCGCCAGCGCACACGAAGATGCTGCAGCCCTGGGCCGAAGCGATCGAGAAGGATTCGGGCGGCCGCGTGAAGATCGAGCTCTACCCCTCCATGTCGCTCGGCGGATCGCCCGCCCAGCTTTTCCGCCAGGTGGTGGACGGCGTCGTCGACATCGTCTGGACGGTCAACGGCTATACGCCGGGCCTCTTCCCGCGCTCGGAGATCTTCGAACTGCCGACAGTCTACGTCAACGACATGGCTGCCACCAACCTTGCCATGCGCGATCTCTTCGAAAGCCACCTCGCGCCGGAATATGACGGGGTTCACGTGCTCTTCATGCACGTTCACGCCGGGCAGGCGCTGCATACGGCCAACATCGCCGTTCGTACGCCCGAAGACATCAAAGGCCGCAAGATCCGTGTGCCGGGACCGACCGGCAACGCCGTCGTCGAGGCGATGGGCGCAACGCCCGTTACCATGCCGGTGCCGGACCTGCCGCAAGCGCTGAGCACCCACGCCGTCGACGGCGCGCTGATCCCGTGGGAGATCATTCCTGCGCTCCAGCTTCAGGAATCGACCCAGTACCAAATCGAAGGCCCGAACATGACGCGGTTCGGCACGACGACGTTCCAGGTATCGATGAACCAGGCCCGTTGGGAAGAACTGCCGGAAGACCTCCAGGCGGTCTTCGCCAAGCACAGCGGCGAGGATTGGCTGCGCGAGGTGGCGAACATCTGGCGCGCCTCCGACGACGCCGGGATCAAGATGGCCGTCGATGCCGGCAATGAGCACATCGTTCTGACCGAAGCAGAGATGGACGCCTTCAACAAGCTGCTGGCGCCGGTGGTCGACCGCTGGATCACCGAGCGTGGCAATGCCGGCTTCGACCCGGCAGCGCTTGCCGACGCGGCGAAGAAGGCGATCGCGGCGCGCAAGTCGTGAGCGTTGCCGTTCATCCGGCGGAGGGGGGCAACGAGCCCCCTCCCCCACCCGGCCGGCCGCGCTGGATCGCAGCGCTTGCCGCCGTCATCCGCTATTGGGCGCTGCTCGGCGGTATCATCACCCTGGCGCTGTCGATCATGACCGCCTTCTCCGCCCTGTCCAACCTCTTCTTCGCCAAGCCGTTCGCGGCGGACCATGAGTTGGTCAAGCACTTCATCGCCATCGCCATTTTCATGTTTCTGCCCTATTGCCAGCTCACCGGCTCGAATGTGACCGTCGACATCTTCACCGAAGGCATGAGCGAACGGGCGAAGTCGGCCATGGTGGCGTTCTCCTCGCTCTTCGCGCTGGCATTCTCGATGCTGCTGCTGCGGCAGATGTATCTCGGCCTCTTCAGCTACATGCGCTTTCCCGAATCGACACCGGTGCTGCAATTGCCGCTATGGACCGCTTTCCCACCGATCCTGTTCTCGCTGGGGCTTCTCGTCGTGGCGGCATTGATCACCCTGTTCGAGGGATGGCAGGGCTTCCGCACCGGCCGCCCGACACCCCATCCCGTTCCCAACGAGTAAGAAGCCATGTTCGACAGCTTCGCTATCGGCATTGCCGGTCTTCTCGCCCTCCTCGCGCTGATCGCAGTGCGCGTGCCCATCGCCTACACGATGATCCTCGTCGGCGTCGTCGGCGTCAGCCTGCAATCCGGACCGACGATCGTCATGAACCAGTTGAAGGATCTGGCCTACGCGCAGTTCTCCAACTACGACCTCTCCGTCGTGCCCATGTTCATCCTCATGGGCGGGCTTGCCTCCCGCTGCGGCCTTTCGCGCGACCTCTTCCGCGGCGCCAATGCCTGGCTCGGCCGCTTCCGGGGCGGGGTGGCCATGGCCGCGGTCGCCGCCTGCGGCGGCTTCGGCGCGGTCTGCGGCTCGTCGACGGCAACCGCTTCCACCATGGGCCAGGTGGCCCTTCCCGAACTGAAGCGATACCGCTACTCGCCCGCGCTCGCCACCGGCACGATCGCCGCCGGCGGCACGCTTGGCATCCTCATCCCGCCCTCGGTCGTGCTCATCGTCTACGCCATCATGGTCGAGGCGAATGTGGTGACCATGTTCGCCGCGGCCCTGATCCCTGGCATCCTGGCGATGCTGCTCTTCATCCTCACCGTCGCGATCTATGTCCGACTGGTGCCAGGCTCGGGCCCCGAGGGAAAGGCTGTCGGACGCGAGGAGCTCGTGGCGGCGACGATCGCGGTCATCCCGGTCATGGTCGTCTTCGGCATCGTGATCGGCGGCATCTATGCCGGCATCTACAATCCGACCGCGGCGGCAGCCATCGGCGTCTTCCTTGTCGTCGCCTACGGCCTGGTGAGAAGCCGGCTGACCATCGCCGGCATCGGCGACGCGTTGCTCGAGACGGCCCGCACGAGCGGCATGATCTTCCTGATCCTGCTCGGCGCGGAACTCCTGAAGATCTTCATGGCGCGCGCGGGGGTGCCGCAGGCCGCGGCGGAACTGCTGCAGGGCAGCGGCCTCTCGCCGATGACGATCATGGTGCTGATCATCCTCCTCTACCTCGTCCTGGGCTGCCTGATGGACAGCCTGTCGATGGTGATCCTCACCGTGCCCTTCTTCTGGCCGGTCGTCGCCGGCCTCGATTTCGGCCTCGACCCGAACGAGCTGAAGATCTGGTTCGGCATCATCATCCTGATCGTCGTGGAGCTCGGCCTGATAACGCCACCCGTGGGGCTGAACGTCTTCATCATCAACTCGCTGTCGCCGGACGTCCCGATGCGCGAGACGTTCAAGGGTGTGATGCCCTTCTTCGCTTCCGAGATACTGCGGGTCGCCGTCCTGGCCGCCTTCCCGGCGATCTCGCTCTTCCTGCCGAGACTGCTGCAATGAGCGCAGCGCCGTTCAGGATCGCCGTCCTCGGCGCTGGCGCGATGGGATCCTTCTTCGGCGGCCGCCTCAGGGCGGGCGGCGCCGCGGTCACGCTCATCGACGTGAACGCCGCTCATCTGGAGGCCATAAGGCGGGATGGCCTTCGCCTCGATACCGATCGAGGCAGCGAAACGGCGCGGCTGCCGGCGGAAACGCCGGCGACCGCACGAGGGCCGTTCGACCTGATCCTCGTCTTCACCAAGACGATGCACAGCCGCGCCGCCCTCGATGGCGTACGGCATCTCATCGAGCCCGACACGACGCTGCTCAGCCTGCAGAACGGGCTCGGCAACAAGGAGATCCTGCTCGAATTCGCTCCCGCATCGCGGGTGCTTGTCGGCATGACAACCTGTCCGGCGGACATGATCGGGCCGGGCCATGTAGCTTCGCACGGCGAAGGCAAGCTGCGTTTCATGACCAGCGACGGCACTGCGGCGCCGATCCTCGACCGCATTGCCGAGACTTTCCGCGCCGGCGGCATCGACGCCGCCGCCGACCCAAAGGTCGAGGTTTCGATCTGGGAAAAGGTCGCCTTCAACGCGGCGCTCAACACCATCGCGGCAACCACCCGCTCGACAGTCGGGCGGATCGGACGCGTGCCCGAAGCACGTGCGCTTGCCCTGCGGATCGCAGGCGAGGTGGTCTCCGCCGCCAATGCCTGCGGCGTGGCGGCGGACGCCGCATCCGTGCGTGGCCTGATCGACCATGCGCTGGACACACATGTCGATCACAAGCCGTCCATGCTCCAGGATGTGCTGGCGGGGCGGCCCACCGAAATCGAGGCGATCGCCGGCGAGGCGATCCGCAGGGGCCGCGCGGCCGGCATCCCGGTGCCAGCAACCGAGACGATGCATGCCTTGGTGCTATTGGCGACGAGCGAGTGACTGTCGAGCCCTGCCGTTCCGATCGACTGCACGGTTGGGAGACCGGCCGCTACGTCACGGAATGGATCCACGGATCACCTCCGGCTTCGCTTCGCTCGCCTGCGGGTCCGTGGATGACGATACGTTGAGGGCCTGCCCAATCGCCAACGTTTGTGACTGGCATCGCCGTAGAAGCTTCGTCATCCACGGACCCGAGCGAAGCGAGGTGATCCGTGGATCCATTCCGTGACCTCTCGGCCGGTCGCCCGACGGTGCAGGAGATCGTCAGTGACACGACTGAAGCGCCCCCGGAATGCCACCTACGCGGAACCGGCGATCCCGGGCGCCTCTACGCCCCGTACCCAACAATTCCCTTGATCTCCAGGAAGTCGTGGATGCCCCAGTCGGCATATTCGCGGCCGTTGCCGGACTGCTTGTAGCCGCCGAAGGGCGCGAACGTGTCCCATTCCGGATAGTTGATGCTGACCTGCCCGGCACGCAGGCGCGCGGCCACCTTGCGGGCGCGGTCCAGATCCTTGGACTGCACATAGGCGGCGAGGCCATAAACCGTATCGTTGGCGATGCGCACGGCGTCGTCCTCGTCCTTGTAGGACATGACCGATAGCACCGGGCCGAAGATCTCCTCCCGCGCGATCGTCATCTCCGGTGTGACATGCCCGAATACGGTCGGGCGCACGTAATAGCCCCGGTTCAATCCTTCCGGCCGGCCCGGCCCGCCGGTGACCAGGGTCGCGCCTTCGGCGATGCCGGCTTCGATGAGCCGTTGGATCTTGTCGTACTGAACCTGGCTGACGACGGGGCCGAGCTTGGTGTCGGCCGCGTGGGGGTGGCCGACCTTGTGAGCCTCGGCGGCTTTCTTGGCGATGGCGAGTGCCTCGTCGTGGCGTCCGGCCGGCACCAGCATGCGGGTGGGCGCGTCGCAGGACTGGCCGCTGTTGCCGAAGCAGCCCTCGACACCCTTGGCCACGGCCGTCTCGAAATCGGCGTCGGGCAGGATGATGTTGGCGGACTTGCCGCCGAGTTCCTGGGCGACGCGCTTGACCGTATCGGCGGCCGTCTTGGCGACGATGATGCCGGCGCGGGTGGAGCCGGTAAAGGAGACCATGTCTACGTCGGGGTGGCCGGCCATGACCTGGCCGACATCGGGGCCGGTGCCGTTCACCATGTTGAAGACGCCTTTCGGCACGCCCGCCGCATGCATGGCCTCGGCGAAGACGATGCCGCTGATCGGCGCGATCTCGCTCGGCTTCAGCACCACGGTGCAGCCCGCGGCGATCGCCGGCGCCACCTTGCAGACGATCTGGTTGAGCGGCCAGTTCCAGGGCGTGATCAGCGCGCAGACGCCGATCGGTTCCTTCACGACCATGGTGGTGCCGCGGCGCTCGCTGAACTCATAGGTCTCGAGCGCCTTGATCGTGGCCTCGAAATGCGCCTGGCCGGCCCAGGCCTGGGCACCGCGCGCCCATTCGATAGGCGCGCCCATCTCCTGCGAGACGGCCTGCGCGATGTCTTCGTAGCGGTCGTTATAGGCGTCGAGCATGCGCTTCAAGAGCGCCAGTCGCTCGCCATAGGAGGTCCGCGAGAAGCTCTCGAAAGCAGTGCGCGCGGCGGCGACCGCCTTGTCGACATCGGCCTTCGAGCCCACCGAGATCTCCGTATAGGCCTCCTCGCTCGACGGATCGATGATGGGCAGCCTGGCGGGATTGGTCGGCACCACCCACTGGCCGTCGATATAGAAATTCAGATGATTGCTCATGCCGCGTTGCTCCCGTAGGCGATCTCATTCGCCGGTATTATGGCCCACGGACTCGAGGATCGAAACCCGACCATGAGCGCCAGACGCGGGCGATTGATAGTGCAGCGAGACAGCTGTCGAGCTACATCTTGGCGTGCTTCTCCAGCCATGACTCGAGCTGCTTGATCTCGCGCTCCTGCGCCGCGATCACCTCTTCGGCAAGCTTGCGGATTTCCGGATCCTTGCCATGCTCGAGCACCGTTTTGGCCATGTCGATCGCGGCCTGGTGGTGAGGGATCATGCCGCGGGCGAAATCGATATCGGCGTCGCCGCTATACTCCATGCCGGACATGGCCGAGTGCATCTTGTCCATTGCCGCCTTGTAAGCCTCGACAGCCGCATCGCCGGCCGGCTGCTCGGCGGCCGCGCCATGTGTGCTGTGGTCCTGGGCGCCGGCCGGTGCAGCGGCAAAAGCCAGGAAGGCGGCGGCGAGGAGCGTGACGAAGAATTTTGCCATGGTCATGATGTCTCCTTGGGTTGAGGCTCCGGCACAAGACTGCCGGAGCGGACAGGTCCTCCCGGTTCTGCCTAAAGCTTCAGTCCCCTGAGCCGCAGCGCGTTGCCCACGACCGAGACCGAAGACAGGCTCATGGCGGCGGCCGCGATCATCGGCGAGAGCAGCGTGCCGAAGACAGGATAGAGCACGCCGGCGGCCACGGGAACGCCAAGGGCATTGTAAACGAAGGCGAAAAAGAGGTTCTGCTTGATGTTCCGGATCGTCGCCTCGGCCAGCCTGCGCGCCCGCACGATGCCGTTGAGATCGCCTTTGACCAGCGTGATGCCCGCGCTCTCAACCGCCACGTCCGCGCCGGTGCCCATGGCGATGCCGACATCGGCCGCGGCAAGCGCCGGCGCGTCGTTCACGCCATCGCCCGCCATCGCAACCCTGGCGCCTTCGGCATGAAGTTCGTCGATGAGCGCCTTCTTGCTTTCCGGCAGCATGTCTGCCCTGATTTCGTCGATGCCGAGCTTGCTCGCGACAGCCCGCGCCGTTTTCTCGTTGTCGCCCGTCGCCATGATGATGCGCATGCCGCTTGCATGGAGCGCCCGGATCGCCTCTGCCGTGGTCGGCTTCACCGGATCGGCGACCGCCACGATGCCCGCGAGCTTGCCGTCGAGCGCGACGAACATCGCTGTGCGGCCCTCCGCGCGCAACGCATCCGCCTGCGCCGCCGCGATATTGGCATCGAGCCCCAGTTCTTCCATCATGGCGAGATTGCCCAAGGCCACCGCTCGACCGGAGACCGTGCCTGAAACACCCTTACCCGTGACGGCCTCGAAGCCCTGAGCATCGGCGATCTTGATGCCGCGCTGCTCGGCGCCCTCGACGATCGCCTCGGCTAGCGGATGTTCCGAGCCCTTTTCGAGGCCTGCGGCGAGCGCAAGCAGTTCCGTCTCGTCAAAGCCTTCCAGCGCCACGACATCCGTCAGCTTGGGCTTGCCTTCGGTCAAAGTGCCTGTTTTGTCGACGATGAGGGTATCGACCTTGGCGAAACGCTCCAGCGCCTCCGCGTCCTTGATCAATACGCCGGCCTGCGCGCCGCGCCCGGTTGCCGTCATGATCGACATCGGCGTCGCCAGGCCGAGCGCACAGGGACAGGCTATGATGAGCACCGACACTGCCGAGACGATGGCGAAGATCATGCTCGGCTCCGGCCCGAAGATCGCCCAGACGACGAAGGAAACGATGGCAATCAACACAACGGCCGGCACGAAATAGTAAGAGACGCGATCGGCAAGGCCTTGGATCGGCGCGCGGCTGCGCTGGGCCTTGGCGACCATGTCGACGATCTGGGACAGCATCGTCTCGGCGCCGACACGCTCGGCCGTCATGACCAGCGTGCCGTTCTTGTTCAACGTGCCGCCGGTGAGCGTGTCTCCCTCGGTCTTCTCGACAGGCAGGGGCTCGCCGGTAATCATCGATTCGTCGACCGAGGAACGGCCCTCCGTGACGACGCCATCGACGGGAATGCTGTCGCCGGGCCGCACGCGCAGCCGGTCGCCCGCCGTCACGTCGTCGAGCGGCACGTCCTTTTCCGACCCGTCGGCCTCGATGCGGCGGGCCGTCTTGGGTGCGAGGTCGAGCAGCGCGCGGATCGCCGAGCCCGTCCGTTCGCGCGCCCTGAGTTCCAGCACCTGACCGAGAAAGACGAGCGCCACGATCACCGCGGCCGCCTCGAAATAGACCGGCACGGAGCCTCCATGCCCGCGGAAGGAATGCGGGAAGATGTCGGGGAACAGCGTCGCAATCACGCTGTATGCGTAGGCCGCGCCGACGCCGATCGAGATCAGCGTCCACATATTGGGGCTTCGGTTGAGGATCGAATCCCAGCCCCGACGGAAGAAGGGAATTGCCGCCCACAACACCACCGGCGTGGCCAGGACGAATTCGAGCCAGACCGCAGGCCGCTCGCCGATCCAGTCGCGCACGGGGAGCCCCAGCATGGGGCCCATGGTGATGACGAGCAGCGGCAAGGAGAGGATCGCGCTCACCCAGAATCGGCGTGTGAAATCGACCAGTTCGGGATTTGGTCCCTCGTCGCCGGTGGGCACGCCCATCGGCTCGAGCGCCATTCCGCAGATCGGACAGGAGCCGGGCGCATCACGCACGATCTCGGGATGCATGGGGCAGGTGTATTGCGTGCCCTTGGGCATGGCGGCGGGAGCGGGACGGTCGCCGAAATATTTTTGCGGATCGGCCTCGAACTTCTCCTTGCAGGCTGTCGAGCAGAAATAGTGGCCTTTGCCCTCATGGCGGAGGAAATTCTGCGCGCTGGCGCGATCGACTGTCATGCCGCAGACCGGGTCGGTCGCCTCGATATAGGCGTCGGGCTCCTTGAGGAACTTCTCCCGGCACGAATCGCTGCAGAAGTGATAGTCGTGGCCCTCGTGCCGGGCAGTCGGCTTTCCCTTCACGTCGACGGTCATGCCGCAGACGGGATCCCGCACGATCGAGACGGCATGAAGCTCGCCGTCATGGTCCGGGCGGGAACCCGTGTTGCCGTGAACGACGCGATCCGCACGGTCGCAATGGTCATGATGCTTGTGGTCGGACATCGTCGCTTCCTGCGTTGCAATGTCCCTCCGAAATAGGGCTTCCAGCTACTGGAAGGTCAAGGGCAGAGCGGAACCGAGCTGGCTTTGTTTTTGATTTGCCTGGAGTTTTTTCCACAACCCTTGGTCTTTGTCCGAAATTCCGCCCAAATTCATGACCAAAAAACTCATGAAAAGGCTTGCCGCGTCATTTCGTGCGGCCTAAAGCACGATGAGATCATTTGCTAACAGCGGAAACGGACGCCGGGTTCCCGAGCGGCGGCCGGAGGAACAAGATGGTTTCGAGAGTAAGTGCGTTCATCGGTTCGGCCGGGCTTCTGGCTGCCGCAACCTTTGCTCAAGCGCAAGCCCAGGTAGAGCCGCAACTCGCGCCGGCGACAGTGCCGGCTGTATCGGCCCAACCGTCCGCGCCCGCCGATGCCGGAGCGCCGGCGCCTCGGATCGATCCCGCTGTCAGCGCCACGCCTGTCGATGAGCCGGCCGCGCCGGCCCCGGGGGGCCTGCCATCCGCTCCAGCATCCCTCTTGCCGCACGACCTGTCGCCCTGGGGCATGTTCATGGCGGCCGACATTGTCGTGAAGGCCGTGATGATCGGCCTCGCCTTCGCTTCGCTGGTGACCTGGACCGTCTGGCTGGCGAAGTCGCTGGAACTGGCTGGCGCCAGAATGCGCGCCCAGCGCGCGGCACGCGCCATCGGCGAAGCGAAAAGCCTGGCCGATGCGTCCCGTTCGCTCGACAAGAGCGGCGGCCCGGCAGCCCTTCTCGTCCGCGCCGCGCTGGAAGAGGTCGCCGTCTCGGAAGGTGCGTCCATGGCGGGCGGCGGCCTCAAGGAACGCGTCGGCTCACGTCTTCAGCGCATCGAAGCGGCGGCCGGCCGGCGCATGTCGCGCGGCACCGGCGTTCTGGCCACGATCGGTTCGACCGCACCCTTCGTCGGCCTGTTCGGCACGGTCTGGGGCATCATGAACGCCTTCATCGGCATCAGCGAGGCGCAGACCACAAACCTCGCCGTCGTCGCCCCCGGCATCGCCGAGGCACTGCTCGCCACCGCGATCGGCCTCGTCGCGGCCATTCCCGCCGTTGTCATTTACAACGTCTTCGCCCGCTCGATCACCGGCTACCGACAAATCCTGGCCGACGCCTCGGCCGGAGTCGAACGGCTGGTGAGCCGCGACCTCGACTTCCGCACCGCTCCCGCGGCACGCCGCCAGCCCTTGGCCGCGGAATAGCGGGGGCTCAGATGGCCGGCAAGGTCCGCGAGAATCTCGGCGACGATCTCGAAGAAAACCACGAGATCAATGTCACGCCTTTCATCGACGTCATGCTTGTGCTGCTGATCATCTTCATGGTCGCGGCACCGCTTGCCACGGTGGACGTCAATGTCGACCTGCCGGGCTCGACCGCCACGCCGGCGCCGCGACCCGAGCAGCCCGTCTTCCTCACGCTGAAGGACGACCTCACTTTGGCGCTGGGCAACGACACGGTGGAACGGGCCTCCTTTGCCGCCATCCTCGACGGCAAGACCGGCGGCAACAAGGACACCCGTATCTTCCTGCGTGCCGATAAGGCGGTGGACTATGGCGAACTGATGGAGGTGATGAACCTCCTGCGCGGCGCCGGCTACCTGAAGATCGCCCTGGTCGGGCTCGAAACGGCCGCTCCCACCGATATACCGACCGACCCGGCCGCGCCGCAGGCGGGAACGGCGCCATGAGCGTCGCCGCCGCGGCTCCCAGCCTGTCGCTCTCGCGCATCAGCGGGCGCGAAGCCGCTCTTTGGAGCGCGGCAGGGGTCGCCGTGCTGGCCATGCATCTGGCGGTCGCGTATGCGTTCCAGGCGATGCGCCCGCTCGACACGAGCGGGGGCCCGCCGCCTGCCCTTATGATTGAGCTTGCGCCCCTGCCGGTTGCGCCGGCGACCGAGATGGAAGCCACCGTTCCGGACAACGTCCAGCCGGAGCAGGCAGAACCGGTGGACAATGTCGAGGAGATAGCCGAGGCCGAGCCGGAAAAAGTGACCGAGGCTGAACCTGAACCGGTCAAGGAACAAGCCGAACCGATCGTGGAGGAGATCCAGCCCGAGGAGGTGGCCAAGGCCGAGCCTCTCATGGAGCAGGAGCCGTTGGAAGAGGTCGTACCCGACGTGGTGGAGGTGGAGACTCCGGAAGTGGCCGTGCCGCTGCCGCAACCCCGGCCCATTGTCGAGGAAAAGCCCGAGCCGCAGAAAAAGCCGGTCGAGAAAGCCAAGGAACACAGGAAGGAGAAGAAGCCCACGACCAAGCCTGTCGCGGCGGCGAGCGTGCAGGCCAAGCCGGCGCCCAAAGCGGCGGCACCGCAGCGGACCGAAGGCGTTGCTTCGCCGCGCGTGAGTCCCGCTCGCTGGCAGGCACGGGTCTCCGCCTGGCTCAATCGCCACAAGCGCTACCCAAGCGGCCCGAAGAGAAAGGGCGAGGAAGGCACCGTTCAGGTCGCCTTCACGATAGATCCCAGCGGTCGCGTCACCTCCTCCCGCGTGACCCGCTCATCGGGCAACCCGGAATTCGACAAGGCCGCCCTCGACATGCTGCGGCGCGCCTCACCGGTGCCGGCGCCTCCCCCGGCGATCGCCAAGGCATCCATGCCGATCTCCGTCCCGGTGGTCTTCAATCTGCGTTGAGATTGGCGCGTCGAGGTGCTCGCGAAGCGAGGTCGGATGAGGGTAGTCCGCTATCGATCCATCCTCGCCAGAAACTCTTCTCCCGAGATCCTCGGCAGTTCCCGCGGCCCTGCCCGGTCGAAGTGACGGCGGCTCCCCCACAGCTCGGCATCGCCGATCATGAAGAAACGATGCTTCGCGCGTGTCAGCGCGACGTTGAGCAGATTGGGGCGCGACGACGCCCAGGCGACGGCGCCCTTGCGCGTGCCGTCGCAGCCGAGCACCATCCAGACGATGCTGTCCTCCTTGCCCTGAAAAGTATGCACCGTCCCGATATGAGTGCCGCACCAGGCGCGAAGTGCGGCCCGGCCAATGCCTCCTATGAGCCGGCTGTCGGCGGCGATGGCCTCCACCAGGGCGGCGCGGATGCGCCGGAAGGGCGTAATGACGTAGAGAGGCGGCATGGAGCCCTGCGCGGCCGCTAGCCGAACCAGCGCTTCGACCACCAGATCGACCTGTCGCGGCACGACCTGTCGGCCTGCGACCCGCCCGCCGACATCGACCCATGAGGACGGTCCGAGATCGAGCGTGCCTTCGGGCGGCAGGCGCGACTTACCGGGGTCGTAGACCATCGTGCCGGCATAGGCAATGTCGTTGGCGATGCTGAACATCGGGTCGTTGCAGCGACGATGAACGCGCAGCGGGCTGCCTATCCATTGGCGGGTGCCAGATTCGTCGATCTCCACGTCGGTGCCGGCCGCGGTCGCCGCATCGGCCAGGTTCTGTGCCGACGCGCGGTGCGGCATATAGGCGGAAAGGTCGCCGTCGGTGGTCGCCGTGGCGAGCGCCTCGATGAGCGCTGCCGGCACGGTGAAGACGGGCTCGATCTGCAAGGGATCGCCGACAACGACGGCACGCTTCGCGCGCCACAGGGCTCCCACGGCGGCCTGCGGCACCGCCTGCCCGGCCTCATCGATGAACAGCCAGCCCAGGCTTTCCGCCGGCAAGCCCCGGAACTGGCGGGAGAAGGAAGCGAAGGTGCTGGAAACCACGGGCACGATCATGAAGAAGTTCTGCCAGAGGCCGAGAACGGCGTCCGGATCCGTCGGCTGCCTGCCCCGAACGAGGTCGCGGACGGCGAGCACTGTCGAAGCGTAACCTGCCCTCTTCATGGCCTCGGCAAGCCAGGCCTCGTGAAGGTTCAAAGCCGCGGCGAACAGCTCGGAGCGGAGGCGATTGAGGTCCGGGCTGTGCCATAGCCCGGAAGTCTGCCAGCGCGCGTCTTCGAGCTCGTCGAGACTGTCGGGTTCGGCGGCGGGATACAGCCTTCGGAGATCCGCGAGCTTCTTCTCGACCTCGTCGCGCTCGGCCGTCTTCTTGGCGAGCGCTTTACGGGCCTCCTCTTGGCGCGTCTCGACACCCCGGCCCTGCTCCGTCAACTTCTTCAGCGTCCGCTCGCAGGCAGCCTTCTCGCGGGCGCAGGCGCGCAGCTCGTCCGCCGCCTCCGCCAGCCTTCGGCCATGCTCGCGAGCGCCAGCCGGCCTGACCAGCCGTTCCCACCAGGGCGGCGCAGCCTGCTTCAAGAGGGCGTTGGCTTCGCGGGCTATGGCTATGCGATCTGCCACAACCTGCCTTGCCGCAACCGCCGCCGCCCTGCGCGTCTCGATCGTGTCGGCCTCTCGTTCCGCTTCAACCAGTTTGCCTTCCAGGCCACCGATCTCCCGCTCCAGTTCGGCCAGCGGCGCGGAACGCAGCAGCTCGGCGGCGCGGCCGATCCCCTTTATCGTTCCTCGCACCTTGTCGGACAGTTCCAGGAACGACTTCCTCGCTTCCGCGAAGCTCGGTCCTACATAGGCCTTGCGCCAGTCCCAGATTGTGTGGTGGCGCGACGGATCGTAATTCGTCGGCGGCTTTTCGTCGAAGCGCGGCGAAAAGCTGAAACGCTCCGCGAAAGCGTTGCGGTTGGCGCTCTTGCCGAGTGTGGCCGAGATCAGCCCCCAGGGTTCCTGGTCGGCGTCAAGTACCCTATAGGGGCCCTTGGCCGTCTGCGCCGCGATCTTGTGGGCCACCTCCTGGAGATAGGCGACCGGCCGCTCTCCCGCTTCGGTCTTGCGGAAGCTGCCGCCCAGCGCACCCGACTTGGGCAGGTCCTGGGAGATGTTGTTGACGGCGGTATTGTTGCTTGAAGCGACGACCATCTCGAAACCGGTCAGCGCCGGCACCAGGGAACGGACGGCGCGGCTCTCGGACGAGCCCTCGAAGCCGACCTGCCTGGTGTCTCCGGCGAAGGCGTCGCGCACGCGCGAGAAGCCGGCCAGCACCTCCGCGCGCGCCACGACGTTCTGGGCGATCATGTCGCGCAGCATCGTCGTCTTGCCCGTACCGGGAGGGCCGTTGATGCCGAGGATCCCATGCTCGGCCAGTTCGGCGACAGCCGTATTGATTGCGAATTGCTGCATCAGGCTCATGGCCTGATCCGGTTCGGACGGCCAGCGCCCGGGTGGCAGATTGGCTGGCTGAAGACGATCGCGCAGATGCACTCGACCTCCAGCGGAAAACACATCGATCCTTTCGATGTCATGTCCAGGAGCAAGGTATGCGCGCAACGCCCACCCGGCCGTCTCCTGCACAAGCGACGCCGACGCCTGCTCGAGATCGGTCAGATAGAAGCTGTTCAATATGTCGATGCGGACATCGTCAGCATCCGCATCCGGGTCCTCCTCTTCCTCCTCGGTTTCAGCCTCGTCCTCCATCGGCGGCGCCGGCTGCACCAATTCCCCGGTTTGGCGCTGGCGGTCTCTCCGCTCGGCGCCGATCCGCAACCGCAGGACAATCGTGGCAAGGCCGGCCTCGCGCGGCACATATCCGGCCCATTTTTCGAGAAGGGAGAGCAGCGCGAGCACGCGCGCGCAGGAGATCGGCTCTCCTCGGTCAGCCTCTTCGCTTGCTGGTCCGGTTTCCTGCTGTCGGTAGGCGCGCAGATCCTGCTGGAGCAGCGCCTTGGCTTCCGTGAAGGCATCCACACCGAGCGCGGCAAGCCCGGACGAGCGAACGCGTCCGATCGCCCACGGCACCGTCGAAACCGAAATCTCGTCGAAGGCCACGCGCCCTTCGGCATCCATCGACAGCCTGGCGAAGCAGGTGCGGCCTTCGGTATCGCCGCGCTCCTGCTGGTCGATCGCGGCGATGCTGTCCGCGCGTAATTCGCCCGCCAGATCGCGCGACAAGGCCGCAACTTCGGCCTTGTCGAAGCAATTCAGGAACAGGTCGCAGCCGAGGACAGCTTTCCCCGCCTCCAGCTTGATCGGGCGCGCGTCGATCAGCGGCGCCGAACCCAGCTCGGCAAGATCGGCGCGAGTCAATTCGATGACCGGCCGATCCGGGCCGGCATCGTCGAGCACCTGGCCTTGCAAGTCGAAGGGGATGAAGAACTCCACCTTGTGCCAGAAGTCGAGCACCTTGGCTGCGAGTTCCGCGCCTTCGAGGACAGGGGGCTTCGCTTTGCGAGCTTTCGTGCTGCCGACATGCATGGCGTGATGCTCTACGACGCGGTGGACGAAAGCAACTCTACTACCCGGCGTGCTGCCTCCCTTCCCGCGACGATCGCGCCTTCGACATAGCCGGGGAAGGAGAGCGCCGTCTCCGACGAGGCGAAGTGGAGTGGCGGGTGGCCGGCGCGCAGTACGGCTTCGGCATCGTGCGCCTGCATGTCCATGATCATGTCGCCATAACCGCCACCGCTCCAGCGATCTTTCGTCCAGTCCCGGCGCAGAATCTCGAGCGGCATGGCCGCTTCCGGGCCGAGTGCCGCCGCGAGCCGCGACAGCAATTCGGCTCGGAACCCTGCCTCCTCGAGTTCGCCCCAATAGGCTGCACGTGGTCCGCCCATGAAGACAACGAGCATGGCATGGCCGGCATCCCGGCTTGTCTCGCAGGCGAAGAGCCCGTGATGGTCGCGCCACATCACCATCCCGCTCAAGCCCCGTTTCCGCCAGAAGGGCCTGTCATAGCGGACAAAGCACTTGATGACCGCGCCGCTTTCCCAGACCGCGAGACTGGCCGCAAGCCGTTCCGGCAAAGGTGGATCATAGGCGATACGAGAAGCGGTTACCGGCGGAACCGCAACGATGACTTGCCGGGCCTCGAAAAGGCCGACGCTCGTCCTCAGGCTGACAAGCTCCGGGCGATACATTATTCGCTCGACGGCGCAGCCGAGCCTGACCCGTTCCCCCAACTCCGCCGCGATATCCCCAGCAAGCGAATGCATGGTCTCGCCGAGGAAATACTGGAGTTCCGTGATCTCGTTGGTGACGCGGCGGTCGTTATCGATCAGGTGCCAGAGCGGGATACGGTCGGCATCCTGGCACCACAGCCCCTCGACCACGGAACGGAAAGCGGACTTGGCCGCGGCGGTGTCGTCCTGGCGATCGAGCCAGGCGGCGACCGTCAGGCCGGCAATGTGCGGATCGGCCGGGTCTATCGCAAGCATCCGCTCGCGGATCGCCACCGAGGCGGCGTAGACTTTCTCGGCGTCGGCTTCCGTGGTTGGCGGTTGCACGACGAATTCACCATCGAGCGGGGTTTCGATCAGCGTCTTGCCGAAGCGCCGGGCCAACGCCAGGACTTCAGGCATGTCCTCGCACAGGAATTGGCCGCCCGTATCGATCCGCTGCCCGTCCCCGAGGATGCATGCCTCTACCCTGCCGCCGACGCGGTCCCGTGCCTCCAGAACGCAGATGTTCATTCCGGCAGTCACCAGTTCATGCGCAGCGGCAAGGCCGGTAAATCCGGCGCCGACGACGATCGCGTCCCGCCGCATTCCTCAGCCGATCGTCAGCTCGAGCACGCGCAGCCAGTTGCGCCAGGCTATCTTCTCGATCAGTTCGCGCCCATAGCCGCGATCGGCGAGCGCCCCGAGCAGCCGGGGCAGGCCGGTCACATCACCGATGACGGAAGGAATGACTGCACCGTCGAAATCGGAACCCAAGCCGACGCCGTCCTCGCCCAGCGCCTCAAGCATGGCATCGAGATGGCGCACCATGACATCGAGACCGGTATCGGCGTTCATGCGCCCGTCCGGCCGGAGGAAACCGGCGGCGAAGTTGAGACCGACCATGCCGCCGCTCTCGCGGATCGCGCCGAGTTGCCAGGCTGTCAGATTGCGGGAGTGCTCGCAGATGGCATGAATGTTGGAGTGCGTTGCGACCAGCGGCGCTTCGGTGATGGCCGCCACATCGCGAAAACCGGCTTCGTTGAGATGCGACAGGTCGACCAATATGCCGAGGCGATTGCAGGCACGGACCAAAGCCTTGCCGGCATCGGTCAGGCCCGGGCCTATATCGGGCGTCGAGGGAAAGCGGAACGGCACGCCGTGACCGAAGGCGTTGGGCCGGCTCCAGACGATGCCGAGGGAGCGCAGACCCGCTGCATGGAGCACGTCGAGCAGCGCAAGATCCGTATCGATCGCTTCAACGCCTTCGACATGGAAGACGGCTGCCAGCGCGCCACGTTCCATCGCCGCGCGGATTTCTCCAGCACTGCGGCAAACCGCCAGAGCGCCTTCCGACGATCTTTCCAGCCGCAGCAGGATCGAGGCCATGGCAAGCGTGGAGGACAGTGCGGCCTCGCGGGCGAGCGAAGGCGGCGCATCCTGGTCGGCGCCCGGTTTTTCGACCGGCGGTGGAAAGATCGCGAACATGCCGCCGGCAAAGCCGCCTTGCCTTGCCCGCGGCAGGTCGAGGTGACCGCCCGGCCAGCCCTCGATAAATCGTTTCTCGAAATTTACTCCGCCGGACTGATAAAGCCGAAGCAACACGTCGTTGTGGCCGTCGAAAACGGGAATCAGCTCGGTCATGGGGCTCGATGTCGACTGGTTGGATTGCCTCGCCTGTTTTAGGCAAGACGGGTGGTTTGCGCAAACGAAGGCTTGCCGACGTCGCGGCGGGATGGTGGAAAGAGCTGTCAGACTCCGGAGACCGCCTATCCATGTCGAACACGCTTTACGACGCCCTGTTCCGCCCGCATGCGGGAAGCGCCGGCACTTTTCTGATCCTCAGGGACGGCAGGGAGATCAGCCATGCCGAATTCCTTGCCACGGTGGCGCGTTTTGCGCATGCGCTGCGAGCGAACGGGGTCGGCATCGGCGACCGGGTCGCTCTCCAGGCGAAGAAATCGCCGGAGGCGCTGGCCGTCTATGCTGCCTGCGTCCAGGCCGGCGCGGTCTTCCTGCCGCTCAACACGGCCTACACACCGGCCGAGGTGGATTATTTCGTCACGGATTCCGGCGCCACGCTGCTGATCGCCGACGGCAGCTCGGAGGCGACGCTCGCGCCGGTCGCGGCGATGGCGGGAGCGAAGCTGCTCACGCTGAACGGCGACGGTTCGGGCAGCTTCGCGGAAGCCGCGCGCGACCTGCCCGACGATTTCCCCACGGTCGAACGCGGAGCCGACGATCTCGCTGCCTTCCTCTATACGTCCGGCACCACCGGCCGCTCCAAAGGCGCCATGCTCACGCAAGACAATCTCCTGTCCAATGCCCAGGCCCTGGTCGAAGCCTGGCGCTTCACCAGGGAAGACGTGCTGCTCCATGCTTTGCCCATCTTCCATACGCACGGGCTCTTCGTTGCCGGCAACGTGACGCTGCTCGCCGGCGGCGCCATGATCTTCCTGCCCGCGCTCGACATTGACGACCTCGTGGCCGCATTGCCGCGGGCCACGACCATGATGGGGGTGCCGACCTTCTACACGCGCCTGCTCGCCGACGAGCGCCTGACGCGCGAGTTGGTTTCGCACATCAGGCTCTTCGTCTCCGGCAGTGCGCCGTTGCTCGCAGAGACCCACGTCGAATTCGAAGGGCGCACCGGCCACCGCATTCTCGAACGCTACGGTATGACCGAGACCAACATGAACACCACCAATCCGTACGACGGCGAGCGCCGTGCCGGAACGGTCGGCTTTCCCTTGCCCGGTGTGGAGCTGCGCGTCTGTGATCCCGAGACCGGGGAACAAGTCACACCGGGCGCTATCGGCGTGATCGAGGTCAGGGGGCGCAACGTCTTCAAGGGCTACTGGAACATGCCGGAAAAGACGGCCGCCGAATTCCGGCCGGACGGCTTCTTCATCACCGGCGATCTCGGCCAGGTCGACGCCGATGGTTATGTCACGATCGTCGGCCGCGCCAAGGACCTCATCATCGCCGGCGGCTACAATATCTATCCGAAGGAAGTGGAGATGCTGCTCGATGGAGAGCCGGGCGTGCTGGAATCGGCGGTGATCGGCGTGCCGCACCCGGACCTGGGCGAAGCCGTGGTGGGCGTCGTCACGCCTAGGAAAGGTGCTGACCTCGATGCGGAGACCCTGCTTGCCGGCATCCACGACCGCCTCGCTCGCTTCAAGCAGCCGCGCCGTATCGTCATCGTCGACGAACTGCCGCGCAACACCATGGGCAAGGTGCAGAAGAACGTGCTGCGAGAGAGATACAAGGGGATGTTTGGGGGGAAGTGAGGGGGTGGGCGCACTCTCAGCCTCGCCAGGACCCCTCATCCGGCCCTTCGGGCCACCTTCTCCCACAAGGGGAGAAGGAAGGCTGGCTGCAATGCCGATGCCAGTCGCCTGTGTTTGCGATTGGCGGGAACGCTTATGCAAAGCTCCTCTTCTCCCCTTGTGGGAGAAGGCGGCCTCGCGAAGCGAGGTCGGATGAGGGGTCATCGCGAAGTCGGATGAGGTGTCTTCGCGCTACCTCGTCAGCACATCGTCCCATGCCGGATGATTGCGCTTGAACTCGTCGGCGACGAACCAGCAGGTCGGGGTGATTTTGTTCCCAGAGGCCCGCGCGTCAGCCACCAACCTTTCGACCAGTGCCTCGGCGATACCGTCGCCGCGGTAAGGCACGGGCACGAAGGTATGATCGGCGATGATGTGGCCGGGCCCGGCCTTGACAAAGGTCAGCCGCGCTTCATCGCCGTTCGGCATCACCATGAAGTAGCGGCCGCCCTTGGCGGTCTCTTCGAACTGGAATTCCATGGCGATCACTTCTTCAGCACGTCGGCCCATTCCGGGTGTCGGTGGAACTGTGCGTTCGCGAAGGGGCAGAGCGGAATGATCTTCTTGCCGGCGGCACGCGCATCCTCGACAGCGCGCGTCACCAGCCGAAGGCCGATACCCTGACCGCGAAAGGCATCCGGCACTTCCGTGTGGTCGATGATGAGCTGGTGCTCGCCCGCTTTGGTGAAGGTCATCTCGGCAACGGCGCCGTCGGGCCCGGCCACGAAATAGCGACCCTTCGCCCCTCTGTCCTCGACCTGGATGTCCGGCTCGGTCATTCGTCTACCTTCGACTTGTTCGCGGAGCGGTCGAGAAAGCGCCGCGCCGCATCGATTTCACTGGGCCTGATTTCATGGCCGCCGTCATGCCACTCCACTGTGACATCGGCACCTTCGGCACGCAAATAGGATTCGAGCCGCGCCGTCATATTGGGAGGGCAGATCGGATCGTGGCGGCCGGCTGTCACCAGCACAGCCTTGTCCGCAAGGCTGCCCCGCACGTTCGGTTCGAACGGGATCAGCGGATGCATGAGCACGGTCGCGTCGAACAGCGCTGGCTCGGCGAAGAGCACGGAAGCCAGGATATTGGCGCCGTTGGAATAGCCGAGACCAAGCACGGCCGAGGGCTTCTCCGCCTCGATCCGGTCCCGCAGGAACGCCGCCATCTTCCGCGTCGCCCGGGCGAGGTCGTCCATGTCGTAGACGCCCTCGCCCGTACGCCGGAAGAAGCGGGCCGCTCCCATCTCCGAAACGTCGCCGCGCGGCGAGATGATGGTGGCGCCAGGCAGAAGATCCCGCGCGAGGGGGACGAGCTGATGCTCGTCGCCGCCAGTGCCATGAAAGAGGAAGAGCAGCGGGCCGCCCGGCGAACCGGGCAGCACGGCATGTACGTAAGCTTCGTTCGACATCGTCTTGTCCTCAGTTCTCGAGGGGCTGCAGATGCTTCTCGAGATAAGGCCTCAGATGCGCATGCTGTGTCGGCAGCTTGAGCGCCTCGCCGAGATGCGCGGTGTCCTCGTCCCTGTCGAAGCCGGGTTCGTTCGTAGCGACCTCGAAGAGCACGCCGCCCGGCGTACGAAAATAGATCGCCCAGAAATAGTCCCTGTCGATCACCGGCGTCACCTGGTAGCCGGTCTCCAAAAGCGCCTTGCGCACTTCGAGCTGCTTTTCGCGATTCTCGACGGCGAAGGCGACGTGGTGGACCGAGCCCGCGCCCAGATCGGCCAAGGCCATGCCCGGCAAGGTCTCGACATCGACGATATCCGCGCCGTTGCCGTTCTTGACCCGAAAACGCCTGATGTCGCCCTGTTTGTCGATCTCCTCGTAATTCATGAATTTGAGAAGCTCTGCGGTGGCGCCCGCATCGCGCAAGCGCATCGAAACGGAATGGAAGCCTCGGATCGCCTCGTCGGCCGCTACGCCGCCCTTCGCCCAGGGAACGCGGGTGTCGTCGCTCTCCTCGACGAAGGCGAAGCTGTCGCCGTCCGGCCCATCGAAGTCGAGCCGTTTCTCCCCGAAACGCTCTTCACGTTTCAGCCCGGTCACGCCCTGTTCGGCGAGGTGATTTTCCCAATAGGCGAGCGAGCCTTCCGGAATCGAGAACACGGTCGTGCCGACCTCGCCGGTGCCCGGGCGCCCTTTGCCGATATTCGGGAAGGGAAAGTAAGTCATCACCGACCCCGGCGTACCGACCTCGTCCGCGTAATAGAGATGATAAACATCGGGCGCATCGAAATTCACCGTCTTCTTCACCCGGCGCAGACCGAGCTTCCCGGTGAAGAACGCGTTGTTCTGCCGCGCATCCCTGGCCATCGATGTGACATGATGCAGGCCCTTGATCTGTTCAAGCATGGTGCTCTCCTTCCGCCGGCAAATCCGGCTTCACTTGCTGAACAATATGTCGGCCGTCGCATCGTAAATGAAAGCGCCCAGAATCAGAATGAACTGTGCTGAATTAGTGAACGGTGAGCCGGACCTGATCTAAACGAAGGCCCGCGCTGACGCGCGGGCCCTGCTTCACCTGGTCTGCCGAGACGGTTCTAGCGTGTGATGACCAGGCGTTGTTCGTCGCGTTTCTCCGCCCAGGTGCTCTTGTCGTATGCCGGTGCGGCATTGAGCTGGTCCTTGGTGAAGTTGGTGTAGAGATATTTGTTGCCGCTATCGTCGGTCATGAACGCCAGATTGTCCATGCCCACGGCAACTTCCTTCTCTCCGACGCCAAGGAACCCGCCGACATCCATGATCACTGCATCGATCTTGCCGTCCTGGGTCATAACGACATCGCCGATCTCGCCGACATTGGATTCGTCGGCGCCATAGACCGTCGTTCCGACCAACTCTTCTGCCCTGATATCACCAGCGGGCATTTCCTTGAGCTGCGACCTGTCGATTGCACCGGTGGTGGTGGTATCGGTGCCGGCCGCCGTGCCGGTGCCAGACGGAGCCTGCGCTGCCCTGTCCTGAGTTGGTGTGGTTGCCGTGTCGTCTCCCGCCGGTGGCGTCGCAGGCGCCATGGCAGTCGAGTCGGTGGCCGGAGCCGTCGTGTCGGAAGCAGTGTTCGCCGGGCCGAATGCGTTGCGGTCGAAGGCCGGCATCGATTCCAGCTGTTCCTTGGTCGCGTTCACCACGATCCAGCGATCGCCCTCCTTTTCCGCCCAGTCGATACCGGAAAAGTCGAGGGCCACGTTCTTCTCTCCAATGCCGAGAAAACCGCCCACACCGATCACGATCGACGCGACCTTGCCGTCCGTGCCGATCACGAGGTCGTTTACGTCGCCGATATTCTGGGCATCGTCACCGGTGCCGTTATAGACGGTTTCACCGATCAGGTTGGTGGCCAGATTACCATCGGCTTTCGTCATCGGCGCTGCCGGCGTCGCCGGATCGACGGCTGGCGACTGCGCGGGAGCGGGTTGCGTGGCGTCCTGAGCATAGGCACCCGTCGCAAGGAGCGTCGCGACGGCGGTTGTGGCCAAGAGTTTGCGGATCATATACGTTCTCCTTGTGCGAGTTCTCTTGCACTGCCGCGTCCGCTCGAACTGTCGCAAGGGAGAACGGGCGCGGCATCACATGTTTCAAACGTCGTATATGCGTGTCTGGTTCCCCCTCTGGTCGCGGGAAAGACGTAACTTCGCCTTCGACATCCGCCTCGGAATCGCGGAAGCCGCAAGGAACTCCCGCACGCACGCCAACGTTCTGTTGCCAAGGCTTCCGCACAAGCGTCGCCAGGGACTCAATGCATTTCATTGCCGTGCTAAATCGGGATGGCGGGACGCTCCGCACCACTGATCTCGACGCCTTCGGCGCCGGCATGCAGGACGTGTTGGAAAAAGCTGGCCATACGCTGCACATCGACGTTGTCGAGGGCTCCGGCCTCGAAACTGCTCTGACGAGGGCGGCCGCCGAGAAGAAGGCGGATGTCGTCATGATCGGCGGAGGCGACGGTTCGGTCTCGGCCGCCGCCGCGATCCTCCAGAACGGTGACAAAGCGCTCGCCATCCTGCCCGCCGGCACGATGAACCTGTTCGCCCGGAGCCTTGGCATTCCGCTTGGACTCGATGCCGCGGTCCAGGCTTTTGCCACCGGCAGGATCCGCGAGGTCGATATGGCCAGCGCCAATGGACGGCCTTTCGTCCACCAGTTCTCGCTGGGCATGCACGCCAAGATGGTAGGCTTGCGCGACCGGATGGAATTCGGCTCACGGCTCGGCAAGATCCGAGCTTCGGTCACTGCCGCCTATCACACGATCATGCGCCCGCCCTCGATGCGCGTCTCGTTGCGGATGGACGGGACCGAGATCCTGACCAAAACGACCGGCCTCGGCATCACCAACAACCTGTTCGGTGAAGGCTATCGCCTGCCCTACGCCGCCGATCCGGCAGGCGGCGTGCTCGGCATCTACATCACCGTGGCTCGACAACCGCTGCATCTCGTCAAGTTTTTCTTCAACATGCTGCGCGGGCGGTGGCGCAGCAACGATCAGGTGGAGATCCACGAGGCCCGCGAAGTGACGGTCGAGGTGCTATCGCTGCCGCGGAAGTCGAAATGCGTCATCGACGGCGAGCTGATGCCGCTGAGCCGCGAGACGGTCGTCCAGATACACCCGAAATCGCTGCGCGTCCTGGTGCCCGCCGACGAGGGCGCCTGATCAGGAAAGGGGTTGCGGAAGCCCCTTGCCTGTCGCGCCGGGTGATCCGCGCGCCAGGACCTTGGTCGCGCAGCGTAGCGCCCCCATCTGCGCGGCGAGCCCAGACCAGCCGAACGCGCCCACAGCTTCGAAACCGAGCCCTTCCCACAGCGCCATGTTGGACCGGTCGAACTCTTCAAGGATCGGTTCGTCCTCGGCGAATTGCGGCACCCAGACCAGCGGCCTCGTGCGTCCGGGACGCACGTCGTTTTCGACGAGCACGTTATTGTAGAGACGCGGCCGCAATTGCGGTCCGCCGAGCACCGGCACGAAGGGAACATCGTTGCGGAGCACGGCAAAGCCGTGGGCCCAGAGCGCATGCGCCGTGCGGTCGAGGCGATCGCCGATTGGCCCGAAACCGGCGGGGTCCGCCCCGGGGCCGGGCACGCCGTTGGCGACGACGAGAAGCGGGTTGCCCTCCCGCGTCAGGCCCGTCACGGCGACAGAACGGTCGATGTGGCCGCCATACTGGCGCATGCGGTAGTGCCACGCCGCTGGGTCCGAGGGCATGCCCTGGCCGAGGCGATAGCCGACTTCGAACACCGGCCTGTCGTCGAGTTGCAGAAGCGCGGCCATCATCGCCGCGCGCCGAGCCGGCTGGTCGGGGAAGCTTTCACAACCGATCAGCTTGAAGGCGGGTCCCACCAGCATGTTGCCGCCTGCGAGCGCAAAGCTCTTGGCGCGAACTGTTTTGTCCAACCCGGCGCTCAGCCACCGCGCATGGGGCGTGGCATTTTCCGAAGCCGGCTGAAGGTAGGTTTGGCCGGCATCCATGACGAGGAAACTATCCTGCGTCCACAGAGCCATAGTGTCGTCGCCGCCCGGAAAGTCGGCGTCGACATGCTCGATCCGGCAGCGGACAACGATACCGTCGAGCCAACGCTCCAGCGCCCGGCAGCTCGTCCCCCGGGCAAGCATCGTCAGGCTCAGCTCGGCCGGCAGTGTCGGGATGAATCGTTCCAGCGCGTGACGGAGGGCACGGCCCGCGGCATGATCGGCGAAGCATTGGGGAACCACCGAGACGGCAAGCCGAGTGATCGCGCCGCCGCAATCGGGCAGGAAGCCGCGCATCCGCTCAGGCTCCGACGGATGCGCGCAGCCGGTCGAGGAACGGCGTTTCGGCGAGCCGCCAGGGCCGGACCGCTGACGCCCGGGGCAACCGCCCCTCATTCATCAGCTCCAAGAGATGGCGCGCGTCCGCCATCTTCTGCGACACGGCTTTGCCGGCGATCAGCGCCGACAAGGCCGACTTCCTGTCGGCCTTGATCTCCGTGCCGGCCAGGATCGAACGCCAGCTACGCCGGCTGAAATGCAGGGCGGCGGCGCAGTCGCCAATCTGCGCCGCCTCCGCATTCTCCACCAGACCGTCGCCGGAGAGCCGTTCCAGCGTCGCCGAGACGTCGACCAGCGCGACCGTAAGCGGTCGGTAGCCGAGCTCGCCTGGCGCGTGGAGAAGTGCCACATCGGCGTCGGCGACTCGGCGCCCCGCCCGGTAGTCCTCGAAGACACGGCCAACCCCGATCATTCCGAAAGCCTCGCATTCGCAGGCCCTGAGCGCCCCCATGCTGGCGGCGCCCGCGACCGTCACGCCACGCGCTAGGGCCCACAGAATCTCCTTGTGCCAGACGGACGCCGTCTGGTCGAAAAGGCCGTCGATCAAGGCGATGTTGCGCGCGCCATCGCTCGCAGCCCGGAGAAGATCGCCGGCTCGCGCGGGGCCGCGCAGGTCGAAGGCGATCAGCAATTCAGGGGGCAGCCCGAAAAGGCTCGGGCCGCCGAACACGACTGGCTTCACGTCTCCTCCAGCAGTCGCCGCAGAACGGCCTCAGCCATACCGGGTGTCGCCGTCGTTGCACCGTCGGGTGCGGCGAAACGCAGGCCGGGCGCGATCACCTTGGCGACACGGATTTCACCGGCGGGGGGCAGGTCGAACACATAGACGTCCAATATGCCGGCTCGCGCCAGAACTGCGGCCAGCACCCGGAACGTGGCGGCGCTGTCCGGGCCGGATGGCGCGGACGGCCGCTTGCGGAAGGCGGCCAGATCGTGCGCCGGGCCACGGACTGGCGGCTTTGAGACCGGGCGGTAATCGATGCCTTCTATGTCGTCGCGCGATCCGGCGATATGCCCGAGCCTCGACTGAACGGCTTCGAGAAGCGCGGCGAGCAGCGCCTGGTCCGGGTCCGGCCGGCAGGCGAAACCGGCGGAATAGGCAAGACCCGGCCCCTCCTCAGCGCTCGCGGGACGCGGAACGAAGCAGCCGGCCACCGGCACGCCATGGTCCGGCGTGAGATCGAGGAAGACCGGATCGACGCCAGCCTTCACCAGCAGACGCAACGCGCGCCCCAGGGCGTCGTCTCCCTCCCGGTCCGCCGAGGCCGGCGCATAGATACCCCGGCACAGTCCGAACTCCTCGAAGGGCGCGACGGCGTCGTTCTCGATCACCTCGAGCAAGGCGTTGAGCCGCGCCGTCTCGAGATCGAATGCCGCCGCGAGGCCGATGGAAGAGATCCGGAAGGCGTTCCTGTCCCAAGGCGCATCGGAACGCATATCGAGCCCGACAAGTTCATAGGGCGCCAGGACCGCCTTACCCGTTGCCCAGGAGCGCCCCTCGATCCAGCCGCGCTCGCGTTCAGGATCGAAAGCCTCGTATCGACACGCAAATATGCTCCCCAAGGGCAAGCAATCGCCGGTGCGATCCGCCAATCCAGCATAGGAACCATAGGACGAGATGACGGCCTCGGCCGCCTCGGCAATGGCCGTTTCCGCCGCCTCCATGACGGCTCCGAGGCGCGCGCCCTCGTGCGTGAGTCCTTTGCCGAGGCTTACGCAGAGCGAACGCGAGTTCGGCCGCGTCGCCATCCAAACAGGAAGGCCGATCACGTCCAGTCCCGTGAGATCGCCGAGGCGGGTGATGCCGAGAGATCGAACGGTGGCGTCGGCTGGAACCTGCCGGTCTGCTGCTTGCGTCAAGGTGCGGATGTCGTGGACGTAGGATCGAGCCCGACTTCCTCGACCGGCGGCTGAGCCGTGTTCAACTTGTGAAGGGCAGTCTTGATCGGATCGATCCTCACTCTGATCGAGCTGTAGAGAGCATTGTCGATCTCGGCGATGAAGCAGAACTCGGCCTCGGTGACGGAACCGCCGTTCCGCACTGTGAAGCCGATCGATTCGAAGAAGGCGTCGTCGTCCGGGAGAGGCGGTGGGTTGGACTGTCCGAGATTGACCGCCTTGCGGGTGCGGGCGGCCAGAAGCCCGAGTACCTCGTCATAGCTCTTGCCATTGGCCTTCGCGTAGGTTTCGATCTGCGCCTTCGGTATGGTGACCAACTTCAACGGATTGGTCTTGACCAGAATGAGCCCCTCCTCCCGGTCACCGATGACGTACATCCTTGCATCTGCCATTTTTCCTCTCCTTTCCCCATTAAAAATGAACTAATTAACTTATTCCGGCCAACCTGAAGCCTGCATAGAGCTGCTCCCTGTCGACGACGCGCTTATAGGGCGGGATGTCGGCCAAGCTGGCGGCCGTCGCGTCGGGATAAGTCTCCTTGACGCGGCGCCCGTAGGATCGGGCAGCCTCCACATTTCCGGCCAGGGCATGACAGGCAGTGAGGAGCCGAATGACCGGCTCGTCGTTTTCCATGCGTCCGCACATGTCGATAGCCCCCTGATAATCCCGCCTGCTCAGCAATATGCTGGCGCCGGCCCACCAGTAATGATCCGGGGGCAACGGATTGAGAAGGATCGCCTGCTCGAAGCGCTCCCAACCGGCGTCGATCTCGCCCATCAGGGTCAGCGCGTCCGCATGCTGGAGCAGGAAATCCGCATTATATGGGCTGAGCGCCTCGGCCAGCATGAAACTCTCTTCGCACTGGTCGAAATCGCGCTGGTAAAGCGACACGACCCCGTTGATCCAGTGGCCGGAAACGGCGCCCGTATCGAGCTCGATCGCCTGGGCTGCTTCCGCCTTGGCCCGTCGCAGGAGATCCGGGTCGTTGCCGCCCAGCATCAGCCATTCCAGGCAGTAGGTCTGGGCGATACGCGCCCGTATGGCGCAGAAGCGCGGATCCATGTTCGCTGCGTCCCGGAACACGGCGCGCGCGCGCCTGAGCTTGGGCAGATCGCAATTCTTGAGGGCCACCTGTCCCTCCAGGTAGCGTAGATAGCCATGCGGATCCTGTTGCCGACGTTTCTCGTTCAACCGGCTCCGCTCGATCGCGGCAACCATCGACGATGCGGTTTGATAGGAGATCATGCGAAAGGCGAGCGCCAGCTTTTCTCCCGCCACCGGTATCTCGGCCGCCCAGAGGATCTCCCGGCTCGCCACGTGGAAGAGACGGCACGAGAGCAGCGGCGCGCCGGGAATCTGCGTGCTGGATACGGCGTATTGCGCCTTGATCCGGCCGAAATCGATGTCTTGGCCGGCATGGACCTGGAAACTGGAGTGCGGAGCCACCACACGGAACGTGCGGAAGCGCGAAATATCGTTGGCGATCTCCTGGATCAGGGTCTCGACCAACCTGTCGCCGCCCGGATCCGACGTCAAGGTCGGCAGCAGGAAGGCGATCCGTGGATAGCCATGGTCCTCGATTGCCGGAGGAGGCCCTTCCTTTTCCGTTGAGGCCGCGGCGAAGATGCGTCGCGCGACCAGGGCCGTCTCGTTCGACGGCTTGGAGCCGTATTCCGCCTCCAGCGTCTGCGTCAGCCGGCCGTAGATCCTTCTCGCCTCGTCGAAATGGCCCGCGCGTCCATAGGCTTCCAGCAGCGCCCGGTAGCTCTGTTCCCGGGCGGGGTCGAGCGCCAGCAAGCAGTCCTCGATGGCACGCAATGCGACGGCGTCGGCCACGCCGAAGCGCGTCTGTTCAAGCAGCAGCGCCGACAGTGCGGAGAACAGCCTGTCCTGCAGCGTCTGGCGTTCGGCATTGAGCCAGGCGGCGAATTCCTCGCTGACGCTGCCGCAGTCGTGGAGCAGCGGTCGCCTCGCGATCTCGGCGGCCTTCATGACATCCGCCGGGCGCCCGCCTTCGAGGCATTCCAGCAGGTCGGCAAGATCGGAGCGGCTGCACCCCGGCCCGGCTTCGAGCAGGGTCCCATCGGATTCCACCAGTGCTTCCGGCAGCGGCCAGGAACGCCTTATCCTGAGCAGAAGCTGACGCAGGTTGCGCAGCGCATCCTGGTCGCTGGTGTTCTCCCACAAGAGCGAGGCCGCGGCCTGACGCGAGAGCGCCGGGCGTTGCGAGAGCAGAACCAGCGCGATGAGTTGGAAACCCTTCTGGGGGAAATAGATGGTCGCGCCTCCGGCCCGCGCCGTGGCGATTCCGAACAGCTCCAGCCGCGGCTCGGCCCCGGCCTGCATCTATAGGATCTCTGGCAGGCGGCCGCCGCAGCGACCGCTTTCGTCGTTTCCCATACCCATCATACGAAAGTCCCGACGCGATGCGCTGCTTACCCCTTCCCCTTGGGGCAGGCTTCCTTATGAGCGCAAATCGCAATGTTGTCCATTTGGACAAACAATTTCTGTAACGGCGCTGTAACGCCCGACATGGCTGCTTGTCCCCACGGTTTCCTGAGCAGGTTCCGTAAAAGTGTTCCACGGTTTTTGCGATAAGAACCTGCGACACACAAAGGAACCTAAGCAGGCATTCGCGGGAAAGCCCACGAATGCCTGCTTAGGGGGGACCGTCGGAAGTATGGGCGGGGCAGCCGGCAGCCCTTTCGTCTTGACGGGAGGGGTGGAGGTAAGGGGCGAAATGGAACCTTCGCGCAATCTTGCCTGCCGGCATTCACCCTCCCGCGGGAGGGTGCCCGTACTCCGCCACACCTGTCCGCTTCGCTATCTGGGGCCGCAAGTCGGCATGGGAAACGAAGAAATGCCGCTCTCGACCGGGACATATGATGTGAACGCTCGGCTGGCCGGCAACAGCGCGGACAAGACCTGCCATTTCGAAATCAGCGAGCTTAAACGAGCGGTGGCCACATACGATTCCGACGCCTCCCCCGAGAACGCAAGCCAGATCCTTGCACTTATCTGTCCTGACTGGCGAGCACCGTCCTTTGCGATCGACTGCGAAACAGGCGAGCTCGCTTACGCCAATTGGCGTGCGTTGCGGCTGTTCCGTTCCCTGCCCTATGTTCGCGTGAATGCAGGGCATCTCGTGTTCGAAAGCGAGCGGCACAACGCGCAATTCTACACGGTGCTGCGCAAATTCCTGGCCGGCGACACGGAGCGCGATATCCTGATGCTGCCCATCGAGGAGCATGGCGACGTCATCACTATCGCCCTCTACAACCCCATCGGGTTGTTCCGCGAGGTGATGGTACGCGGCCTGCGCCGCTGGCGGCCGGCGGGGCGGATCGTCGTCGCCGAGATTTCGGTGACGGGCACGGCTCCCGATCCTACGCGAGTGACCGCGTTCGCCGAAGCCTTCGGGCTCGACATGACCGAGACAAGATTGGTTGAACTGATCGGATGGGGCGTTTCGGCCCGCGGCGAGCACCGCGGCATGCTGCCCCTCCACGCGCGACGGACGCTGAGAACGATCATGGCCAAGACGGGCTGCATCCGGGCCTCGCAACTCGTCCGGCTGATCGCCTTCACCTGCCGGGTGAACTAGCCCACGCGTCGGAGATGTCAGTGGCTACGAGCCTGCGGCCGATGCGAAAATAAGGGTGGAGCGGCCGCGCTGCTTCGACGGCAGCTCCGCTGCTCGAATGAAGTCGGAAACCATCGGGGGGTGTTTCCGACAGGCGTCGGACCCGAAAGCGCCAAGGCTTTCGGGTCCGAGCCGATGAGAATGAATGCAGGGCCTCGGCCCTGCGACGTCAGCTTGCACTGGCCCCCTTTCGGCAAGCCGAAGGACAGTGCCTTTGGCCGGGCCGCTTGCCCCAAGGCGGTCCGGCCCTTTTATCCTGCCGCCGCGGCGCGTCTCTTCGGCTGCGCCGCCTTCGAAGGCGCAGGCTGGGCCAGTTCCCGAACCTTCCGGCCCGCGGTCGTAGGCTTCCGACCCAGCCCCGTCGACTTGGCAAGCTGAGAACGATAGGCTCCGTAATTGGGCGCCACCATCGGATAGGTGGCAGGCAAACCCCATTTGGCACGGTATTGCTCCGGCGAAAGTCCATAGCGCATCCTGAGATGGCGCCGCAGCGACTTCAGCTTCTTGCCGTCTTCGAGGCACACGATGAAATCGGGCGTGACGGAAGCTTTGATAGGAACCGCCGGCTTGAGCGGCGCGGCGGCAGGAGCGCCACCTTCCGCAAGCGATCTCAGCGAAGAATGCACGGCTGCGATAAGGCCGGTGAGACCACTCGCAGGCACGGCATTGGACGAAACATAAGCAGCAACGATGTCGGCAGTGATGCCGACAAAACGATTCTTCGATTCTGTCATTGATTAACCCAAGCCCAAACTAAAAAACCCCACAATCCCATTGAAGATGATCATGGGTTCCATTGCAATATGTTTTGGGTCGCTTCCTCAGGGGCCAACGACAGAAAAGAGTGCGAAGGGCACCGACAGCCCCGATCCCTGGCGGGCCGCTCGCTCAGTCCGTAACGATCACATCCATTGGAATGTCGTGGGGCTGGGGATAAATGGTCCTTATTCTGCTCTGCGCGTAGCCGATTCCGATGACCAGCGGCTTGCGCGGCATGATCGCCAGCGTGCGGTCGAAGAAGCCCCCGCCATGACCCAGGCGATACCGCGCCTCGTCGAAGCCTACGACGGGCGCGATCACGATATCCGGCTGAACGGCGGGGCCGCGGCGTGGGACAAGGATGTTCCAGATACCGCGCTCGAGGGGATCACCCGGCGTCCAGATCCGGTATTCGAGCGGCCACCCTTTCTGAATGACGACAGGCAGCGCGATGCGCCCACCGCGCTCTATGACCCTGATCCCCCAGTTGCGCAAGTCGGGCTCGCCGCGAAAAGGCCAGTAGGTGCCAACGATGCGGCCGCTGAACCTGCCGATCGTCTGGTCGAGCGAACTGGCGATGCGGGCGGAACGGGCCTCTCGATCATCGGGCGCCAACGCCAGGCGCTCGTCGATCAGTCGCTTGCGCTCCGCCTTTCTCCACCTCGAGACATCGCTCCAAGCGTCAGAGCGAGCGGGCTCCAACCGGAATTCAGGCGCCAGCTCGTGCATGAAGCACGGCGGCGACGCGTATTGAGCAGTTTCCGTTTCCGCTTCGTCTTGCATAGTCGAGGTCCGAGCTTTTTGAGGTCGAAACTGCGCCTCCTGACGCTACAAGGCAAACGGAAATAAATGCTGTATGAGTGCAAAAATATTGCACTGAAACCATATGGATGCCGATCGTGCGCGCACGTCGTAGACATCGTCCAATACCGGAAGCTCGCTCAAGGCGGACCGCAAGCTGCCGGAGCGATTTCACTGGGCTACAAGTGTTTAGTCGATCGGCTTTTCGTCCTCCGGCTTCACGTTCTCCCGGTAGATTCCGTAGGCCAGTATCGCCAGCGCCGGTCCAATGATGCCGGCCAGCCCCGCTTTTCCCTTCAGAAGAGACGGAGCGCGCAGCAAGGCCGGCAACAGCGACACCGCAGCCACGCTGGCGATCGTCGCTAGATCCGCGCCGCGGCGCCCGGCCGCTTCGCGCTTGCGCGTGCGACCGGAGAGGCTGTGGATTCCTACCGCGACGAAGCCGATCACGATGAAGACGATGCCGAAGGAGCTCGCCGCCTCGATCGTCCCGAAACGCCGGGCCGCGGCGGCGTAGGCTGCACCGACCAGGAATCCCAGACCGGTCAGGATGGTGATTGCAGCAAAGGTATATATCAGCACGGCACGACGCGCCCGGCGCGCCGCACCGACAGCCTCACCCGAAATGAAGGCCGCGACAAGCGAGCTCAGCATTCAGCGGCGCGTCATCAGGGCAAGGAGAAACCCGACGCCCGCGGCGATGCCGAGGGCCGTCAGCGGCTTTTCACGGATCGAGGCCGCAAGCTGCGCCTCGAAGTCGTTGGCGTTGGACCGAATCTTCTCCATCGCTGCCTCGCCTTGTGTCCGCAATTGGTCGACGCCCTCCGCCGCCGCCCGGCGTGCCGTTCCGTAGGAGTGCTCCCCTGTCACCTGGAACTGCTTGGCAAGCTTGGCGATGTCGGCCTTCAACTGCTCGATGTCGGCCTCCAGGTTCTGGGCCGTAACCCGCGATCCGTTCTCCGATTTAGCGGCCTTTTCTGAAGCACTCGGCATGGTCCAACTCCTTGTTCTTGCGAGACCATCAACGCGTCATCCCCGGCGAGGTTCCGCCGGCGCGGCAAGCCAGCCAGGCATCGTGCTTTCAACCAGCGATTTCGGAAAGCGCGATGCATCGATTCAACTGTGACACCTTTGCGCATCCGAGAGGCCGCGCAGCGCTCTGGCGGAACCGGGCTGCATGAGAGTGCGTTTTCACCGGCGAGTCCAGCCGGAAATTCGCAATGTCAAATCGTATCGCGAAAAGGGCGCCAATCGTGCGCCTGCCCCCCAAATCGAATTTCGAGCTGATGCTCGCCAGAGGAGGCCAGGTCTCGCTCATCTTCATGGGACTCGTTGCACTGGTCTTCGTGCTGCATGCCGGTGAATACATATTGGCACCGATCGGCCTCGCCATCGTGATCGGACTGATGCTGGGACCTCTCGCGTCCGTGCTCGAACGACGCGGCCTGCCTGCCACCCTTTCGGCGGCGTTGGTCGTGGTGCTCTTCCTGAGCCTGCTTTGCTTCTTTGTCCTGGCGCTCGCAGCGCCGTTGTCCTTCTGGGTCGGCCGAATTCCGCAGATTTGGGCTGAGCTCCAGCACCAGCTCTCCGATTGGCGCCAGCCGCTCGACGCGATCCGCGGCGCGCGCGACGAGATTCGCAAGATCACCGGCGGCCCGGGGCTCGCCGTCTCGGTCGACGACGGTTCGCCGGTGGCGAGCGTGGCCGCGCTGGCGCCGGCCATCGCAGCTCAGATATTGCTGTTCTTCGCCAGCCTCTATCTCTTCGTGGCGACGCGACACCGCACGCGCGTCGCCATTCTCGGGCTCTGCTTCGATCGCCGCCTGCGCTGGCGCGTCGCCCATATATTCCGCGACGTCGAAAAGCTGGTTTCGCAATATCTGTTGTCGATCACCATGATCAACATCGTCGAGGGGCTGGCGGTGGGCGTCGGCCTCTACCTCATCGGCGTCTCGTCCGCCCCGCTCTGGGGCGCACTCGCCATCCTCACCAGCTTCGTCATCTATATCGGCCCAGCCGTCATGACGGCGATCCTCTTCGCCGTCGGGCTCGCCGAATTCGACCATCTCGGCGGCGCGCTGCTTCCGCCCCTCCTCTATATGGGGATCAATGCTGTAGAAGCTCAGCTCGTGACCCCTCTCGTCATCGGCCGCACGATGACGCTCAACCCTTTCGTCGTACTGCTTGCGCTTGCCTTCTGGATCTGGCTGTGGGGTCCGCTCGGCGGCTTCATCGCCATTCCCGCCCTGCTCATCGTCTTTGCGATGATCCGCAACTTCGTGCCGGGCGCCGACTTCTGGACGGAGCCGATGCATCGATAGGGCCTCGCTTGGGCCTTACTTCTCGTTGAGATATTGAAACGTCGCCTGATCCCACCAGTCGCTCTCGAGGATCTGCAGCAAGGCCAGGTCCAACGGCTCGCGCAGCGGGCTGCCCTTGGGCAAGGCGATCGCGTAGTTCTGCCTCTCGAAGCTCACGTCGAGCACGCGCAGAGAGCTGCTGTAGTCTTTCCCGATCAGCCAGGAGAGCAGCGGCCTGTCGTAGACGAAGGCGTCGATCTGCCCGGAGCGGAGCGCATCCAGACCGGCTTGCACGGATGGATAGCCGCTGTGCCGAATATGCGTTCCCGCGAGATAGGCGTCGGTAGAGGAGTTCGCGAGAGCCCCGACCTTAACGGAAGCGAGATCGCTTTCGGATTGCACGAGCCCTTCCATCTGCTTGACGGTTAGAACGGACGTGACGCCCGCGGTGAAGACCGCGATCGCGATGATCGAGCCCACCATCCAGAGCACGGCGAGCGCACGGCCCGGCACCGTTCGTGGACTGAGCTCTCCGGTACTCGCCTGCGTGGCTGCGATCGTCGACCACCAAAGGCTGTTGAACAGGCCCTTGGCCGCCCCGCCCCCGAAATCTTCGTTGTGCCGGCGTTCGAACAGCCAGATCAGCATGCCGACCACGAGCGATATGCATATCAGCGCCAGGATCGCCTGCAGGAAACCGAACGAGGTAAGCGCATGCAGGATGGGCCGCCAGGAGGGCTCCCGGTTGAGCGGGACCGCGATGCCAAGACCGGCCGCGTAAAAGGGCTGGGTGAAGTCGATCGCCTTCTCCCTGTCGGCCGTGACGCTGATCGCCGCCGTGGCCGCGTCGAACCTGCCGGAAGCGATACCCGCGATCTGGTCCTGCACGTTCGGCACCTCCTCGAAACGATAGCCGAGGCCAAGCCGCTCGGCGATGCGTTTCCAGAGATCGACGCTCAGCCCCGACCAGGAGCCATCCTCGAGTTTGAAGGCGAAGGGTGGCGCGGCCTTGATGCCGATTGCAAGTTCCTCGGAAACCGTCGTCGAAGGAGGCTGCGTCTGCGCAGGCGCCGCGGCCGCCCCGGCGATGACCGCCAGCAGGCCCACGAGCAAAGCCAGGATTCGGATCGGCGCACCGCCCACCTGTCACACCCCCGACAAGAACAACAATGTCGACGGAGCGAATAACTGCCATGTCTCGCCGTGCAGGGGAAGTACCGGGTACGACCATCGGCTGCAAGCCGGAGAGCGCGGCAGCCGGTGGATCGGAGGCGGAAGCGGTTCACGGCCGCGCCGCCGGCGCATATGGTTGTGCGATCAATTTCTGTCACACAGGGAGGAACGAAGATGAACGGTGCCCCCGACGTTCCGGGAAACTGGCCTGCCATACCATACGGCGAATGGAGCGAGACATGCGCGGCACTTCACCTCTGGTGCCAGATCGTCGGCAAGTACCGGCTGGCACATACACCCTGGCTCAATCACTCGTGGCACGCCACGCTCTATGTAACGCCGCGAGGCCTCACCACCGGACCTATCCATGACGGGCAGGTGACGATCACGCTTTCGTTCGACTTCGCCGATCACACGCTGACCGCCGAGAGCAAAACGCATCGCGAGGCGCTGTCTCTACGCCCGATGAGCACGGCGGAGTTCCTCGCGGAGGCTGCGGCGATCGTGACGCGGGCCGGCGGGCGCTTCATCATCCACGGGAGGCCGAACGAGGTGCCGGAAGCCATTCCCTTTGCGCAGGACACCGCACCGCGCCCCTATGACCAGGACGCCGTCTCGCGGTTCCATGACGCGCTGGTGCGGATCGAGCAGGTATTCTCCACGTTTCGGACCGGTTTCCTTGGCAAGGTATCCCCCGTGCATCTGTTCTGGGGCTCCTTCGACCTGGCCGTCACGCGGTTCTCTGGGAGATCCGCGCCGCTTCATCCGGGCGGCGTGCCCGGCCTGCCCGACAGCATAACCGGCGAAGCCTATAGCCATGAGGTCTCGTCGGCCGGTTTCTGGCCTGGTGGAGGCGGCGTGGATGAGCCGATGTTCTATTCCTATGCGTACCCGACGCCCCCCGGTTTCGCGGAGGCCGACGTCGCGCCGGAGGGTGCCTGCTTCGACCGGAAGCTGGGCGAGTTCCTGTTGCCCTATGAAGCAGTACGAAGCTCGACGTCTCCAGAGAAGACGCTTATGGAGTTCCTCCAGTCGACATACGAAGCTGCGGCCGACCGCGCCGGCTGGGACCGGACTCGACTCGAGTGCGCTATCGGAAAACCGCGCCTTCCCCGGACTGTCGCCGGGAATGCCTGAACGGACGCTACCAGCCTGTCCAGACGCGGATGCCGTCCGTGGCCGGTCGCGGCCTCGCGCTGCGGAAAAGCGTCCCTACACAGCCGCCGCGCGGATCGCTCCCGCATTGGGGATGTGGATATCGATTTCCAAAGTCGACGTCGTCTTGCCGCGATCCATGGTCACCTTCACATCGTCCTGTTCGACCTGGACGTGCTTGGCGATCACCGCCATGATCTCCTCGCGCAACACCGCGACGAGATCGGGCTGGTTGCGATTGTTGCGCTCGTAGGCCAGGAGCACCTGAAGGCGCTCGCGCGCAACAGGTGCGCTGGTGCTGCGACGTTTGAAAAGGCTGAACAGGGTCATGCCGCCCTCCTTCCCAGAAGCCGGTCGAGGAACCCTCTCTTGTCGACGGGCAGGACCACCGGCAGATCCTCGCCTTCCAGTCTCTTGGCAGCGTCGATATAGGCGCGGGCCGCCGCATTGCTGGGCTCGTTGAGCGTCACGGGCGAGCCGACATTCGAGGCGCGCAGAACGCCCTGGTTTTCCGGGATGATGCCGAGCAGCGGCGTCGACAGTATCTCCAGCACGTCGTTGATGCTGAGCATCTCGCCTCGGGCGGCGCGCGCCGCGTCGAAGCGCGTGACGAGAATGTGCTTGGTGACGCTCTCGCCCTTCTCCGCCTTCATCGTCTTGGAATCGAGCATGCCGATGATGCGGTCGGAATCTCGGACCGAGCTCACCTCGGGATTGGTGACGATAACGGCCTCGTCGGCGAAGCGCATGGCGAGTTGAGCGCCGCGCTCGATGCCGGCCGGGCTGTCGCACAATACATAGTCGAACTTCTCGCGCATAGCACCGATCACATCGGCGACGCCTTCCTCGGTGAGCGCGTCCTTGTCGCGGGTCTGCGAGGCCGGCAGCAGGAATAGCGTGTCCACGCGCTTGTCGCGGATCAGCGCCTGCGACAGCTTTGCCACCCCTTGCGTCACATTGACGAGATCGAACACCACGCGCCGTTCCGCGCCCATGACCAGGTCGAGATTGCGAAGGCCGACGTCGAAGTCGACGAGAGCGACCTTCTTTCCGGTCTGGGCCAGAGCGGCCCCGAGGGCGGCAGTCGACGTCGTCTTGCCGACGCCGCCTTTGCCGGATGTGACGACCACTACCTTGGCCATGTCCTTCTCTCCAATTCTAGTTCAGCGCCGTGACCACGATGATGCCGTCCTCCAGGAAGGCCTGTATCGGCCCGCCCCGAGAAGACGGCTCCATTTCCTCGGCTGTGCGGTACCAGCCGTCCACCGCCAGAAGCTCGGCTTCGTTCTTCCGGCAGAAGATGCGCGCCTTGGAATTTCCCGAGGCACCGGCGAAAGCGCGCCCACGCAAGGTGCCGTACACATGGATGGATCCGCCCGCGACGATCTCGGAGCCGGAACTGGCCGAGCCCAACACGATCACGTCGCCATTGGGGTGGAAGATCGATTGGCCCGAACGAACCGGCGCCTCGACCATGAGAGTATTGGACGCCGGCGCCTCGCCAGGTTTGACGGGAGCCGGGCTGGTCGGGTCCGGCTGCTGTTCCTCGACGATGGTCCTCTTCGCTCCGGCGAGGAGCGGCGGCAAGTCGGCCCCGAGGGCACTGATGTTCTTGTCTTCGATAGCGTAGACGCGAATGCCGCGCGCGGCGAGCTGTGCGACGAGAGGGGCGATCTGGTCGATGTCTGGATTGAGTGTGTTGAGATCGAGCACCACCGGACGACCGGTGAAGAAGCCCGGCGAATTCTCGATCCATCGATCGAGATCCTGCAGCCAGTTCCCCAGAGGCGCCTCCGGCACCAGCGCGAAAGCGACGAACGAGCGCGCCCGGAAGCGTATCGATTTTTTCTCGATTGAGGGGACGCTGTTCACGCCGGGCGATTCCTTACCAATTGGTTAACGCTAGTCCGCTATGGTTAACGAAAAGTTAATGGCGATCCTCGTAACTTCGGAACCAAGGCGTTCGCCAGCCACGCGCCGACGGCTCGCCACGGACCGAGTTCAGTACCGGTAGCTTCGAAGAAAGGCCTGAAACGAATCAGGCATATGCAGTGTATCCGCACGATCTGGGCCGGATGCAAGGTGCGAATGCGCTCCATCCACCTCGCATTTGACTCCGGAGGTCATCACATTTTCGGCGACGGCGGAAATATTGTAGGCTCGCCCTGGACGCTTTACCCTCTTGGCCCGGTCTCGGCGGGGCAACCAATCCGGACGAGACGCATTGGCGGTCCGGAACAGGGGACCAGGCATGAACGGAAAGACTCAATTCAATATCTGGTATTGGATCGCTGCATTCGGCGCTTTGTTCCTGCTGCAGTATCTCTATGCGGTCGGCCAGCAGGTGGCGACGATCCCCTACAGCGAATTCCAGCAATACCTGCGCGACGGCAAGGTCGCGGAGGTGGCGGTCTCCGACAATTTCATGCAAGGCAGCTTCAAGGAGCCCCTGCCCGGCGGCCAGACCCGCTTCATGACCACCCGCGTCGAACCTGTGATCGCCGACGAATTGCAGCGTTATGGCGTCCAATATAGCGGCCAGATCGAGAGCAACCTGCTCGGCACCATCCTCTCCTGGGTCGTGCCGGCCGTGGTGTTCGTGGGCATCTGGCTGTTCCTCCTGCGCCGCATGGGCGACCGCTTCGGCGGCGGCCTGATGCAGATCGGAAAGAGCAAGGCCAAGATCTATGTGGAGAAAAACACGGGCGTGACCTTCGCCGATGTGGCAGGCGTCGACGAGGCGAAGGACGAACTGAGGGAAATCGTCGATTTCCTCAAGGACCCCAAGAAGTACAGCCGGCTCGGCGGCCGCATGCCGAAAGGGATTCTTCTCGTCGGCCCGCCCGGCACCGGCAAGACTCTGCTCGCAAAGGCGGTGGCAGGGGAAGCAGGCGTTCCCTTCTTCTCGATCTCCGGCTCGGAATTCGTCGAGATGTTCGTCGGCGTGGGTGCGGCCCGCGTCCGCGATCTTTTCGAGCAAGCCCGGTCGAAGGCTCCCGCGATCATCTTCATCGATGAGCTCGACGCGCTCGGACGTGCCCGCGGCATCGGCCCGATGGCGGGCGGCCACGACGAGAAGGAGCAGACCCTCAACCAGCTTCTGGTGGAGCTCGATGGCTTCGATTCCTCGACCGGGCTCGTCCTGCTTGCCGCCACCAACCGTCCGGAGATTCTCGATCCCGCCCTGTTGAGGGCGGGCCGCTTCGACCGGCAGGTTCTGGTAGACCGGCCCGACCGGCTCGGGCGCATCCAGATTCTCGGCATCTACCTGAAGAAGACGAAGCTCGCGCCGGAGGTCGATGCCGAGAAGATCGCCGCGCTGACGCCGGGCTTCACTGGAGCCGACCTCGCCAATCTGGTGAACGAGGCGACACTGCTGGCTACAAGGCGAGGCGCCGAGGCCGTCACCATGGACGACTTCAACAATGCCGTGGAACGGATCGTGGCCGGGCTGGAAAAACGCAACCGCCTGCTCAATCCGCGCGAGCGCGAGATCGTCGCCTATCATGAGATGGGCCATGCGCTGGTCGCCCTCGCCCTGCCCGGCGTCGACCCTGTCCACAAGGTCTCGATCATCCCGCGCGGCGTCGGTGCGCTCGGCTACACCATCCAGCGGCCTACCGAGGACCGTTTCCTGATGACCAAGGAGGAGTTGGAAAACAAGATGTCGGTCCTGCTGGGCGGCCGCGCCGCGGAGTGGATCGTCTTCGGGCATCTTTCAACGGGTGCTGCGGACGATCTCGCCAAGGTCACCGATATCGCTCGCGCCATGGTCACGCGCTATGGCATGTCCGAGAAGCTCGGCAATGTGGCGCTCGAAAAGGACCAGAGGACCTATTTGACGCCGAACCCCGTGGCCGGCGGCCCGCGCGAACGCGATTTCTCCGACGAGACGGCGGCGGAGATCGACCATGAGGTGCGCCGGATCGTCGACGACTCTTTCGAGCGGACGGTCGACCTGCTGCGCGAACGGCGCGACACGCTGGACAAGACGGCACGGCGGCTGCTCGAGAAGGAAACCCTCGACGAGGCGGAACTCAGCGAGCTCGTGCCTGCGACGAAGGCTGCGAAACAAAGACAAGCCGGGGTAGCTCAATAGCCCGTTCGTGGCTCATACCAGCGGGCGGCAATGGTCGGGCAGGCCTTCCCACCGCGCCACCTTCTTCAGCCCCTCGGCGTCGAGCACCGTGCAGCCGCCGTTCCAGGCGATGAGCTTGCGGCTCACGAGCTTCCTGAGCGTCTTATTGGTATGCACGAGGGACAGACCCAGCGTGTCGGCGATATGCTGCTGGGTGACCGGGACCTCGACCGGCTGGCCACCGCTGAGACCAACGCCCTTCGCCCGCTCGCAAATGAAGGCGATGAGATAGGCGGCACGCTCGAGGGCCGTGCGGCGGCCGACGCTGAGCAGATTCTCGTCAAGCATTTGCTCCTCGCGCGCTGCGATCCAGGTGATGTCGTACGCGAGGCCTGGGTGACACCGGTATAGCTCATGCAGGTCGCCTCGTTCGAAGATGCAGAGGAGCATGGGCGACAGCGCCTCGACGGAATGCTGCAGTTCGCCCATCAGGCTGCCCTGCAATCCGACGAGATCCCCCGGCATGATGTAATTCAAGATCTGCCGCCGCCCGTCCGGCAAGAGCTTGTAACGGAAGCCCCAGCCCATCAGCACGGTATAAAGATGCGCGTTGCGGCTGCCTTCGACCAGCACGGTTGCGCCGCGCTCGACCGCCAGCTCCCCTTTTTTCATGGCCGCGACGAACTTCAGTTCCTCGGCCTCGAAATTCCGGAAAACGGAGAGCGGACGCAGCGGGCATTCTTCGCACGGATATTGTCGCGTCAGGAACGCACGAGACGACTGCGAACTCACTTTGGGTTGACTCCCCCTCTCGGGACACCTCATGCAACGTGCGCGCCTTTCTCGGGTTCCGCCGGGGTAAGGCGGTACATGTCTTTTTTTAATGACATAGGCGTTCAACTCGTCCATCAATCCAAGCTTCAACGTCCCCCGACTGGAGTTCGATATTGCCTTCTGACGCACTGGCCGGCCGGCGGATCCTCATCCTGGAGGACGAGCCTCTCATCGCAATGGATGTGGAGCAACTTTGCCGCGAAGAAGGCGCTGCGGATGTCGTCATCATGCGCAGCCTCTCCGAGACGGGCGGCGCCGGCGACGTCAGGAAACGCTTCGATGTCGCGATCCTCGACCTCCTGCTCGGCGGAACGTCCACCTTGGACTTTGCCGGCGAACTATGGGACCTGGGCCTGCCCTTCGTCATCGCGTCCGGCTACACGGACATAGACGAAATCCTCAAGGCCTTTCCTGGCGTTAGGGTGATCGGTAAACCCTACGCCGGGAAGGAGCTGATGGAGGCCGTGGCTGCCGCCGGTCGCAGCGCAACGTCTATTTAGGCAACGTTCGATCCCATCACCTGCGCGGAGATGGCATCTGGCCCATAGTCGGCCTCGCCGGAGATGTTGAGGATTTCCTGCAGCCTGGTTCGCGCCCGGCTGACACGGCTCTTGATCGTACCCACCGCGCAGTCGCAGATTTCGGCAGCCTCCTCGTAGGAGAAGCCGGACGCCCCGATCAGGATGATGGCTTCGCGCTGATCCTCCGGCAGCCGCGCCAGGGCGGCGCGGAAATCGTCGAGGTCGAGCAGGCCATGCTGGCTCGGATGGACGGCAAGCCGGCCGGTCATGATCCCGTCGCTGTCCTGCACCTCGCGGCCCCGCTTGCGCATCTGCGAGTAGAATTCGTTCCGCAGGATGGTGAAAAGCCAGGCTTTCATGTTGGTTCCCGGCTGGAAGCTCGAATGCTTGTCCCAAGCCTTGACCAAGGTCTCCTGGACGAGATCGTCGGCCCGATCGGCATTCTGCGACAACGAAACGGCGAAAGCGCGCAGGCTGGGGATGGCTCCCAGAAGGTCGTTCTTGAAGTCCGGAGAAACGGCCATGCGCGATCAGCCCCCTTTCTGCTCGGTCTCTGCTCGCTCCAGACGAAGCAGGAGCTGAGTGAGATGATCGGGCACCTCGTCCGACAACAAACTTTTGTAATATTCGTTCAGTTTTCGGGCTATTTCTGAATTCGCTCCCAAAAGGTGCTCAGGTCCGTTTCGCTTCGGTTTGTCGCCGCGCGCGCCAGTCGGCTCTTTCTTCATGTGTCCAATCGCCCTGATGTTTTTTTAAAGCCCGAACCGCTCCCGACTCACGGACAACAGCCCGGGCGCCCTCATTGTGCCGCCCAATTTGCAGCCCACAACGCCGCGGGTCCGAATTCGTTCCCTCCTCCGGAACTTTTTGTTGCAATCCGCGTTGAAACCGACTGTTTAGCCCCGAAGAGCGGCTCGACTTAAAGCCTTTCACGTCGAATGAGGGAGACGTCCTGAAATGACCTTGTCCGCAACGATTGCCCCGCATCTGCCGTTCCTGCGCCGCTTTTCCCGCGCCGTTTCCGGATCGCAGACCAGCGGCGACGCACTCGTCGCCGCGATGCTGGAAGCCATCATCGCCGACGTCGACATCTTCCCGGAGGCCTCCAGCGATCGCATCGCGCTCTATAAGATGTTCACGAAGCTGTTTTCCTCCATCTCGATCCAGGTCCCGCAGGAATCCCCCGCATCGGCCTGGGAGCAACGCACCGTCGCCAACCTGTCGGCGCTGGCCCCGCGCCCCCGGCAGGCCTTCCTGCTCGTGGCGGTGGAAGGCTTCACCGACAAGGAGGCGGCCGAGATCCTCGACGTTTCCGAACGCGAATTCGCCGCGCTCATCAATCAGGCCAGCAACGAAATCTCGCGCCAGGTTGCGACCGAAGTCCTCATCATCGAGGACGAGCCGCTAATCGCCATGGATATCGAACAAATGGTGGAGAGCCTCGGCCACCGCGTTGTCGGTACGGCGCGCACGCATTCCGAGGCGACAGCGCTGTTCAAAAGCACCAATCCGAAAATGGTTCTGGCCGACATCCAGCTCGCCGACGGCAGTTCCGGGATCGACGCCGTCAACGAAATCCTTGCCAAGACGCCCGTGCCGGTGATCTTCATCACCGCCTTCCCGGAGCGCCTGCTCACCGGCGAACGGCCGGAACCAGCCTTCCTTGTCACAAAGCCCTTCAACCCCGACATGGTGAAGGCGCTTATCAGCCAAGCGCTCTTCTTCGACCGGCAGGCCAAGGCCGCGGCCTGACGACCTCCGTTTGCCGCCCTCCGCCAGTTCCCTCTCGAGGCACGGAGAATGCCGGAGGAACTATTCAGGGTGCGAGACGTTTTTTCCTACGATTTGAAGGAGATCGAAGATGCTCTATTGGGCCTTGGTGTTTCTCGTCGTCGCCATCATAGCAGGCGCGCTGGGTTTCGGCGGCATAGCCGGAGCGTCCGCGGGAATCGCCAAGATCCTCTTCTTCATCTTCCTGGCCTTTCTGGTGCTTTCGTTGCTGGCGGGTCTGTTCCGCCGCGCGGGGTGACCTAACTATCGCGGCAGGATACTGAAAACCGGTGCCCTCAAGCGGTTTTCAGAAGCCGCTGGGACGCACTTCAGCGATGAAGTGTTGCCGGCGGCGCATGTCCCGGACAGGCGGCCCTGCGTGTCGAGTTGGGGGTAGCAGCGGTCGAAGTGTTGCATGTGTCCTGGTATCGGAGGAAAACGGAACGTAAGAAGGGCCGGGAACGGGGCAGTGAACGTGCATCATCCCGAGACGAGCGTCGAGCTGGGGCGGAGTTTGTTGAGGGCACTCAACAATACCGGCATTTCAGTGCTCTACCAGGATCCGGATCTGCGGGTCCTATGGGCCCAGAATGTGCCCCCCTCATGGTCCACCGGCGACCTCTTCGGCGCAACCGACGATCAATTCCTGCCGGAGACGGAAGCCGAGCGCGTGATCGGCGCCAAGAGGGCCGTGCTCGAATCCGGTCATCCCCAGAGCCTCGAGATCCACGTGCCTGCCGAAGGCGGTACCAAGTGGTTCAACATCTGGATCGATGCCGACCGCAACGAGAGCAATGTTGGCGGGGTGGTGACGACGGCTGTCGACATCACCGAGCAGAAGCGGCGCGAGCAGACATTGAGAACGCTGCTGCGGGAGGTCAGCCACCGGTCGAAGAACCTGCTCGCCATCATTCAGAGCATCGCCACGCAGACCGGCCGTTACTCCGGGACGATCGAAGGCTTCCTGACACGCTTTCGGGGGCGGCTCCAGTCGCTCGCCTCCTCCCAAGACCTCGTCACCTCTTCCAACTGGCGCGGGGCCGACCTGAACGAGCTTGTCTCCAGCCAGGTTGGACGCTACGCGGCTGATCCGGACCGGAGTATACGGCTGGAAGGCATCAATCCATTTCTGAACCCCAATGCAGCGCTCCATATCGGCCTTGCGCTGCATGAGCTAGCCGTCAATTCGGTGAGCTACGGCGCGCTTTCCCGGCCCGAAGGCCGCGTGAGCCTCACCGCTCGTCTCGTCCGCCACGATGCCGACGGCTCACCTCCCCCCGCGCTCGAACTCGTCTGGACCGAAGCCATACCGCCCGGTGAGAGCGGCGGAGCGAGGAGCAAGCGCTTCGGCAGCGTCGCGCTCGAGAGAGTTGTGCCTGCCTCGCTCGGCGGAACCGCAACCCTGGACGTAGGCTCCGGACAATTGGAGTACAGGCTGCTCGTCCCCGAAGGCAGCTACGAAATCGACTAAAGTGGTTCGAAAAGAATCCCCTTGCGGCTAAGGAAGTATTAAAACATCTATGTTTTCGAGGGAACCAGCCGAGGCACAACATCGTTTCAGTGACAGAGGTCGCTGTCATGGAACATATTGCTGCTCTGCTTCTCATCATAGGCTGTTCGGACGATCTGGCCCAATGCCAGGAGTTGCCTGCACCGGTTCCCGTCTTCGAGACGGCGGAAGAATGCGAGACCGAGGTGCCCAATGCCATGGGCCGTTTCACCGGCACGCACCCGCAGATCTTCGCCCAGTGCATTCCCGTCGATCCGGCGATGGAAGAGGAAGATGCCGAGCTGACATGGGAAGTGAAGCCAGATGGAACGCTTATCGCGTCGATCGGCCCTTCCGACGTCACGGTTGCGACAAATTCCCATCGCACGGAGCAAGGGTACGCTGGCCGGGATTGATTTACGGGCAAGCGGCACACCGCTTTGCCATGACGGTTGGGGCGGCTTATACTCAGGAGAGGTTGGATGAGAAAAGTTATTATCGCACTTGCCGCGGTCGCGGCGCTGGCGGGCTGCACGACGGCTGAAAAGACGGCTGTCGGCGGCGCAGCCCTTGGGGCCGCCGTTGGCGGTATCGCGGCCGGTTCGATCGAAGGTGCCGCTGTTGGCGCCGCGGTGGGTGGCGTCGGCGGATACCTGATCGGGCGCGTCGCTGATCGTCCGGGTTATTGTCAATATCGCGACCGCCGCTCTGGCCGCGTTTACGTGGATCGCTGCTGATCGTTCCCGCACTGGCGGCTCTCGGGGGCCGTCGAGTACTGAGCGGCGGCGTTGATGCCGCCGCTTTTCTTTTTGGACGCCGAGCGCCCCCGGTTTGCGGATCAGCTCTTCTTTTTTCCTAGCGGAATCTCGATGTCGATCCTGAGGCCGTCCTGGCGGAATTCGCGACGAATGCTCCCTCCGAGCTCACGCTCGATCGTCATGTCGATGAGCCTGGTTCCGAAGCCGGACTTCTGCGGCGGCGTCATGCCGGTGTGGCCGACTTCCTCCCAATGAAGCTGAAGCTTGCGGTTGCGCCCTTCCCGCACCACTTCCCAGCTCACCTTCAACCCAGACGCGTTGCCGTATTTGAGCGTGTTGGTGGCGAGCTCGTGGAACGTCAGCCCGAGTGCCTGGGTGGTGGTTTCGTCGAGCCGCACCGATTGTCCCGAGAGCGTGCCCGGGGAAAGCTCGTTGCCGAGGACCTGGCCCAGCTCGATCTTCACGAGATCGAGGAGGTCCGCCTTCTGCCAGCGCGCGCGTGTCAGGACGTCCTGGGAGGCCGCCATGGCCTGCAGGCGCGCCGCGAATGTATTGGTGAATTCGTTCACGTCGGTGGCGCCCACCGCGGCCTGACGGGCGATCGCCAGCATGCGCGTGATGGAGTTCTTGATGCGATGCTTCATCTCCTGAAGCATCAGGTCCTTTTCCAAGAGCGATTTTTCGGCCTGTATCTGCAGAGCCTGGGCGGCGTCGTAGGCCTTGATCTGAAGCCGCGCGGCAAGCGCGATTGCCGCGGCCAGAAGCAGCCCGAACGAGCCGAGAATCAGCGGCACGGCGCGCGAGGTCGGCGGTTCGAAGGCGGCGGTACGTTGGAACAGGATCGTCCATTGACGCCCGCCCACCACCGTTTTTCGCGTGGTGACAGGACGAGCATCCGGCGCCGCGTCCCAGCCTTGCGACCGATAGAGGAGATGGTTCGGTTCAGGCAAGCCGTCGAACACCTCTACCGCGAGCGGCAGGACGGGCGCCCGGCTAAGCAGGGCATCGAAGAACTCCCTCAGCCTGAACGTCACGAAAAGCAAGCCAGCGGTCCTGCTCTCGGGCGGGGTGTCTTCTCCTGGAAGAGCTTCGATCTGGAGACGCCGGAACACGAGAAAGCCGGGTACGGCCGGGGTGCTCCCGGGTTGACCGAGCATGACCTTGCCCGTCGCCCATTCCCCGTCGGTCGCCAAGGCTCCAGTGATCGCCGCGCGGCGCTCGTCGTCCGTAAACATGTCGTAACCGATCCCCGCTGTGCTCCCGAGCGGCTCAAACAGCGCGATGGGCGCGCGCCATGGCTGATCGGACTCGGGATAGATCGGAAGTTCTTTGCCGTAATTGGCGCCGATCAACGCTTCCGCCAAGGCTTCGTTTCCCGGCTTGACGAGGCTGACGAATCCGATGCCGCCCAAACCGGCGAAATTCCGTTCGAAATCGATCGCATCGAAGAATGTCTTGAAGGTCACCCGCGACACGTTGCCATCGCGCGCCTTGAACAGCGCATGGCTGGCATCGAGCAGGGAAAGATGATTCTCGAGCCGATTCTCGATTCGGTTCAGCGCATCGTCCGCCGTGGCTTCGAATTTGATGCGGGTTGCATCCTGGGCCGCGACATAGGCGAAGCCAGCCATGGCGAGGCTTGCCAGGGCCACCGACAGAAACGCCGCGATGGGCAAATAACGTCTCAACGACACACGATCCCGCATCTGCTTTCGCACTTATCCGCGACCGGGCAGCGCAATGCAAATGTTGAATTGGCGGATGGTGAAACGGTCGATGGCGAATGGAACCGGGCTCGCCCAGCCCATAGATCCCATTCGCTATTCACCCATCTCACCGCGCACTGGCCGCATCGGGCCGGATACTTCGCAGTTAGGCCGCGATCTTCAGGGCACCCGGACCGGGCGTTGCTCCAGGCGGACATTTGCCGAGGATGATCATGCCCAGCACTTCGTCCTTGGTGACGTCGCCGGTACGGGCCGAGCCGACGACCTGCCCGTTTTTCATGACGCACACGCGATCCGCGAGATCGAATACATCGTGTATGTCGTGACTGATCAGGAAGATGCCGATGCCTTCCGACTTGAGCTGCCTGACGAGTTCCCCGACCTGCGCCGTCTCCTGGGGCCCGAGTGCCGCCGTCGGCTCGTCCATGATCAGGATGCGGGCGTTGAACAATATGGCGCGGGCAATCGCCACGGACTGGCGCTGCCCGCCGGAAAGGCGGACCACCGGATCCTTGAAACGCTGGAAGCGCGGATTGAGCCGGCCCATCACCTTGCGCGCCTCGGCTTCCATCGCGACATCGTCCAGCGTCCCCCATGGGGTGCGCAGTTCGCGACCAAGGAAGAGGTTCGCGGCGGCATCGACATTGTCGGCGAGAGCCAGCGTCTGATAGATCGTTTCGATGCCGTATTTCTTGGCATCACGCGGATTGGAGATCGACGCCTCCTCGCCATTGACGAATATGGTTCCGCCGTCGCGCTTGTAGGCACCGGAGAGGATCTTGATGAGCGTCGACTTGCCGGCGCCGTTGTGGCCGAGCAGCGCCACGACTTCTCCCGGATAGAGATCGACGGAAGCATCGTCGACGGCGCGAATGCCGCCGAAGGCAATGGAGATGTTCCTCATGTCGACGAGGGGTGGATGCGGCTGCTGATCCATTTCGATCTCCTAACCGACGCGCTTGCGGTAGAGCGTATCGAGCCAGACGGCCACCACGAGGACGACACCCACGACGATGTTCTGCAGCGGCGTGTCGACTCCGAGCAGTACCATGCCCGATTGCAGCGACTGCATCAGCAGAGCGCCGAGCATGGCGCCCGCCACCGTTCCCGACCCGCCGGCAAGCGAGGTGCCGCCGATGACGGCCGCGGCGATGACCAGCAGTTCGTCAAGCGTGCCCTGCGCATTGGTGGCCGCATTCAGGCGCGCTGTCGAGATGGCGGCGCTCACCGCAGCCAGGAAGCCCATGACCATGAAGATCTTCATGATCACCCAGCGTGTGTTGATGCCGGCAAGCTCGGCCGCTTCCGGATTGCCGCCGATGGCGAAGACATAGCGGCCGAAACGCGTGCGCCGCGCCACGAAGGTCATGACGATAGCCGACGCGACGGCGATCAGCACGGGAATTGCGATGCCATGCGCGATATAAACGCCCTCCGGCGGCTCCAGGCCCTGCGCCTCGTAATATCTACGCACGATGCCGACCGGCCAGGGGTAGGAATTGGCGAGCCAGACGGCGCCCAGAATGGCGGCCGAAGAGACGGCGCCCAGGAAGATCTCCGCCCAGACGGGCCGCAGCGGAAATTTGAAGCGCTGGCGCTGCCGGCGGCTGTTGAGCAGGACGAGCACCACTGCGATGCAGGCGACGATTCCGACGGCCCAACTCGCGGTCGCGCCGATCGAGCCTTCCGGACCGCCGCCCATCAGCCGGAACGTCGCGTCCATCGGCGCCACGGTGCGGCCGCTCGTGATCCACCACGCCGCGCCGCGCCACACCAGCAGGCCGCCGAGCGTGACGATGAAGGCCGGGATGCCGAGATAGGCGATGAGATAACCGTGCAGTGCGCCGATCGCCGTGCCGACCACTAGGCCCGCCCCAAGCGCGATGATCCACAGCGAGGGATCGCCGAGCGGAATGCCGATCACCCGCGGCAGGAATTCGGCTTGGGCTACACCCATGACCATGCCGACGACGCCGAGGATCGACCCCACGGAAAGATCGATATTGCGCGTTACGATGACCAGCACCATGCCCGTCGCCATGACGGCCACGGAGGACGACTGGACCGAAAGGTTCCACAGGTTGCGCGGCGTCAGGAACAAGCCGTTCGACAGGAAGTGGAAGGCGAGCCAGATGACGAGCAGCGCCCCAATCATGCCCAGCATGCGGGTGTCGATCTCAGTCGCCTTCAGAAATCGCTGGACAAGGCCGAGCTCTTCGGCGCGCGCGCGGTCCGCCGGCGCATTCGAGGTCACATCCGTCATGACTGCCTCCCGCCGGCTCCCTCTCGCCGGGCGCCGGACAATCATTCTATGGACGCGCCGCGGTTTTCGTCAAACCGCGGCGCGTCTTGTGAGAAAAAGATCAGTTGCAGGCCGCGACCGAGCCTGCCTGGACCCCGGCGCACACGACGTCCTTCGTCACCCAACCGGCGTCGATCACCACGTTGAGATTATCCTTGGTGATAGCGATCGGGGTCAGGAAGACCGACTTGGTGACATTGCCGCCGGGCGTCGTGAAATCCACGACGTTCGGAATTTCTTCCATCTTCTTGCCGTCGGCGAGCTGCGACGCGATTTCGGCGGCCGCCTTGCCGAGTTCGCGCGCGTCTTTCCACACCGAAACCGTCTGGGTGCCAAGCGCCACGCGGTTCAACGCCGCCTGGTCGCCGTCCTGGCCCGACACCGGCACCGAGCCGGCAAGTCCTTGTGCGGCAAGCGCGGCGATAGCGCCGCCGGCCGTTCCGTCGTTGGAAGCCACGACCGCATCCACCTTGTTGTTGTTGGTGGTCAGGATCTGTTCCATGTTCTTCTGGGCGTTGGCCGGCAACCAGCCATCCGTATAGGCCTCGCCGACATTCTTGATCTTGCCGGCGTCGACGGCCTCCTTCAGCACCTCCATCTGGCCGGCGAACAGGAAGTCGGCATTCGGATCGGCGGACGAGCCCTTGATGAAGGCATAGTTGCCTTCCGGCTTGACCTTGAACACCTCGCGGGCCTGCAGGCGCCCGACCTCCTTGTTGTCGAAGGTCAGATAGAACACGTCCTTGTTTTCGATCAGGCGATCGTAGCCGACCACCGGAATGCCTTCGGCCAGCGCCTTCTCGACGGCCGGGCCTATCGCCGAAGCGTCCTGAGAGAGGATGATGAGGGCATTGGCGCCCTGGCTGATCAGGCTCTCGACGTCGGTAAGCTGTTTGGCGGCGGAGGATTGGGCATCGGCCGAAATGTACTTGTCGCCGGCGGCCTCGATCGCCGCCTTCATCGCCGCCTCGTCGGTTTTCCAGCGTTCCTCCTGGAAGTTCGACCAGGAAACGCCGATTACCTTGTCCTTGGCTTCAGCCACTGCGGCAAGCGCGAACGACATGGCGGCACCCGCCAGCACGGCGGCCGTGAATTTCTTCATGTTTTCCTCCCTGCGCTCGATGAGCGCTATGACCAATCTTTTCAATATAACTGGGAAGCTTTTTTTCGAGCTTCGAAAAAAAGAATGACTCGCTCCATCACCTGTGTCAATATCTCTTCGAACGTGTTTCAAGGGTCCGCCTGAGCAGGTTCTGGAAAGCGTCACCGTTTCCCGGAAAAAACCTGCGGCAAGAGATAAAAGACCAGGCAGGTGATGCGAGGAGGAAGCCGCGCAAGCCTGCTCGGGAGCCCCGGAAGCATGTCGGGAGGACAAGGAATAATGTCGGTCGGAATCCGCCACGACGATCTGCGTAAGCGCAACCGCGCCCTGGTGATTTCGGCGGTCCGCCGGGCCGGCCAGCCTTCCCGCACAGAGATCGCGCGCAAGACCGGCCTCAGCCATTCGACCATATCGGCCATCTCGGCCGATCTTCTTGCCGAGGGCGTTCTTGCGGAGGCCAGGGGCGGAGAGGCCCCAACCCTGAAACGCGGCCGCCCGCAAGTGGCGATCGGCCTGGCCCCCGAGGCTGCCGCCGTCATCGCGGTCGTGCTGTCGCTCAACTCGCTGACCGCCACGCTGTTCGATTATTCGGGCAAGGTGATCGCCGAGGATCATCTGCGGCTTCAGACCCTCACCATCGGACGGAACGAACTGACGGCCGAAACCAAGGCGATCGTATGCCGGCTGATGCGGCACAGCGGCACCGCCGGCAGGCGCGTCCTGCGTATCGTCATGGCCGTGCAGGGCATCACCGATTCGGCTGCCCGCGCAATGCTGTGGTCGCCGATCACCTCGCATGGCGACATCCCTTTCGCCGACCTCCTCGAGGAGGCGACCGGCATCCCCGTCACGGTCGAGAACGACTGCAGTATGATCGTGGTGGCGCTGCGCTGGCGCGATCCCGAACGCTACCGCGACGATTTCATCGCGATTCTGCTCTCCCACGGCATCGGCATGGGACTCATGCTGAGGGGAGAGCTGTTCACGGGAACGCACTCGTCGGGTGGCGAATTCGGCCATATGATCCACCAGCCCGAAGGCGCGTTGTGCCGTTGCGGGCGACGCGGCTGCGTGGAAGCCTACGCCGGCAGCTACGCCATCTGGCGTCATGTCCGGCAAGGTGACGACAATGCCCCGCCGGCCGCCGACATAGACGACGCCGAAATGCAGGCGCTCGCCGTTGCCGCGCGACAAGGCGAAGGGATCGAGCGAGCCGCCTTCCGCCGGGCCGGCAGGGCGATCGGCTATGGCCTGGGCAACCTCTTCGCTCTCATCGATCCGGCTCCGGTGGCCGTGGTCGGCCAAGGGGCGTCCGCTTTCGACCTGATCGAGCCGGCGTTGCGCGAGGCGATCGCCCAGACCGCGGGCGGGCAGCATTCAGGGTCCATCACCTTCGCCACCGAGCCGAACGAGATACCGCTGATCCGCGAAGGCTGCGCCATGCGCGCCCTGACATTCGTCGACGACGAGCTCTTCGCGCCCGGCCTTACGCTCAAGCCCGCGGCCGGCAAGGACGTGGCGTGACGACGTTCTGCCTCGCGTCGCGCACTACAGCGCCTTGCGGGAATCCCACTCCACGCGCCGTGCTGTAGATTCTCGATTTGCGCATCACAGCGGTTGCCGAACATCGGTCGCCGACAACGATCAGGCTCCAGCGATCCCGCAGGCCTCGAGAGTCAGATTGATCGGGTAGCCCGAGCGTGGGGGTTCATGCTCCTCCAAAAACCGATTGCAATTTAAAATCAGTCGATCTAGCTTGCGACCGATTGCATAATGCAATCGGATCTATCCGGATATGCCATTCAAGGAAAGGGAGTGGGCATGGCCAAGCTCGTGTTCGGAATGAACCAGTCACTGGACGGCTACGTCGATCACATGGCGTTTGCGCCAAGCCCCACGCTCTTCCGCCACTTCATCGAGGAGGCTCAGGGGCAGGCGGGCAGTGTGTACGGCCGGCAAATGTATGAGATCATGCGTTACTGGGACGACGATCATCCTGAATGGGATGCAGAGCAACATGCCTTCGCGACAGCGTGGCGGAATCAGCCGAAATGGGTCGTCTCGCGCTCGTTGAAGTCTGTCGGCCCCAACGCCAGGCTTGTTGAGGATGATCTCGAGGGCGCTATCCGCGAGTTGAAGGCCGAGCACGACGGGGAGATCGAAGTTGCGGGCCCGGACTTGGCGCAAAGCCTCACCGAACTTGGCTTGATCGACGAGTATCGAATCTACCTTCACCCCGTGGTCCTTGGTCACGGCAAGCCATATTTCGCCGGACCTCGACCGCCGCTCCGCCTCATGACCCATGATCGGATTGGCGCGGATATTATCAGGTTGACCTACGTTCCTGCTTAATCTCGCGACTGGCCGGATTGAATCGCTCGCGGTCAGGTAAAGCGCGCCGCCGCCAGCCTTCCTAAGGTCGGACTCAACGCGAAAGGCGCCGTCGTCACCCGTGCTTGTCTCCGACAGCTGGGTGGGGCTTACTCGCCCCCAGGCCAAAGCGTCACCGTCGCCTTTGCGATGGGACCACCGCCGCTATCGACGGCCCACAAACTGCTCGACTGAGGCGACCCGCCCAATCCAAGCAAGAATATATATTTATGTTTCCTCGAATATTATTCTTGTTTATTTTTTCAGTTTGCTGGAAACTGCCGGACTTGCGCCATATTCGATAACATCAATTGTCGTAATTCGTTGTCATTCCTGTGATATACTGGATTCCGCGACCCGGCGATGGTCGCGACCCTGCCGGCACGAAGGCCATCGAGAGACAAGAGGACCCGGTGGACAAAAAGGAGGTGACCGCACTGTTCGCGCATCTCGAGCACGGAGATGGCGAGAAGTTCTTCGAGCATGTCGCCGACGACGTCGACTGGACGGTCGAGGGCACGCATCCCCTCGCCGGCCGTTACAATTCGAAAAAGGATTTCCTGGCCGGGACATTCGACAAGCTGGCCAAGGTGCTGCCGGAGGGGGCGCAGCTTGCGACCAGGAACGTCCTCGTCGACGGCGATTGGGCGATCGTCGAGCTTCGCTCCAGGGCAACCGCCAGGAACGGCATGCGGTTCGACAATCACTATTGCTGGCTCTGCCGCTTCGCCGACGGCAGGATCGTGGAGGTTCGCGCCTATCTAGACAGTTGGCTGGTCGGCGAGCTGTTCAGGGAGAACCCGATCTGACGGCAGCCAAGGTAAACGCATCGCTGCCCGGCAGCATGGACATCATCGCTTTCCACCCGCCCAAATGCAGCAGTGCCGGCATCGCTGCCAATCTCAACAGGAGGAGAGACTTATGTACACGAAGAAGCTAATCGGAACCTCGCTGGTCCTGGCGTTTCTCACGTCAACCGCCGTTGCCTTGGACAATTTCAAGCAAGTCGGGACTGAAGCCGGCTGGGATATCTATGTCAGGGAAGGGAAGGCCCGCGGCTGTCTGATTGCGAAGGAACTGACCGACGACACGCAGTTCCAGATGGGCATCAATCCGGCTGAGCAGATAAAGGGTTTCATGGCGCTCTACACAAGGGCTGGCGCCGAAATCAGTGCTGGGGAAAAGGTCTCGGTCATTTTTGACGTGGACGGACAGAAATTCACCGGGGAGGCCACCGGCCAACAACTGGAAGGCTTCAAGGGGGCCTATGTTCAGTTTAACAACCCCGAATTCATTTATGACCTTGCCAAGAAAAAGACGCTGACCATCACTCCGGAAGGAAGGGATCCGATCAAATTGAGCCTTACCGGGACTGACGCCGCCTTCAAGGCTCTGCGGATGTGCCAGGAAGCGGCCCAATAGGTCTCGCCGATGGAGAGAGAAGCGGATATCGCTGCCGGTCGGCCATCACATCATGTCGAATTGATCCTCCAGGATCTTGATCGCTTCCTCATAACGCTCGGTCGACGCTCCCGTTTCGCGGGCCTGCTGAAGGTTGTCCCTGAGATCCGCGACCTTGACCGTTCGTGCAAGCTTGTTGGAAGCCGCACGTTGTACGAAGGCCCGCTCGGTTTCACCAGCACGCTTGGTCAACGCTTCCACCGCGCTCACGACGCTTCGGCTGAACCCCGCTTCCAGCAGCCGTTCCGGGCTCCATCCGTGACCCTTCTCCAGCGTATCGTGGAGATAAGCGACGATCTTCTCGTCGCGGGTTTCGACAGCCCGAGCAACGCGGTGGCAATGTTCTATGTAAGGGGTTCCGTTCTTCTCGACCTGGCCTCGATGAGCAGCTTCCGCTATCTCGACCGCACGCTCCAGCTGGCTCATCGAACGATCCTCCCGCTCTGCATCAACTCCCTGCGAAAGTCCTTGTTCCACGCGTCCGTGAGCCAGTTAAATTTTCGGCGGCGGCATCGAGGAGGAGCTATTGCGAGCGTAGAAAAGCGAGGATCTCGGCCGCGAGCTGGTCCGGAGCCTCTTCCGCCATGTGATGCCCGCAATCCAGCCCCTTTCCCGACAACGCGCCCGCGACCCAAGGTTTCCAGACTTCGAGCACGTCTCCGTAGATATCCTGCAAGTCGTCCCGCAGGGACCACAGAACAAGAGCAGGACAGGCGAGACGACGCCCGGCCGCGCGGTCCTCCGCGTCGTGATGGCGGTCCATCGAAAGCCCGGCCCTGTAGTCTTCGATCATCCCATGGATCACCCGCGGATCGCGGATGGCGGCCCTGTATTCGGCATAGGCCTCATCGCCCATCTGTTCGGCGGAACCGCCGTACCAGGCCAAGGGATCGGCGGTAATCGCCCGTTCGGGCTTTTCCGGCTGCGCGAAGAAGAACCAGTGCCACCATGCGGTGGCGAAACGTGCGTCACATCTCTCGAGCGCCTCCAGGATCGGCACGCCATCGAGTATGGCTAGATGGCTCACGGCGGCGGGATGATCCATGGCCGCCCGGAAGGCCGTGTAGCTTCCGCGATCATGTCCAACGACGGCGAAACGCTCGAAGCCCAGCCGGCTCATGAGCGAAACGCAATCCCTCGCCTTTGCGCGCTTGGACGATCCCCGGTGGTCCCGCGTGTCTTCAGGAATGGTCGACCTGCCGAACCCGCGAAGATCCGGACAGACAACGGTATGATGGTCAGCAAGAATAGGCGCCACCCGATGCCAGGTGGCATGCGTGCGCGGATGCCCGTGCAACAGCAGGACAGGCGGCCCGGAGCCGCCATGTCGGACCCTCAGCGTCGCCTCGGGCAGTCCGATCATTTCATCTCGGAAGCCGTGGAACATGGACATAGAAGTCGCCGGGAACCCGACAGTTCCAGAAGGGGCGAACTGGCATACTTCGCATTCGACCCTCCGGGAACGGAAGCGAGGCGACGGAGTTGAAGGAGTTGCCAAGGCTAATTCAAAGGAGACGCACTCGATGCCCGCCAAAGCCGAAAAGAAACTGGAAGACCTGTTCTACGAAACCCTCCGAGATGTCTACTATGCCGAGCGAAAGCTCCTGAAGGCTTTGCCGAAGCTGGCCAAGGGCGCCGAATCGCCAGACCTGACCGCGGCGTTCGAAAAGCATCGCGACGAGACCGAAGGTCATGTCGAGCGGCTGCAGCAGGTGTTCGAGATCGTCGGGAAGCGCGCCCAGGGCAAAACCTGCCCCGCCATCGACGGCATCGTCGAGGAAGGCGAGGAGATCATGGAGGATTTCAAATCCTCGCCCGCTCTCGACGCCGGGCTCATCTCTGCCGCCCAGGCTGCCGAACACTATGAAATCACACGCTACGGCACGCTGAAACGGTGGGCGCAGGAACTCGGCATGACCGACGCCGTCAAGCTTCTCGACCAGACTCTCGCGGAGGAAAAGAAGACCGACGAAGCGCTGACGAAGCTTGCCGAGACTGCCGCCAATCAAAGGGCAAAGGCCGCTTGACGGAAATGGAGCCGGGGTGGTCCCGCCTTTGGAGCATTTCGCAGCCGGCCGGATTCGGTCGGCGTCGCGATGCGGCAAAAACAATGACCTAAAGCGTGTCACCCGAAGCCGATTGCCAGGGACACGCTTTAGGCGGCCGCCATCGGCTTTTTCTTCCGCGCCCTTCGCCATTCCTCGAGGCCCTGCAGGATCACGAAGAAGGAGGGCACGAAGAGAATGGCAAGGCACGTCGAGGCGATCATGCCGGAAAAGACCGTGATGCCGATCGACCGTCGCGCGCTGGCGCCGGCGCCGGTCGCCACCACCAGGGGCGCGACGCCCAGGATGAAGGCGAAGGACGTCATCAGGATAGGCCGGAAGCGCGTGCGCGCCGCCTCGATCGCGGATTCGACGATCGGCGTGCCGGCCGCGCGCAGATCGCGGGCGACTTCGACGATCAGGATCGCATTCTTGGCCGATAAGGCAATCAGCAGGATAAGCCCGATCTGGACATAGAGATTGTTGGCGATGCCGAGGCCGTTGAGGACGAGGACCGGGCCGATCAGCGATAGCGGCGCGGCGAGCAGGACCGCGACCGGCGCGAGCCAGCTTTCATATTGCCCTGCGAGAACCAGATAGACGAGCAACAGCGCGAGGCCGAACACCAGGTAGATCTGGTTGGCGACGAGCTTCTCCTGGAAGGAGAGCGCCGTCCAGTCGTAACCGGTTCCCGGCGGCAACGTGTCGGCTGCGATTCCTTCCATCAGCCTGATCGCGTCGCCCGACGAGAAGCCCGCCGCCTGCACGCCGATGATCGATGCCGAGGGATAGAGGTTGTAGAGGCTGATGAGCGGCGGGCCGATGCTCGGCGTGATGTTCAGCACAGTTCCGAGCGGGATCATCTCGCCGCTCTGATTGCGCACGGTGAGACGGCCGATGTCCTGGGGCGTCAGGCGGAACTGTGAATCGCCCTGCACATAGATCTGAAACACGCGCCCGAACTTGTTGAACTGGCTGACGTAGCTTGAGCCGAGATATCCGGCGAGCGTCTGGAAGACCTGATCCGTGGTCAGTCCGACATTCTCCACCTTCTCGCGGTCGATCTCGACGCTGTATTGCGGAACGTTGGCGCGGAACGTCGCCGATAGGCGCTGGATGCCCGATTGCGTTTCAGCTGTTTTCACCATCGCGTTGACGGTGCCCTGCAGTTTGGCAAGGTCGAAGGTGCCGTCGCGAAGCTCGATCTGCATGGTGAAACCGGCGGCGTTGCCGATGCCCTGGATCGGCGGCGGCGGCAGCACCAGAACGCGGCCGTCCTCCATGTCCGACAGGCTTCTGTTGAGTGTCTGGTAGAGCGAGGCGAGATCTTCGCCCTTGCCGCGTAGGCTCCAGTCCTTGAGGATGATGTAGGCAACTCCGGCATTGGCGAGGGTCGAGTTGTTGTCGAGAGCAGAGATGCCCGAGATGGCCACGACCTGGTCGACGCCTGGTGTCGCCTTGGCGATCCGAGTGACCTGCCGTAATGTCTCCTGCGTGCGCCCGAGTGCGGCGCCATCGGGCAGTTGCACCGAGGCGAGCAGATAACCTTGGTCCTCGACTGGGATAAAGCCCGTCGCCACGCGCGACATGCCGTAGCCGGCAGCGCCTATGATCAGGAGTGCGATCACGGCCGCCACTGCACTGTGGCGCACCATGGCGCCGATCAGTCGAACGTAACCGTTCTCCATGCGCTGGTAGACCGCGTTGAAGCCGCGATAGAAGAAATTGCGCTGGTCGGGCGGCACGGGAGGCCTTAGCCAGAGCGCGCATTGCGTCGGCTTCAGCGTCGCCGCGTTGATGGCGCTGATGAGCGCAGTCGCCGCTATGACCAGCGCGAACTGCGCGTACATCTGGCCGGTGAGTCCGGGCAGGAAGGCGGCCGGCAGGAACACCGCCATCAGCGCCAGGGTGATGCCCACGATCGGCGCGAACAGTGTGTTCATGGCGGCTATCGCCGCGTCGTGGCCCGACATGCCGCGCTCCATATTGTGAGCAGCCCCCTCGACCACGACAATCGCATCGTCGACCACGATGCCGATGGCGAGCACGATGGCAAAGAGCGTCGACAAGTTTACGGAAAAGCCCAGTGCGGCCATCGCCGCGAAGGCGCCGATGATGGTTACCGGCACGGTCGTCGCCGGCACCAGCATGGCGCGCCAGTCCTGCAGGAAGACGAGTATGACGATGAGCACCAGCAGGGCGGCCTCGACCAGCGTCTTGTAGACCTCGTTGATCGCTTGGCTGACGAAGACCGTGGTGTTGAAGGGGATCGAATAAGCGATTCCCGCGGGGAAATCGCGCGCCAACTCCTTCATCCTGGCCTCGACCCTTCCGGCAACGTCGAGCGCGTTGGCTCCCGGCGACAGGAAAATAGCCATGCCTGCCGCCGGCTGGCCATCGAGTTCGAAGAACTGGCCATAAGTCTGGGCGCCGAGCTCGACCCGACCGATATCGTTCACGCGGGTCATGTCGCCGCTGCCGCCGGTCTTGACGATCACCTCGCCGAACTGCTCGGGATCGTCGAGGCGGCTCTGCACTTCGACCGTGTATTGGAAGGACTGGCCGTCGGGCTGCGGCGGCGCACCGACCTGGCCCGCTGTGACCTGCTCGCTCTGCTGGCTCAACGCCTGGATCACGTCCTGGACCGCCAGACTGCGCGCCTGCATCTTCTCGGGATCCAGCCAGATACGCATCGAATATTGCCCGGCGCCGAACACGTTCACGTTGCCGACGCCAGGCAGGCGGGAGAGCTCGTCCTTCAGCCGGATGGTGGCATAATTGCTGAGATAGAGGCTGTCATATTTGCTATCGGGCGAGGTGAGCGTCACGATTTCGAGGATCGATGTCGACTTCTTCTGCACGACGACACCCTGAACCTGCACCGCCTGCGGCAACGCCGCGAGAGCCGAGGACACGCGGTTCTGCACCAGCACCTGCGCCTGGTCGAGATCGGTCCCGATCGTGAAAGTGACGGTCAAGTTGTAGCTGCCATCCGAGGCGGCGAAGGACTGCATGTAGATCATGTCCTCGACGCCGTTGACCTGCTGCTCGATCGGCAGCGCCACAGTGTCGATGACCGTACGTGCGCTGGCTCCGGGATAGCGGGTCGTCACCGAGACCGTCGGCGGCACCACATCCGGATATTGCGCGACCGGCAAGGCAAAGAGCGAGACGATGCCGATGACGAGGGTGAGAATGGCGATGACATTCGCAAGGACCGGCCGTTCGATGAAGAACTTGGAAATCATTGAACTGCGCCGTCCGTCGCCGCCGCCTCGAGGACCTTGGCCTGCGGCTCGATCTTCTGGCCGGGCACGGCCGCCAGCAGGCCGGACACGACGACGCGATCTTCGGGCTTGATCCCCGAGGTGACGACGCGCAGATTGCCCACCTGCTCGCCGATTTCGACCGTGCGCTGCTCGACGACGTCATCCTTCCCCGCCACGAGCACATAGCGGCCGGCCTGATCGCTGCCGATCGCACGATCAGGAACGAGCATCATATCCGGCTCTTCCCCGAGCGGCACCCTGACGCGCACGAAGTAGCCCGGCAGAAGCGGTCGGCCCTGATTGGGCAGTACGGCGCGCACGGCGAGCGTGCCCGTGGAGGCCGTCACCTCCGGTGCGGCATAGTCGAGCGTTCCTTTGTGGGGATAACCGGTCTCTGTCTGCAGCCCGACTTCGACGGCCACTTTCTTGAGGTCCTGGGCCGTCAAGCCACGCTTGGCAATGGCAGCACGGATACGCAAGACATCCCGCTCGCTGATGGTGAAGTTGACGTAGATCGGATCCAGCTGGACGATGGTCGCGAGCGTCGTGGCGCTGCCGGCGCCGACGAGTTGTCCCATCGACACCTGGCGGGCGGTGACGATACCGTCGAACGGCGCCTTGACCTCGGTGTAGCTCAGATTGAGCTCGGCCTGCTTCACGTCGACGGCCGATTGCTGCTGCTTGGCGGCGTCGACGGCAGCGGCAGCTGCGGACTGGTCGGCGCTCGACTGCGATATCACCTTCTGCGTGAGCATTTCCTGCTGACGCTTGAGTTCGGCACCGGATTGTTTTGCCGAGGCGTCGGCCGAACCCTGCCCTGCCTTGGCCTGCTCGAGGGCCAGTTCGTAGGGTTCCGGCTCGATCAGGAACAGCCTGGCACCCGCTTTCACTTCATCGCCGTCTTTGTAGTCGATCTCCTGGATGAACCCCGATACGCGCGCCACCAGCGTCGTTGTGTTCACTGCAGTCGTGTTGCCGGTCGCGTAGAGATAAGGCGTCACGGTCTGCTTCAGTGGTAGCGCAACCTCTACTTTGGGCGGGGGCGGCGCGACATAGGTGTTCTCTTCGCTGCAAGCGGACAGCAATATCGCGACGACCACCCAGCCCACGACCAACGGGGCCTTGCCCAATGTACAAAGCATTTTGACCCCTCCAGATGCTTCCTGTTCTATTTTAAGTTATGTTATCATGGAAAATTGACATTTATATCATACTACATACGGCGGAGACCAACATGAGTCTTTCTAAATCATTACTTGTCCTTGCAACTCTGGCTTTGCCAGAGGTTGCTTTGGCGCAGACGGCAGCCGAACGGGAGGCTTGCCAGGCCGACTTCGAAAAATACTGTCCAGGCGTTCACCCGGGCGGCGGCCGCATCATCGAATGCCTCGCCGAGCACCTGAACGAACTGACGCCGGAGTGCCAGAAGATCGTCAAGGCGCATATGCCCAACTAAGCGAGTTGTGGAGGCGCATACCTATGCGAAGACGGGATTTTGTCGCGGGTGTTCTCTGCACACTCCCTGCTCCGGTGGTCTTTGCCTCGAAGACGACCGCGCAAGCACAGAATGGCCGCTTTGTCGGCAACGTGGTAGCCCGCTGGAATGCCGACGGCCGCGAGATGACCCTCATGGAACCGTTCGAATATGTCGACCCAAAAGGACTCTCCTGGAAAGTTCCGGTCGGCACCACGGTCGATGGCGCTTCCATTCCCCAGTTCTTCTGGTCGATCATCGGGGGGCCGTTCGACGGCCTGTATCGCAACGCCTCCGTCGTGCACGACTTCTATTGCCAGGTGAAAACGCGTCCTTACCTCGACGTTCACCAGGTCTTCCACGAGGCCATGGATACCTCGGGTGTTCCGGCGAGAAAGAGTTGGCTGATGTATCAGGCGGTGAAACGCTTCGGCCCGCGCTGGAGCAAGGCTTCGGTGGACCCCAAATGCGAGGTGATCGACGAGAACTACGATTTCGGGGCATGCAGCCGAAATGCCGCTCCGGCGCTGGCCGCACCCGAAACCAATCATGAAAACCTGGAAGCATTCATCGATGACGTCGAGGGCAATGCAAACCCGGAAGACATGGCCAAGCTCCGCGAAGCTCTCGCGGCGGTGAGGTGAGCGGTGGGCGCTTCCGGGCTCCGACGGATGATGTCGCTCGCCTGTGCGCCTTTTGCGGTTGTGCTCCTTGCTTGCTCGGTCGCCCTGCTGACGGGAATGCGGGCCGACGCCGCCAGCATCGACGACCGGCGAACGGCCGGATGTGATGTGCGCCTCTCGGGTGAGATCGAGCCCGGCGATGCATCGAATCTGGTTGCTGCGCTGCAGGCCGTTGATTGGAATTCCGCGCCCGCCAGGCGCCCCCGTATGGAGACCGAAATCAGCTATTTCGGAGGAAAGGACATACCGAGGCTTTGCCTGGACAGTCCCGGCGGCAGCTTCAGCGAAGCCATCACGTTCCTGACAGAGACGCTTCGCACGGTGAGCTACGCCTCGGTCCTCGAACCCCTCGCCGAATGCTATTCCGCCTGCGCGCTGATTTTTCTCGGTGGGCATCTCCATTCGGGCGACGGCTATATCGAGCACTACCGTCGGCTGGATGTATCAGCCAAGCTCGGCTTCCACGCTCCCTATGTCGCGCCGAACGCGACCCAAAACGTCGACCCGGCGTTGGTCGGCAAATCCTACAGGGAGGGCGTGCAGGCCGTGGCCGATCTGCTCGACCGCGAACCCCTTCTGTTCCCGCGTAGCCTTCTCGCCGAGTTCCTGCGCGTCGGCCCGGACGAATTCTACACGATCGACCGGGTCGGCCAGCTTTCGGCCTGGAATATCGGTCTGACAGGCTATAGGCGCCCGGCTGCCATAACGGAGAGCAGATCGAACATGTCTGCAGCAATCAGCGCTTGCGCGACGACTCGCAGCTCTATGCGAGATACATGTCTTTCGACGCGGAGCCGGAGCAGACCTCGGACCCGATCCCACTGGGCGACAAACTGACCGTGCGCAGCGAAGAGGCCATCGAAGGGATCGCCGGCTGCACCGTCGAGGCGCGCCTTTACGGCGATACTCTCTTCCTTCGAGCCGACACGACCAGTGTCGACGCGGGCGACGCCGAACCCCGGAACGACGCGGAAGGCGACATCCCGTCCTCGGAGGCAGTGCTCGCCGACACGAGCGCCGTCGACCCCGACGGGTACACGCCGGCCTATTTCCTGTTCGATCCTCAAACAAAGCTGAGGACGCTGAAAGATCGTGGGGGAATGTCGTCGCAAGCGCCGACCTCGGACCGGCCGTCGGCGCCGAGGCCGACGGCTGTCTCGGCACAGGCGACGCTTTGGGATCACAACGGGTCGACGATGCTTTTGAGAACCGAGGCTGCGAAGCTGAGCATGGATTACGAGATGCCGCGCAAGGGGATGCAGCAGGTCGGCGTGCGCAAGGGCGACAACCTGTTCACATGCACGCGTGACGGAAGCAAGCTTTCCTGCACGACGCGTATTTTCCATCGACGCTGCGGCAAGCACGACTTCACGGCCGAAGGCAGCTTCTCGGATAATGACAGGACGATCCGGATCCGAGGAGATGCGCCGCGTCTCGACGATAGCTGCCGGGAGAGCGGTCGGAAGCCTCAGAACTGGACGTTCACCTATCTGTCGCCGGCGCTCTAGGTGCCGGTCGCGCATCGTCATCCAGCCAAGATAGATGGTTGTGAATGTCCTAACGCCAACGAAGCGACTCGGAAGACCTCGCCCACCCCGATGACGACCGGCGCGGTGGGCTCGACATTGGCTATCGTGCTCTCGATGCCGGAAAGCTCGGTGACCCAGAGCTGCTCCCCCGGCCGGCCGAGCGCGGCCGCGATCACAACAGGCGTATCGGGCGCCAGGCCATGGTCAATGAGCGTCGTCGCGATCTCGCCTGCCGTTCGTCCGCCCATGTAGAAAATAGTTGTCACGGAGGGATCGGCTACGGCACGCCAGTCCACATCCCCGGGCAGCCCGCCCGCTTTGGAGTGACCGGTCACCAAGCGGACCGACTTGGCATGGTCCCTGTGCGTCAGCGAGACGCCGAGCGCCGCTGCCATGGCAAAGCCTGCCGTGATGCCGGGCACGACATCGTACGCGATCCCCGCTGCACGCAGTCGGGCGATCTCCTCGCCCGCGCGACCGAAGATCATGGGATCGCCCGATTTGAGCCGGACGACGCGACGCCCGACCTTGGCGAGCCGGACCATCATCTCGTTGATCTCATCCTGCTTGCAGCTCGGGCGCCCGGCGCGCTTGCCGACCAGGATGCGCTTGGCTTCGCGGCGCGCCAGCTCGAGCACCTCGTCGGAGACGAGATCATCGAACAGGATCACGTCCGCCGCCTGGAGCGCGCGCACCGCCTTCAGCGTCAGGAGTTCGGCGTCGCCCGGCCCGGCTCCGACGAAGGTCACATGGCCCGATGGGCTTCGGGCCGCGGCCGCGATCAGCTCCCTTGTGAACCGTTCGCCCTCAAGCAGCGTAGGCCGGAAGGCGCGGTCGGCAAAGCTCTCCCAGAATGCGCGGCGGGCGATGCCCGGCGCCAGGCGTTCGCACACATGATCGCGTATCCGGCGCGCCAGCGCCGCCCATTCGGCCAGTGACATAGGCAGCAGGGTCTCGATGCGGCGGCGCACGGCCTGACCCAGGATCGGCGCTGCGCCCGAGGTCGAGATGCCCACGACGACAGGCGACCTGTTGACGATCGCGCCAAACTGAAAGTGGCAATAAGCCGGCTTGTCGATCACGTTGCAGGCGGCTCCCGCTTTCTGGGCCGCCGCTTCGAAGGCAGCCGCTTCCCTGTCGTCTCCAGCATCCGCCAGCGCCACGGCCGCGCCGGCTAGGCAGGGCGCATTCCAAACATGACCATGAAGTGTCACGGTCCGCTCCTGCTCGACGAGGCCGCGCATTTCGCCGGAAACCTCGTCCGCCGGCGCATAGACATCCACCTTGGCACCGGCGGCGGCCAGGAGTTCAGCCTTCCACGCGGCGGCTTCAGTCCCTCCCGCGACGACGGCGCGCTTTCCTCTGAGATCGAAGAACACCGGAAGAACGCTGAGCGGTTGAATGCGGGGCGGAGCCGACTCACTCGGCTGCCTGGATGCGACCTTCATCGATGATTGTCCTTATCTCCGAGCGGCACGAGCCGCAGTTCGTGCCGGCGCGCAGCCGCTCGCCGATCTCGTCAAGCGTCGCGCAGCCCGCGGCCACGGCGGCGGCGAGCTGGTTGACGCCGATATTGAAACAGGAACAGACGATGCGCCCGGCGGCGGGCACGGGTGCCGGCGAGCGGCCGGACAGCAGGGCCAGCCGATCCGCCGGGTCAAGCGATTGACGGGAGGCGAGCAAGTGCACCATCCAGTCGCGCGCAGGCAGTTGCCCGGGCGGCGCGACGAGCAGCGCCTCGGCCATGGCGCGGTCCTCGTCGATTGCCGCCGCACGGTAGCTGAGGCCCCGGCGGTCCGTATATTCGAGCAACTGATCGCGCCGGAAGGCATCGAGGAATCTGCGCGTGAGCAATATGCCCTGGTCGGGCGTCTCGGTGCCGGAGAAGGCATAGATCCAGCCGCCATCGACCGCGCGGCGGCTCCAATGCACGAAGCCGGTCGGTCTGAGATCCCGTCTCGTGACGAGGACGCCCTCCCAGGCCACCGCTTCGCGCGTGATGCTGACCGGGACGTGCTTCAGCTCCGGCTGCCCTGAGAACGGGTCCGTGATGGGTGTGGAGAGCGTGCCTGCCCCGGCATTGGCTGCATAGCCGCCGCTCCAGTGCATCGGCAGGAAGGCATGGCCGGGGCGCTGCGCCTCGGTGATGCGCACTTTTGCCCGCGCGAAACCGTAGCGGCTCGCCACGCGCACCAGATCGCCGTCGGCGAGCTTGCCTGCCGCATCGGCCGGGTTGAGTTCCACCGTCGGCTCCGGCGCATTGGCCGCCAGTCGCGGCACGCGCCCGGTGCGGGTCATCGTATGCCATTGATCCCGCAGCCGCCCGGTGTTGAGGGCGATGGGAAACGCGGCATCGACCGCCAGCGCCGTGCCCTCCTGGCGGACCGGCACGAAGCGCGCACGGCCGTCCCCCGTAGGAAAGCGGCCATCGCCGAGAAGCCGCGCCGAGGCTGCGCCGGGCTTCGACGTCGGCCAGTGGCGCGGCACGAATTCGTCGTAGACGTCTTGGCCGATCCCGGCCAACGCCGCGATGTCGAACAGGCGCTCCCCGCCATTCTCGAACCCCGAAAGCGCGGCATGCTCGCGGAAGATGGCGGCGGGGCTGTCGAAGTCGAAGGCTTCGGCAAATCCCATCCGTTGCGCCACATCGCAGATGATGCGCCAGTCCGGGCGTGACTCGCCAGGGCGCGGCAGGAAGGCCTTCTGCCGCGACATCCGGCGTTCGGAATTGGTGACCATCCCGTCCTTCTCACCCCAGGCAGCCGCCGGCAGCAGCACGTCGGCAAAGCGCGTCGTGTCGGTGCGGGTTACGTCGCTCACCACCACGAAGTCGCAGGCCTTCAGGGCTCTCCGTACCCGGCCGGCATCCGGCATACTGACGGCCGGATTGGTGCCCATGATCCAGAGAGCCTTGATCCGTCCGTCGCCAGCCGCACAGAACAGGTCGACGGCCTTCAGTCCGGGACGTCGTGCGATGCCGGGTGCGTTCCAGAAGCGAGCGACGCGCTCGATGTCGCCCGGCGTCTCGAAGTTCATATGGGCGGCGAGCTGGTTGGCGAGCCCGCCGACCTCGCGGCCGCCCATGGCATTCGGCTGGCCGGTCACGGAGAACGGCCCTCTGCCCGGCTTACCCAACCGTCCGGTCGCGAGGTGGCAGTTGATGATGGCGTTGACCTTGTCCGTGCCATGCGCCGACTGGTTCACGCCCTGGCTATAGACGGTCACCACGCGTTCCCTGGCCGCGAAGAGCTCGAAGAAGAGCCTGACGTCGGCGGGATTGAGCCCACAACATTTTCCGACGTGCTCGGCCGACGGCGCATCCGCCGTGGCGACGGCGACAGCGGTCTCGAAACCGGATGTGCTGGCGGCGATGAAACTCCGGTCGATCGCGTCCGTCCGAGACAGATGCGCGAGAAGCCCGTTGAACAGGAGGACGTCAGTGCCGGGATCGAGCGCGAGGTGCAAATCGCATTCGTCCGCGGTCGCGGTGCGGCGCGGGTCTATGACGACAATCCTCGTGCCGCGCTTTTCTCTTGCCGCAAGCAGGCGCTGGTAGAGGATCGGATGGCACCAGGCCGCATTCGAACCGGTGAGAACGACGAGGTCGGCCTCTTCGAAATCCGCATAGGTGCCGGGCACGATATCTTCGCCGAAGGCGCGGCGATGGCCGGCGACCGACGACGCCATGCACAGGCGCGAATTGGTATCGATATTGGCCGAACCGATGAAGCCTTTGATCAGCTTGTTGGCGACGTAATAATCCTCGGTCAGCAATTGCCCGGAAACGTAGAAGCCGACCGAATCCGGACCAAATTCTTCGATGGCCCGGGAAAAGCGCTGCGCGACGCGGTCGAGCGCATCCTCCCACGGCGCGCGCTTTCCGTCGATCTCGGGATAGAGCAATCGCCCTTCCAACCCCACCGTTTCTGCGAGGGCCGAGCCCTTGGAACAGAGCCTGCCGAAATTCGCGGGATGATCGGGGTCGCCGCGGACCGAAACAGCACCATCCGCGGCGACCTTGGCCAGCACGCCGCAACCCACCCCGCAATAGGGACAGGTCGTCCTCACCTCGGCAGGCGCCGCGCGATGGTCAGCCATGGCGCTGCGACTCCTCGGTGGTCGATTGTGGAGAATGAAGAACCTGGCCGTGCGTAGGACAGGTCCCCCTCTCCGTCTCGGCTTCGCCGAGCCACCTCTCCCCCACTTTCGTGGGGGTGAGGAACCGCCGGCCGCAAACCTGGCGCCTTTCCTCTCCCCTGCGCGCAGCGTGGGGGAGAGGTGGCTCGGCGAAGCCGAGACGGAGAGGGGGAAACCCTGCCGCCCGCGAGTTCATCGCCTTCACTCCGCGGCCTCGAGCCGGGCGGCGAGCGCAATTGCGATCCGGCCCTCTTCGATCCTCACCGGGATCACGCCGACCGAGCCCTCGTCGACTCCCTCGGCTTGGCCGGTTTCCAGCGAGATCACCCAATTGTGCAGCGGGCAGGTCACGGACACGCCGTGCACGATGCCCTGGCTGAGCGGCCCGCCCTTGTGCGGGCAATGGTCCTCGATCGCGAAGATCCGGTCGTCCGCGGTACGGAAGACACCGATCCGGCCTTGCGGCGTAGCGATGCAGCGTGCCCCCCGCCGAGGTATGTCGTAGATCGTCCCGATGGTGAACCAATTCATCGCCCTACTCCGCAGCCTGTTGAAAAGCGACCGCCTCGAGCGGCTGGAACTCGTGCTTGTCCTTGCCCGAAACGCGCTCCGACCATGGGTCGACCTGGGCGAATTTCTGGCTGAAGACGAAGCGGTCGAAGAAGGCCCTGCGGCGCGGCAGGTCGTCCAGGATCTGGCGTCTGATCTCGTCGATGCCGACGCGCTTGGCCCATTTGTAGATACGCTCGAGATAGCGCGCCTGCTCGCGATACATCTGGACGAGCGCGGCGATCACCTCCAAGGCCTCGTCATCGGTCTTGACCAGGCCCAGCACTTCCGTGCCCTTGATGTCGAGCCCCGCCGCGCCGGCAAAATGGACCTCGTAGCCGGAATCGACGCAGATCACGCCGACATCCTTGCAGGTCGCCTCGGCGCAGTTTCGCGGACATCCGGAAACGGCCATCTTGACCTTGGCGGGCGTCCACGATCCCCACATGAACTTCTCGATGCGGATACCGAGGCCGGTGGAATCTTGCGTGCCGAAGCGGCACCACTCCGATCCCACGCAGGTCTTCACCGTGCGCAGCCCCTTGGCGTAGGCGTGGCCGGACACGAAGCCTGCCTTGCCCAGATCGGCCCAAACGGCCGGCAGATCCTCCTTCCTGATGCCCAGCATGTCGATGCGTTGGCCTCCGGTGACCTTGACCGTCGGGATGCCGAACTTGTCCACCACGTCGGCGATGGCGCGCAGCTCCTTGGCGGAGGTGACGCCGCCCCACATGCGCGGAACCACCGAGTAGGTGCCGTCCTTCTGGATGTTGGCGTGGACGCGCTCGTTGACGAAACGCGACTGATAGTCGTCGGCATATTCGCCCGGCCAGTCGGCGACGAGATAGTAGTTGAGCGCCGGTCGGCATTTGGCGCAGCCGCAGGAGGTCTTCCACTCTAGCTCCTGCATGGCCGCCGGGATGGTCTTCAACCTCTTCGCCTTGATCAGCCGGCGCACATCATCATGTCCGAGCGTCGTGCAGGAGCACGTGGGCTGCACGGCGGCGGGATTGTAGCTGTCGCCGAGCGTCAGCTTCAGCAACTGCTCGACCAGGCCCGTGCAGGTTCCGCAGGACGCCGAGGCCTTGGTGTGGGCGCGCACCTCGTCCAGCTCGGTCAGGCCCTTCGCTGCGATCGCCCCTGTGATCGCTCCCTTGCAGACGCCGTTGCAGCCGCAGATCTCCGCATCATCCGCCAGTGCCGCAACGGCCGCCAGAGGGTCCGCGAGGGCGCCTCCCTGGAAGGTCTGGCCGAAGATCAGCGTGTCGCGCATGTCGGAGATGTCGACGGCTTTCTTCTTGAGATCGTTGAACCAGGCGCCGTCGCCCGTTTCACCGAACAGGACCGTTCCGATGATCCTGTTGTCCTGCAGGATCACGCGCTTGTAGATGCCGGCCGAGGCGTCGCGCAGGATGATCTCCTCGCGGTCGTCGCCATCGGCGAAATCGCCGATCGAAAAGAGGTCGATGCCGGTCACCTTGAGCTTGGTCGGCGTGTCGGAATGGACGAAGCGCCTCTTCGCCCCATCCGAAAGCCTGGCCGCGGCAACCCGCGCCATCTCGTAAAGCGGCGCGACGAGGCCGTAGACGTGACCGCATACCTCCGCGCATTCACCAAGCGCGAGGATGTGGGGATCGGAGGTCTGCAAAAGGTCGTCGGTGACGATGCCGCGATTGACGTCGAGGCCCGCGTTCCTGGCGAGTTCGGCATTCGGCCGGATACCGACCGCCATGACCACCAGCGTCGCCGGCACGAATGTACCGTCTGCCAGCTCGACGCCCTCGACCTTGCCCTCGCCGACGATCGCCTTCGTATTGGCGTTGGTCATGACCTTGATGCCGCGGGCCTCGACGGCCTTCTGCAGCAGATAGCCGGCGGCGGGGTCGAGCTGGCGCTCCATCAGCGTCGGCATGACATGCAGAACGGTCACGTCCATGCCGCGCTCCTTGAGCCCGGCGGCGGCTTCGAGGCCGAGCAGGCCGCCGCCGATGACCACGGCCTTTGCCCGCGACTGCGCCGCAAGCAGCATGGCGTTGACGTCGTCGAGGTCGCGATAGCTGAGGACGCCGGGGAGGCTCGCGCCGGGCACGGGAATGATGAAGGGCACGGAACCTGTGGCGATGACGAGCTTGTCGTAAGGTTCGGTGACGCCCTGGTCGGAGGTCACGGTCCTGGCTTCACGATCGATGGCGACGATCCTGTGGCCCTTATAGAGCACGATGCCATGCTTGATGTACCAGCCGTCGCCATGGATGACGATCTCCTCGAACGCCTTCTCGCCGGAAAGCACGGGCGACAGCATGATGCGGTCGTAATTCACGCGCGGCTCGGCATTGAAGATCGTAATCCGGTAGCGGTCCGGCGTGGCTTCGAGCAGATGCTCCAGCATCCTGCCCGGCGCCATGCCGTTGCCGATGATGACAAGTCTGTCGGTCATGGTCGTTGATCCTGGTTCTATTCGGCAGCCGGGGCGAGAGCGGGTGCGGGCGCCGGGCGCGTCATCCTGCGGATGACGAGATGCATCCAGGCGAAGCACGCGGCGACGACGACGAAGAGCAGCATGAAGCAGCTCGACCATATGCCGGTGAGGTCGTTGAGGATGCCGAAGGCGATCGGCAGGAGGAAGCCGCCGAGACCGCCGATCATGCCGACGAGGCCGCCGACCGCACCGACATTGCCGGGGTAGTAGACGGGGATGTGCTTGTAGACGGCCGCCTTGCCGAGGCTCATGAAGAAGCCGAGCACGAACGCGACGGCGATAAAGGCCGTCGGCCCGATCTCGAAATGGAAGTCGATGGGGCCGTCGATGCCGCGCACCGAATAGTCAGCTTGAGGAAGGGACAGCACGGCGGTGGCGACGGCCGAGACGGCGAAGGTCCAATAGAGGACGCTGCGCGCCCCGATGCGGTCGGACAGAACGCCGCCATAGGCGCGGAAGATCGACGCCGGGATCGAATAGGCCGCGCCGATCATGCCGGCGGTGGCGATATCGAAGCCATAGACGCCGATCAGGTAGCGCGGCAGCCACAGCGCCAGCGCCACGAACGCGCCGAAAGCGAAGAAATAGTAGAGGGCGAAGCGCCAAACCCGGATGTCCCTGAGCGGTTCGAATTCGGCCAGGAAGCTGCGCGGCTGGCCGGCGCCGGAGATGCGGCGCTGGCGGATCACCGGATCGTCCTCGGTCGTGAACCAGAACACGATGGCCATGCCGGCCAGCGCTGCCGCCCAGACCAGCGCCACACTCTGCCAGCCCCAGGCGAGCAGGACGAAAGGCGCAGCGAATTTGGTGACTGCCGCGCCGACATTGCCGACACCGAAGATGCCGAGCGCGGTGCCCTGCTTGCCAGCGGCGTAGAAGCGCGAGACATAGGCCACGCCCACCGCGAAGGAACCGCCGGCGAGCCCAACGCCGAGCGCGGCGATCAGCATCTGCGTGTAGGTATGAGCGAAGGCGAGCAGGAAGGTGGCGAGCGCCGCCGCCAGCATGGTGGCCGTGTAGACAAGACGCCCTCCAAAGCGGTCCGTCCAGATGCCGAGCACCATACGCACCAGGGAGCCCGTCAGGATCGGCATGCCGACCAGCAGGCCGAATTGCGTCTCCGTGAGGCCTAGCTCGGCTTTGATCGTCACGCCGATGATCGAGAAGATCGTCCACACGGCGAAGCAAACGGCGAAAGCTATCGTCGACATCGACAGCGCCCGGGCCGCCGACCCATCTCGGACAATCGCGGTTGGAATGGGCTCTCTCATCTTTGGCTCCATACTCGGCGCGGGAGGGACGCCGGTCCGTTGCTGAAAACAAAAAAGCTGCCGGCCAGGCCTTTCGCGTCCGTCCATCCGGGATCGCGTATTGGCCTGATCGGCAGCTTTGCCTTGTGCGCCCGCCTTTGGACGCAAATCTTCGGCCCGGCTTAGGGCCTGCAGACTAATAAGCAGGAACCGTGCCAGTTGGGGAGCTGGCAGCATTTCCTTAAGGAAATCAAAGATCACATCGGGAGACGGATGCGCGCGTTCCCTTGCGCGCGTTCCCTGCGGTGTCAAAAATAGAGGCGGACGATGCACATCAGTTGTGCACCGCACAATGGCGCCTAAATTCCGGGCAAAGCTTTGCGCTGGCTCTGGATGTAGGGACTGACCCGATCGGGATCGAAGATCGCGCCGTCGAAGAACCCGTCGGGTCCCAGGATCAGGCTCGCGCCGGCTGAACCGACCGGGGTTGGCGCGACAAGCGCGCCCTCGACCTTGGCGTTGGCGCCGGGCAGCGCCACGCCGAGATCTCGCAAGGCGGCGCGGTAGAGGTCCGGACGATAGGTCTCGCGTGCCGTAGCCTCCTTGCCCGCGGTCGCCTCGACCTGCCTCCAACGGACCATCTGGCTGTAGAACCAAAGCGCATGGCTCTTCCAGGGGAAGGTGGCGCCCTTCGCGTGCGGGACGAAGAAATCCGGCACGGCGACGGCGCTTCCATCGCCGGTCGCGACGATGCCGCTTAGCGCGGGCAGCAGCCATTCGGCAGGGCAGTCGACATAGGCTCGCCCGGCCAGCAGCCCGGCCAGCTCGGCGCGATTGGCGACCTCCCCGCACCAACGGGACGAACGATAGAGCGCGCGCAGCAGCGCCGTCAGCGCCTGCGGATGAGCTTCGGCCCAGGCTGCCGCGACCCCGAGCACCTTTTCCGGGCTGGATCTCCAGATTGCCGATTTGACGGTCGCGATGCGGCCGACGCCCTTCGCTACCGCCGCCATATTCCACGGCTCGCCGACGCAATAGCCGTCGATGCGCCGTGAGCCCAGCGCGTCCGCCATAAGCGGCGGCGGCACGACGACGATCTCGACATCCTTGTCGGGATCGATGCCGCAGGCGGAAAGCCAGTAGCGCAGCTCGTAATTGTGCCCGGAATGCGGATGGACCACGGCGAAGCGCAGCGGGCCGGCACCCGACACGGCGCGCCTTGCCAGCGTCTTGCGCAAGGCGGCACCCGTCGAAGCGGGATCGAAGCTGCCGGCCGCGCCATACCCTTGCATCGATCGCCACAGCTCGAGCGATACGGTGACGGCATTGCCGCCGAGCCCGAGAGCCATCGGCGCGATGGTTCGGGCCGCGAGCGGGCTGAGTCCCAGATTGAAAGCGATCGGCATCGGCGCCAGGATGTGGGCGACATCGAAATGACCGACGGCCAGGCGGTCGCGTATGCTCGCCCAGGAATTCTCGCGCACAAGGACGAGCTCGACGCCTTCCTCCTCGGCAAACCCCTTCTCCCGCGCCGCGACGAGCAATGCGCTGTCGAGAAGCGGCAGAAACCCGGCCGTAATGCGATGCGGCTCGCTCATTTTCCGTCTCCCGCGTCCAACAGCCCGGCGGCGGTGACGAGGCTCTGGGCGATTTCGCTGATCTTGCGGTTCTGGCTCATCGCGGTTTTCCGCAGAAGCGCGTAAGCCGCCTCCTCGGAAAAGCCGCGCGAGCGCATCAATATGCCCTTCGCGCGATCCACAAGTTTACGGTTCTCCAGCTCGCCGCGCGCCTCCTCGAGCTCGCGAGCCATACGCGAAAACGCGTTGAAGCGGCTGATCGCCATTTCCAGGATCGGCTTGACGCGCTCCTTGCGCAGCCCGTCGACGACATAAGCCGAAACGCCGGCTTCAACTGCCGCCTCGATCGAAGCGGTGTCCGACCTGTCGACGAACATCGCGACCGGCCGCTTCACGACCCGCGAGAGCTGGAACATGTTCTCCAGCATGTCCCGGTTGGGATTCTCGAGATCGATGACGATGACGTCCGGCTCGACCTCGGCGATACGTCTGGCGATGCCCGTGACGTCACGGACGGTCGTGACGCGCTCATAGCCGGCCTCGCGCAGGCCGTCCTCGATGACGCTCGCGCGAATGCGGTTTTCGTCGATGACAAGGATTCGAAGGGGGCCGGCGGTCATCCCGGTATTTTGCCGTGGCGCGCCGATTGTGCAATGCGAAAAAGGCGGGACTGCCGAGTTGGGCGACGGCGACTGTCATACCCCCCTCTGCCCTGCCGGGCATCTCCCCCTCAAGGGGGGAGATTGGCTGTCATACACGGTTTCGCCAATCTTTTGACTTGGCAGAAGAAACGCCGGGACCAAAGCTGCCAATCTCCCCCCTTGAGGGGGAGATGCCCGGCAGGGCAGAGGGGGGTGTTGCACAAACGCTCAATCACTCACCGATGATACAACGAAGGCCGCCCCGTCCTGCCCGGCTTGCCCGCCGCCGGCGCAAAGATCGAGATGGCCTTCGGATGGACCTTGAAATGGGCCGGTGTCGATGTGACGATTTCGCCGTCGGTGTTGACCGGCATGGGCTTTTTGGTCGCGATGTCGAACTCGACGCATCTCGCCGTGCGAACCTCGCTCCAGGCGCCATGGGTTCCGGATCGGAACGAGCGCAGCATGAGCGCCAGCTTCCAGAGGTTCTTCATCTCGAGGCTGTAGAGATCGAGATGCCCATCATCGATCTCCGCGCTTTCCTCCACCACATTGCCGCCGCCATAGTGCCGCCCGTTGCCGACCGCGATCTGGTAGGTCTCCACGTCGATCGTCCGCCCCTTCTCGGTGATCTTTGCGCTGAAGTGCGACGCACGGGTCAGGATCTTCATGGCAGCCAATGCATAGCCCAGCCTCCCGAAACGCTTCTTCAGCTCCGGATCGAGACTTTGCGCGAGATCGCTGCTCAGCCCGATGCTCGCGACATTGAAGAAGGCATGCCCATTGACCATTCCGACATCCACCGGGCGCGTTTCGCCACGGATGATGACATCGGCTGCACCGACCAGGTCCATCGGGATTTCGAGGGTCCGGGCAAGATCGTTGGCCGTCCCCATCGGAATGATCCCGAGAGGCAGGCCGCTTTCCATCGCAGCCAGCGCCGCCGAAGAGACCGAGCCATCCCCGCCGCAAACGATGACGAGGTCGGCCATGTGCCGCAGGCGCACGATATCGCGCGCGATCTCAGGCAGCGCTTCGAAGGTTTCCACGGTGACGTCGAGCCCGCCGCTTTGCATGCGCTGGAGCATAGGCGTGATCGGCTCCTGGCCTCGCCGCGCCTTGGGATTGCGCAGCAGCAGGGCGCGCTTCTGGGTCAATTGGCTCACCGCATACTGGGCTGACGGCTCCTCGAGCAAGGCAAGTGGGGACCCCGCATGCCGTTTTCAACCACAGCTTAGCCGCCCGATAGCGGGGCGCACCGGCATCACCCCACGCTGGCCGCGACTTGCCGGAGGGGTTCGAACAAAGCGGCGATGAAAGGCCGGTACTGGTCAGCGACGATGGCGGCGGCCAGCAGAAACGCGATGCCCAGCGCCAGCCTGTAGCGGGCTCTGTATCGGTGACCCAGCACGATCTGCTGCTCCAGCGTCGCTGCCTCGGCCTTGAGCGTGTCCGCGATCGACCGGGAAAGACCGATCGCGACATGGGCTTCGAGAAGGTCGAAGGATTCCTTCATCGCGTCGAACTTGGCGTTCAGATCGGCAAGGCCCTTGGCGACATCGCTCCCAGCGGATCTGCGATTTGCCATGTCGGCGAGCACGCCCTTCACGGACGCAGGTCCGGGCCCCACTTGGGCGGAATCGACCGTGGCCGGAGCGCGTCCGAGCCGGACGGGCCGTGAATCCTGGAGGCGACCGGCATTGTCGGCTCCCTGGTCGGATGTCGGCGCACCATCGCCCAGCTGTGGCGGGCGAACAAAAGGCACTTCCGCGCCGAGATTGCTGGACAGGGCAGCCGGATCGCGATGGTCCTCGTCAAGCATCTCTCAGCTCTCCCGCATCGCGTGCTGGATCTGGTCGGCGATCGGCTTGACCAGGTAGGACAGGATCGACCTGGTGCCGGTCGAAACGAAAACCTCCACCGGCATGCCGGGACGCAGGTTCTCGGCGCCGACCTTATCGATGTCCTCCTCGTTGATCCTCAGGCGCGCCACGTAGTAGCTCATGCCCGTCTGCTGATCGGTGGTCAGGTCGGCGGCGACGTCCATCACATCGGCGTAGAGTTCCGGAGTTGTCCTGCGGTCGAGGCCGGTCAGGCGCAGGCGCGCCTCCTGGCTGGGCGCGACCTGGTCGACGTCGTTCGGCGCGATCTTGGCCTCGACGATCAGTTCGTCGTCGGCCGGGATGATGCTGACCAAGCGGTCGCCCGGCGCGACGATGCCACCGATCGTGTGTATCTCCAGCTGATGCAGGTAGCCGCCGATCGGAGCATGGATGTCGAGCCTTTGGAGGCGGTCCAGGGCGGCGATCCGCTCTTCCCTGAGTTTGGCGATCTCGGTCTGTTTCTGGTCGAGCTCGACCAGCACCGATTCGTAGAACTGCTCGTCCACCTGCGCGAGCTGGAGCTTCGCCTGGCTGATCGCCTGGCGGGCCTCCGCGACCTCGGCAGCCAGCGAGGCCATGTTGCCGAGCAGGGATGCATTCTCGCGGCGGATGGAAATGAGTTGCGAATCCACCAGCAGGTTCTGCTTGTGAAGAAATGTCGCATCCTCGAGTTGCTCCTTGAGCAATTCGACATTGTCGGCGACGGCTGCCCGCTCAGCCTGGAGCGCGGCGGCCTTCTCCTCGAACTGGCCGACCTGTTCGGCAAGCTGGGCCTTCTGGCCGTCGCGCGTAGCCCGGCGGGAAACGTAGAGTTCTTCCTGGCCTTTCATGACGAGCTTGGCCCTGGGGTCGGTCGAATCCGTCAAATCCGGCGGAAACTGGATGGGAACCGCGCCCCCCGCCTGCTCGGCAAGCAGGCGGGCTTCCTGCGCCAGGAGCTGTTCGAGCTGCGTGTCGACGATGCCGAGGCTTGCCTTCGCCACCGTGTCGTCGAGGCGGAACAGCAGTTGCCCGGACTCCACCTTCTGGCCTTCGCCGACAAGAATCTCGCCGACGATGCCGCCGTCGCGGTGCTGGACATGCTTGGTGCGCCCCTGGACGATCACCATGCCGGAGCCCAGGACGGCGCCGCCGATTTCGGCATAGGCCGCTGCCGCTCCGATACCCCCCACAAGCGCTGCACAAATCGCCAGCGCGGAAACGATCTGCCGGGAGGCCGACCTCGTGATCTTCCGCTCGATGTCCTCATACCGCATGGCGAACCACCTCTTTCTCGCCCGGAACGGGCAGGACGCTGACATTTCCCAAGACGCTGTCGCGATGTCCGAATTGAGCCTGCTTGCCGCTCTGGATCACCAGCACATGGTTGACGGCGGCAAGGGCACTCGTTCGGTGCGCGATCACGATGACGATGCTGCCGCGCCGACGCATCTCCAGCATCGCCTCTGTGAGCGCCCGCTCGCCTTCCTGATCGAGATTCGAGTTCGGCTCGTCGAGGACGACCAGGAACGGATTGCCATAGATCGCGCGGGCGAGGCCGATGCGCTGGCGCTGTCCGGCGGAAAGGCGCATGCCGCCTTCGCCGACCATGCTGTTGTAGCCCTCGGGCAGGCCGGCGATCATTTTATGGATTCCGGCGAGCTTTGCTGCGGCGATGACATCGACGAGTTTCGGATCGGCGCTGAAGCGGCATATGTTCTCGGCAACCGTGCCGTCGAAAAGCTCCACGTCCTGCGGCAGGTAGCCGATGAACCGGCCGCGGTCGCCGTCCACCCACTGGTCGAGCGTCGAGCCGTCGAGCCGAACCGAGCCGCTGACCACGGGCCAGACGCCGACCAGCGCGCGAGCGAGGCTGGTCTTGCCCGACCCCGAATGGCCGATGACGCCTAACCCGTCGCCGGCCTTCAGCGCGAAATTCGCACCCTGGAGCAGCACCACCGGCTCGCCCGGCGCCGTGGTCGCGAGTTGCTCGACGCGAAGCTCCTCCGATGGCAGCGGCAGGCCGGGGGCGCCGTTGTCCTTGGGCACCTGGCGCAGCGTTTCGGCCAGCCGGGCGGAGGCCTGCCGCGCGGCGACGAAGGACGGCCATTGCGAGACGGCCTGCTCGATCGGCGCGAGGGCGCGCGCCATGATGATCGAAGCGGCGATCATCACCCCGGGCGTGATCTCCTGGTAGATTGCGAGATAGGCGCCCAGCCCGAGCATCGCGGACTGGAGAACGAGGCGCAGGGTCTTGATGACGGTGGAATAGAAGTTGCTCCTGTCGGCGGAGACCTGCTGCGCGTCGCAATGCGCGGCGACCCTCTCGACGAACTGCTCCTGGATGCGCCCCAGCATGCCCATCGAGGTCACGACCTCGGCGTTGCGGCGGGTCGATTCCATCAGCCTGGACTGCGCCCCGCTGGCGCGGTTGAGTTCGCGCGCCGGCTCGCGCGAGGACATCTCATTGGCGAGCACCAGCAGGAAGATCAGCGCGCCGCCGCCGAGCGACAGCATCCCGAGCGTGGGATGAAACAGGAACAGGATCACGAAATAGAGCGGCATGAAGGGAAGGTCGAAGATCGCTGCCGGACCTTGCGAGCCGAGGAAGCGCCTGATCGCGTCCACGTCGCGGCCCGGCTGAAGCGCCGCAGCCTTCTGCCCCGCCACGATCGGCAGGATCGCGTGAGCGCGCAGGGCCGGATCGGAGAGCCTGGTGTAGACCTTCATGCTCACCCGCGTAAGCGCGCGGGAGCGTAAGAGATCGAGCGCCCAGTTGAAGACGTAAAGCGCAAGTGCCATGCCCGCCAACACCGCCAGCGTCGGCACGCTGTTGCTGGCGAGCACCCGGTCATAGACCTGGAGCATGAAGATCGGGCCGGTCAGCATCAGCAGGTTGATGACCGCGCTGATGAGAAACACGCCGGTGAAGGCGGAGCGGCATGCCTGGAGCACGCCTTTCACCGCCGAGCTGTTGCTACGCAAGAACATTGACCTATCCCCCGCATTTACATTCCCGCAAGGCCGAGCTCCGACCTTTTCAGTCGGTCAGGTTGGTTTCCGCCCCCGGGCCTTGCACCCCTCGAAACGGCCCGGAAGGGATGCCTCCCGGGCCGCAAGCACTCAAGCCATCAGGTCGTAGCCGTGGATCGGATCCTGGGGCGGCGGCGCGCCGTTCTCGGGCACCTCGTGGCCGAAATGCCAGCCAGGCCGATCGAGTACGTCGAAGGCCTGCTCCTGCATCGCCAGGAACATCGCGGCCTGCCCGTCCGTCTCCGGGACCGCGAAGGCCGCGGCGGCGGAGGCCGCAGGCTCGAGCGTGAAGGACGCCAGGTCTTGCGAGCCGCCGTTGAATGTCAGCCGCACGACCGTGGTGCCGGCAGGCAGGTCGACGACGGCATCCTGCGTATCCTGGAAGTTGCTCCACGTTCCCGTGCGCGGCGTGGCGATCGTCACCGTCTCCACATTGCCGCCATTCGAGAAGGTGGCCGTGACGGAACGGTTGGGACCGCCGGCTTCGCCGAGCGCCATCGACAGATTGAAGACGTATTGTCCGGCCTCGGCGACGTTGATCGTGTATTCGAGCCATTCGCCGTTGCCGATCCAGCCGACGTCGCCGCCCGACGTGATCTCGACGGAACTGCCCGCCCTGCCACCATTGGTGCCACCCTGCAGGCCCGGCGCGTCGTTGTAGGCCACGCCCTGGCCGCCATCGTCATAGTCGATGGCGTCCACCGTCAGCCCGTCGTCGTCGAGCACCGGCGCGATCCCGCCGAAGGGCTGCTGCCCGTTCGCCTGGAGCGTGAAGGAGGCCAGGTCGAGAACATAGCCGTTGGATGCGAGCGGCCCGTCGAAGGTGAGCCGCAGGGTCTGCAGTCCAGCGGCCAAGGCAATCTGGATCGGCGCGCTTTGCGAGAAAGCGGCACTACCGAAATTGCTGCCTCCCGAGTGACCATCGGCGAGTGCCACCACGCCGAGCTGCGTCGTGCCGTTGAGCGATACCGAGATGGTGGCGCCGGTGACCGGCGTCTTGGCATTGGCCGAGAAGGTGTAGATCCCCGCGGTCGGAACGTTGATCGTATATTCGACCCATTCGCCGGGTTTGACGTAGCCTATATCGTTGCCGCCGCCGACGAACTCGACGTCCCGGCCCGGACGCGGCGTGGTAGCGCCGCCATCGAGGCCCGGATTGTCGTTGTAGGCCACCCCCTGGCCGCCTTCGTCGAAATTGGTCGCGTCGACGGTGAGCGTGCCATTGGTGAAGCTCGGCGCGGTTCCGCCATACGGCGTCTGGACGATCACCGGCTTCAGCGACAGCGAGCGGAAGTCCTGGCTGCCGCCGCTGAAGGTGACACGCACGATCTGCTCGCCCTCCTCCAGCGTAACGGTGCCGGGGCGGTTAACGAAGGTCGACCAGGTCGCCGTCTGCGGATTGGCGATCGTGCCGCTCGTTGCATAGGGGGTCGTCTCGCCTGGCCGGTAGAAGCTGACCACCGCCGAGCGCCCTGCCCCGCCTCCGTTGGAGAGCAGCAGCCCGATATCGTGAACGCCCGCGTGGTCGACGTCGATCGTGTATTCGAGCCATTCGCCGGGGTCGATCCAGCCGATGTCGCCGCTGCCGGTGACCTCCACGTCGCTTCCAGTTCGGCCGCCATTGCTGCCGCCCTGCAAGCCCGGCGTGTCGTTATAGGCGACGCCCTGGCCGCCGATATCGTAGTCGTCGGCATCGATGACCACGCCGTCGGCGTCGACCACGAAGGGATCGCCACCGAAGGGCTGCTGTTCGGATCCCGGCGGATTCGAGTTCGGATCGAAGAAGTTCACCGTGCCGTCATTGTCGGTGTCGTTCTGCAACGCGTCGTTGACGCCGTCGCCATTCGCATCATCTGTCGACGTCAGCTCGTAAGGCTTGACGTTTTTGATGACGAACATGTGGTCGTTGTAGTCGTAATTGCCGGCGCCGGGATAATCCTGGATGCCGATATAGGTGCCCTCGATCACGTTGCCGTCGGCATCCAGCGCCTGGAAGAAGCGGATCAGGTGTCCCTGATTGTCGCCGACCAGATGGCCGAAATTCGGATCGATCTTGTTCGCTTCCGGGTCGGACCAGGAGGAATAGGTAGGCCGGCCATCGACGGAGATATAGAGGCCGAACGGCCCGTTCTGCGTGATGGTGCCGCGCGCCACGCTCGCTCCCGAGCCGCTGCCCGCGACCAGTTGGTCCGGCAACACGGTCTGTCCCTGCTGGTCGTCATTGGCGAACAGGTTCGTGACCGCGCTCGAGTTGAGCTGATGGTAGCCGAGACGGGCGACGTTGCCCTGGTTGAGGAAAGCGGCGATCTGGATCACCTGGATCGGCTGACCCGCATCGAGCTTTTGCAGGTACGGCATCAAGACTTCGTCGCCGATCGTCTCGACCACGCCGCCTCCGGCGAGCTCGCCCTGAGCCATGTCCGTACCGTAGCCGAAGGCTTCGACGATCTGTGCCACGGTCGGCTCGGAATTGTTCTCGGAAAATTCCTGCGCGAGGCCGGCGAGCTGGATGACCTTCACGCCTTCGGCGTAGTCGTCCGAATTGATGGTGAGCGTGGTCGTGTGCAGGTCGGCACCGGCCGTCGTGCCCGCATGCGTGCCGATGTAGCGCACGGTGATCTGCGCGCTGCTGCCGGCCGCGATCGTCGACGGAATAGCGCCGACGATCTCGAAATTCGCGGTGTCGCCGAGAACGATCGAGCTGATGTTGAGCGGCGCGAAACCGTCATTGGCGATGGTCAGGACGGCCTCGTTGCGGAAGGCCTGCTGCGCATTGGCGGGATTGTCGATGTTGGTGAACACCAGACGCTCGTCCGCCGCCGCGTCGTCGAGACCGGCAATGCGCAGGTCCTGCCCGAAGCCGACGGGTTCGACGCCCTCTATGACGAAGATGTTGTCGTTATAGTCATAGTTGATGCCCGTGTAGTCCATGATCCCCAGGAACACGTTGGGGATGATGTTCCCATCCTCGTCCAGCGCCTGGAATATCTTGACGGTGTGGCCCTGCTGAGCGCCCGGCACGATCACGCCGCCCGTCGGATTGAGACGTGGATCGCTCGACAGTCCAGCGACCGTGAAGCCGAAGACGTCGTTGCCTGCCCACCCGTCCGGCACGTCCGTACGGGTGAAAGTGCGGGTCGAGAAGCTGGTGTCGTTGCCGCTGTTGGGCAGCAGTCGCTGGTTGTCCGTGCCCTCATGGTTCCAGAAGGTGACCCCCTGGCCCTTGTTGCCGGGATTGTGGATGCCCATCGTCGCGCCACCCGTGCCGTGAAAGGCCGCGAGCTGGGTCATCTTGGCGCTGGTGTGGCCGTCGGCGATGCGCCAGTAGGGCGACAGCACCTCGGTCGGATCGGTCTTGGCAAAGACGTCGTTGGTGCTGAGCGCCGAGTTCTCGCCACCGCCGCGGGTCGTCAGGTTCTCGATGACGTTGCCGAAGCCGAAGATGCGCCAGATCTCGTTGACGTTCGGCTCGTGGCCGCCCTCGTCGCGAGCCTGCCAGAAGCCGGCGAGATCGACGGTCATGACCGGGCTGTCCGCGTCGTTGGTGACGAGCGTCAGTTCCCCGGTGAAGATCGTCGAAGTCGCGTCGACGTTGGAGGTCGGCGGCGTGTAGGCGGCGCGGTTGAACAGCACCGTCACGTCGATCGACTGGCCGGGCGCCAGCGTCAGCCCGTCGAAGATCGCCGGGTTGGCGAGCACGAAGGGACCACTGAGTTCGGTCTCGGTGAAGGTGAGCGGCTCCGTACCGGTATTGCTGATGCGTACGGTCCCGCTGTCCTTGAAGTCCCGCGGCGGCGCATCCGGGTCGACCGCGCTCGGGTTCTCCAGGAAGCTGAAATGCAGCCGGTCGTCGAGATAGGCGGGATCCAGGCTCTGCACCGCGATGTCGGCGTTCGCATTGCCGGCAGCGGGGCTGACGTCGAGATAGTCGATGCCTGCGGCTCCCGGAGCGTCCGACACGATCTTGATCTGGTACTGGGTACCAGCCTCTAGCGTCAGATAGACGGATTCCTCCCCTGCCAGGCCGACACCTGGGAAGTCGCTCTCGTCGACCTCGACGCCGTTGAGGAACCAGGTGAGCCCCTGGCCGTTCGCCGCATTGGCGTTGGCTGCCGCGTCGATCTTGTAGACGCCATCGGTACCCACGGTGAAGTAGAACTCGACCGTGCTGCCGTTGACGATATGCGCGGAGCCATCCTGCGCCTCGAGTTCGATGCGGCCGCTGCCGTCGATTTCGACGTAGTCCGGCTCGAAGGGCGACAGCGGCTCCTTGGTGATGCGCAGGAGGTCGATATTCGGCGCCACGCCTCCTGGGGCGGTGATCGTGATCGTGTTGACCCCGGCATTGAGCTGCAACGTGGCCGACTGCGGTCCCCAGACGTCCTCCGCCGCCGAGCTGTTCGGCACGAAGGGCAAGGTCTCGACAGGGTTGCCGTTGACCGACAGACCCATTGGCCGCGCTGCCTTGGTGGAGGCCAGCGCGTAGAGGATGTCGATGCCGTAGACGCCGGCCTCGGACACTTCGACGGTCCAGGTCAGAGTCTCGCTGTCCGGGCCGATGAAGTCGACGAAGTCACCCGACTGGTTACGATCCTCGCTGACGATGGCAGGCTCGCCGGTCGAGGCGGCATTCTCGGCCTCGTAGAGGACGTAGGTCACGCCGTCGATCACCGCCTCTCCATCATTGGGCGTGCCGGGATCCGACTCGTTGGGCACGAGGACTTCGAGTTGGTCGATATTCGGACCCGTCGCGTTGACCGAACGCAGCGTGACCGTGTTCTGGCCGGCCACGAGCGAGACCGGAATCTCCACCGTCGCCCAGACGGTCCAGCCGTCGACGGTCGCGCCGGGCGAGGTCGGCAGGAACGACTGCACGTTGACGATCGTGCCGTTCACCTCGAGCTGCAGGGGCCGATCGGTGGTTGCACCGTTGGCATAGCGGAAGCGCAGGATCGCCGAGCCGGCACTGCCGGATGGCACGTCGAAGGTGAAGGTCAGGTAATCGGCATTGGTCGAGCCGAAATCGGCATAGCCGCCCGGCGTGCCGTCGGTATTGTCGGTATTGCCGTCGAGGCCGACGGCGCCGGGACGCAGGCCGTTCACATAGCCGGGGCCGGTTCCGGTTTCGAGATTGCCGGCGTCGCGGATCTGGATCTGCGCGGCCGAACCGGTCGGGACGGTGACCGCCGTGCCATCGCCAGGCGTCTTGTCCTCCGCCTGGATAGTCACGAGCGTGACGTATTCCTCCGGCTCTTCGCCCGGCGTGAAGGTCGCCGAGGTGGTCGCCTCGTTGAGGTCGTCGTCGGTGACGCGGATGGTCGCCGTGACGGGGCCGGTCAGGTTGGAGATGTCGATCGTGAAGCGGTTCTGGGCATCGAGCGTGACGGTCGTCTCCGGGCCGTTGTTGAAGCGGACGCGGATGGCCGTGATATCATCGTCCAGCCCGTTGATCTGGAAGACCGCCGCGGCCGGATCGGAAACGTCGAAGGCGACCAGCGCGAGATCGCCGCCCTCGTTCGCCGTGACGTCCTCCGTCACGCCGCCAGGCGCAGGCGTCAGCAGGATGAGCTGGCTGGCGCCCGTGCCGCGGTTCAGCGTCATCAGGTAGAGCTGGCCTGTCACCGGGTTCTGGATGATGTCGAGCGGATCGATGTAGTTGTTGATCACCGAGCCGTCCGGACGGCGCAGCACATCGTCGCCGATGATGTTGCCGTTCGCGTCGACGCGGATCATGCGCACATTGTCGCCGGTCGAGAACTGGGCGAAGAGGATCGCCCCCTTCAGGTTCGACCCGAACGCATTGCCGGTATATTCGATCGCGCCGTTCGGCGACCGGTTGTAGCCGAGATTGTAGACCCCATCGAGGTCGTAATCCGGATCCGGATCCACACCGACCTGGTAGCCGTCGGTTCCCGGATTGCCGTCATTGCCGCCGACGACCTCGTTCGGATCGAGGCCGGAGGTCGGGTTGCCGCCATTCAGGATATACTCGTCGCGCAGCACGTTCGGATGGCCGTAATAGCCGCCCTCGTCGATGTTGAAGAAATAGTCGTACTGCTTCGGCGAGTTGGCGATCACCGTGTCGAGACCGGGCTGCGTCGGATCGTTCGGCGTTTTGCCGCCCGAGGCGGTGCCGTTGGTCGGCACGTAGAGATGGCCGTTGGAGTGCCAGACCAGATCGTAGGCGTTTCGGACACCCGTCGCGTAGATCTTGAGCACCGCGTCTTCGCCATACGGGTTGTAGAAGCCTGGATAGGTTCCATCCTCGTTGAAGGCCGAGGCCGGGTTCTGCGTCGTGGGTGTCGAGATCGGCTCGGTCTGCACGTTGAAGCCGCCGGCCGGTGGTTCACGGGTCGGGTCGATCTCGAGGATCGCGGCATTGAGCAGGCGTTCGGGCCGGTTGCCCCAAGCGCCGTCCGGCGCGCCGGCGGCCGAATTGGAACCTTGGCTCATGTAGAGCAGATATTCGGGCTCTCCCGGCTCCCCGAAGTCAGGGTTCCTCCGGAACTCCAGGCTGTTCGACAGGTGGTCGGCGCCGGACCGCGGCAGGCCGCGTATATAGGTTTCCGCCGTGGCGTCCTCGAGCGAACCACCCGCCCCGAGCGTGATCTTGCTGACGCGCCCGGAGAATTCCGGCGTGTCGAAGGCTTTCTGCTCGCGCGGAATTGGAGCGTTGTCGGTGATCCAGATCGTGTTGGGATCGTTGGGATCGAAGACGAAGCCGACGATGCCGCGGCGTTCGCCGCCGCCCGCGTCGAGATAGTCGAGCGCGACGGTCTCCTGCGAGTTCTTGTCGATCGTGCCGTCCGGATTGACGTTCCAGCGATGGATCTCGCCGGTGATCGTCGCGACGTAGAGCTTGCCGTCCGGGCCGAACTCGATCGAGGTGTAGCCGCCGGCGCCATCGGCAAAGCCGTTGAGCAGGACATCGGTCGTGAAGGCGACCTCGCGCGCTACGTCCTCCGGCGCCTCGCCCGTGACGAAGGTCGTGGTGAGGTCCTGCATCTGCCGAAGCGGCGCGTCCGGATCGGTGATGGAGCCGAGATCCATGACGTCCTGGACCTTCAGCGTGTAGCTCGTATTCTCCTTCAGCGGCTGGAGCGGCCGGATCGTGAGCGAATCCGCGCCGCCGCTTATCTGGACGTCGATCTCGACTTCGATGCCGGTCAGCGTCTCGACCAGCTTGATGTTCTCGGTATGCGCGATGTTCGGTCCGCGATTCCCGTCCGCCTGGACGGTGACGCCGATGACGAACATGGCAGTCGGATCGATGCCGACGGGCAGTTCCCCGTTGGGGCCGAGCGCTATCGACACTTGGCCTTCGAGCGTATCGGCCACCGGCGCCACGAAGTAGGAATAATCCTGGTCTGCGGTGCGACCGTCGCCCGGCGTCAGATCCTCGATCTTCTCGACTTCGAGATACTGGATTTCGGTATTGGTGCCGCCGATTGAGTCGATGGTCAGCCTGCCGTCCGTGACCGTGACGATGCCGGTGACCAGTGTCGACCGGAAGCCGCCGCCATTGGTGTTATCGGTCGGTTCGTTGGCCGGAACCCAGTTGGGCATGAATTTCTGGCCTTCGACATTGATGGCATAGAGGCTGTCGAAGGCCCCTGCCGTGTCGCCGATCGAAAGCGTCACCTGGTAGGTGCCGTCCTCCAGGCCGAGTTCCCAGGCCCGCGAGACGCCGCCGCCGGGATATTCGAAATGGGCATAGGTTTTCTGCAGGTCCGATGCGCCCGAAACGGTGTTCTTGTACCAGTGGGCATTGGCGGGCTGCGCCGCCGCGATGGTGCCGTTGGCCGTGCCGTCGGCGACGCTCTCCTCGGTCACCCAGCCGTAGCTGAAGCCATTGCCGCGTTCGCCATAGCCGAGACCGACATCGGCGAGATAGCCGTCCGGAGTCTGGTAGCCCGCCGGCAATCCTTGCGTAGACTGGCTGGCAGGCGGCTGGAAATTGATCTTGACGACCTCCTCGAAGCGGATCTGCTCGCGCGGGTCGACCGGGTCGATCCCATCGCGGCTGACCGTGACGTTGTCGATGTTGGGGCCATTGGCGATCGTATTGGTGAACGAGATCGTGTTGGTGCCGGCCGCGAGTTCGATGTCGATGGTGAACTCGCCCCAGGTCGACCAGGCGACATCGGTCGTTGCGCCGACCGGTGCGGTCGATGCGAAGGCTATCGTCTGGGTCGTGGATCCGACCGTCAGCGTCATCGGGCGGTCCGTCGTGCCGCCATTGGCGTAGCGGATCGTGAGCTGGTAGGTGCCGGCTTCGGGAGCATCGATCGTGAACGACGCCTTGTCGCCGATATCGTTGCCCATATCCATGTAGCCGGTGCCTTCATAGCCCGGCCGCAAGCCGCTGGCATCGAAGGTGAGGCCGGGACCGCTGTTGGTCGGGGTCGCCTGCGGTTCCGGATTTGCCGGCGTACGCGCCACCGTGTCGGGCGTCGCTTCGGAGTCTGTCGCGGAGAAGGTTTCGCCCTCGATCGTCACCGAGAAAGGTTCTGCTGACCCGGCGACCGTGATGTCCATGGTCTTGCTGGCGACGTTGCCGGCGCCATCGGTCACAAAGGCGGTGACCACGTAGTCGCCAGCATTCAGCGCGGTGCCGTCGACCGTGAAATCGCCGTCGGCGTCCGGGAAGACCTCGACGCGGGTCGCCCCTCCGTCGAAGCTCAACTCGACCTTGACGATATCCGAATCGATGCCTGCGAGTTGGAAATTGATCGAATCCTTGGCCGCGCCCGACAACGGACCATCCGGTCCGCTGAGGAAGAGCGGCTGCTCGTCCGCGTCGGCCGAAGTGTCGGGCGCCACCCCTCCTCCGACGATCTCCAGGGAGTCCAGATTGGGCCCGGAGGTGAAGCCCGCCGGAATGGCCAGCGACAAGGTGTTGGTACCGGCCTGCAGGACGACCGTGAAGGTCTGGATACCCCAATTGTTGAATCCCTCATCGGGACCGGCGACGCTGGTGCCGGTCTCCACGAAGGGAAGCTGCTGCACTGCGCCGCCATTGACGGAAAGGTCGAGAGGACGCGCGCCGTTGCTGGCGTAGCGGACATTGACGGTGTAGGTCCCCGCGGCCGGAACGTCGAACGTGTAGGTGGCCTTGTCGCCGACGGTATCGCCGAAGTCGACATAGCCCGAGCCGGTAAAGCCTGGGCGCAGCCCGTCGACCAGTTGCGGATTGTTTCCGGTCTCCGGATTGCTGGGGTCGCGGATGGTGGTGTCGTTGGTGTTGGCGTCGGTGTCGAGGACGGTGAGAGCCCCCGTCTCGGCCTGGATCGTCAGCAGGAACGGCTCCGGCTCGCCCTCTTCCCCGACGGTCACCGTGAAGGAGACGGATTCCGAGTCCAGATCGCCGTCGGACGCGAAGATCTCGATCTCATAGGTGCCCGGTGCGACCGTGTCGCCGATCTGCAGCGACGAACCGATCAGCGAGATGCCGGCAGGCAACTGGCCGCCGCCAACGAGGCTCGCCTGATAGGTTACGGCATCGCCGGCATCTGGATCCGTGGCGCCGAGTGCAGTCGCAAGATCGATCGTCTGCGATACGCCTTGGGTCAGCGTGACGTCTTCGATGGCCGCGCCAGGAGCGAGCACCGGCGCCTCGTTGACATCGCCGACGGTCACCTGGATGTCGGTGGTTGTCGAGAGGCCCTGTGCATCCGTCGCGGTGATCGCGACCGTCACCGTTTCGCCGGCCTCGTGATCGAGGCTGACCCCGTCGGCGAGGCGCAATTCATTGCCGACGATGGTGAAGCGCGCATCGGTCGTCGTGTAGACCAGGGCGGACTCGTCCCCATCCGGATCGTTTGCCGACAGCGTGCCGATCACGCCGGCGACGACGTTCTCGTCGATCGCGGCAGGGCTGAGTGCCACGGCCGATGGCGGAAGCTCGGGCGCGGCGACCCGTGTGAAGGACAGCTTGTCGATGCGCAGGTTTTCGCCCGCGTCGGCCTGGCCGGTGAGCAGTGCGATCGTCGTGGCGTCGACGAAGACGGGCGTCGTGAAGGTGATGGTCTTGAGATTGCCTGCTTGGCCGGCATTGCCCCTCGGCAGGCTGTTGTCGAACGTGCCTTCGGAGAAGCTCACATTGTCGGCAAGGAGCGTATCGCCGATCTGGAGCGAAAAATGCGCGGTGCCGTCGGTCTCGTCATAGACGGTGACCGAGACCTCGTACCAACCTTCGGTCAGCCCATTCTGGGCGAGGTTGGTCGAGATGGCGCCCGCCTCGTTGGCATCGGTGCGGATAATCTGGTTGCCCGAGGCGCCGGCGGTCGCCGCGAGGTAGAAGTTGGTCGCGGAGGAAAGGCCGGTGAAGTGCTCGGCCTCGATGACCGTGATATCGCCGACGCCCGCCCCCTCGATCTCTAGCTGGATCACCAGCTCGGTCCGCAGGCCTTCGGGATCGGTCGCGACGACCTTGAAGGAACCGGTGCCGGCTTCAGTCGGCGTGCCGACGATCACACCCTCGCTGTTGAGCTGCAGTCCCGCCGGCAGGCCTTCGACCGTGAAGGTCAGTGCATCGCCATCGGGATCCGAGAAGGCATCCTTGAACAGGTTCAGGTCGATGCCTGGGATCTCGGTGCCGATCTTGCCGAAATAGGGCTCGAAGGCCACACCAGCGTCGATGACTGGCGCTTCGTTGACGTTCTGGACCGTCAGATCGAAGCTCAGGCTGGTCGTGCCGCCCTTGCCATCGTCGGCGGTGATGGTCACGACATAAGGGACATCGCTCGGCGCTGCGTTGATCTGCCCGGCCAAGACGCCGCCTTCCACGCTCAAGGCCTCGAAGCCGGAAACGGGATTGCCGAGCGAATCCGTCACAGCGAAGGTATAAGTGAGCTCGTCACCATTGGCATCGACGAAGGGGAGGTCGATCTCGACGCTGCTACGCTCGTCGACCATGAGATCGGCTATGCCGCCGCCGACGATGTCCGGCGCGACGTTCTCCACCTCGGTGGGCGTCTCGGTGAGCTGGACATTGCTGAAGCTTGCCGAGCCTATGCCGTTGCCCGGCGAGTCGTCGTCCGCGATGAAGACCAGCGAGGATATCGTCTTGCCGGCGTGCGCGGAAAGATCGATCACGATCGTCGCCGTCGTGCCGGGGGCGCCGGAAGCGCCGCCGCGAAGATCGACGAAAGCCGGCTGCGTCTCCGTACCCGCGATTTGATAGACCGACCTGTCGGTGCTCTCGAAGGGCGAATTGTCGTCGTCGAAGCCGATCGCGACGATCTCGGGAAGAAACTGGCCGATCGTGTAGGTGAACACCAGCTTGGTGTCGGCTGTGATCGTGTAGTCTTGACCGAGTGCCGCACGCTTCCACAGATTGCCGTTCAGATTGAGCGTGCCACCTTCATCGGAAATCGATGCTCCCGTCCCGACATCCTGCGGGCTGTAGGAGGTGAGCCCGGCCGGGCTGAAGGTCACGTTGAGTGGCCCCACCTGTTCGTCGACATTGGTGACGCCGAGCGTTACGTCATGGGTCTTGGTGAGCCCGCTCCCGTCCGTCGCGGTGACGGTGAGAGAGATGCCGGGCTCCGTTTCGAAGTCGAACTGCGCGCCTTCCGCGACCACGATTTCGCCGCTGGCGTTGACCGTGAAGCGCGGGTCGTCGACCGTGAAGGTCAGCGTATCGCCCGCATCGGGATCGACGCCGGACACGCTGCCGACCACGGTGCCTGCCGCCGCATCTTCGGCGAGAGTGAGCATGCCGTCGACGGTGACGGAGGTCGGCGCCTCGTTGACGTCGGTGACGGTGATCGTGACGGTCTGCATCACCCTCGACACGCCGTCCGTGGCAGTGACCTCGACGGAATAGGCGTTGTCGCCGCCCGTCTCGAAGTCGGGCGACGCCTTGAAGGTGAGAATACCTGTCACGGGATCGATATCGAACAGCGCATCATCGGCGCCATTGCCGCTCAGCGCGTAGGTAAGAGCCGCTCCGTCACCGTCGGTGGCCTCGATGTCGAGCACGGCACCGACGCCGTTCTCGGCGAAGCTCGCCGTGGCGGGACCGGTGAAGACCGGCACGAAGAAGGAGGGGACTTCGCCGGGCGCGGTTATGGCGATGGCGTCGAGATTGGGACCGGTGTTCGCGCCGGCCGGTATGGCGAGCGAAATCGTATGGTTTCCGGCCGCGACGGTGACCGTCGTCTTCTGGATGAGCCAATTGTTGAAGCCTTCCTGCGGGCCGGCACCATCGGGATCGGTGCTCGCAAAGGGAAGGTTCACGGCGCTCGCGCCATCCAGGGAGAACGCCAGGGGCCGCGCGGTGTTCGACGCGTAGCGGATGTGGATGTCGTAGGTTCCGGCAGGAACGGTGAAGCTGAGAGTCACCTTGTCGCCCGGCGTGTCGCCAAAATCCAGATAGCCGGTACCGGTGAAGCCCGGCCGCAGATTATTCGGCAGGTTGAGATTGCCGGCTTCCGGATTCGACGGATCCCGGACGACAGTGTCGTTGGTGTTGCTGTCACTATCCAGGACCGTGAGGACGCCGTCCTCCGCCTGAAGTACGATCGCGTCGAAGGGTTCGGGTTCTGGCCCGGCTTCCGGCTTGGTCAGCGTGAAGGAGATGGGAGAGGATTCGAGCGCGCCGTCGCTGGCAAAGACCTCGATCTCGTATTCGCCAGCCGCGACCGAGGAATCCACCAGGATGGCTGCGCCGGACACGGTGATGCCGGCGGGCAACGCGCCTCCGCCTGCAAGTCTGATTCCGAATGTGGTCGCATCGCCGTCGGCATCGGCCTTGGTGAGAACCGACAGGTCGATCGAGCCGCCCTCGGCGGACACGGTTGCGTCCTCCAGGACACCGGCGATAGCAGGAGCATCGTTCACGGCGGCAACCGTGACCGTGATGTTTGCCGTGCTCGCCAGGCCGCTCGGATCCCGAACGGTGTAGGAGATGGTGGCTTCGCCGTTGAAATGGGCGGCGGGGATGAAGGTGATCACCGTGCCGCTGACGCTGACCGTGCCTTGGCTGAGAGGCACTTCCGCCAGCACGGTCAATGCATCGCCATCGATGTCACCGATATGATCGGCCACGTCGATGACGATTGTCGTGTCCTCGGTTGCCGCCATCATGAAAGCTTCGGCCTCCGGCGCGTTGTTGTCGGCGTCGACGAGAACGAATTCGATCTTGTCGATGTTCGGACCGTTGGTACCGGAGAGCTTGAACAGATTGGCACCGGCTTCGAGATGGACGTTGACCGACAGCTTCTCCTTGCGCCAGCTTTCCCAGCCGGTCGGATCCGGAACCGTGCCGGCGTCGGATCCGTCCGTCGGGCGGAGATTTGCAGGGATGTCGAGGTAGTCGTCGAAATAGGCCGGCAGCGCCGCCGTCGGCGAAAAATTGAACGTCCCGAGCAGTTGGTCGTCCGACGCCAGCAGTTGCAGGTTGCGCGCCGCCGCGGCTCCGTTGGCATAGGTGATCACGATCTCATACGTGCCGGCGACGGCCGCGGTGACGGGTATCGTGACAAGGTTGGCAGCGCTTCCCCAGTCGAGATAGGAATCGCCCTCGGCGCCCGCGCGGAACTGCTCGGACGCCGAATTGGATTCAAGGTAAGGCAGCGTAATCGGACGGTTGACGGTGGTTCCCACATTCGGGGTCGCCGCTGGCAGGAGACTCTCGGCTTGGATGACGATGCGGCCGGGATCGGCTGGACGCACGTCGAGATAGTCGAGATTAGCGCCGCTAAAGCCGGTTGCCGTGAGCCGCACCGTGTTCACGCCTTCCTGGAGCGTTACCCTGGTAAGAGCTTCGGAATAGGTCGTGTTCGACGCGGTCGCGGGCATCTCGAACAGGCGGTCCCAGAGTTGCCCGTTCACCTTCAGATTCATCGGACGGTCGGCGGTCGCGCTGGAATTGAAGGCGTAGCCGAAAGCCAGGTCGTAAACGCCGGCCTCGGGGACTTCGAAGGTCCATTCGATATATTCGCCCGATCCACTGTTGAAATTGCTGCCGACGCCGGCAAAATCGACATAGGCGTCACCGCTCGCTGCGTCGGCATTGGCGTTGTCGGTTGCGGTGTTGCCCGGATTGCCGGCGGTTATGATGTTGGGCGTCGTCGTCTGGGTGCCGCCGGAATTGCCGCGCGTCGCAAGTTCGGCCTCGAGCCGCATCGGCTGGAATCCCGCGTTTGCTCCATCGACGGCCGGCGCATTCGTATCTGGGTCGATACCGCCCGGCCCCTCGGGAGCAATCATGTTCGGCGGCGTCTGCGTACCGTCAGAAGTGCCATCCGTGCCGGCATCGGATCCGAGCTGCATCGGCTGGAACCCTCCATCTTCGGACGGGGCTCCGAAGCCGCGCTGCATTCCGCTGCGGGGCGCGAAGTCGAGATCGGGAATTTCCGGATTCGCCATCCTCGCGAACGCCATCGACGAGGAATCGGGGGAATTCGTAGCTGTACGCGCGACGATGGGAGACGAGCTTCCCGGATACAGGTTGGGGTCTTCCGACAAGCCTTCTGCCGAGGTTGAAGTCGCGTTCTGATTCTGAACGTATCGGGGGGCGTCCTGGTCGGTTTCAGGAGAGGAAAGCTCTTCCGAGACCGCGCGACTTTCATTGGCGTCCGGCTCCGGCTCCTGCTTCGAATGGACTTCGTCCATTTTAAGGGCGAGCGCCAAGGCGGCGATGCCCGCCGTGCTCATGGCGGTGATCGCGTCGTCGCCTATCGCAAGACCGCGGGACAGAGCGCTACGCGTATTGAGATGCACATCGGCAATGTCCGGGCCAGCCTCGTTCACGTTGACGATGGAAAGCACGACCTCGCCTGCGGGCAGATCGACGGTGAACAGCTTGGTCTCCCAACTGCTCCACGAGCCCGTGGAAGGGAATTTCAGCTCGCTCGCCCCGAGGCCGGCTATTTCGAGGATCGCGGTGCGCTCCTGCTTCCAGCCATTGGCGAACTTGATCACCAAGTCATGCTGTCCGGCTTCGGGAATGGAGACCGTGAACTCGGACGAACGCTGCAGGCCGCGCGAGCCCATGCCGGCGCTTTGAACGAGATCCACCACTGTTGTCGGCTGATCGTCCGCAGAACCGCCCACGCCTGAAAACGAGTCCAATTCCATCATACCGCCCCTTCCCGTGTGCTTCTGTGAGCACGGCCACAAGCCTAGGTCGGTCCGCGAAAAGACCGCCCGTTTACCGTTCGTTAGCTATGTTGGCGTGCAACGCGAGCACTGAGGAGTCGTCAAAACCGGCGTTGGCAGGGACAAAATGTGGTAGGACCAGCGTTTATATAAACAAAACGGGAAGTTCCCCAGCGTTACCGCAATGTATTTGATGCTGCTCGGCGCTCAAGGAGAGGCGTCGCACACTGATCATCCGCCGAGCGGGCAGCAGAATACGAAACGTGAACAGAGTTGTGCTCGCTGCCAGGGCGATTGCGCCGATCACTCGGGTGGCCGTCCGCATCGATCCGGGGAATGCTGGCTCAGTCCCGCCATACTTCCAACGCGCCACGGCCCCGACGGATTGCTGTTCTTGCTGATCGGCAATTTGCTGCTTATATCTGTGGCAGATTGCCGATCAGCAGGAGGCCGTCATGTCGATTGCCATTGTCGAGGAGGTCGCACGAAAGCTTGGTGGCCAGAGCGTGCTCGGCAGGGCCGTGCGTTCGCAAGCGGACCTGGCCTTGGCCGTCCGCAGCAGGCTTCCACTCACTGCGCTTCTCGGCCTTAGCCGGGCAGGAATGACCGAGCAGGAAATCGAAAGGCTCGTGATCCCGCAGCGCACTCGTCGTCACCGCGCAAATAAGCAGCAGCCCCTGACGGTGGAAGAGTCCGATCGCGCGGTCCGACTCCTTCGCGTCCAGTCTCTGGCCGAACAGACCTTCGGGGACCAGAGCAAGGCCAACCGGTGGCTTCGTCGTCCGCTCATCGAACTCGCCGGCGAAACACCGCTCGTTGTGGCACAAACCGAAGCCGGCGCGCGCGTGGTCGAGACCATCCTTGGCAAGATCGCTTGGGGTGCTGCCGCCTGATGTTGCTCTGGCGCCTGTCGGGCACACAGTACGCACAGGCGCTCGATGGCGGTTACGGCCTTCATTTTGACGGGCGCTGGAACACAGTTGGCCATGCCGTTACCTACTGCGCCACCTCTCCTGCCCTCTGTGTTCTTGAGAAGCTCGTCCATGTGGAGGATCCGACGCTACTGCCGGAACTCGTCATGGTCACATATGAGTTACCGGACACCGTAACGATAGAGGACGTCGGGTTGGCAGGCCTTCCGTCGGATTGGCGCCGACACGAGGCCTGGAGCCAAAAAAGGGGCGATGAATGGCACGAAGGACGCTCGACGCTGTTGTTGCGCGTCCCTTCCGCCATCGTGCCTGTCGCCAACTCTTCGGATCTGAACGTGCTGATAAACCACGGCCATCCCGGTGCGGCTGATATCCGCATCGCTGGCCTGGAACCCTTCTCGCTCGATCCGCGCCTCTTTTGAGGCCTTATGGCAGGACGCGACTTGATCCTAGATCCGGGCTTCGATCAGGAAGGGACCTTTGCGCGAAAGGGCCGAGCCGAACAGATCGGTGAACTGCTCGATCGTATCGGCACGGGCCGCCTCGACCCCCATGCCGCGAGCCAATGAGCACCAATCCAGTTCGGGCGAATCGAGATCGAGCATGCGACGGGCATTGCGGCCGAATTCATTGACACCGACATTGCGCATCTCACCTTGCAGGATAGCGTAGGCGCGATTGGACAATATGACTGTCACCACGTCCAGATTCTCGCGGGCCTGCGTCCACAAACCCTGAACGGTGTACATGCCGCTGCCGTCGGCCTGCATGGCCACCACCTTGCGGTCCGGGCAAGCGATGCCGGCGCCGACGGCAAGGGGAATTCCGCCGCCGATCGCGCCACCTGTGAGAGGAATGTGGTCATGCGGAACCAGCCCCGGCGCGAGTGCGGCCAGCCTGCGACCGGAAGTGACGGATTCGTCGCAGACGATCGCGTTTTCCGGCAAGGCGCGCGCCACGGCAACGCAAACGCTGTCGGCGTTGAGATCGCCGACAGGCGCGGCGATCTCGCGCTGTGTGAAGCGGTTGGCTGGGAAGGCCGAATCCTTGCGAACGCCGATTTCCTCGGCCAACGTGCCAAGCGCCTCCGCGAGATCGTTCTCGTGCCCCGCCAGCTCTATGATCTCGCAGTCGGGCCGAAGCGTGGTGCTCGGCTTGCCCGGATACGCGAAGAAGCCGACCGGCTGCTTCCCCCCGACGCAGATCGCAACGTCGAACTCGGCCAACGCCGCAACCGCTTGGTCGATAATGTATGGAATGGGGCGCGCTGCGACGCGGCCCGCACCGCGTTCTGAGCGATCCGAGGTCTGAGAAAACAGGGCAGCGCCCGTGCTCGCCGAAATCCGTCCCGCCGTTTCCAACGCATGCGCGCGCAACGCCCGTCCGGCAAGGATGATGGCTACGCGCCTGCCGCTGCGCAAAGCCTCTGCGGCGGCAGCCAACGCGTCGCCGGCAATTGCCGGCCGTGGCGGCAGGGTCACGGCCGATAAGCTTTCGGGCGCCACCTCGCCCCAGGCAGCGTCGGCAGGCAGAATCATGGTGGAGACGCCGCGCCGCATCAAGGCGGCCGTATAGGCCTCCTCCGTCTTCGCCCGAACGTCGGCGGGAGTTGCGATACGGCCGACCCAGTGCGACATCGGCTTCGCCAAGCTTTCGATATCGCTGGTCAGCGGTGCGTCATACCGCAGGTGGTAGCTGGCGTGGTCACCCACAATATTGACCATGGGCGTCCGAGCGCGCCGTGCGTTGTGCAGGTTTGCGAGGCCGTTGGCGAGGCCGGGCCCGGTATGCAGCAGCGTCGCCGCCGGCTTGTCGGCCATCCGGGCGTAGCCATCCGCCGCCCCAGTCACCACGCCTTCCGCGAGGCCCAGGACGCAACGCATTTGTGGCTTGCGATCGAGCGCCGCCACGAAGTGCATCTCCGATGTGCCGGGATTGGCGAAACAGACGTCCACACCGTTGACCAGCAACACGTCGCAAAGCATGTCGGCGCCGTTCATTCTGCACTCGTCCTTGTCTAGCTGAACAAAAGAGAGGGACCGGCAGCGCGCTGCGGGCGTTCGAGCCATTTCCCGGCACGAGCGCCCTCCTCGCAGCCTGCCATCCCCGTTCGCGAGCATTATCATCGCTCATTATTCTGAGCAACCTTGAAGCAGCCTCTTGATCAGCTCCGGGCCGAGGAACTTTCCCGCCCCGGGAAAGTGGGCATGCCGACTTCAGTCCCGCTTAGGGATTTCTGTAAGGCCGATAAGGGGGCCGATTCTGTCTTCTCGCCATTGGCGCTTTACACATAACGCCGCTCGCATCGGTCATGCGGCTCACAAAGCGAATGCCGGTAGCATTGCGAACCGAATAAACGACCTGACTTGCGAAGCCTCGTTCTCCGATTCGACCTAAATGCATCTGGCCGGACCGCCTATGCGTGGCCATAATTTTAGCCAAAAGAACGCGATCGGCGTGTCTGAAACCAAAAAATATTGCCCAGTAGTTCCAAGCGTTTGCCGGAAAACGGCCTCTTCGACAGACCGAAGTGACCGCCGCCGCGGTTGACAGCTCCGACGCTTGGCTGAATTATATTTTTTATGGATACGTCATATTCGAATAGAATACAAGAGCACAGCGGCGTCAGGCCGCTGTCCACCGTCATCAAGACGCTGGCCGTGCTCGACGTTCTTGCCGCGAGCGGGCGCGGAATGCGGTTGCCGGAAATCGCATCCGCCATGCAGCTGTCGCGACCTACCGCCTACCAACGGCTGCTGACCCTGATCGAGGCGGGCTGGGTCGAGCAGGACCAGGAGATGCGCTATCGGCTTTCCATGCATGCCTGCCGCTTCGCCGGAGCCGCGTTGGAACAGGCCGACCTCGGCACACGCGTCCAGCCCGTGCTCGAGGCCCTCGTAGCCAAGGTCAAGGAGACAGCATCGGTCGCGGTCATCGACCGGGGGCTGCCCTTCATCGTCTCTCGCGTCGATTCCGAAAGCCTGCTGCGGGCCGAGCAGAAGCTCGGCACGACGATGTCGCTCAGCGGCTCGGCTTCCGGCCGCATCCTGACCGCCTTCGCCGACGAGGCGACGCTGGCAAGATTGCGCCAAAGCGGGGAAGACTTCGCCCCGGAAGAAATCCTCGTCGAGGCCCGCGCCAACGGTTACGCGGTCTCCAGCGGCTACACCAAGAGCGGCGTCATCGCCATTGCCGCGCCGGTCTTCGATCTCAACGGCAGGTGTTTCGCGACGCTATCGCTCGTCATGCCGGAGACGCGTTTCGTCCTCGATACTTTCAAGCAGCCGCTGATCGCGGCGGCCGGGGAAATTACCAGCATCCAGCAGGGAAAACATCGGTGAGATGACCGACATGACGCAGCCCACCAACGGGCCGGACGTGACCGCGCGCATGCGCGCGGGATCGCAAGTGATGAGGCCTGAAAGCCTGGCCGCCAGCCAACCGTCGCGCCTGAGCGGGGCGCGCGCCTTCATGAACAGGATGCTGCGCGAGCGCTGGGACATCTCGATCGTCCGCTTCGACGTCGAGCCGAATGCGGAGGGCACCGTCGTCTATTCGATCAAGGCCCCCGATCGCGAATTCAGCTTCATAGCCTTCTCGCGTCCGCCGAGCCGGACCGCTCGCACCGGCCGCATCATCGGGCAGGCCTGGGACATGATGGGCACGCTCAACGAAGGACCGGCTGATGAGGCCGACATCGAAGCGGCTCGACGCGAGCTGCCGAAGCTCTACACCGGTCGAGCCACGCCGAACGCGCTCATCTGGTGCCGTTCGAACCGCTCGATGCGCGTCTTCGACCAGACGCTCGAGGCGTTGGCAGCCGGCCGCCAGCCGGCGATGGAGGACCTCTCCAAGGTGTGCTATCTCATGCGCAACACCGGCCTCGACGGCAACGGCACTTTCGGCACCCGTTCGTTCCCGTCGCTCGGCCGCGACCATCCGCTGGGCGGGGTGCTGCAGGCGCAATTGCTCACCGCCTACATGATGCGCGAATATTCCTGTGACCTCGTCGAGCATCTGGCCCGCCTCCAATCCGACGAAGCCGTGCCGCTCGACCCCTCGATCCGTCGCTATCTCGGCGTGGGCAACGGTTCCGCCCTCGGCCTGATCTTCTTCATCCACAACCACCCCCGCCTGATCAACGCCTGGATCCGTGCCCGTGAAACGGCGATCGCCAGGGCGCGCGGACTCGAACTCCAGGCTACCGACACGCGCATTGCACAGCTGATCGACCTTTTGCAGACTGCCATCACATTCCGGCGCCAGGACCGGATGGTCTACGAGGCCTTCACCTCCAGCGCCGACATCGCCGACGATCTCGCACAGGCGCTCGACGCGCTCACAGCATTCCGCGACAGCGGCCGCATCCACGGCGAGACACATGCGGCGCCGCTCGACGTGCTGGTCTCGCGCTTTGAGAAGACCGCCAGCCCGGAGGCGTTCGAAACGCTGCTCGTGCTCCTCATCGAGCTCGTCCCCGAGGAGGCCGACGCGCTCTTTGCCGGAATAGACGCACCCGACGAGTTCACCGTGTCGCCCGCCGAGACGGTCGCCAGCCTTTCCGAGCTGATCCGTCGAGACTATCGCTGGGCGCTCGACACCGACATGGCGGCGGCGGGCGCCTATAAATATGTCTGGTACAAATCCGAGACCGCTGAGGAGCCGCGCCGCGGCGCCCGCGAAGAAGTGCCGGACGCTCTCGATCTCGGCCTGGATGTCTGCGGCGGCGTCCAGGCGCTGATGGCCGACATCGAGGCGGTGGACCCGTCGACCACGGTCGCGCGGCTGCTGCTGAAGCATCCCGAGCATCGCCATCTCGTCGCCCGCATCCAAAGCCTGCGCGATGAGCAGTTCCACACGCCGCACGCCAACATCAATTCAGAGAATTTCGTACCGATCGATCTCGTGCGGCTGATGAACTGCGGCATCCACGGCGTCGACAAGACGCGAGACTTCCTCAACCGCAACCTGCGCGGCGTGCTCTACCATGGCGCCCCGACCCCAGACGAAATTCGCTCCGGCTTCGCAGGCACATGGTTCTATCCCGCGGAGCCGATCCAATGAGCGTTTGCCAGTCCGATCAGATCCTGCGCGTCATGCCGCGCGAAATGCGCATGATGTCGCAACGCATCCTGTCCTTGACGGGCCAGCCGAAGGGTCTCTGCCTCGCCGTCCAGGACGTGCCCATGTATTCGCAGAAACTCGGCCTCGGCGGCTTCGCGCTGCTGGAGAAGCGCTTCGACGAGCTCTGCCGGATGCGCCCGGAAAACATCGCCATCGTCTCCGAGGAGGCTGCCAGGCTGCGTCTCGACGGCAACGGCCAGCACGCCTGGTTCGTGCTGCCGGCGGTGATCGACCTGCTCGGCGAACTCGCCACGCGCTTCAGCGAGGCCGAGGTCGTCGTCGCGGACGCGCTCGACCCTGAGGAATTCAAGGTCGCCGAGGCATTCGCTAACCGCAACGGATTGTCCGTGGCCATGACCCTGGGCGGCGAGGCAGTCCTGACGGCGAAACCTCGGGCGCTTTCCGGTGACGTCAGGCACGACGATCCATTGCTCTGGTCGCTGCTCGAGGACGGGCTGCAGGTCCAGGCGGAATTGTGGTGGCGCATTTACCATCAGGCCAAGAAGGCGCTTGCCGCCGACAGCGTGGTCTCGCGACGGCACGCCGGTCCGATAATCGTCAATCAGGACGGTACCGTCATCGGCCGCAAGGACAATGATGACGATACCGACGTCGGCTTCCTCGTAGCGCCCCGCGCCGAAACTCGAACGGAAAGCACCAACTCATGATCATTGATGGATTGCAATGCGGTCACTTCGACCGGCAGGCGTTTCAGTCCCTGCAGACAGCCAAGGTCGGCGGCGTCGTGGTGACCTGCGGATTCTGGGAAGGCGCGGTGGAATCGCTGGATTCGCTTGGTCGCTGGCGCGATCTGGTGCGCGAGAACGCCGATGTCGCGGAGATCGCGACCACGGCTGCCGAAGTCGAACGCATCGGCCGCGAGGGCAAGGTGGCGGTGATCCTCGGCTACCAGAACGCCAATCTGTTCGAGGGCCGCATACGCTTCGTCGAGCTTTTCGCGGAACTCGGCGTGCGGGTCGTCCAGCTCACCTATAACAACCAGAACGAACTTGCCGGCAGCTGCTACGAGGCCGAGGATTCCGGTCTCGCGCGTTTCGGTAGGGAAGTCGTGCGCGAAATGAATGCCGCCGGCATGCTGGTCGATTGCAGCCATGTCGGCGACCGCTCGACACTCGACGCCATCGAAGCTTCTTCCAAGCCGATCGCGGTGACGCACGCCAATGCGCGCTCGCTGTTCGACCACAAGCGCAACAAGTCGGACGACGTATTGAAGGCACTCGGCCAGACGGGCGGCGTGATCGGCTGCGCCGCCTACCGCAATATCACCGGAGACGAGTACTGCAGTTCGATCGAGGCGTGGTGCGGCATGGTCGCGCGCACGGCCGAGATCGCGGGCGTCGACTCGGTCGCCATCGGCACGGATCGCAGCCACAACTTCACCGCGCCGGACTATGCCTGGATGCGCCAGGGCCGCTGGACCCGCGGCGCGGATTATGGCGCCAGCGCCGCTGGGCGGCCGCTCAAGGCCCCGCCACCCGACTGGTTCCAGAAAGTGGAAGACATGGGCGTCATCCCCGGTGGTCTGAGGGCCGTCGGCTTCTCCGAGGAGGAGGTCGCCAAGATCACTCACAAGAACTGGCTCCGTCTCTACGAAGCCACATTCAGAGCCTGAAGGCCAAGGGAGGTAAAGCAATGACCGATCGCATCAACAAGGGCTTCTGGACGCCCGATCGCCGCATGTTCCTGAAGGGCGCGGGCGCCGCGCTCGCCTCGACCGTCGCCATGCCCTACGTGGCCAGGGCGCAGGAAAAGGTGCTCTACATCAACACCTGGGGCGGCCCGTGGGAAGAAGCTGCGCGCACCCATCTGTTCGATCCGTTCACAGCCGAAACGGGTATCGAGATCCGCACCGTTTCCCCGGTGTCCTTCGCCAAGCTTGCCCAGCAGACCAAGACCGGCACCTACGAATTCGACGTCACCACGCTCGGCGGCGGCGAACTGGTACGCGCCAACCAGGCAGGCATCATCGAGGATCTCGAAGCGCCCTATCCCGACGGCCTCTTCGAGAACGGCGTCGCCTCGCACGCTTTCGCGACCGTGATGGCCTGGCGCACAGACCGCATCAAGGAAGGCCCCAAGACCTGGGCTGAGTTCTGGGACGTCGAGAAGTTCCGCGGCGCCCGTTCGCTGCAGCGCTATTCGGCCCGCGTGCTGCCGATCGCGCTGCTCGCCGACGGCGTGGAGGTCAAGGACCTTTATCCGCTCGACGTCGACCGCGCCTTTGCCTCGCTTGACCGTATCAAGGATCACATCCGCGTCTGGTGGACGGCCGGTGCCCAATCGACCCAGATCCTGCGCGACGGCGAAGTCGACCTGATCGGCATCTGGCATGGCCGCTACTACGAGGCCGAGGAGGCCGGCGCATCTGTCGCCATGACCTGGAACCAGGGCGAAATCGAACGCGCCTACTGGGTCGTCGCCAAGGGCACGCCGAACGCCGAGAACGCCAGGAAGTTCATCGAATTCGCAGTCAGCGGCAAGCCGCTGGCGGGCTTCACGATGCAAGCGGACTACGGCCCGCTTAATCCGGCCGCCAACGAATTCGTGCCGGCCGATGCCGCCAAGCGCATGCCGACATCGCCCGAAAACTACAGCCAGACCTTCGAGCAGGACATGGCCAATTTCGGCGACGATCCGGCAGCCGTGGCGGAACGCTTCGAGGAATGGATCGCCGGCTGAGGCCCCTTCGGCATCAGGTATCGAGTCACCTTGGTGCTCTGCCGCGCCGAACGGCGCGGCAGAGCACCAAGGCATAGTTAAAGGGAAGAGCGATGGCTCTGAGCATCGCAACACTGAGCGCAAGAAAGAACCTGTGGCCGTGGCTTCTGCTCGCGCCGCTCGCCATTTACATGGCCGTGTTCTTCCTGGTGCCGCTCGCCGACGTGGCCGTCATGAGCGTGACCGAACCGCGCCCGACGCTCGCCAACTACGAACGGGTGCTCACCACGGCGCTCTATCAGCGCGTTTTCGTGAACACCTTCGCCACGGCGGCGATCGTCACGCTCTGTTGCCTGCTCGTCGGCTACCCGCTGGCCTATCTGATGGCCAACAGCAAGCCGCGGACCGCGATGCTTATCCTGCTTCTGGTGACGATGAGTTTCTGGACCTCGTTCCTGGTCCGCACCTACGCCTGGATGGTTCTGCTCGGCAACAATGGACCGCTGATCTGGCTGCTCCGCGCGCTCGGCATGGAGCAGCCGCCACAGATGCTGTTCACGCGCTTCTCGTCGACACTGGCAATGGTCCACATCCTCGCCCCCTACATGGTGATGAACATCTATTCCGTGATGAAGAAGATCGACCCGACGCTGATCCGCTCGGCCGAAAGCCTTGGCGCGCGCGGCCTGTCGCTGTTCCGCCATGTCTATCTGCCGCTGACGGCACCCGGCATCGCCAATGGTTCGGTGCTCGTCTTCGTCATCTGCCTCGGCTTCTACGTGACGCCGGTGCTGCTCGGCAGCCCGCGCGAGCAGATGATCGCCGGCCTCATCGGCAATCAGATCGATGAATTCCTGGCCTTCGGAATGGGTTCCGCCATGGCGATGGTGCTGCTCTTTGTGACGCTGGTGATCCTGACCATCTACCATCGTCGCTTCGGGCTGGACAAACTGTGGGGTTGACCATGAATCGCTTCATGCGCTGGCTCGGCATCGCGGTCGTTGTCTTCATCGCTGCACCGCTGGTAATCGTCGTACCGATGTCATTCTCGGAGGCGCGCTCCCTGCAGTTCCCGCCGCCCGGATACTGGCTCGGCTACTATACCGCCTATTTCACCGACATGACCTGGCTGCGTCCGACATGGAACAGCATTCTCATCGCCAGCGCCACGACGGTGCTGACCATGGCGCTCGTCGTGCCCGCCACCTTCGCCCTGGTCCGCCACCGCTTTCGCGGCAAGAGCATCGCCGACCTGATGATGCTGATGCCTCTCGCCGTACCGCATATCGTCATGGCCGTCGGTTACTATTCCTACTTCGGTGACATGGGCATCGTGCACACCCATCTGGGCGTCATCCTTGCCCATACCTGCCTGTCCGTGCCGATCGCCTTCCTGGTGCTCTCGGCCAATCTCAAGGGCTTCGACCGCACCCTCGAGCGCGCGGCGCAGAGCCTGGGGGCAAGCCCGACCAGGACGTTCATCCACGTGACGTTGCCGATCCTGCGGCCGGGCCTGATCATCAGCGCCCTCTTCGCCTTCATCCAGTCGTTCGACGAGACCGTGGTCGCGATCTTCATCTCGGGCCGCGGCGCCGAGACGCTGCCGCGCAAGATGTTCGACAGCATCCGGCAGGAGGCAGATCCGGTCATCGCCGTGATTTCGACGCTTCTGTTCGCGGCCGTGCTGATCGGCCTGACGGCACCGCTGCTGCTTGCCCGCTGGCGCAGCCGCCGCGCGCGCCTCGGCACCGCCTAGAACAATTCGCGGCATGCTTGCCATGCCCCAGGAGATCCCATGAGCAGCTATCTTCAGCTTTCCGGTATTTCGAAAACCTACGGTCAGTTCACTGCGCTCGAAGCAGTCGACCTCGACATCAAAAAGGGCGAGTTCGTTACCTTCCTGGGCCCCAGCGGCTCGGGCAAGACGACGACACTGATGATCATCGCCGGGTTCGAGACCGCGACCTCCGGCTCGGTCGATGTTGCCGGGAAATCGCTATTCGGCCTGGCTCCGCACGAGCGCAACATCGGCATCGTCTTTCAGAACTACGGGCTGTTCCCGCACAAGACGGCGGCGCAGAACGTCTATTTCCCACTGCAGATGCGCGGCTGGGATAAGGCGAAAGGTCTCAAGCGTGCGGAGGAAATGCTCGATCTCGTCGGGCTGAAGGGCTTCGGCCACCGTCACCCGAAGGAGCTCTCCGGCGGCCAGCAGCAGCGCGTGGCGCTGGCCCGCGCACTTGTCTTCGAACCTTCGCTGCTGTTGCTCGACGAACCGCTCGGCGCACTCGACAAGAACCTGCGCGAGCAGATGCAGATCGAGATCAAACGCATCCAGCGTGCCCTGGGCGTGACCACGATCTTCGTCACTCACGACCAGACCGAGGCGATGTCGATGTCCGACCGCATCGTGGTGTTCGAGCAGGGCCGCGTCCAGCAGGTTGCAACGCCGCTCGAACTCTACCATAAGCCCGAAACCAAGTTCGTCGCCGGCTTCATCGGCGAAAGCAATCTGGTCGATGCGACGATCACCGATGCCGCCGCGGGTGAGGCCGGGAACGCGGCCTTGGGTACGGTCGAATATGCGCAGACCGACAAGGCGGCAAACGGCGCGGCGGTCACGCTGATGATCCGCCCGGAGCACATCAAGCTGTCGCGCAATCCTATAGATGGGCGCAAGAACGTCCGCATGAAGGTCGAAACGATCGTCAATTATGGCGACAACGCCCTCGTCATCGGCAAGGTCGGCGACCAGGCGATGCGTGTTCGCGTCCTTGGCGCGGACGTCGTCATCATCAGGGAAGGCGAGGAATGCTGCATCAGCTGGACGCGCGATTCCGTCTACGTCATCGCCGCGTGATCCCGCGGTAAATCAGTGAAAGCAGCTCATGACCTCGACCATCGCAGCCGGCGACATCGCCGGCATGATCAATCGGTTCGGTGTCGGCAAACGCGCCAGCATCGCCGTCACCCACAACGGCACGGGCTTTTTCGCCGTCACGCCGCAGGCGCCCTACGATGCCGAACTGAGCACGGCGGACCAGGCCGCGCAGCTGCTCGCCAAGGCCGACGCGCGGCTTGCGGAAATCGGCAGCGGCAAGGACAAGCTCATCTTCGTCGCCATTATCCTGGCGGACATGGCCGACTACTCCGCCGTCAACGAAGTGTGGGACGGCTGGGTGGCCGACATCGCGCCGCCGGCCCGTGCCTGCTTCGAGGCTCGTCTCGCCAGCCCCGCGCTCAAGATCGAGATGATCATGGTCTGCGCGGCGGGATAGGCGAACCGCGCCAAGGCCGAAACGGCAAATCACCACACTATCATGCGGTCGACCGAGCCCACACGACAAGCTCGGGAAGACTGCGACACTCGGATTTTCAACCAGGGAGGTACCTACTTTGGAAAAGCCTTTGAACCTCAGATCCAACCGCCGCCAGTTCCTCGTCGGTTCCGCCGCGCTCGCCGGCGGCTTGGCCATGCCGGCGATATCCCGTGCCCAGACGGGGAGCATCTCCGTCAATTCCTGGGGCGGATCGTGGTTGGATTCTGCACGCGCCAATCTCTTCGATCCGTTCACGGCGGAAACCGGCATCAAGGTCGAGACGGTTTCGCCGGTGTCCTTCGCCAAGCTCGCCGCCCAGGTGAAGACCGGCGTCTATGAATTCGACGTCACGACTCTGGGCGCCGCCGAGCTTTTGCGCGCCAACCAGAGCGGGTTGCTGGAAGAGATCGAGGAATATTATCCGGGCGGACTCTTGCAGAACGGCATCGGCTCGCATGCTTTCGGTACGCTCATGGCATGGCGCACCGACAAATATGGCAACGAACCGAAGAGCTGGGCCGACTTCTGGGATGTCGAGCGCTTTCCCGGCAAGCGTTCGCTGCAACGCTATGCCGCGCGCGTCATGCCGATCGCGCTGCTCGCGGACGGTGTCGCCAGGGAAGATCTCTATCCGCTCGACGTCGATCGGGCTTTTGCCTCACTCGATCGCATCAAGGAGCAGGTCGTCGTCTGGTGGACGGCCGGCGAGCAGTCGGCGCAGATCCTGCGCGACGGCGAGGTCGACATGATCGGCATCTGGAACACCCGCTATTTTGCAGCGCAAGATGCAGGCGCACCGGTTGCCATGACCTGGGACGGCTGCATTCTCGATAAGGCCTACTGGGTCGTGGCCAAGGACACTCCCAACCTCGATGCGGCCAAGCAGTTCGTGAAATTCGCGACTTCTCCCAAGCCGCTCGCCGGCTTCGCCACGGCGCAGCAGGACGGGCCGCTCAATCCGGCGGCTCTGGAACTCATCGATCCGGCCAAGGCCGAGCGCATGCCCACCAATGCGCGCTACGCGAGTTCCGTCGTCGAACAGGACATCGAAAACTTCGGCGTCGATCCGGCCGAATTGGCCGAGCGGTTCGAGGAGTGGATCCTGAGCTGACCTGGCATCACACAGGCGTGGGGCGTGGACGATGTAATTCACGCTAGCAACTGCCAACGAGATAGGATGGCTCGGCTTGCCCGAGCCATCTCTCTTTCAACGTCCATCCCGGGAAGTCCGCCAATGAGCCTCGCTTTCGGCCGTCACTATCTGGCAATACCAGGCCCCTCCGTGATCCCAGATAGGGTACTCGGCGCGATGCATCGTGCGGCGCCCAACATCTACCAGGGCGAACTGGTGGAGATGATGCCCGGTCTGCTGCGGGATCTCAGGCGGGTGGCGCGAACGGAAGGGGCCAACGTCGCCATCTATATCTCCAACGGCCATGGTGCGTGGGAGGCCGTCAACGCAAACTTGCTCTCCCGGGGCGACAAGATCCTCGTCGCCGTAACGGGGCATTTCGGGAGAACATGGGCCCTGAGCGCGGAGAACATGGGCATCGAGGTCGAGACGATCGATTTCGGCAAGGAGCCCATCGATCCCGCCCGCGTCGAGGAGGCATTGGCGAACGACAGGGCGCATCGCATCAAGGCGGTATTCGCCACCCATACAGATACCGCGACCACGATCAGGAATGACATCAAAGCGGTTCGCCAAGCCATCGATGCCGCCCGGCATCCGGCCGCGCTCGTCGTGGATGCCATTGCGTCCCTCGGCTGCGACGAACTGTATTTCGACGATTGGGGAATCGATGTCTTGATTGGCGCAAGCCAGAAAGGCCTGATGACTCCCCCGGGTCTGGGCTTCGTCTGGTTTTCCCAGAAGGCGCTTGCCGCCTCGGAAGGCTCCGACCTCGTCACTCCTTACTGGGACTGGAGATTGCGCAGCCTCAGCACCGAATTCTATCGCTACTTCGGCGGGACCGCACCTACCCACCATCTATACGGCCTGCGAGAAGCATTGACCTTGCTGCTCGAAGAGGAAGGGCTGGAAGCTGCCTGGAGACGCCATGCGGTGCTGGCCTCCAGCGTGTGGGCCGCCGTGGAAACCTGGTCGCAAGAAGGCGACATCGCACTCAACGTTCCCGCCAGGTCTTCGCGATCTCATTCGGTGACGGGGATGCGCATAGGGAGCGGTGGCGCCGCTCGATTGCGCGAATGGTCGGAGAAGAACGCCGGCGTCACGCTGGGCATCGGACTTGGCATGGCAGCCCCAAACGAGCCCTCCTATGGCGATTTCCTGCGCGTCGCTCATATGGGCTATGTCAATGCCCACATGACGCTCGGTGTCCTGTCCGTGATGGAGGCGGGAATGCGCGCGCTTGGGATATCGCACGGAACCGGCGCTCTCGATGCCGCAGCACAGGTCATTGCCGAGGCGGTCTAGATCGCCGTGAGCCGATAGTACCGGCGGCAATCAGGATTTAGCCTTTGGGCAAGCCCTCATCCACCTGCCTGCACCTTCTTCCCGTTTTCCACGGCGAGAAGGACGATTTCGTCTTCGCTCTTGCCAATCGCGCGCCGTTGGCGACTGGCGAAACTCAAGCGGCCGTCGTCTTTCTCCCCGCGTATTTCGCCTATTGGATTCATGCATTCCCGCGCGGTGCTGATCTTGCAGATGAGGGTGGCGTGTGCGGCGGGGCCCCCTCTCCGTCTCGGCTTCGCCGAGCCACCTCTCCCCCACTTCGTGAGGGAGAGGAAACGCCGGCCGCAAGCTTGACGTCTTTCCTCTCCCCTGCGCGCAGCGCGGGGGAGAGGTGGCTCGGCGAAGCCGAGACGGAGAGGGGGAACTGCCAAGAAACGAGCAAGGCATCTTTCCAGATGTGTGAATATCATAGGTTTTTTGAACGAGGAGAGATGTCCTGCAGGACAGTGAGGCCCCCGCGACCGGTCAAAGACCAACGCCCTTGACGTGGAGACGGCGCTCTATCCTTTGTTTAGCCGCATCTGTGCAATGCCCGAGTCATTCACTTGGCTGCAAATGCTCTAATGCGCCGGCGTCAGGCGGCCTGTTTCGGAAAAAGCCTGCAGGCCAGGCTCGACCTGCATGAGCTGTGGCCTTGGGGTCCCTCGCCTTTCGAGCACCGCAAGCGCCGCCTGGGTCCTGTTCTGAACCCCTAGCTTCTTGAGCAGCGACCTCACATGGACCCGGACGGTGCTGTCGCTTATCTGCAGCCTTCGGCCGATAATCTTGTTGCTGCAGCCTTGGGTAATGAGGGAGAGCACGGAGCTTTCCCTTTGTGTGAGCGACGCGGCCGCTTCTCGCGGCAGCCGTCCCGGCACGTGGGGCCGCACCAGCATGGGCATCATCTGCATCGGCAGGATATGGAGGCCGTTGCGCACCATGCGCGCGGCCTGGGCTATCTCCTCCAGGCTGCTCGAGTCCAGTATTATGGCTCCGACCACGCCGACGAGCGGCGTCAGCGCGTGGAGATCGTCCGCCTCCCTGATCAACACGATACAGCGCGTCAGCTTGTCGGCGCCGAAGGCAAAGAGCTCATCGATGCCGCGCGCCGCATGCGCCATATCGAAGATCACCACCGCATCCGACCAACCTTCGGCTGCACGAAGCAGCGACAGCTTGCGGAGCTTCCTGATCTCTTTGAACTCGCCCTGAACGCTGCGCTCCAGAGCGCTAAGAATGAACGTACTTTCGCTTACTATGATCGCGATCATCCCCGCCTCGCACCCAACTACCCCTTAGGCGTTGTATTCTATTCAGTGCTTCACTTGTAGTGGAACTACATCTTAAGATTAATGCGGACCTCTTTCTGATGTATCGGCAGCGATGATTTCGCGCGCCGGCGCAGGGCCTGCGGCGGCAGGCCGAAGCTCCTGACGAAGGCGCGCCGCATGCGGCCTGCATCGCCGAAGCCGGCTTTCTCGGCAATGCGTTCGAGAGATGCGTGGCCGGTTTCCACCGCCAGCCGCGCGGTTTCCAGCCGCAGGCGTTCCACGGCCTTGGCTGGCGTGGTCCCGGTCTCGGCGACGAAAGCCCGCGCGAAATTGCGTGGACTCATGGCGGCGTGGTCGGCGAGCCGTTCGACGGTGAGCGGCTCTGCCAGGTGCTCCCGCATCCACTCGATCAGGTCGATGAAGCGGCCCGTCCGGCCACCGAGTTCAACGAGCGCCGAGAATTGCGACTGTCCACCCGGGCGTCGATGATGGACGACGAGTTGCTGGGCCGTCCGGCGAGCCACTTCCGGCCCCAGATCGTCCTCGATCAGCGCGAGCGCCAGGTCGATGCCGGCGGAAATGCCGGCCGATGTCCAGATATCGCCGTCCCTGACGAAGATGGAATCCGCCTCGAGCCTCACCTTGGGATAACGCCGGCCGAGATCGCTCGCATTGCCCCAATGCGTGGTAGCGCGCCGGCCGTCCAGCAACCCGGTCTCGGCCAGCAGGAAGGCTCCCGAGCAGACGCTGGCTATGCGACGCGCTCCGATGCGTTTCACCCAGGCGACGATCTCCCTCGCGGCCGCCATGGAGCGGACGATCTCGCCGCCCGACACGACGACCGTATCGAACGGGCCGTCGCTCAGCGGTTCGGCGGAAAGCTTGAAGGAGGATGAACTCTCTACTTCGCCGCCACCCGGCGCGAGAAGCCTGATCTCGTAACTGCCTGGGCGGAACCGCTCCGCCACCTCGAAAGCCGTCATCGGACCGGCCGTATCCAGAAGCTGGAAGCCTGGATGGATGACGATGGCAACCGTACGGATCATGGCAGTTTTTGCCCGTTATATGTCATTTCGGACAGAAGACGGGGGCGATAGGCTTACGTCAAGGTGAAATCCTCAATGAGGTCGCGTCCATGAAGCGGAGGCTCGTGCTGTGGAGCGGCCTGGGCGCCGCGACGATCTTGTTGGCCGCCGGCGGAGCATGGCTCCTTTCGCTGCCGCCGGCACCGGCCGCGGCCGCCGCGCCCGTGATCGCCAGCGCAGAAGCCGAGGCCGCCATCGACGCCTTGAAACCGCCGAAGCGGCCCCGCCCGCTGATCGCGATCATCGGCATCAACGACGCCACCGAGACCACCGACTATCTCATGCCCTACGGCATTCTGCGCCGCGCCGACGTGGCCGATGTGATGATGCTGGCCACCGGCGCAGGCCCGGTGCAGCTCTACCCCGCCCTCAGGGTCGAGCCTGATGCTACCCTCGCCGATTTCGATGCGCGCCATCCCGAGGGCGCCGACTATGTAATCGTTCCCGCGATGAGCCGTGACGATGATCCGGCGGTGCTTCGGTGGCTCAAAAGACAGGCACAGAAGGGCGCCACTATCATCGGCGTCTGCGCAGGAACGAAGATCGTCGCGGCCGCCGGGCTGCTCGACGGCAAGAAGGCGACGACCCATTGGTATTATGTCGATGAACTGCGCGAAAGGTACCCCGCAATCCGATACGTCCGGGATCGCCGGCTGGTGGCCGACGAGAACGTCGCCACGACCACCGGCATCACCGCCTCGATGCCTGCCATGCTCACGCTGATCGAGGCTATCGGCGGGCGCGGCAAGGCCGAAGCGGCGGCCCGGGGCCTCGGCCTGACGGAATGGGACGCGCGTCACGACAGCAGCGCATTCAACTTCACGCGTCCTTTCGCGCTGACTGCGATCGGCAACACGCTTGCCTTCTGGGATCACGAGCGGCTCGGAATCGAACTCGCGCCTGGTCTGGACGAAGTGTCGCTCGCCCTGGTCGCCGATGCATGGTCGCGAACCTATCGATCGCGCGCGGAGACCTTTGCCGGTGCCGGCGGCGCGATCGAGACCAAGAACGGTGTTCGCATCATTCCCGATCGGGTGGCAGCGGAATGGGACGAGGACAGGCGCGTTTCATTGGTTGGGGAGCAAGCACCGGCGACGGCACTGGACGAAGCGCTGAATGCGATCTCCCAGCGCTACGGCGCCCGCACCGCCGACTTCGTTGCCACGCAGCTCGAATATCCCCGACAAGGAGGACCACCATGAAAGCTTTAATCGCGGGCGCCGGAATCGGCGGGTTGATCACCGCCCTCTTCCTCCGCGAAGCAGGGATCGACGTCGAGATTTTCGAGCGCGCCGACGCGGTGCGCGAACTCGGCGTCGGCATCAATATGCTGCCTCACGCCGTCCGCGAACTCGCCGGTCTGGGCCTGATGCCGGAGCTCGACACGCATGGGATCCGCACGCGCGAACTCATCTACGCCAACCGCTTCGGCCAGACGGTGTGGCAGGAATTGCGAGGCGTCGACGCCGGCTACGACGTGCCGCAGATCAGCATTCATCGCGGGCGGCTGCTGGGCCTGATCCACGAGGCTGTGATCGAAAAGCTCGGCCGTGACGTGATACGGACCGGATGCCGCGTCGAGGGGTTCGAACAAGCTGTCGATAGTGTCTCGGTCCGCCTCGCGGGCCATGACGGGAGAAGTGGCCGCGCCCAGGGCGACCTGCTGATCGGCGCCGACGGGATACACTCGACAGTGCGCGCCCAGCTTTATCCCGACGAGGGACCGCCGATCTGGAACGGCGTGATGCTGTGGCGCGGCGTCGCCGAATGGCCGGTCTGGCGCGACGGACGTACGATGGCGATCGCCGGCGGCAATTTCGCGAAATTCGTCTTCTATCCCATCGCGGCGGATCCGGAGCGGCCCGACATCAGGCTGACCAACTGGGCCGTGATGGCGACGACTGGCCCAAGAGGCGCATCGCCCTCGCGTCGGGAGGACTGGACGCGATACGGCGTTCTCGAGGAAGCCCTGCCCTTCGTTCGCAACCGGTTCCGCCTCGACTTCGTGGACCCGGCGGCGATCATCCAAACGACGGGGAACTTCTACGAATATCCGAACTGCGACCGTGAACCTCTGCCGCGCTGGTCGTTCGGGCGCGTCACCCTGCTCGGGGATGCGGCGCACCCCATGTATCCGGTGGGTTCGAACGGCGCCTCCCAAGCCATCCTCGATGCCAAATCCCTCGCGTTGCATTTGCGCGTGGCGGGCACGATCGGGGAAGCGCTTTCCGCTTACGACCAGGAGCGCCGCCCTGCCACATCCGGGATCGTGCTTGCCAACCGCCAGGGCGGACCGGAAGGCGTCATCGATCTGGTCGAGGCGCGCGCACCCGACGGCTTCGGCGACATCGACGCGGTTGCGTCCCACGAGGAGCGCGAGGGCGTCGTGCGCGGCTACGCGTCATTGGCCGGGTTTGCGAAGCGGAAGGAATAATGTGTCGGTGATTGGCCGTTTCGTGTGGCAGGCCCCCCTCTGTCCTGCCGGACATCTCCCCCACAAAGGGGGGAGATTGGCCTTCATGTTCGCTTTCGCCAATCGTCTGCAGAACAAGTGCCGTCGTTGACGACAGCCAATCTCCCCCCTTGAGGGGGAGATGTCCGGCAGGACAGAGGGGGTGTCTCGCGCAAACGGCCAATCACCATCACTCTCGCGATGCACACCATCAAATAGCGCCGTTGATCACGCTTCTGAAACGCGTCGCCACCTTCCCGAAACCCGAAGACGTTCCATGGATCTCGTCGGCCCATTCGCCGAGAGCCAATGTTCCGCGCACGTCGACGACGTGGACATGCGTCGACGTGCTCTTTCCAGCCACGCGGCTCAACATGTCGTAAAGCGCATCGATCAGGATGCGGATGATGTCGCGCTGCAGGCCGGGATCGACGATGCCCTTTTTCTTCATGGGGCCGCCGAGCCACTCGTCCTGCCTGGCATAGACCGGCCTGCGGGTATCGCCCGGGAAGCCGCCGGGAATGGCGTAGTCATAGCCATGAATGAAGATGGGCAGGGTGGCGAACGAACTGTCCCTGCGGATCGTCGAGACAACCTTGGCGTAATCTTCCTGGAGCGTCGTCAGGATGGTGGCAAGCTGTGCGTTGTCGATGTGCCACGCGGCATCCTTGCCGGGGCTGTGCTGCTTCAGGAGCCTGCCCAGCACCGGTTCACCCAGCAGATCCTCGCCGATTACGTCGTTTCCCGCGGCAGAGAACAGGAAGCCCCCGACACCGTTGGCCTTCTGCCTGACCAGGGCTTGCATGTACTCCGGGTTGCGGTTGACCATGTTGTCGCTGGTATCCCCGGCGGCGTCCAGGCTCCAGATCAGAAAATGGGGATCGAGCTGGTCGATGACGTCGTCGATCAGGAACGGAAACTGGAACCACGAATCCCCTTCCGAGACGAGCACGGGCTTTCTCTCACCAAGGGCGAGGCGGCGATCGAAGCGCGCCTGGCGACGCCATCTGGCAATCGCGTTTCCCCATCGGATCGCGCTCTCGACGTCGAAGTCCGCCTCCGGCGTCATGTCGACCTTGGACGGGTCCGGAACGATGTTCGGATCAAACGGCCCGCTTTCCCCCGGTCTGGCGGTCAGGTAGTTGGCGATTTCCGAATCCGGGACATCCGGGTCCATCAACAGCTGCTTGAACTCGCTGTAGGGTAGTTTCACGGACGTATTGGCCGAAGTCTTCGATAATGGCTTTGTCATGCCGATCGCCTCCTAGCGGCGCGCTTGCGGACGTTTCTCGGTTTTTCGGACGCCAGAAGCTTGTCGATGATAGCGTCGATGTCGCCGACCTCGGTCGTCACCGGTCTGTCCCTCTTGGAGAGCGAAAGCCGCATGGCGATAGGGCGATGGTCGGAGATATTGTCGATGAAGTCCGACATGCTCCGGTCCTTGGCGACGATGAAATAGTCGACCGAGCCGACAGTCTGCTTCATTCCTGGAGACAGGAACACGTTGTCGATCGCCGACTGCGGTCCCTTGAGATAGGTGAACGCCCCTTCCCGCTCGTCCTGTGCTCCGAGAATGGCAAAGCCAGCATCCTCGATCGCCTTGAAGTCTTCCGAGGCGAGCGGCGCGTTCATGTCGCCACCAAGGATGACGTCGAGCCCGGTTTCCTGACTCAGGTCTTCGATCGCCCGCGCCAGAATACGCGAGGCGAGCCTGCGCCGTAGGCTGCCCTCGTCCATCGCCTTCAAGTGCAAGGGGACCACATAGAACGAGTATTCCGGCATGTCTCCGGCAGTGCTGAAGCGGAACAGTCCGGGATAGCGGTCGAATATCTTGCCGTGCAGAGCCTCCGGCCCAACCTCGGGGTCGTCGCTGCGCCGGCGCAGCAGCGGTTCCACATTGCTTGGCCACGCCATCGTTTTTCCCGACAGGGACGACTTTTTCCATATCATGGCCGTCGACTGTTTCCCGTCAGGCGCATCGGGCTCGGAGAAACCGCATTCGTATCGGTCGCCATAGATCTCCGCGATGCGGTCGACCAATGCCCGCACGCCATTGGGCGAAACTTCCGACAGCCCCCAGGCATCGAGGTTCAGGTCGGCGATGATGCGGGCGGCACCATTGAGCTTGCGGTCGTCCGTCCACCGCGTGGCCAGCCACTCGATGTTCCAGAAGCCGATGTCGATGTCCTGATCCGTTCCGCGGTAGGTGTCGACCACCGCTTCCGGGCGGACCCGTTCAGACGGGAGATCCCTACCCAAAGCGCCGAAAAAGCCCGACATGGTGTCGGAGCCGCCGATTTCCCGCAAAACGGTTTCCGCATGCGAGGCGTCGGTCCCGCCGGACCGCATCTTGTTCTCGAGATCGAGGGCGATTGCCGCGATCTTGATTCCCTCGTTCACGACGTCCGTCCAGTTACCATCCCGCAGTTTGACGCGCTCCTGCCGGCTCGCATGATGGAGCGCGATCAACCTCCCGCGGTGGTCGAAGACCGGAGCGCCCGACGAGCCCCTCATCGTATCCGAGGAATAATGGATGATCCTGGTTTTGATGCTGATGATGTCGGTGTCGTCGAGGCTGACCTCCTTGGGCTGGCCGTCGGGATGATGGATGACGAATGCCTGCGAGCCCTCATTGACCGTAAAGGAAGAACGCTCCATCGGTATCGAACCGAATTCGCCATGCGCGGCGTTCTCGATCCACACGAAGGTGTAATCCAGGCCGTCCTTGGCGGGACTCGTTACAAACAGGCGGCTTGGATCGAGAACGAATGTCTGCGTCGCCCGGGGTCGTGCTGCATTGCCCTGCAGAAGATTCTCGGCGGAAATCTCGTAGTTGAATTCCACCTTGGCGGTGCGGGCGACCGGCACCGAGTTGAGAACATGGTGATTTGTCAGGAAGAGGTTTGGCCCGACAAGAAATCCCGTCCCGCTCCATCGGCCCTGGTTTTCCTGATAATCGATCCCTTCGGCAGTAACGATAGCGACGGCCCGCTCCCTTTGGGCGAGCACTTGCAGCAAGCTGGCGGGCGATGTGACGTATCTGCCCACGGCTGCTTCGAGGGTCCACCCGCTGAGCATCTTCGAGGGATCGTCGACGCCGCCTCCGTCTCCCACATCCGAGAAGGGACGGTCGGTCGGATTGACCTTTTCAACGAACGGCGCGTCTCGTTTGGCAGGCGGATGCCCGTTGGGCCAAACGCTCATGTCTGCTTTTTCCGGCGTGGCGACTGCCGGGGCAGGCACCGTATCGCGCCTGCTGGAAATGGCCTCCAGTTTGGACACAAGCTCGGAGACCAGCGAAACGATTTCCTGATCCACTACCATCTTTCGCCCCTAACGACCACTGCCGCGCCAATGCCGGCGTCATGCGGGCATTGGCGATCTGTCTGACAAGGCCTCGTCGCGACCTATTCCATCACGGCCGCAAAGCGCATCCACTTGGCGATGGAATCGATCGTGCTGCCGTCCGCCATGCGCAGCGGGCTATGTTCGGGGATGAATCCTCGAGACAGCGCCGAGTCGGGATCAGCCAGCAGCACGCCGACAAAGGTCGAGGCGACGAGCCAGCTTCCGAGTTCGCCGAGCCGTTCGCCCCCTCCGGCTTCCGCTTCCGCCAGGAGATAGAACCAGAGCGGCGTCCGTTCATACATCCTCGAGGGAACGTTGCGAAGGAAGTCTCTCAGGTTCGGCTTATGGTCGAAAATCGCCGATACGTCCGCTATGGGAGACGTGTCCAGCGCGCCCTGCTGCTTCAGGTAGTTGTGGAGCGCCTGGCCGGTGGGAAGTCTCAGATTGTACCCCCTGCGGAGATTGCGGCGGGCCAGATTCTTGAACAGCTTGGTGAGCTGCTCGTCCGGCTGGTCGTTGCCCTCCTTGACCATGTCGCCGAGCGGCGGCGCGATTTCGGTGTCTATCTTCCTGGCCACACGCGGCGGCAGGCCATCCTCGGAACCATGCGGCGCGACACCGACGAACCTGGCCCAATCGATGACCCAGTTCTTCGGCAGCCTTTTTTCGTCGGCGATGTTGCCACCGCCGCCCGTGAAGCCGAACAGGAGGTTGAGCGGAGCATTGTCGATGATGGCGTTGGCACCCCGTCCGAAGTTCTTGTTGTAATCATAGGCTGCCCGGACCATCGAATGCCCGAAGCGGTAAGCCGCTGTCGAAAACTCGAGCGGCAGCGCATTGCCCAGCCTCGTGCCTTGGCGCCTTGAATCGAATTCGGAACGGAATTTGAAGAAATGCGAGGCACGGTCTTCGACCACCCGGTCCACGACCGCGGGTTCGCAGAGCCCCTTCAGATAGCCTTCGACGATCAGCCATTGATAATGCAGGCGCGTCAGCGTCTGCGCGGAACTGAAGTCCGGAAGCCAGCCGGTGTTGTGGCCGGCCAGGAAATCGACCACCTTGTTGTGGAAGCGCAGAAAGCTGAGATGGAACTGCGCGACGACCAGGTTTTCGTCGTTGCGCGTGTCGCCGATCAACGCCCTTTGGCCCAGTTCGGTCTCGAACTTCTCGAAATCGGCCTGGCTCATCGATGCCTCGGCGAGCCGAAGTGCGGCTTTGCGCACGGACGCCTGCACCTGGACATAGCGCGGCAGGTCCCGATGTTCGTCCAGACCGTCGGGCAGCGGCCCCGGATCGATGGCGGTGCCGACCCGCATCTTGTTCACTTGCGTCGGATGGCGCATACCGGAAATCACGGTGACGACATCGGCGGTCACGCCGGGACCGATGGGAGAGCCGCCGTAAACGCTGTCCAGATCGAAGCGGGGAGATCGCGCATTCCTCAGCTTGCTTTCCACGAGAGAGGACGCAACCGGAGGATGGGCATTGAGCATGCTCGTGATGTCGCCCTCTCGGTCGGTGCGCGCCGTCAGTTCGTGGTCCAGGAACTGCCCCCAATAAGTAAGCACAGGCGGCAGGGTCGAATCGTTGGAAGGCGTCTCGACCGCGGCTTCGACCATGAGGTCGCCGAGCTGGTCCAACTCCCCGACAGTTTCACCGGTTTCCGGCAGATAGTGTTCGGGGGCATCCAGCGGCGGCATGAGATATCCGAAGTCCGCCTGCTCGTCGACGGCAATATCCGTGCCCGCGGGCGGGCCGGCCTCCAGATTCAATTCCCTGAATATTCTCGCCTTTTCTTTTCCGCCATGAGACTGGAACAAGACAGTCATCTTTCCGATCCTATCTTTTTCGACGACACATTCTCCCAGAATAAACGAAATTGCCATTCGATAGTATTTACCTAATTGAGGTACTATGGAGGGTAGATAGCATGGATATTAGCTATACAAAATTTTAGGCGTAATTCGTTTCGAATTCTGATGGCAATCAATTTCAGGAAAATTTCAGCTTAATAGAAAAACAACTATGGAATCTAGGATACCATCTATTTTACTTTCACATCTTAAGGTAATTTTGTTGAGGATTGGTTGTTCCTTCGGGCGCACAGCCTTGATACTCCCAAGAATTGCCGGAAAAAAGCGAACGATCGGATGGGAACAATCCGCCATCTCCACTGTTTCGCGCCATCGGATCGATGTTCCGCCTGGAGATGACGACTTCCGAAACGGGAGGGATCATGGCCCCAAGACATGCCCTATGGGTTGCCGTGATGGCGGTGATCGCAGCGATTGTCGTCTATCTGCTCGTGGCCGGCCAAAACAGGCCCGGACCAGGGCAGCCGCCACCTCACGCGCTGGATCAGTCCCAATGAGATTCGGTCAACCGCCCCAGGGCGGTCCTGCGCCAATTCAAGAGAGCCGCTGCCAACTTATATCATTCTTTATTGTATGGGCCGACGAAGGGCCTCATGGTTGATCGTTGCCGGCCTGATGACATGGGCGCCGCCAATTGAAAGAGACGATCTGAGCTTTCGCCCCAAGAGAACAGAAAGGGGCAAAGCCATGCTGGGGTATCCCGACCTCCCGCCGTCGACTTCAGTCGAAGTCGCCGGCTCCCTAGGCGAGTGGTTCGTCCGCATCACCAAAGATGGTGCGAGCACAATTCATGCATTCGAACGTCGGCGTTTTGCACTGGCCTTTGCCGAAGAGCAGAGGGCTCGGCTAGGTGTCGATCGCATTGTCATAACCGAGGAGAACGCCAGCGCACTCTGGTCCCGAGACATGAAGTAGCGATCGCGTCATATGCGGAAGTCTTGCTGCTCGGTTTTGCCTCCCACTGGCGCGTGTCACCGCGCCAGGAGAAATTCCCGGCTCCGCACGGCCTGGATGACCGCGCCCAGCGTTTCCTCCCGGCTCCACCCGTCCGTCGCGAGCGCATGGCGCTCGAGATCTCCGAGCGAAGAGAGTTGCCGGTAGAGCGACGCGATCGGCACCGGATCCGAAAGCGTGTTCCCGCCGCGCTCGCGGCAGCGCCGGATGGCCTCGCCGAGTGGCGGGCGCAGCACGACATAGTGCAGCGGCGCCGTGGTTCTCTTGAATGGCTCCAGGAACCAGGGCCCGACGATGCCGTCGACGACGACGAAATAACCGCCGCGGGCATAACCTTCCGCCGCCTTGGCCAGCACGTCGACCACCACCGTATTCTGTGCCTGCGCTTCGGGCAGGTAGGGCGCGATCGCCCCGTTCCTGATGAAATGCCAGAAGTCGTCGGCATGCAGATGCACCTTCGCCGCTCCCGGCTCCCTGGCCAGCGCTCGCGCCGTCGTCGTCTTTCCCGATCCCGGAGGACCGGTCAGGATAAGGATTTCGCCTGCATGTTCCATGAGGCGGGGCCTAGCACAAAGCGGCGCGTCGGGGAACCTGGAGCGGCGGGCACATCACTGCGATCCGTTCATCCGCGCCGGAAGGCCGGGCTCCATCCCAGTTCCTGGCGCGCCTTCTCCGCGGCAACGAACGCATTGTCGTCGACAACGTTGTAGACGCCGCGGCGGCCCTTTTCTATCGCCAGAAGCGCTGCCTGCGCGGCGGCCTGGACATGGAGCGAATATGGAGCCTGGGCCTGTTCACTGCTCGTACCCGGTCCATAAAGCAGCCCATAACGCAACACGATCCCCTCCACGGGTGGCGTGTCCAGCACCGCCTGCTCGAGCGCCAGCACGGCTTCCAGGACCACGCGCAGGTCGGCATCGGCCGTGCCGAGCGCGTCCTCTTCCCGATGCGGTTCGGGGCCGGACGCATAAAACCAGGCAAGGCTCTGGGCGATGGCCCGCCGCGTTCCCGCTTTGCTCGCCGCCTCCATCAGATTGCGTGTGCCTTCGCTCCAGATGCGGGCGTTGCGTATCTTGCCCTCGACCATTGCCTCGGGGCTCAGATCCCTGGGCAGGTCGGTCAGCATGTGGACAAGGATGTCGGGTCGGATCCGCGATAAGGCCGCGTCGACGGCGGAAACATCGAACACGTCGAGGACCACGGGTTCCGCGCCCGCTGCCTCGAGCGCATGCGCCCTGTCCGGGGAACGCGTGGTTCCGAAGACGCGGTAGCCCGCCTCGAGCAGAAGCGGTACGAGCTGTCGCCCGATCGCGCCCGAAGCGCCGGCCAGAAAGATATTGGTGCTCATCGTCGTTTTTCCTTCGGTTGGGAGGAAGCTTCCTGGGAGAACGCGCCCTGGGCGCGACCCAGCACCCAAGAAGACGAAGGAGAAGCGACGCTGTGACAGCCTGCGCGATTTCCTCGGCGATGCCGACCGACGAACCTTGCCGCTTTCAGGCCCACCTTAGCGATCGACGCCTGGACCGTCGGGCGGCCGGCCGCCATGTTGCGGAATGGATCCACGGATCAACCTCGCTTCGCTCGGGTCCGTCGATGACGAAGCCGCAATGTCGATACCAACCGTCATTCGTCGGCGACTGGCGTCCGGCAATATTGCAATAGCGATCCTCGGGCCGACGCCGAGCGAAGCGATGGCGATATGAGGATCCATTCCGTTGCGTTTCGGCCAGTCGTTCAAGGGTGCAGAATCCGGATCGACCGAAACTGTCACAACGACCGTTGCCGATCGTCTATATGCTGCAGTTCAGGTTTGGAGATGGATTCCCTTGCTCGTCGGCCATGACATCGAAACCCACAGGTCGCGCCTGTTCGGCCTTGCCTACCGCATGCTGGGCTCCCGCCAGGATGCCGAAGACGCGGTGCAGGAGGCGTTCTTGCGCTGGTATCGGACGGACACGGCGGAGGTCCGCTCGGCAGAGGCATGGCTGACGACCGTCTTGTCGCGCATCTGTGTCGATCGCCTGCGCAAGGCTGCCGCCGAGCGGGACGCTTATGTCGGACCCTGGCTGCCGGAGCCGCTCGTCGGCGAGGAGGCGCCTCCCTTTCGCGCGGCGGAACTCGCCTCGGACCTGTCGACGGCGCTGCTCGTCGTGCTGGAGCAACTGTCGCCGGAGGAACGTGTCGCCTTCCTGATGCACGACGTGTTCGACTGCGGCTATCCCGACATCGCCGGCGCCCTCGGGAAAAGCGAGATGGCGTGCCGGCAACTCGTCCATCGCGCCCGCCAGCGCGTGCGCAGAGACCGGCCGCGCTTCGAGGTATCGCCGGCGGCTCACCAGCAGCTCGTCATGCGCTATGTAGAGGCCGTCCATGAGCGGGATGCGCAACGGATTGCCGAATTGCTCGCGCCCGACGCGGTGCTCGTCAGCGACGGCGGCGGCAAGGTCTGGGCCGCGCTGCGTCCAGTGATCGGAGCCCAGCGGATCGCGCGCCTAGAGGTGGGCGTCGTCGGCAAATTGTCGGGTCGATTGTCATTCCGCATCGTTGCCGTCAACGGCAAGGCGGGTGCGATCGGCTTCCTTGACGGCCGCCCCTATGCGGCGACCTCGTTCGAAACCGACGGAGAACGCATCCTGTCGGTCCTGCGCGTGCTGAATCCGCAGAAGCTCGCAGGCTTGGCGCATCTGACGAGGTTGGAGACACAGTAAGCGGGAATGCTCTTTACACGACCCGCCCTACAGCCTCGATCAGCTCGTCCGTGCTGGGCCTCGCGAACATGCGGCGTCCATCTTCGGGGACCTCGGTGAAGCTCCAGCGGATGACGCCTTCCCGGTCGAGCAGGAATTGGCCGAAGAGCTGGCCGTCACCGGTCGCGGCCATTTCCCTGTCGGTATCGGTCATCTCATAGCCGTCCCTGGTGTTGAGCACTTCCGCCGCAGCCATCGGATTCATCGGTCCGGGCAATTCGCCGGGCATGTCCACCACAATGCTGCGCACCGTATCGAGGCCTACCTTCCGGGGCCAGACGGTTTCGTTCTCGGTGAATTCAAAAGTCGGCAGGCCGAAGGCTCGGTGCGATTGCCGCTCGGGATCGGCGGCCGCCAGCAGGCCGGGAATGGGATGGTAGCGAAGGTAGAGCCGCGCGCGATCGATCGGCGTGTTTACGACGGAGAGGCACTCGACCCCCTTCTCGCGCAGGATCGCGTCGGTCTGCGCCTGGGCAGCGAGATGGCGACGGCAGAAGGGACAATGGAGCCCTCTGAAAAGCCCGACCAGTAGCGGCTGCCCGCGATAGTCGTCGATGGCGATCCGCCCCTGGCGGGTAATCGCCTCGAGAACGACATTCGGCGCCCGATCGCCGGGCTGCAAGACATCGCCGCCGTGGTCTTCCGGCATCCGTCACCACCCTTGGAATCTTCGCCCTGAAAGACCTGCCCGCTGCTCGCCGCGCCCCCGCCGGGCGCGGCGACAGGGCCGCCAAGTGGCGAGGGTAACCCAGGGCTGCAAAACTTCAACCAACCCGCGGTTACTCCCGAGGCGAAATCCGATGTGCTACGTTCAACTCGACGCGACCGGCAGTTGATTGCCACCCCATTGGGCCCCGATGCGGCAGGAGGAACAGGCATGCTGAAATCGATGATCAATCTCGGCATGCTGGGGCTCGAGGCCCAGCAGGTGATGATGCTGCGCAGCTTCAGGATCGCCGGCGACCTCGCCTCGGCCAATCTCGAAATGCAGCGCATGGTGGCGGAGAAAATTTTCGCGGCCGGGGATGCGAGCTTCACCCTGATGCGGCGGGGATCCCTCGACAAGGTCGTCAGCGGCTATCGCGGAAAGGTTCGCGCCAACGCGCGGCGCCTCCGCGCCCGCAAATCGTGACAGCTGCCTGCCTGGATTGTCCGATGCGCCCCGGCATGTTTTCGGATATGCCGAGCCTCGAGACATTGGTTCGGGAAGCCCCGGTTTGACAGTCAATCGCACCACAGCGTTGGTCCTGCTTGCGATCGCGGCGACGATCGCGCTTGCGATCGTGCTCTATGTCGTCTGGCAGGCGATCTTCTGGGCGGTCGTCCTCGGCATCCTGTTCCGGCCGATTCAACAATGGGTCGAGGCGAAATTCCGGCTGCGGCCCGGCCTCGCCGCCGCCGTAACGCTGCTCCTGACCCTCGTTTTCGTGCAGATACCGATCTTCATCCTGGGATCGATGATCGTCACGGAAGGCGCGGCGGTCTACCAACGCATCGAGAGCAGCCAGTTCGATCTCGGCGCGACGCTCGGGTGGCTGGAGCAGCTCGTCCCGCAGCAGACCTGGCAGTGGCTCGAGGGGCTCGGCGTCGATTTCGGCGCGATCACCGAAAGGGTTCAGACGGCGGTGATGCGCGGCGGACAGTTCGCCCTCTCGCTGCTGGTCGGCGCCGGCCAGAACGCCGCCAGCTTCGTCATGAATTTCTTTCTGATGGTCTATCTGCTCTATTTCATCCTTCGCGACGGCGACGAGATGTATCGGAGAATGTTCGCCATCATCCCGCTACCCAGCGACCAGAAGCAGCGCCTCTTCGCCAAATTCGCCGAAGTCTCGATCGCCACGCTCAAGGGAACGTTCGTCGTCGGCGTGACGCAGGGCGTGCTGGGCGGCCTGATCTTCTTCTTTCTCGGCATCAATGGCGCCGTGTTCTGGGGCGCGGTGATGGCGCTGGTGTCGGTGCTGCCCGCAGTCGGCGCTGCCCTGATCTGGTTCCCAGCCGCCGTATTCCTGATCATCGGCGGCTCCTGGATCAAGGGAGCGATCCTGCTCGCCTATGGCACGTTGGTGATCAGCATGTCGGACAACGTGCTGCGGCCGGTCGTCGTCGGGCGGCAGACGCGGATGCCCGACTATCTCGTGCTCTTCTCGACCATCGGCGGGCTCGCCGTGCTCGGCGTCAGCGGCTTCGTGCTCGGCCCCGTGATCGCCGCGCTTTTCCTGGTGAGTTGGGAACTCGTGGCCGAGGAGCGCACCGGCAAAGAACAGCGGCCGGCAAAGGCCGACATGCTTTAAGCTATGGTTTATGCCTGTCGTCTGCCCAAACCGCTGCCCACCTTTGGGCGACATGCATTAGCCACACAAGCGCGGCTTCATCTCGGTTCTTGAGTCAAATTGAGATAGAGGGGGTCGAATTCCGCAAAGCTTCTCAACCCGTCGAAATCATCGACGTTCACCGTGCTGCCGCGCCAGCGGATGAGCTTGGTGCCGCGAAGCTCCTGAAGGGTCCTGTTGACGTGAACGTTGGAGAGGCCGAGCATGTCGCCCAGTTCCGACTGGGTGACCGGAAACTCGAACTCGCCGTTCTCCGCCTGCCCCACGATTTCCAGCCGCAGATAGAGTTCGCAGATAAGATGAGCGAGATGCTGGATCGCGGAACGTCTGCCCAGGCAGGTGATCCAGGCCCTTTGGATGGCCCCATCCACCACGGTGGAGAGCCAGAACATCCGGGCCAGATGCGGGTTGGTTTCGGTTATCGTCCTCAGGCTTGCATGAGGAATGAAGGCGACCTTGCAGGGTGACAAGGCGACGATGCCGTGATCCATCTGCTTCAGCAGGAAACCATGCAGATCGACGAAATCGCCGGAAATATGAACCGCGGTCAATTGCGTCTTTCCGCTCGAGAGATGTTGTGCTCTCGCCGTGAAGCCTTCCAGCATGAGACAGCTCTCCTGGGGACGGCTTCCCTCCGCGATGATATCGGCGCCGGCCTTATAGTCCTTTAGTCTCTTTGGCAGTCCTTCCAGGATAGCTTTCTCCTCTTCCGTCAGCCGGTCGCGTCTGGAGAAAGCGGCGACAAGTGGATCGAGAGGTCTCTGCAATCGTCATACCCCGGATCAATGATGGGCGGGTGTTGCGCCGGCATGCTACGTGCCGAATTTCTCTATACACCACTGGGAACAGCCCCATTGCCCAAATGTTGGATTTCTTCCTTTATTTCGGTTCACCAACGGCTCTTGCCGACGTTCCCGGCTTCTTGCCGGACGCGGTCAACCAACGCGGGTCGAACCACCGATCGGCCGGCCCGTCATAAGGCAGGCGCGTGACGTCCCAATGGCTGACAAATCGGGCATAGGCGTCCCAGACGGGCGGGCCACCGCCGATATAGACGATACGGCCGGCAAAGCGCCTGAGTGTCTGCTCGGGATCCATCGAGGAGCGCAGCACGAACAGCTCGCGATCGCCGCGCGCGAATCCGGGAATGGCGTCGATCGTTTTCGGCCCGGCGAGCAGCACGTGCCCGCGCGTGATGTCGAAGAAACGCGCGACGTCGGCAACGAATTCCGGAGACTTGTTGCCTTCCCACGGCAGCACGCCGTCGAGCCCGAGCTGGCCTGACTGGCCGATGGCGCAGATTACCCTGACGATCGTCTGCATGAGGTCCCCTCGGATCACATGCCGGGCGGCCCCGGCTACATCATAGGGGATGCTAGCGGCGGAGACACGCCATTGGAAGTCTCGGGATCCATGGACTTCCCGTCCTGGCGGGTGATCAGGACCAATGATGCCGTGAAGACGACCCGGCCCTCTTCATCCCGAACGTGAACCGACAATTCGCGCACGGGGTGGCGCGGCAAGGCATCCCTTGCCATATCCGGCAAGGCGTCCAGGGCGGCCCACCGCACTTCTTCCATTGTGGCAAGGTCCAAGCCGGTCTGATCGACCGCCAGCGACCGCCCGTCATTCGTGTCAAAATAGTAGCGCGGCATTGAAAAGGCTCGCATCCGCCCTTCGAACCGAGCTCCACGACTATTGTTCCGACAAATGTTAGAGCTGCGCATGCTCTCCGCGGCGTTCCGGAAATGCTTACGGGCCGTCGTCTATGGTGAAGACGCCTCGCCCCTGCCCGACTGGATGCTCAATCGGTCTCGCAGGGTTCGGCGAAGACGCTCGGCCTTTTCCTGGTGGGCAGGGAAGCGACGATCGTCTCGAGCCGAAACGCCTCGTCTTCCATTCCCGCCCAGCGCAGCTTGCCGATCAGCTTCGCCCATCGTTGGGAGCGGAGCGCGAGGGTGTCCGCGGCTCCCTTGGCAAACTTCGTTTCCAGCATTTCCGCCTCCTGTCATCCGTTCCTACGGCCGCCGGCCCCGCGCAATGGCTTCGCCGCAGATCTCCGGCCAGCCGGCGTCCATGCCTGCCAGCAGCGCGACCTCCATGGCGGCAAGCGTCCGCTCGAGGCGCCGGCGCTCCCGATAATCCTTGATCGATCCCAATGCTGCCTGCATTCTGCGCGATAGTGACGACATCCGGGAACTCCAGTGGTTGCACGCCGTTCTGCGAACCATCTGTAAACCGCCGCTGTTTCACGGGTTTTTCCGGAACCGCACGGAAGTGTTTCTTTTGTTTCCAGACCGATGGAGGAGGCCATGGCCTATATCGACGGGTATCTCGTACCGGTTCCCACGGGAAAGAAGGACGCTTATTTTGCGCTCGCGGCAAAAGCCGCGCAGGTCTTCAGGGACCATGGCGCGATCCGGGTTGTCGAGTGCTGGGGCGATGAGGTGCCCGACGGCAAGGTGACCGATTTCAAGCGCGCGGTGAAGGCCGAGAGCAGCGAGAGCGTCGTCTTCTCCTGGGTGGAATGGCCCGACAAGGCGACGCGCGACACCGGCATGGCCAAGGCGATGGAGGACCCGCGCATGGAGGGCGGCGAAATGCCCTTTGATGGCCAGCGCATGGTGTTCGGCGGCTTTGTGGCGGTCGTGGACGAATAGGCAGAAACAACAATCTCCACAGCCTTAAGTTACAAAAGCCTTGAGAAGGCAAGCATGGGCGTTATGCTTCCCGCGAGCGAGGGAGGCGATCGCATGGCATTCGAATACATAAGCGTGGAGGAAGCCGTCGAGCGGCCCGGCCTTCGCATGGTCGTGGTCGGCGGGCTCCCGAGCCCCTGGACTGAGGCGGCCAAGGGGATCCTGCATGTCAAAGGGATCGACTGGGCGGCGGTCCGGCTCGTCTATGATAGCGAGTTGCTGAAGACCTGGTCGGGCCAGCGTAGCGCGCCGGCGCTCATCTATGAGAAAGAACGCCCGCGCCATGGCTGGGCCGAAATCCTGCTCTTCGCCGAACGGTACGCCCCGAGCACGCCTCTCCTGCCTTCCGATCCTGGCGAGCGGGCGCTGGTCTTCGGCCTCGCGCATGAGATCTGCGGCGAGGAAGGGCTGGGCTGGGCGCGCCGCCTGCAGCTGATCCATTCGGGATTGCAGGGAGCTGGCGGTTTCGTAGAGCCCGTGGCGCGTTATCTCGGCAAGAAGTATGGCTACACGCCCGAAACGGGCGAGGCAGCGGGCGCGCGGGTAAGGAGCCTGCTCGGTATGCTAGCCCTGCGCCTGAAGGCCCAGCGGGAGGCCGGCAGCCGCTTCCTGGTCGGCGACGCGCTGACGGCAGTCGATATCTACAGCGCGGCCTTCATGGCGATGTTCGCGCCGCTCCCGGCCCAAAACTGCAAGATGGACGAGCGGACCAGGGCAACATTCGAGACACTGGACTCCCCGACCAGGGCGGCACTCGAACCCGAGCTCCTCGAGCATCGCGACATGATCTACGCCGAATATCTGGAGCTGCCGCTGTCGTTGTGAGGGACATAAGGCCTGACCGTTCGGGCCTGCCCCCTCGACGCCAAGCGATACTGGCGGTGCTCTACAGCCCGAACGGGAAGGTATCGGGCACGTGGCCCGGCTCCCCGGCCGGTGCCAGCGGCGTGACGGCGCGGGTCCTGTCGAACCAGACATAGGCGTCGAACTGTTTCGACATCGACGCTTCCGCATAGTGGCTCGCGAGTTCCGTCTCCGGCCGATAGATCACCCCGATGAAGCGCTGGATCCGCGGAAGCGCAAGCGCTTCGGCCACCGCCGGCTGGCGTGCGAAGTCGATCAGGCAGCGCGGCTTGCCGGCAGCGTGGAACGAGCGCTCGACACTGTCGGCATGCGACGGGCGAACCGTCTTCACTTCCATCGCACCGTCCCAGTTCGTGGCGGCGGCGACGGTGCCGGAATGCGTTCCCAAGCCGATCAGCGCTGCCTCGTCTCCGAACCTCTCGCGACAGAGCTGGCCGATGTTCAGCTCCTCCCGGATCAGGCCCATTTCGGTAAGCCGCGCGTCGCCGATATGCGAATTGTGCGCCCAGACGACAGCCTTGGAATGCGGCCCCTTCGAGGCGAGCAGATATTCGAGCGTCTCGAACATATGGCGGTCGCGCAGGTTCCAGGAATCGGCGCCGCCGTAATACATGACCCGATAGTATTTCTCCGCCGACGCGATCAGGCGCGCATTCTGCGCGGCATCGAGGAATGCTTCACCGTCCCGCGACGCATAGTCGAGCCTTTTCTCGAGCAGCTCGCGACATTGCCTGACGACCTCCTCCTCGCATTTGCGATAACCGGAAGTCAGGACTGCGCGGCCGTACGTGGCTGGCTCGTGCTGCCATGGCGTCAGGCACCCGTAGCGCTCCCGCGCCACCATCGCGGCCTGCGGGTCGATCTCGTCGAGATAGGCGAGAAGCGCCGCGATGGACCCGCTCATATTGTAGAGATCGAGCCCGTAAAAACCCGCCTTCGCTTCGTCGGCGGCCTGGTCGTTATATGTACGCAGCCAGCCGACGAACTCGGCCACCTCCGTATTGCGCCACATCCAGGTCGGAAAGCGCCGGAAAGGCGGTTCCTCGCCCTCCTGCCGCGGCAAGCCGCGCACATATCGATTGACGGAGGCCGCATCCGGCCAGTCGGCTTCCACCGCCACGATGTTGAAGCCGTGCTCCTCGACAAGCCGGCGGGTGATGGCGGCGCGCGCCCGATAGAACTCCGCCGTGCCATGGGTCGATTCACCGAGGAGAACGACGCGGCGGTCGCCGAACCGGTCGAACATCGCTCCGAAATCGGGACGATCGGGCGTCGGCAGCTCCTCGGCCGCCTCGGCAATCAGCTCAGGCACCCAGCGCCGCGAACCGACGGGCCCGGCAGGAAACTCCGCCCAGCCATGCTCTCCGATCAACGGCACGAACGCAACGCCGCCGAGATCCTCCTGCTCGAACTTGTTTGCGGCAGTACGCGTGATGCGCATAAGCCGCTGCGACCGCTGTTCCTTGCCGATCGGCATGATCAGCCGACCCCCTATGTCCAGCTGTTCGGACAGGGCCGCGGGAACCGCATGGCCGCCGGCGGCCACGAGGATCGCATCGAAGGGCGCCTTTTCGGGCAGACCCTTACTTCCGTCGCCGACGAGCACTTCGACGTTGCGGTAATCCAGTTCCTCGAGTCGCCGCCGGGCCGCTTCGGCCAGTTCCTCATGCCGCTCGATCGTATGGATCTGGTCGGCGACGCGGCTCATGACCGCGGCGGCGTAGCCCGATCCCGCCCCGACCTCCAGAACGCGGTCGCCTGCTTCGAGCTCTGCCGCCTCGATCATGTAGGCGACGATGAAAGGTTGGGAGATCGTCTGGCCTGCCAGAATGGGAAGCGGGGAATCCTCATAGGCGAATTCCTCGAAACCCTCTTCGACGAATTTCTCGCGCGGAACCTCGCGCATGGCATCGAGCACGCGCCGGTCGCTGACGCCGCGTCCGGCGATGTGCGCTTCGACCATGCGGTGGCGGGCATGTTCGTAATCGAGCATCGGCTGCCTCCGGCCTTCCAACGCCCTACTGGCCTGCCTGTTCCATCTCGGACGCCTGCTTTGCGCACAAACGTCAGGCGTGGGATCAGCCCGGCCGGGCCTGCACCGCACCGGTCAGCCAGTCGCGCCAAAGCGGTTCGCTGGCCGCGGCCGTTTCGTCCGCATCGTCGCTATAAAAGAAGAAGCTCACGCTGGCGTTGATCTGTTCGCCCATGGCGTAGATGCCGGCCAGCAACACAGCGGGCCGGGGCGCGTGCAACCGGAGCATGACATAGCGTTGCTTCCGCTCCTGGTGGAGGCGCTCGACCGTGCCCGACAATTCTTCAGGCCCCGAGGTCGCTGTGCGCTGCTCTCCGACATCGGCGCCGGCGACACCCAACGCCTGGGTGAGGCGGGACCAGACCGCCAAAGCTTCGCCATCGGCCTGGGCCATCACCTGGAAGGAGGCACCCTTCATCCCGGCGAAATGCGACAGGTAGAGCCGCAACACCTCGAAGAAGCCCGGCCAACCGCCTTCGAAACTCTCGAGCTGATCGTCCCATTCGTCCGAGGAGCTGAAAAGCGAGTGCACCATGCGCACGATGCATCGATCGCCAGAGCGGGCGGCGATGGTGATCTCCGTCGCGACCGGAGGCGCATCGCCGTTCCAGCCGTGCTCGACATAGCTGAACCGGTGCGGCGGCTCCCAGAACGTGACTTCCCCGGTCGTGCTCATTCCCGCACCGAATTCGAAGCGCAGCGCTCCGCCGACATGGCCTTCGATCGTGGTCCTGGTGAACCAGGAGGAGTTGCCGGGCCCGGTCGCCATGGCCTGCCAAATTTGCTCGGGCGTTCCGGGTGCGAGAAACTCCATCTCGACCCAGCGCCTGCCCGTTCCGTCCTTTTTGATCGGCATATCGTGTTCCTTTCAATGCTCGTCGGGTGCGGGATAGGATGCGACGACCAGCCGGTGCGGGCGCGCGCCAGGGGCTGTCGTGTCGTGATAGCGCGCCGCCAGGCTCGCCACGGTGCTCGCGAGCTCCTCGGTGAAGGCTGTACGATCAGCAGGCGAGGCAAAGCTGATGACCGTGTCGATCGACAGCGTCGCCAGCCTTTTGTCGCTCAGCCTTGCACGTCGCCACAGGCTGCCGACCTCGCGCACGATGCGGGCTGCGAGTGCGATGAGATAGCTCGCCGACAGCCGGTCGGCGCTTCGCGTCGGATCCGCGGCGAGCGGGCCGAGCGCGGTCGGCGACACCACGAAGGATTTGGCGGCGGCAACCACCAGGCGCTCTGTCAGGCCGCCCCATTGGCGCTCTTCGACAGGCTCGACAAGTCTGTGCTTCTCGAGCGCGCGCAGATGATAGTTCACCTTCTGGCGGGTTAGGCCGACCCGCCCCGCCAGCGACGCGGCTGAGGCCGGCGTCGAAAGCTCCGACAGGATGCGCCGCTTGATCGGGTCGAGCGCCAGGGCCGCACTCTCGGGGTCGTCGATGATTTCCAGGTCGAGCATACCCAAGGGTCGCATTGACAAATTTTTTTGTCAATGCGACCACGGAGCCGAGGACACGAGCAAACCTGTCTATTGCGGCATCGGCGTCTGCTCCCGGTCGCCGGTCGCGAATTGCAGCGTGAACACCTGGCCGCCAATGCCTTGGGCCAGATCGGGAGCAAGCTCGACGGGGGTACAGTGCTTGATGGCTTCGGCTGCGGCGGCGATGAACTGCTTGCGCTGGTCCTCGTCGCCGGCGACGTCGATATTGGCGGGGCGCGGCGGGCCGACCAGCGATCCGTCACGCTTGAAGCTGAAGCGCATCGAAACGACGGAGTTCTGGGCCCCGGCGGGCGGGCTCCAGCACGAAAGGATCTTCGTACCCACCTCTTCCATCGTAGTGAGCGGTTCGGCTCCTGCCGGCAGCGTCCACGCGGTCAGCACCGACAAGGCGAGCAATGGACGATGAGGTCTCATGGCATCCTCCTGAGCTACGCTTAGAAAGATACACCCCAACCGGACTGTGTGGAGTACGTTACGGTTACGAACCGACCCATGCGTTCAGGGCTGGCTGTCTTCTCCGGATGACACGCCTTCCGAACGGCCGATAAGCTGGAGATGGTGCTCGAGCGCCATGCGGTCGATCGTGTGGTGCGGCAGGCTGAGGAAAGCCATGATCCGGTTTTTCAAAAAACGCGCAGCGGTGCTGAAAGCGCGTTCCTTTTCGATCTCCTCTCCTTCCACGCGAGAGGGATCCTCGATGCCCCAATGCGCCGTCATCGGTTGCCCCGGCCACACAGGGCAGGATTCCTCGGCAGCGTCGTCGCAGACCGTGAAGACAAAATCCATCTCTGGCGCTCCTGGAACCGCATATTCGTCCCAGGACTTGGACCGGTATCCCTCCGCCGGATAGTCGAGGGCGGCCAGCACCTTCAAGGCGAAGGGATTGACGCTTCCCTTGGGCTGACTGCCGGCCGAATAGGCATTGAAGCGGCCGGAGCCCTCCTTGCGCAGAATTCCCTCGGCCATGATCGAACGGGCCGAATTCGCAGTGCACAGAAACAGGACGTTGTAGACACGGTCGGTCATCGGGCAGTCCTCATCAGGCTTCATGGTTTTCCTGAGGAAACCGCGCCTCGCCGTCGAAAGTGCGGCTCGCCAGAGATCATAGGGCAACCCTTTAGATTATCACGCTCGGTCCTGACATCGGGATGACATTTCCACCTGCCCGACGATCCCGTGAGGATTTGCACGGTGGCCTCCCCACCGAGAGGAACCCAGGCTAACATGGTCTTTCCCGCGCACCTCGCTCGTTCGGGGGAGCGAAGGGCGGCAGCCGAGGTTATCGATGAGCACCGACCGAAGCGGCAGATTTGGATTTGCACCCGGCCACGATGTGCCGGTTCCCTATCTCGAAAGGACCAGGACCTGGTACCAGGCGCTTGGCTACGGAACCCCCTACGAATGGGCGCATTATGCGGCAGTGCCGTTCCATCGGCTCGCGACGCCGCTTTCGCGTTGCCGCCTGGCGATCGTCACGACGGCGGCGCCCTACCAGCCCGGCAAGGGCGACCAGGGGCCGGGCGCGCCCTACAATTCGGCGGCAAAATTCTACCAGGTCTATTCGGACAGCACGGCGGGACCGCCGTCTTTGTGCATTTCGCATGTCGCCATCGATCGCAAGCACACGACGGCCGAAGACATGGCGTCCTATTTCCCTCTCGCGGCGCTACGCCAGGCCGAAGCCACCGGACGGATAAGCTCGGTCGCGCCCCGTTTCCACGGCCTGCCGACCAATCGCAGCCATCGGACGACATTGGAGACGGATTGTCCTGAGATCGTCTCCCGCTGCAAGGAGGACGGCGTCGATGCTGCCATTCTGGTTCCCAACTGCCCGGTCTGCCATCAGAGCGTGAGCCTGGCCGCGCGGGCGCTCGAGGAAAACGGCATCGCTACGGTCGTCATGGGTTGCGCCAAGGACATCGTCGAACATGTCGGCGTGCCGCGTTTCCTGTTTTCGGATTTTCCGCTCGGCAATGCCGCGGGCCGCCCGAAGGACCATGCATCGCAAGCCTTGGCGATGGACTTGGCCCTGACCTTGCTGGAAGCCGCGCCCGCCCCACGCACCACCGTGCAGTCGCCCCTTATCTGGAGCGCCGACCCCGGTTGGAAGCTCGACTATTGCAATATCGAACGACTGTCACCCGGGGAAATAGAACAGCGCCGGGCCGAATTCGACAGTCAGAAGAAAATCGCAAGCAGACTTCGTGAAGGGCAGGAGGCAGTTAACTCATGTAATATTTGACCGCAAGGCGAATGATCTCGCAGCTTGGCAAGAACAGAGGGACGGCCTAACCTATTTCCTTCCCATTTTCCGGAGGGACTTCGATGCCGTCCAACTTCAACGTCCACAGTGCCGCCGGCTACGAACAGCTCATGGGCCGGTGGAGCCAGAGACTCGCACCTCTTCTCATCGATTTCGCCGGCCTCGCGAACGGGGACAGGATTCTCGATGTCGGCTGCGGCACCGGCAGCCTGACATTTGCACTGCCGCGAGCGGCCGACGTCAGTGAGGTCGCCGCAATCGACTATTCGCCCGTCTTCGTCGAGGCCGCGAGGCGACGCAACGAGGATACCCGCATCAGCATTCAGCAGGCGGACGCCTGCGCCCTTCCCTATCCCGACGATCGTTTCGACCGCGCGCTGTCGCTGCTTGTCCTTCATTTCGTGCCGGAGGCAGGAAAGGCCGTCTCCGAGATGCGGCGTGTCGTCCGTCCCGGCGGCGTGGTCGCCGCGGCAGTCTGGGATCATCTCGGTGGCATGTCCGCGATGCGGATGATGTGGGACACGGCGGCTATGCTGGACGAGAGAGCGCGAGAACAGCGGAGCATCTACCTCTTCCAACCCATGATGGGGCCGGGCGAGTTGAAGCAATGCTTCATCGAGCAGGGCCTTCTCGACGTCGAAGAGACCTCGCTGCTGATCCGCATGGATTACCGTTCCTTCGACGATTATTGGCAGCCGATCGCCGACGGCGAAGGCCCGCTCGGCAAATATGTGGCCACATTGGACCCGGACTTGCGGGCGCGCACCGAAGCGGCCGTGCGTGCGGCCTATGAAGGCGGCCGACCCGACGGACCAAGGTCCTTCACCTCGGTCGCCTGGGCTTGCAGGGGCGTCGTGCCTCCGGGGTGAATGAACCAAACGACCCTCGACCGGAGATGCACGGCTCAATCCAGAACGACGACGCTTTCCTGCTCGTTGGGATCCGTACGGGCGATCAAAGCCCTGACGGTCCGCCCCGTGGGATTACAGGGCTGATGCGGCACGCCGGCCGGAATATAGATGAAATCGCCGGCCTCGACGCGCTCGCGATGCTCGAGATTGGGACCGTGGAGAAACTCGGCCACGCCTTCCAGCACGAACACCGCGCTCTCGTGGCTCTCATGATAATGCGGCCTGGCCTTAGCCCCCGGAGGAAGGATGACCAGGTGCATACAAAGCGCTTCCGAGCCGGCGCTCTCGGCCGAGATGCCGGCGAAATAGTCCAGCCCCTGCTTGCCGCGAAAGGCTTCACCGCCGCGCACGATCTTGCAGGTCCTCAAGGAAGCCCCCTCCTTGTCCATCCTTCTCAATTCGGCTCGGGGCTCGCGGCGGCCCGGCTGACGCAGCATCCGAGCGCCGCGAAGCCTTTGAAGTCGCGTGGCCCGGAGCGGACCGGAAATCCGGCGCGGGCTCCCGCCTGCGTGATCAGAAGCCGGATATCGTCGGCGCTATAGCCATCGGCAAGCATCACCTTGCGAATGATCGGCTCTTCCAGAAGTTCGTCGAGCATAGGCTCGCGCATTGCTTGTCTCCTCCACTGTCTTTGCCGGCGTGCTCCTTACACGACAGACGTGGCTCCATGATTTCAGGTCTCATGGTTTTATGTTTCATTTGTATCATCTTTATGAGATGTCCAAAAGATAGCGAGCGCGAAAGATACTTGTCCTGGAAGGTAGCCGGCGGTTCCCGCCCGTCGGCGCTCCGCAAGGGGATCTGGTGTCTCGGCACAGCTTTCCAAGGCCCGCGGCAGGCGAATGCCGGGAAATCGTTCCCTGATGTCGCTAAGCATGTCTCCCGAAAGCGTGCAGCGGTTTCGGTAAACGACATGCAAAAACAGTGGCTAAAGCATGTCGCGCAAATTTTGCGCGATATGCTTTAGAACCGAATGACGGCGCCCAGTACCGGCCCGTGCTGAACGATGTCGTAGACAAATCCGTCATTGTCATAGTCGACACCCAGCGCGCGGTAGCCGGCAACCAGCGAGAGCTTTTGGTTCCATTGGTAGCCCACGCTGGCGAGCACATCCCAAGTCAAATCCGATCCTGCGCCGAACCCGCCGATCATCCCCCATCCCGTCAGATACCAGGACGGATTGATGTTGACACGCCCCCTGATCCCGAGCATCGGGTCGACCCAGGTGCTCCCGTCGCTGCCGCTGAGCGACCTGATCGGCGGTCCGTCCAAGTCGAGGCTAATTCCAATGTCGTTGTCGACGCTCCATATGCGCGCGCCGGCCATGAGATCGACGGTTGCCGTCGGCTGCGCGACGACACGATATTCGCCCAGGATGGTCGCCGTCAGGCTGCTGGTCTCCACACTGGCGGCAAGCGTCGCGGGGATGCCCGCAACAGTGCGGGTAACCGACGCCTCGGCCTCGGTCTTGACATAGATCAGGTCGCCGAAAACGCCCCATGTCCCATTATGTGCTTCGCCGACCAGCATGCCGCCGAAACGCAGATTGTCGAAGATATCTCCAAAGCTCATATCGACATGAACGGGCTGCACTCCGAAGACGCCGACATCGCCTTCCAGCCCTGCCGCCCAGAAATAGGGCGCTGCGGCGAAGGTCCATTCGCTCCCGGGCTGAACCGGCTGTGATGGCGCGGATACGACCCCGAGGTCTGCCGCCGTTGCGGCGGTGACCGCCGTCGAAGCAACCAAGGAAGCGATAAGAGTACGAATTCGCATGCCGGGGGTCCCTCCTCCACGATACAGTCGTCTGCCCATATGTACATGGCATGCCGGCGCCTGTCCTGAACAATCTTGCTATGTTAATTACAGGGGGGACAGGGGTAGTAACCGCAGGGCCGGATAGGGCCGGTAGGCGGAAGCTGCCGCAGATCGAGAGCCGCCCCTGCTGTCAGCCCGACTCCAGAACAGGCCCTCGAGCGGTATGCCATACCGGAGCGCGCCAACCGCTCCACCGGCGACTGCGACATGTCCAAAGTCACCGCGCGCCGCGAACTGTCGATGCTGGGGCCTGCTGTCGAGGTCAATTCCCCTCGCGGCCGGCGGCTGCTATAGATAGCTGTATGCAATGGTCTGGCTGTCGTTGGCGGCCCTTCGGGTCAGGCAGCTTGCGTTGCATAGGAGCGAGATCATGACTATCGAACAGCAGTTTCGCTCTATCGTGGCCGTGCGCTCGTCAATCCCGGAAGACGCCTTCACGGCCCCGACGCTGGGAACTCGGAGAGAGGGCAGCGGGGTGATCATCCGGGAAGGGAGCGTCGTGCTCACCATCGGCTACCTGATCATCGAGGCCGAGGAAGTCTGGTTGACGAGCCATGACGGGCGTGTCGTCCCCGCCCATGTGCTTGGCTACGACCAGGAGACCGGCTTCGGCCTTGTGCAGGCGCTCAGCCCGCTCGACATTCCACCTCTCGAATTCGGGGATACAGCGAAAGTCCAGGTCGGCGACCCCGTCGTGCTCGCCGACGGAAGCGGCGGGTTCGTTCGGGCAAACATCGTGGCCAAGCAGGAATTCGCCGGCTACTGGGAGTACCTGCTGAACGAGGCGATCTTCATCGCGCCCGCCCATGCCGCGTGGGGCGGCGCCGCCCTCATCGGAGCCGACGGGCGCCTTCTCGGCCTCGGCTCGCTGCTTCTGCAAATGGCAGGGGAAGGGCACAGCGAGGACATCAACATGGTCGTGCCCATCGACCTCTTGCCGCCGATCCTCGATGACCTTCTCACCCGGGGCCAGGTGGACAAGCCGCCGCGCCCGTGGCTCGGAGCGTTTTCGGCGGAAAACAACGGTTCGGTCATCGTGATGAGCGTGGCCGATGCCGGTCCGGCCGCCCGGGCCGGCCTGCGCCGAGGCGACATCATCTTTGACATCCGCAATGCCCGCGTCGACGGGCTGGCCGATTTCTATCGCAAGATATGGGAAAGCGGCCCGGCGGGAGCGGAGATTCCGATGAGGATCGTTCGCGACGGCCGCGAACGCTGGCTGCGCGTCAGATCGGCGGACCGGCGCGATTTCCTGAGGAAACCGCAGCTTCAGTAAGCCTCATGATCCCGGAGCCTCCACTGCCCTGAGCCGTCCGTTGTCAGTTGATGAAACGAATGGCAAGCATCAGGCGGTCACCTCGCGTTGGCGATGAAGCGCGGTGATAGCAGGACGTGTCCTGGACAAATCCGGTTCCTGCCGGGCCCTCGATGGTGATCTCATTCTCGATCCCGAATTGCTTTCGAACCGCCTCTTCGCTGGCCACCGCTGATCCAAGAAGCATGCGCAGCGGCTTCTTGTTGTGCGATCGCTTCATCATGACATGCGCGCCCGAATAGCGGTCGGTGTCGGTTATGTAGAAGCTGGCATAGACGAAATTGAAACCACCGACGTCGTAATGATAGTCGATCACGATGTGCTTCAATCTTCGACGTTCTTCATCCTCCATCGAGGATCCGAAGCTCCAGTGAAGGATCGGCTTCACGATACGGGGCGAATGCTTGACGTAGCGGGAGACAATGCTGCGCAGCACCGGATCGTTTATGACGGCTTGCACGGCCGGACACCGGGAAGGCTCTCGAATGCCGCCGACGGGCATCGGTCTGCCATCCGCTGCTCGCCCGTTGACCACATCCTCGTAACGGAACGTAGGTCCGTCGGGATCGTAGATCGCATGAAGCGGCTCTGAGCGGGCGAATTCAAGGATCTCCGAGACGATGTCGGGCGGCAGCCGCAGCCCCACATAAACGGCGTCGTCTCTGATGGCCTGCACCGCCTTGTTTACATCGGTACCGGGAAAGAGGGTCGCACAGGCGCCCTCGCCTGATTTCGCTGCTGAAGGGCGACCTTCGGTCGCCCACCTGTAACCGCTGTAAGCAGCACGAACAGTTCTGAAGCGCCCAAAAACATATTGGACGTCCGCCCCACGGATTCGCCGGGCGATGCCAGCCATGTCCATTGTTTTCCCCCTGCTCGGACCTTGTCCGAACGTTATTATTGGCCGATCGGCGGGATCGCCGTCGATAACGTAAGTTGATGCTCAATCAAAAACGTACTTATATCAACTAGTTAAATCGAATTAGTATAGGGTATAATAGAGTACTTTTGTACGATATCGGATACTCGCCTCTTAGTTGTCGATCTAGGCCGGTGTAAGTCCTGCGCCAGCACACAGGGAATTTCCGAACGACTCGTCTCGACGTCGCTCCAGCTCGATCCGCCCCTGAAGGCGAGCGCGCTCACGACTTTGTTGACACGCCCGAGACTTGAACAGAGCCGTGGGAACACGCAAAAGGTTAACCGCGTTGTAGGATTTCGATTCGTCCTGCCGGGGTTCGGCGCGTGAGGAGGCCAAATGTCGACAATCAGCCGCCGCAGGCTTCTCGCGATGGCAGCCACCGGGGTGGCCGCCGGCACGCTTTCGGCTTGCGCGAGCTACCGGCCTCGCGGCGAGAGGGCTTACTCGCAAGCCACGGTGCCATTGCCCGAACCGGGTCTTCAGTTCAACACGCCGGCCTTCGGCAGCCCCGAGATGATGTACGCCGCCGTCGTCGACGAAGGGCACAACATCCCCGCCGTTCCCTATCAGCAGATCGATCCGCGATATTATCGCCAGGTCGTGCCAGACCCCACCGGCGAAGCGCCGGGGACTGTGGTCATCGATACGGCGGCCCACTGCCTCTATCTCGTGGGCAATTTCGGGCAAGCGGTCCGCTATGGCGTCGGCCTCGGCCGGGCCGGCTTCGAATGGTCGGGGCGCGGCGAGATCGAATGGAAGCAGAAATGGCCGCGCTGGTTCCCGCCGGAAGAGATGATCGCTCGCCAGCCCGAGCTCGAAAAATACCGGGCACGGCAGGTGCCCGGGAAGAACGAATGGCTTGGCGGCATGGAGGCGGGCGTCCAGAACCCGCTCGGCGCGCGCGCCCTCTACATCTTTCAGGACGGCAAGGACACGCTCTATCGCCTCCACGGCTCCCCGGAATGGTGGTCGATCGGCAAGTCGGTCTCCTCCGGCTGCGTGCGGCTTATCAACCAGGACGTGATCGATCTCTATGAACGCGTGCCGGACAAGACGCCTATCCTGGTGACCAGCGGCCTGCCGGGTTCGGTCTGAACAGGTTCATACGTTCCCGCCGACAACACGCGCCCGTGACTCGGCGGGCCACTATGTCCCATTGATCGCCGGGCGCATCAGGCTCCAAACTCTATCCCATCACCCCGATCGTCCAGGCAGCAAGGCTGCCCGGTCGACGATTGTCCAATGCCGCGCGAGCCGAGGTTTGCCGAAGCCATGACGGAACAGGATTGCTGCATCGTGGGAGCCGGGCCTGCCGGCCTGATGCTGGGGCTGCTTCTCGCCCGTGCCGGGGTCAGGGCCACGGTCATCGAAAAGCACGAAGATTTCCTGCGCGACTTCCGCGGCGACACGATCCATCCTTCGACGCTGGAGGTGATGGGCGAGTTGGGCTTTCTCGACGAGTTCCTGCAGCTTCCCCACCAGAAAGCGCCGACCCTCCACGCCGAGATCGGCGGCAGAATCCGGACGATCGCCGACTTCGCGCGCCTGCCGACCCGCTGCAAATACATCGCCTTCATGCCGCAATGGGACTTTCTCGATTTCCTTGCCCGCAAGGCGCGCGCCTTTCCCGGATTCCGGCTGGAAATGGGCTGCGAGGCGGTCGGCCTCATCGAACGCGGCGGAGGCGTCGCGGGCGTCATCGTGCGGGACGGCGAAGGGAACGAGCGCCGCGTCGAGGCCGCGCTTGTCGTCGGCGCCGACGGGCGCGACTCTCTCCTGCGCAAGGCCGCGAAGCTTCCTGTCGAGGATCTCGGCTCCTCGGTCGACGTGCTCTGGATGAAGCTGACGCGGCGAGAGGACGACCCGGCCCAGGCGATGGGCCATGCCGGGCCGAACCAGGGCCTGGTGATGATCGACCGGGGAGAATACTGGCAGCTGGGCTACGTCATCGCCAAGGGTGGGTTCCGTCAGACGAAGCAGGACGGCATCGCGGCTCTGCGTGCCAGACTGGCTTCCGTCGCTCCTCTTCCCGCGGACCGTTTCGACGAACTGACCGACTGGAACCAAGTGCATCTGCTCAAGGTTCGGATGGACCGGCTGAGGCAATGGTGGAGGCCGGGCCTGCTGTGCATCGGTGATGCCGCGCATGCCATGTCGCCGATCGGCGGAGTCGGCGTGAACCTCGCCATCCAGGATGCCATCGCGGCCGCCAATATCCTCGCCGCACCCCTCCGCCAGGGAAAGCTCGGGATCGAGCATCTGCGCGCCGTGCAGAGCCGCAGGAGCTTTCCGACGAAGGCAACACAGAAGATCCAGCTCATGATGCGCCGTCGACGCTCCGGTGGCCGCCCCTCGGCCAGGCCGCCCGCCTTCATGCGGCTCATTGCCCGCTCGCGTCTTCTGCCGCATCTTACGGGACGGCTGATCGGCATGGGCTTCAGGCCGGAGCGAGTGAGGATTTAGGCTTTGCGCGGTTGGCGCCTGCTTCACACCCCCCTCTGTCCTGCCGGACATCTCCCCCCTTGATGTCCGGCAGGACAGAGGGGGGTATGACACGTGGCGAACCTGCCATGATGCGGCAACCGAACAGATCGACCACCATGCGCGCGATTTACCTCGCCCTCGGCCTGTTCTTCGTCGCGCTGGGTTTCGTCGGCGCTTTCCTGCCGGTCCTTCCGACCACGCCCTTCCTCATCCTGGCGGCGGCCTGCTTCGCCAGATCCTCGCGCCGGCTCGAGAACTGGCTGCTCGAGCATCCGCGTTTCGGGCCGTTGCTGCGCGACTGGCGCCTGCGCGGGGCGATACCGAAGAAGGCGAAGCTCGCTGCGCTCGTGGGCACGAGCCTCGGCTTTCTCGTGTTCTGGCTGGGAAGCAACCCTGGCCCGATGCTCATGACCGCCGTTGCCGCGCTGATGCTGACGGGCCTCGCCTTCGTGTTTACCAGGCCGTCCTGAGCGCCACGCCATTGACTGATCGTTCACCGGTCGACGCCTGAACGAAGCGCTTCGTGCTCCTTATTATGAACGCAAAGCTGCCGGCCGCATCGGTGCGCCGGTCCTGCGGATGACAGAAGAGGAAAGGCAGGAAGCAACATGCAATTCGGCATTTTCAGCGTCGGCGACGTAACGCCGGATCCGACCACAAGGCGCGTGCCCAGCGAGCACGAGCGCCTCAAGGCCATGATGAAATATGCGCTCAAGGCGGAGGAAGTCGGTCTCGACGTCTTCGCCACAGGCGAACATCACAACCCGCCCTTCGTGCCGGCCTCGCCGACCACCATGCTCGGCTGGATCGCCGCGCGAACGGAAAAGCTCGTCCTGTCGACCGCGACGACGCTGATCACCACCAATGATCCGGTGAAGATCGCCGAGGATTTCTCCGTGCTGCAGCATCTGGCGGACGGCCGCGTCGATCTCATGATGGGCCGCGGCAATACCGGTCCGGTCTACCCCTGGTTCGGCAAGGATATCCGCCAAGGCGTCCCGCTCGCGGTCGAGAATTATCACCTGCTGCGCCGGCTCTGGCGCGAAAAGGTGGTCGATTGGGAGGGCCAGTTCCGCACGCCGCTGCGCGGCTTCACGCTGGCGCCGGCACCGCTCGACGACACGCCGCCCTTCGTCTGGCACGGTTCGATCCGCAGCCCGGAAATCGCCGAGCAGGCGGCCTTTTACGGCGATGGTTTCTTCCACAACCACATTTTCTGGAACAAGGAACATACCCAGCAGATGGTGGAGCTCTATCGCAGCCGCTTCGAGCATTACGGGCATGGCCGCGCCGACCAGGCGATCGTCGGCCTTGGCGGCCAGGTCTTCATGCGCAAGAACAGCCAGGATGCGGTGCGCGAGTTCCGGCCCTATTTCGACAACGCGCCGGTCTATGGCCACGGCCCGTCCCTGGAGGATTTCATGGAGATGACGCCGCTGACCGTCGGCACGCCGGAACAGGTGATCGAGCGGACGCTGGGTTTTGCCGACTATGTCGGCCACTACCAGCGCCAGCTCTTCCTGGTCGACCACGCCGGACTTCCGGAAGACGTCGTGCTCGAACAGATCGAGATGCTGGGCACCGAGGTCGTCCCGGTGTTGCGCCGCGAATTCGAGGCGCGCCGGCCGTCCGACGTTCCGAGCGATCCGCCGAGCCATGCATCCCTCGTCGGGCAAGGGCCTCAGTCCAAGCATCGGCAGGTGATCCCCGCCACCAATCTCGACGCCGCCGCCTGAACGCGGCGGCGTCGCCAAGCCACGAACAAGGACAGCAACATGTCTCGTCGAATCGTCGTCCTCACCGCCGGTCTGTCGCAACCTTCCTCGACGCGCCTGCTCGCCGACCGGATCGCCCAGGCGGCAGGCGCTGAGATCTCCGCGCGCGGCGAGAGCGCCGAGATACAGGTGGTCGAACTGCGGGAGCTCGCCATGGATATGGCGAGCGCCATGGCGACCGGCGGCGTTCCGACGCCGAAGCTCGCGAAAGTCCGCGAGGCCGTGAGCGCCGCCGACGGGATCATTGCGGTCTCGCCGGTGTTCACCGCCAGCTATAGCGGTCTCTTCAAGATGTTCTTCGACCTGCTCGACACCGATGCGCTCAACGGCATGCCTGTGGTCATCGCGGCCACGGCGGGAACGCCGCGGCATTCGCTGGTGCTCGACCATGCCATGCGCCCGCTCTTCAGCTATCTGCGCGCCGTGGTCGTGCCGACCGGAGTCTTCGCCTCGACCGAGGATTTCGGCGATGGCGAGGCCGGCGCATCGCTCTCCGACAGGATAAGGCGGGCGGCCGCCGAATTCGCCGCGCTTGTGGTCGCCGAAAAGGCCGGGGTCGACGGTTTTGCACCGGCGCCGATCGACTTGAAGAAACGAACTTCAGGGGTGCGGATCGACAAGGCTGTCGTGCCTTTCATGACGATGCTGCAAGGGCATGCCGGGGGCGGTGGAGAGGAACGCCAATCGTAAGAGCCTTCGCGGCAGATCAACGGCGAGGTGCGGTCGTACCATGGGCGTTGATCTTGGCCGGTAGCGAGAAGCCCCTCACTGTCCTGCCTGTCCAGCCGGTAGATGGGTAACAGAGTGGACCGGATACATGGGTTACAGTTCTCCGCCGGTATTGTCCGCCACAGCGTCGGCTGGTCGGGGTTGCAAGGCGCTGTGGCGGCGCACCACGCGTCGTGTCATGTCGACGTAGCCGAGCGGGTGGTCATAGAAGCGCAAGGCCCATTCGCCGTGCTCTGTTTCTTCGACGACGATCAGCTCTCCGGCGAGCGTTGCCGACACGTAGATGAGATCGCCGTTCCATTTGATCTCGCCGTTGGAGCGGACGCGCCGGACCGCGGCCTCGGCCGGATAATCCGGCTCGGGCAGCCGGTCCGGCATCTTGCGCGTCGAGGGGCTGTAGTGCTCGGCCGGGCTGTCCATGTGCAGCGCCTCGTGCGGCCGCGCGGTGTTGTATTCGTGGCGGAAGGCATCGAAAGCGCGCTGCTGGGCGGCGTGATCGGCTTGCGGTTGCTGCGCCAAGGGCAGCATCGTCAGGTGGAAGCGCTCATGGCGCCCGTTCTGTTGCGGCTTGCCCGGCGCGATCCGCTCCAGCGCAATGCCGAGTTTGACGAAGCGCATCGACAGCGGCGTCAGGCCGACGACGCCCGCCGAGGCGAAAGGGGATCCGTTGTCACTCCGGAACCGATCGGGAAGACCATATTCTTCAAACGCTTCCCTGAAGTGCGGCCAGGCCTCGTCGTCGCCGGTGGTCCAGCAGGCGCTCAGCCGCAGCGAAAAGCGGCTCACGACATCCATGATCGTCAGCGGCTCGCAACGCTGTCCGTCGCCGGTGCGGAACCAGCCTTTGTAGTCGCCGGTCCACACCGCATTCGGCTTGTCGGCAGGCGGCCAGGGGCCATTGCCGCAGGCCCGCATCCGGACCCGCTTGCGGCCACTCACCAGACCATGCCGACGCAAGATCGCACCCGCTGTCGAGGGCGCCGGCCAGGCCTGCTCCGGCAGGCTGCGGCGCAGCCATGCGATGATCTTCTTGGGCCCCCAGTGCGGGTGCAGCTCTTTCTCCGAGACAATCCGCTCTTCAAGCGCGAGCGGCGTCCGCAGCCCGTGATGGTGCGGCGCCCGCGGCAGATCGTGCAGCCCTTGCCCACCAAGCGCCCGGTAGCGGCCAAGCCACTTGTAGCCGGTCTTGCGCGAGACGCCGAAACGATCGCACAGCGCCGTCATCGTCTCCTCCTCCCGCAAACATTCAACAACAAACCGAAGCCGTTCATCCATGATGCCAGTTTCTCGCCACATCGCCGGTCCTCCCGGCCGACAAGAAAACTGTTACCCATCTATCCGGTCCACTCTGTTTCCTATCTATCCGGTTCGGACATGCCGGACA
>NZ_JBJHDO010000009.1:0-298369 GCF_050958605.1 Mesorhizobium sp. 1B3 | reverse complement strand
GCGATCACTTCGCCAGATATTCGGCAACGCCCGACGGCAGCTTGCCCCCTTCGGCCTGGATGAGCTCGGCATAGAGCTTCGCCGTCGCCCGCGCCGGATGCCCGTTCGCCTCGGTCTTTTCGATCCAGGCGACCCATGTGTCGGCCGCCGCCTTGTCGATGTGGGCCTTCATGGCCGGCGACAGATCGTTGATCGACACGAACGACCCGCCATCCTTGCTGATCGACTCCTCCTTGACCGTGCCGACCCGCGCTTCCCATTGTCCGGCGTTCTTCGTGCCGATGGCGCGCGCCGTCTCGTCCCAGAGCTTCTTCTGTTCGTCGCTCAGTTGGTCCCACATCTCGTTGCTGACCGCGAGATAGCTCTCCCAGTGGCCGATGGAGACATCGACGATCGAGTGCCGCAACAGTTGCTGGAGCGAATAGGACGGCCAGTCCGAGATGGCGAGCACAAGGCCTTCGATCGTGCCGCGCGAGGCCGCCTCGAAGGCCTGCGAAGCCGGAATCGTCACCGGCGTGGCGCCCAGCTTCTCCAGCACGATGGTATGAAGGGCGGAGCCGGCGCGAAGCGGCAGGCCCTGGAGATCCGCCGGCTCCTTCAGGACCTTCTTCACCGTTGAGATCGAATAGGGCGCCGTCGCGCCCAGCGCCCATGCGCGAATGCCTTTGTCGGCGATCTCGTATTGGTAGAAGGTCTTGCCGTCCTTCAATTCCACGTCGGAGTCGAGGAGTTTCTGGAAGGCCCGCGTCACCATCGGCGAATCCGTGCCGTAGGTCGGCAGCTGGGTGACATCGGACAGCGGGAACCGGCCCTCGTGATAGGGCGCCAGCAGCGGCGCGGCGACATGGATGGTGCCGCTGTTCAAACTGTCCAGTTCCCTCCCGACGGCGGTCAGCTCGCCTGCGTAGAACCGCGTGAACGTGATCTCGCCATTGCTTCCCTGCTCGATGGCGTCGGCGAAGGGGTCCATGTGGCTGCCGACCCAAAGATGCGGCTTGCCGAGACCCGTCGATATGATGAATTCCGCGGCTCCGGCGGTGCCCGTCAGCAGTGCGCCAAAAACAGCCGTCGCGGCAAGCAATCCGCGTGCGTATGCGATCATTGTCCTCTCCCCTTGGATCGTTATCATTTGCCGACAAATTGAGCCGGCCGTTTTTCGAAGAAGGCGCGCACGCCATCCCGAAAGTCTCTCGTCTGAGCCGACTCGCAGAAGGCGAGGCATTCCTGGCCGAGCTGATCGCGCCATGTTCGTTCCTGGCCTTGCCGCATGAGGCGCCGCGTCGCGACCAGCGCGCGCGTCGCCTTACCGGCGAGCATGCCGGCAAGGGCGGCGGTCTCGGCCTCGAGCGCGGCCGGATCCACCAGGCGGTTGACCAGCCCAAGATCGAACGCCCGTTGCGCGGTCAGCGGTTCGGAGAGAAAGGCGATTTCCAGCGCGCGGCGCTGGCCGACGACGCGCGGCAGCAGCCAGGACAGGCCACCGTCGGGCGTGCTGGCTATCGCGTCGTAGGCGTAGACGAAGCGGGTGTCGCTCGCCGCGATCGCGAGATCGCAGGCCAGCATGATGCTGTTACCCGCGCCCGCAACTGCGCCGTGAACGCTGGCTACTGTCGGCACTGGCAGATCGCTCAGCACCTCGACCGCCACGTTGAGGGCCATGATTACCTTGCGCGCCTCGCCGGGGGCCTGTTCGCCTGCCTCGTCCAGATAGCCGAGATCGCCGCCGGCCATGAAGGCGCGCCCTTCGCCGCAGACGACAAGGCAGCGCACGTGGGGGTTTGCCGCGACCTCGCGCAGCAGGGCATCCAGGCGGCGAATCGTATCGAGGGTGAGCGTGTTGAGCCGGCCGGGCGTGTTGAAGGCAAGCCATGCCACCGCGCCCTCGACCGTCAGCCTGACGCTCTCTTCGTTGCCCATGGCAGCAGCCTCCCCCGAATTCCTCCGCGCCGCACACCAACTATCCGAATGTCCGACATTCCAACATTGACCTCTGCCTTTGACCTTGTCAACATGGACGCATCATCGGGCAGATGCTGCAGGGAGGAGCCGGGTGGAATTCACGGATATCGAGTATATGGCGTCGGAAGGCGTTGCGACGATCTGGCTGAACAGGCCGGGCAGGCTCAATGCTGTGCGCGCGTCGACACTTGACGAACTTCTGTCTGCCTTGGACCGGGCCGACGCCGACGACGGGATCAGGGCCGTAATCGTCAGCGGCAGGGGACGCGCCTTCTGTGCCGGCACCGATCTCGCGGACGGATTCCGCCTTCCCGAGGGCGGCGATCCTGCCTCGGGCGACGGCGTGCATCCGGACCTTGGGGGGCGGGTGACACTCAGGCTCTATGAGATGGTCAAGCCGGTGATCGGCGCGATCAACGGGCCGGCAGTAGGGTTCGGCGCGACATTCCCGCTTGCGATGGACTTCCGCCTCGCCTCGACCGACGCGAAGTTCGGCTATGTCTTCACCCGGCGCGGTATCGTCGCCGAATCCTGCTCGAGCTGGTTCCTGCCGCGTATCGTGGGAGTCGGCACCGCGCTCGATTGGATGCTGACCGGGCGCATGATCCAGGCCGGCGAAGCGATGGAAAAGGGGCTTGTGCAGGAATTGCTCGCACCCGACGCGCTGATGGCCAGGGCGGAGGAGATCGCGCGTGACATCGCCGCCAACACGGCTGCAATGTCCGTGGCGATGAACCGCCAGCTCCTGTGGAAGCTGCTCGATGCCGATCATCCGCGCCGCGCCCACGAGCTGGAATCGCGAGGCCTTGCCGCAGCGCTCGCCGGACCCGATTCGCGCGAAGGCGCGGCCTCTTTCGCCGAGAAGCGCGCGCCCGCCTTCACCGGCAAGGCTAGCGATGCCTCGTTCATGCGCACTTGGTGGGCATGAAGGTGTTCAGGACGCCGGCGGCAGCAGGTCGCGCAGCGACGTCTTGAGGATCTTGCCGTTGGCATTGCGCGGCAGCGGAGCGTCAAGGAAGGTGACGCTGTCGGGCACCTTGTAGTCAGACAGCCTCTCGGCGCAGTGGCTTTTGATCGAGGCTTCGTCCACTGGCCGACCGTCGGAGAAGATGAAGGCGTGGACCTTCTCGCCCAGCACCGAATCGGGGCGGCCGACCACCGCGCTCTCGACCACTGCGGGATGGTGCGACAGCACACTCTCCACTTCCACGCAATAGACCTTGAATCCGGCGCGGTTGATCATGTCCTTCTTGCGATCGAAGACATGGACGTAGCCCTCGGCGTCGATCGAACCGACATCGCCGGACCGCCAATAGCCATTGACGAAGCTCGCCTTGTCCGCCTCCTTGTTATCCCAGTAACCGGGCACGACCATCGGTCCTGCGATCAGCAGCTCACCGCTCTCGCCAGGCGCCACCTCCCGGCCGTCCTCATCAACGATGACGATATCCGCGCAGGGCACCGGCCTGCCCACCGAGGCCGGGCGGGTCGCGATATCGCCCAGCGGCAGAATGGTCGCCGGCGAAGTGGTTTCGGTCGAGCCGTAGCAGTTGACGAGCGTCAGGTCCGGCAGGGCTTCCTTCAGGCGGTCGATGGTCCCCTGAGGCATCGGCGCGCCGCCAAAGCCGGCTACGCGCCAGCCCGACAGGTCGAAGCTTTTGAAATTCGGGGCCAGCAGGCACAGATTATACATGGCCGGCACCATCAGAGAGTAGTTCATCTTCTCGCGCTCGGCCAGTTCCAGAAAGGCGCGCGCCTTGAAGGCCGGCATCATCACGGTGGCGCCCCGCACGCGCATCATCGTGAGGATGATTGCGACGAGGCCGGTGACATGGGAGGCCGGAACGGCGAGAACGCCGACATCGCCCTCCCGCAGCTCCAGCGCATGCTGGTAATGGATCACCGAGTGGATCGTGCTGAAATGTGTCAGCATGGCGCCCTTCGGCCTGCCTGTCGTACCGGACGTGTAGAGCAGGCAGAATGTGCTGTCCTCGGCGACGTCCGGCAGGGGAGTCCTCGGCCCATCCGAGGTCAGTTCGGCGAAGGACCGGCCCGGGCCGTCGCCCACCACAAAGAGATCCCGCAGGGCCGGGACGCTTGCTCGCTCCGGCAGGTTCGACAAATGCTCTGCGGCGTAGATCAACCCGGTCGCGCCGCACTGGTTCAGCACGAACTCGATTTCGGGTCGACGCTGGCGTGTGTTCATCGGGACCGCGACAAGGCCGGCGCGCGCTGCACCCAGAACGGCAAAGACGAACTCGAAACTGTTGTCGAGCAGGATCGCGACGCGGTCTCCCGGCGCGAACCCGCCCGTCAGAAAGTTGGCGGCTACGCGGTCTACGATTGCGTCGAGTTCGCGATAGGAAAACCTGCCTTCGCCAAGCACCAGCGCCGTCTGATCCGGTGCCAGCGCTGCCGCCTCACGGAACATCTGGTCGACCGTGCGCGGCCGGTCGGTAAAGGCGCGCACCACGCGCTCTCCATAGTGGATTTCATGGCGCATCTCGCCAAAGGCCATCATTTTCCTCCAGTTGCCTACCGGCCGCCGCCCTGATCGTCTCCGCTCGACAGTAACAGGCATAGCCTCCGCCGGCTCTGGTATGCCGTCGCCCCCGGGCGAGCCCGGCTTATGATGGACACTAGCTCAAGACCGATTGTCCGACAATCCGATTTCATCTCCAGACTCGCCGTCGCAACCTTGTTCCGCCCGAGACGGGACCAGCCGGGTTGACATAGTCTACAAAAACGAAAAGAGTTGTCGGACAATAGAACAATCAGACCAATGAACGGCTCTTTGCGACAGACAACCGGGAATCTCATTGCAGGCGCAGACATCCCCTTCGACACGTTCGCGCTCGGGAATTTCCTGAGGCGGGAGATCGCAGACCTTGACGGGCCGATGCTGATCGAGAGCATCGACGGCGGCCAGTCCAATCCGACCTTCTTCGTCACCTTCGGCGAGCGCCGCATGGTACTGCGCAAGCGCCCGCCGGGCGCGTTGCTGCCTTCCGCCCATGCCGTGGATCGGGAGTTCCGAGTGCTCGCAGCGCTCCAGGGAACGGCCGTGCCGGTGCCGAAAGTGTACCTGCTCAACGAGGACGAGAGCCTCATTGGAACCGCCTTCTATGTCATGGAGCGAATCGACGGCCGCATTTTCCGCGACAGCCGGCTCGCCTCGGCGCCGAAAGCGGAGCGGCGCATCATGTATCGATCGATGGCCGAGACGCTGGCCGCCATCCATACGGTCGACGTCGAGGCGACCGGCCTCTCGAGCTTCGGCAAGCGCGGAAATTTCTACCAGCGCCAGATCGCCCGCTGGACCCGCCAATGGCATCTGTCGAAGACCCGCAGCATCCCGGAGATCAACCGGCTGGCAGCCTGGCTTCCAGCCAATCTTCCGGACGACGAGCGCACCACGATCGTGCATGGCGACTTCCGCGTCGGCAACCTGATCTTTCATCCCACCGAGCCGCGCGTGGTGGCGGTGCTGGACTGGGAGCTGTCCACGCTAGGCCATCCGCTGGCCGACCTCGCCCATAGCTGCGTCTACACCTGGATGCTGCGGCCGGACGAGTATGGCGGTGTCATGGGGCTCGATCTGGAGGCGGAAGGCCTGCCGACGGCGGAGGAATTCACCGATGACTACTGGGGCGCCCTGGGCGGCGGCGGACGGCTGGGCATCTTCCAGATGGTGCTCGCGCTGTTTCGCAATGCGGTGATCTTCGAGGGCATCGCGGCGCGGGCGAGAGACGGCAATGCGGCAGCGTCCGATGCCGAGCGCGTCGGCGCGTTGGCGCCAGTCTTCGCGCAACGCGCCGTCGCATTGATCGACAATGGCAGCATCGGAAGCGAGACGGCGGAGAGGTCGCGCGCGGCCGGCGTATTGTGCTAGTTCAGGGTGGGGATTCGAGGCAGAACGGAGCTTGAGTGGCGTGGAGCTGGAAAAGCTGAATGTGCCGCCAGCCTATCAGGCGGTTTCAAGGGAGTTGCAGCGGCATATTCTCTCCGGGGCGCTGAAGCCCGGCGAGCCCTTGCCCAGTGAGATCGAGCTTGCCGCCAAGTTCGGGGTCAACCGTTCGACGGTACGCGAGGGAATCAGGCAACTGGAAAGCGAAGGGCTGGTGCGGCGGGAAGGCCGCAAGCGGCTCCTGGTCACGGTGCCCCATCATGCCGACCTGGCGCCGCGCACCACCCGCGCGCTCGTGATGCAGGAAGTCACGTTCCGTGAGCTGTGGGATGTCGCCTATGTGCTCGAGCCCCTGGCGGCGGGACTGGCGGCGCAAAATGCGGACGAGGAAGACCTTGCCATGCTGCGCGCCAATATCGAGGCCACCGCCGCCACTATCGAGCGCGGCGTGTCGCCGGGCGCTCTCGATCTGCAGTTCCATTCGCTGGTTTCGGCCGCCGCAAAGAACAAGGCGCTGCTGCTCAGCCGCGAACCTGTGGGGCTGCTGCTTTATCCGGCGTTCGAGGCGTTCCGTCCGCGCCTGCCTCAGGCGGATGGAAGGCTTCTCGCCGCGCACCGGGAGATGGTCGCCGGGCTGGAGCGGCGCGATGGCGAGTATGCCAGGCGCTGGATGACCAAGCATATCGAGGATCTGAAACGTGGCTGGCTGCTGGCCAAGCTCGACCTCGACCAGAGGATCGACCCCTCGCTGACGCCGTAGAGCGGGATCCGCTCGAGTGGAACGTGCATCCCGCTTTGGCTATTGATAGGTCGCATTTCCACAGATGATTCCACTTGGCTGAAAAATGCGCGCGCGGCGGTCAGTCGACTGTGACGACGACCTTGCCCGTGACGCCGCGCCCCGCCAATGCGGCAATCGCGCCGCCGGCATCCTCCAGCCCGAAGCGCGCATGGATCCGCGGCTTGATCTTGCCTGCTCGATAGAACTCGAGCAGCTCGGCTACCGAGCGCTGGTGCTGCTCCGGCTCGCGCTCGATGGCGGCGCCCCAGAAGACGCCACGGATGTCGCAGTTTTTCAGGAGCGGCAGGTTGAATGGGAGGTTCGGGATGCCTGCGGGAAAGCCGACGATCATGTAACGCCCCTCCCAGGCGATCGCCCTCAGCGCAGGCTCGGCATAGCCGCCGCCGACCGGATCGATCACCACCGAAGCGCCGCCCGGCGCGCATGCCTCCTTGAAAGCCGCCGCCAGCGCCTTCTGCTCCTCGCGCGAGGGTGAATGGAGCGGATAGAGGACCGTTCCTTCCGCGCCTGCCGCCCGGGCGGCAGCGAGCTTGGCTTCGCTCGACGCTGCCGCGAGGACGCGAGCGCCCATCGCCTTGCCGAGTTCGACGGCGGCCAGCCCTACGCCGCCCGCCGCCCCGAGCACGAGCAGCGTCTCGCCCGGCAGGAGGCGCGCGCGATCCTTCAGTGCGTGATAAGCCGTTCCGTAGGTCATCAGCAGCGATGCCGCCTCGTCGAACGGAATCTCCGGCGGGCATGGCGAGCATTTGGACACAGGCACGCAGACATAATCCGCCATGCCGCCCCAGCCGGTCATCGCCATCACCTTCTGGCCGACCTCGAGGCCGCCGGCATCGGGCCCCAGCGCGTCAATCACGCCCGACACCTCGGCACCAGGGGCGAACGGCCGCTCGGGCCTGAACTGATACCTGTCCTCGATGATCAGCAGGTCTGGATAGTTGACGCCGACGGCGTGGACTCGGATGCGTACCTGCGAGCCCGAGGGCTCGGGCCGCGGAACCGAGCCAAGCTTCAGAGTGTCCGGGCCACCTGGACTCGTGCTCAGGGCGGATCGCATTGAGTGCTGCATCAAGGGCTCCTCTCATTTCCTGTCCGACAAACCGATAATCGGGCGAATGCTTGCCGCCGTCAACACGGATCAGGTTTCCGCTAAGCGGCTGCGCCGGATGCCAAGCCGAACCGAAATTCCTTGGTTGACAGCACTCGACGTTCGCCTACAGATGTCCAATTGTCGGACAGACGGATAATTAAGGGCCTAAGAGGTCGGCCAGCCCGATGCTCCTGTGCTCCTGCTCCTCCCTTGCACTGCGGGCGGGGTTCGCCGGGTGGGGCGCAGACGATTGACGAAGGGAGAGTGAAATGGATTTCCAGTATTCGCCAAAGGTGGAAGCGCTGCGCGCGCAGCTCAAGGATTTCGTCGATCGCGAGATCGCCCCTAACAACCACGAATGGCACCGGCAGGTGGCGGAGCAGCGCTACCCAACGGACCTGGTCGGCCAGCTGAAGGCCAAGGCCTATCAGGAAGGACTGTGGAACCTGTTCCTGCCCGCCCTTCGCGATGACGAGCCAGGCACGCGGCTCACCAATCTGGAATATGCGCCTTTGGCCGAGATCATGGGGCGGTATTTCTGGGCTTCGGAGGTCTTCAACTGCTCCGCGCCCGACACCGGCAACATGGAGGTGCTGCACCTCTTCGCCACGCCCGAGCAGAAGAGCCGGTGGCTGACGCCGCTGCTGGAAGGGGCGGCGCGTTCCATCGTCTGCATCACCGAGCCGGACACGGCCTCGTCAGATCCAACCAACCTCCAGACGACAATTGCGCGCGACGGCGACCACTTCGTCATCAACGGACGCAAATGGTTCTCGACCGGCGCGCTGCATCCCAATCTCGCCTTCGCTTTGGTGCTCGGCGTATCGAATCCGGACGAAAGCGCACCCCGTCATTCGCGTCATTCATTCGTGATCGTGCCCAAGGACACCCCTGGCTTCGAGGTGGTGCGCGACGTCCCGATCATGCATCATCACTCGCCCGAGGGCCATTGCGAGGTCGTGTTCCGCGACGTGCGCGTGCCGGTGGAGAATCTGGTCGGCGATGAGGGGCAAGGCTTCGCCATCGCGCAGGCGCGCCTCGGGCCGGGCCGCGTCCACCATTGCATGCGCACCATCGGCCAGTGCGAGCTGGCGCTGGAGCTGATGTGTGACAGGGCGTTGTCACGCACCACATTCGGCCAGAAAATCGCCGACTACGCCAACATCCAGGATTGGATCGCCAGGTCGCGGATCGAGATCGACCAGGCGCGCCTCCTCGTGCTTCATGCCGCGTGGCTCATGGACACGCAAGGCAACAAGGCTGCGCGCACCGCTGTCTCCGCGATCAAGGTGGTGGCGGCGAAGCTTCAGAACGAGGTGCTCGACCGCGCGATCCAGGTGTTCGGGGCGGCGGGCCTCACGCCCGACACCCCGCTGTCCTATCTGTGGACCTGGGGCAGGGCGCTTCGCTTCATCGATGGACCCGACGAGGTGCATCTGCGCGGTATAGCGCGGGAAGAACTGAAGGCGGCGAAGGCGGCCGGACCGCGCAATCTCGAGCATTTCACCTATCGCCGCTGAAGCGGTTCCTACACCGTATCAGCCCCTGCATATTCTAGCATGTCGTTTGCCCCAAAACCGCTGCACACTTTTGGGCGACATGCATTCACGCAGGGGCTGATTTCCTGACATCAGTTTCGCAGCGGCTTGCCGGTCTTCAGCATGTGGTCGATGCGCGCCAGCGTGGCCGGTGTCCGGACGAGCCGCGTGAGCGCCTCGCGCTCGAGCCGCATCAGTTCCTCCTCCGTCGCCTGTGGCCGCGTTTCGGCGCCACCGGTCAACACCCATGCAAGGATCTCAGCCATCGCGACGTCCGTATCCGTCATCCGGCCGGCGGCCTTGCCCTGCTCCACCGCTCCCGTCAGCACCGCTCGGACGTCGGGCCCACCGAGGGCGATCGTCGCGCGCGCCGGCGCTTCGTAGCCCGCCTTGGCCAGCGCTGCCGCGCGTTCCTTCGCGGCCGCGATCAATTGGCCACGGTTCATGACGATGCCGTCCGACGGCCGCAGCAAGCCAAGCGCACGCGCTTCGAGCGCGGAGCCGGTCGGCGTGCCCGCGAAGATCGTGTCGAAGACCCTTTGAGCCGCGGCAGAGGGTTCGCCGGATGCGGCCTGCGCCCGCAGGAGCAGCTGGGTGCAGCCGCCCCAGGCCGGGACCAGGCCGACCTTCATCTCCGGCAGCCCGGCCTTGAGCTCGGCGTGGGCGACGATCGCGTCGGCATGCAGCATGAACTCGCAGCCACCGCCCAGTGCGAAGCCGTGCGCCGCCGCGACGACTGGGAACGGCGCGTATTTCAGGCGCAGGAACAATTCCTGCCCGCGCGCGAGATAAGTGTCGATCGCCTGCCATTGCTCGCTGCCGATCATCTCGGCAAAGAAGCCGAGATCGGCCCCGACGGAAAAGGCGCGCGGATCGTCGTTGCCGAGGACGAGGGCGCGAAAGGCTTTCCCCCCCTGCTCGACCGCCTTTTCCAGCACGTCGAAGACCGCCGGCGCGAAGCTGTTCATCTTGGTGTGCAGCTCCAGGCATGCGACGCCGTCCCCGAGATCCCAGACCGATGCCGCTGCGTTGGTGAAGATCGGGTTTGATCCGGCCTTGACGGCGGCAAGTGCGGAGCCACCCGCCGCCGGTGCCGCAAGGCGCTCGCCGGAGCTTGCGAGCGGACGGCCCTGCACGTCGTAGAAGCCGCCCGCTGCGGCGGCGGCACGCAGCAGGTCGGGCGCAACCCTTTCGTCCGCTTCGAGCCTTGCGACGACCCGCGCTGCGCCGTAGGCGTCGGCGAGGCGGAACGGCCCACGCTTCCACGCATAGCCGAGTTCCATAGCCGTATCGATCGCGGCGACATCGGCGGCGATCTCCGGAGCATGCCTGGCCGTGTAGAGCAGGACGGACGAGAACACCGTCCACGCATAGGCTCCAATCGGACCCTCGGCTTCGAGGAGGGCGGCAAGATCGCGTCCCCCTCCCGGCAAGGCGGTCTGCTTGACCGGGGCCTCCGGCCGGTAGTCGCCACCGCTGAGATCCATCGCCTCGCGCGCGCCGCCCTCACCACGCCGATAGAAGCCAGCGCCGGCCTTGCGCCCGAAGCGGCCGGCCGCCATCAGGTCCCGCACGAGTCCGTCACCGGGCAAGTCGTGCGCCTGGATCGCGTCCGTTGCCGGCAGGGTTCTCATCAGGCTACCCCACACATGGGGGATAAGGTCGATGCCGATCAGGTCGAGCAGGCCGAATGCACCCGTGCGCGGCACGCCGAAAGCCGTGTTGACGGCGTCGGCCTCCTCGACGGTGAGGCCCCCTCGCCTGGCTTCCAGCGCCGCTGCCGCCAGCCAGTAACAGCCGATGCGGTTGGCGATGAAGCCCGGCGTGTCGAAGCAGTCGACCACCGTCTTGCCAAGCACCGTCTCGCACGCCGCCTTCACGCGGGCTATCGTTTCGGACGCGTTCTCTTCCGCCGCCACGATCTCGACGAGGTTCATGACGCGCGGCGGGTTGAAGAAGTGCGTGATGAGGAAATGCGACGCCAGATTCTCTTCCATTCCGTCCGCGAGGGCGGCGCGGGGAATGGTCGACGTGTTGGAGGAGACGATCGCTCCCTGTTTTCGGACCGCGGCGATCTTGCGATAGAGCACACGCTTGGCTTCCAGATCCTCGATGACGGCTTCGACGATCCAGTCGGCTTCAGCGAGAAGGCCGATGTCGTCCTCGACATTGCCGGCACGGACGAGCCGCGCGGCTTCCGCGTCCATGAAGCCGCCTGTCTTGAGCTGCCGGTCGATGCCGGCGACGGCAGCCGCGTTTCGCGAGGATGCGTCCGCGCCCGCCACGTCGAGCAGGATCACGGGCACGCCGGCATTGGCGAACTGGGCCGCGATCCCGCCCCCCATGGAACCCGCGCCGATGACGGCGGCGAGACGAATGCCGGTTGCGTCCACGCCGACGGCGCGCGACTGTAAGGGAATTGAGGTCATGTTGTCTCCATGGTGGCGAGCCCACGCGCCGCGACGCACGTGTGGCCGAAATTGATCGCGATCAACGTCCGTTGAACTGCGGCTTGCGCTTTTCCAGAAAGGCCGCGACGGCACCCGAAAAATCCTCGGTTGAAGCGCATTCTGCGAAGGCTGCCGCCTCCGCGTCGAGCTGCCAAGGCAGGTCGCGCGCGAGCGATTCGCGCATCAGAGCCTTGATGCGCCCCTGTGCCGCAGGCGCGCCTGCGGCCAGCCTCGCCGCGAGCCTTGTCGTCTCGGATTCCAGGTCGGCCACGGGCACGACGCGATTGACGATGCCGAGCGCCAGCGCCTGAAGCGCATCGATGTCGTCGGACAACAGTGCGATCTCGAGCGCGCGGCGCAGACCGACCAGCCGCGGCAACGCAAAAGACGCGCCGCAATCCGGCGGCGCGCCGATGCGCGAATATGCAAGGTTGAACACCGTGTCCTCCGCCGCGATCGCGAGATCGAGATTAAGCGCGATGGACATACCGGCGCCGGCGACCGCGCCCTTGAGGCTGCCGAGCGTGATCACGGGCGCCTTCGCCAGCCGGGCAAGCGCGCGGTGCATCGGCCCGATCAGCTCGGCCGCGGCCGCGGCTCTGTCCTGGGAGCGGTGGAAATGCTGGAGGTCGCCGCCCGCGACGAAACCGCGACCTTCGGCCGAGACGACAATTACGCGCACCGACGGGTCGTCGAGGGCCCGATCGGCGGCGGCCTCGAAGCCGCATGCAGTTTCGACATCCAGTGCGTTGAGGCGCGCCGGCCGGTTGAACCTGATCTCGGCGACGCCGTCGGCGACGCGGAAGCGGACGGCTGGTTCCTGCTCACTCATGACACTACTCCGCCGCCTGTGCCGTGCCGCCGATGGCCGGCTCGGCGCCCAGGCGCCCGATCGCCTCGTGATACTCGTCGATCAGGGCGTTACACAGATGCGCGGCTGCCGGGATGTCCCGGATCGAGCCGATGCCCTGGCCGGCCGACCATACGGTCTTCCACGCCTTGGCCTCGTTCTGCATGTCGAGTTCGATGTGCGCCGGGAGATTGTCCGGGTCGAGGCCTGCCGCGACGATGCTTGGCCGCAGGAAATTGGCGTGGACGCCGGAAATGTTCGGCGTATAGACGATATCCGCCGCATTGGCCGCCACGATCATCTTCTTGTAGTCGTCGCCGACCAACGCCTCGCGCGTGGCGATGAAGCGCGTGCCCAGATAGGCCATGTCCGCGCCCATCATCCGGGCGGCGGCGATGTGACGGCCGGTGGTGATGGCGCCCGAGAGCACCACGGTACCGGCGAAGAAGGAGCGGATTTCGTCGATCAGCGCGAATGGGCTGAGCGTCCCGGCATGGCCGCCGGCCCCGGCGCAGACAGCGATAATGCCGTCCACGCCTGCTTCGGCGGCCTTCTCCGCGTGGCGGCGGTTTATCACGTCATGGAAGACGAGTCCGCCATAGGAGTGAACCGCATCCACGATATCGCCGGCCGCGCCGAGCGAGGTGATGACGAGCGGTACCCGATGGCGCACGACCTGTTCGAGATCCGCTTCCAGACGCGGGTTGGACCGATGCACGATCAGGTTGACGCCGAAGGGCGCGGCGGCAGGGTGCGCGCCGAGCCGCGCCTCGATCTCTTCCAGCCATTCGACGAAGCCGGCGGTGGTGCGCTGATTAAGCGCCGGAAACGTACCTATGAGGCCCGAGCGGCAGACCTCGACAACGAGGTCTGGCCCCGAAGTCAGGAACATCGGCGCGGCGATCGCGGGCAGTTTCAACCGCGCCGCAAGGCTGTCGGGCAATGGCATCAGCTCTCCTTTCCGGGCATGTTCCGTGGCGCGAGACCGTTGATGAGCGTGTCGACGCAGGCATCCGCCACGGCCTGTGACGTCATCGGGCCGTCCGGTTCGTACCAGCGAGCGATCCAGTTGAGGGCCCCCGTCACAGCGAACGTCGTCATGCGGGCGTCGCCAGCAGCAATCGTTCCATCCGCCATGCCATCCTCGACCACCCGGCGTACCGTTGCGTCGATTTCGCGCTTCAGAGCTCGGAACTTGGCGCGACTGTCGCCCGAAAGCTCGTGGTCGGCCGTGCGTGTGACACACATACCGAAATCCCTGGTCATGATGACGGCGTAGTCAAGCATCAGCGCGCGCAGCCGTTCCATGCCCGTGCCGCCGGCGCGCTCGACCGCCTGTGCGGCCTGGCGGATACTGTCGAGCCCGCGCCGGACGCACTCGAACAGGATCTCGTCCTTGTTGCCGAGGTAGTAGTAAATCGTCGGCTTCGACACATTCAACGAGGCGGCCACTTCGTCGAGCGAGGTGGCATGAAAGCCGCGTTCGTTGAACGACCGCACCGCAGCATGCAGCAGAGCCTCGCGCTTTTCGTCGCGCTGGCGCGCGCGCTCTTCGGAATTCGGCCATGGCGACGGTCCCGCGACGTCCGCCATCTGTTTCCTCCCCGGCGCAGCCAGCCGGCGGCGCCTCAAACCTTATCGGTAGGTAATATACTCGCGAGTAGAACCTTGTCAAACCACTCTCTTGACTCGGGCGCAGCGACCGATCGACCACCGAAGCGGCGCTTTGGCACTGCGAGTAAAACGGGGAGAGAGACGACGGCCACTTGGATGTCGCCGGTCGCCAATGGCAGTCGATTGGCGAAAGTGGAGATGAAAGCGGTCTTCTCCCCGCCTGCGGAGAGAAGACCGGCAGGCCGATGAGGGGCTTGCCCAAAGGGCCGCTGATTATTGCTAGTCTCTATTCGCTCTCCCGTCCAAAGTGCCCAACACTCCGTACAGCTCGGGCCGGCGATCGCGAAACAGGCCCCAGGCGGCGCGATCGGCCCGCAACTTCGCGCGGTCGAACGTCGTCGTCAGCACCGCCTCGCCCTCGCGGCCGGCCGAAGCGGCCAGTTCGCCGCTCGGGCCGGCAATGAAGGAGGAGCCGTAGTAGGTCTGCTCCTTGCCGGCGATGATTTCCGTCCCGATCCGGTTCGCCGCCGCGACCGGCATGAGGTTCGCGCCGGCGTGGCCGCGCATGGTGATGCGCCAATGCTCCATCGTATCGAAATCCGGGCGGCCGGGCTCCGACCCGATCGCAGTGGGATAGAGCAGGAATTCCGCCCCCATGAGAGCCATCGCGCGCGCCGCTTCCGGAAACCATTGATCCCAGCAGATGCCCACACCTATCGTTCCGAACCGCGTCGGCCATACACGAAAACCCGTGTCGCCCGGATTGAAATAGAACTTCTCGGAATAGCCCGACCCATCGGGAATGTGCGACTTGCGATAGATCCCGAGAACCGCGCCGACATCGTCCACAATCGCCACGGAATTGAAATAGGCCTGGTTCCGCCTCTCGAACAGCGACACCGGGATAACGACGCCGAGTTCGCCCGCGAGCTTGCGCATGGCGGCGAGCGAAGGATGACTTTCGTCGAGCGGTCGCGCACGCGAGAAATGCGCATGGTTCTGTTCCTGGCAGAAGTAGAGCCCTTCGAAGAGCTCCTGAACGAGAATGATATTGGCGCCGCGTGCCGCGGCGTCGCGCACGAGCCGGCTCGCGGTGGCGAGATTTTTGGCAGCATCGTCGCCGCAGGCGAACTGGACGACGCCCAGCGTGACCTGGTTCGCCTGCGCGCCGGACATGTCAGGCGCCCTCGAAACCGGTCAGCACGCCGACCGCGTTGATGCCGATTTCCTCGACGGCATAGCCGCCTTCCATCACGAACAGCGTCGGCAGGCCGATCTTGGCGATGCGGCGGCCGATCTTCGGATAGTCTTCGCTGACCAGCTTGAAATGACTGATCGGATCCTTTTCGAACGTGTCGACGCCCAGAGAAACGACCAGCACGTCGGGCGCATAGGCCACCACCTTGCCGCAGGCGTCGTCAAGGGAGCGGCTCCAGGCCTCGAAGCCGGTGCCGAAGGGCATAGGGTAATTGTGGTTGAAACCCTCCCCCGCGCCTGCCCCCTTCTCGTCGGCATGGCCCAGGAAAAAGGGATATTCGGTCCTCGGGTCGCCGTGAAGGTTGAGCACCTGGACGTCGGGCCGGGAATAGAAGATCTCCTGGGTGCCATTGCCGTGATGATAGTCGACGTCGAGGATCGCGACCCGCGCGGCGCCCTGGTCGCGGAACCACTGGGCAGCGACGGCGGCATTGTTGATGAAGCAGTAGCCGCCCATGAACGCAGCGCCGGCGTGATGGCCCGGAGGGCGGCAGAGCGCGAAGGCCGCATTCTGCCCTTCCTTGACGAGACGGGCCGCCGTCAGCGCCACGTCGAAGGACGACTTGATGGCATCCCAGGTGCCTTTCACAAAAGTCGCGCCGGCGTCGAAGGAATAATAGCCGATCCTGGCCTCGATCGCCTTCGGCTCGACATCCCCGCGCAGCCCGCGCGTCGGCCAGGTGAACGCCATGGCCGAGCCGCCGTGTCCGGCAGCTTCCCATTCAGGCCACACGGTTGGCAGGAAATCGATGTATGCGGCATCATGCACACGCTTTGCGGCGGCGAGATCGTGCGATTGCGGCTCGATTATGGGACCGAGCTTAACCGCCTCGACACGGGCCTTGATGATTTCAGCCCGCGACGGCTTCTCGAAGCCCGGCACGATGGCGCCGGCCACCAATTCCACCTGGCCGGAATGGCCGGCATGCAAAGGAGAAAAAACTGTCTTCATCTGGATGCTGGCCCGCTCTTCCCGTCGACCCTGTCTCATTGATGCAGATGTTTGTGGCAGAGACTGAGCGCGAGGCCAAGAGGGCAACGGGCGGGCTGTTATACCGTATAACTTCGACTTGCCATGCGTCAGCAGTCTGGCTAGCCTCGAACTTAAACGGGAGCATATGATGCCGCAAACGGCCGATCTGATCGTCGAGAACGCCAGCATTCTGACGATGGATCCCGACACGCCGCGAGCGGATGCGATTGCCATCAGGGGCAGCGAAATCGTCGCGGTCGGCGAGAGGGCCAGCGTGTCCGAATTCAAGGGACGGGGCACGCGCGTCGTCGATGCGGCCGGCGGCTCCGTCGTGCCCGGCTTCGTCGAGTCGCATATGCATCTTTTCGGCGGAGCGGCCGAACTCGAGCACCTGCAGCTTGGCGGCGTGCACGGCTTCGACGCGCTTTCCAAGGCCATTCGCGACTATGCAGCGGCGCGTCCGGAAGCCAAAATGCTGCAGGCCCAGGGCGGGGATTATACGATCCTATCGGCCGAGGAGCGCGTCACGCGCCATCATCTCGACGCCATTCTGCCGGACCGTCCCTTCGCGATGGCCGCGCCCGACCACCACACCATGTGGGCCAACACCAAGGCGCTGGAGATGGCCGGCCTTCTCAACGGCAGAGAGCTCGGCCCCGGCAATGAGATCGTCGTGGGAGAGGACGGGCTGGCCTCAGGCGAGTTGCGCGAAGGCGAGGCCTTCGGACCGGTAGTCGAACTCGCCGGCGAAAGCCGAGTGCGGCTCGGCCTCTCGACGGGTGGCGAACCCGATCCGGCGCCGAGTGCCGCGGAGCGCGCCGCCGATCGCGCCATCATGCGGCGCGGCCTGGAATGGTGCGCCAGACACGGCATCACCTCGATCCAGAATATGGACGGCAATCTCTATCAGTTGGAGCTTCTGTCGGAGATCGAGGCAGAGGGCGGATTGCTCTGCCGGGCACAGATCCCGTTTCACTACAAGAACTTCATGACCGTCGACATGCTGGAAAAGGCTTCCATGATGGCCGAGCGCTATCGCTCGGAATGGCTGTCCTCCGGCATGGTGAAGGTGTTCATGGACGGCGTCCTCGACAGTTGGACCGCCGTGATGGTCGAGCCTTATGCCGATCGCCCTGACTGGGTCGGCGAGCCGCTTTTCACGGAGGAACATTTCAACGCCTTCGCCATCGAGGCCGACAGGCGCGGACTGCAGATCGCCGTGCACGCCATCGGCGACGGCGCGGTGCGCTCGGTCCTCGATGGTTACGAGGCGGCTCGAAAGAAGAACGGCAAACGCGACAGCCGCCACCGGATCGAACATATCGAAGTGATCACCGAGACCGACATACCGCGCCTTGTCGACCTCGGCGTACTGGCCTCCATGCAGCCTCCGCATCCGCCGGGATCGATGGGGCTGCCGCTCGAGCCGACCGTCTCTCGCATCGGCCGCAAGCGCTGGCCGCTTTCCTATGCCTGGCGCACTCTGAAGAATGCCGGCGCTCGCATCGTTTTCGCTTCCGACTGGCCGGTGTCGCCCATCGATCCGATCGCGGGCATGCAGGCGGCGATGGTGCGCAAGCCTTGGGCAGAGACGGATCCCGATCAGAGCTTCAGCTTGCACGAGGCGCTGGCCAGCTACACCGTCGAAGGCGCCTATGCCGGTTTTATGGAGCGCCGCAAGGGCACGCTCAAGGCAGGCTATCTCGCCGATCTCGTTATCCTTTCAGGAGATCTCGAGAAGACGGACCCGCAACAGCTCCACACTGTCCGTCCCGTCACGACGGTGTGCGGCGGCAAGGTCACCTACCAAGCCTGATAGGACTGCTTGTTCAGTCGTGGCTCATATGTCTGTTGCCAAGGTCTCGGGCATATGGTCACATCGTGATGGGGACAAGGCCCGCCGCCAAGAGCGGGACCAGCTGTGAGGACCATCGTGCCGGATAGACCGGATCGGAATGCGATCGAAGTACGCGGGGTCAGCAAGATTTTCGGAGCCGGGGACGCCCAGGTCGCGGCGCTCGACAAGGTTTCCGTTTCGATTCGGGAGAACGAGTTTTTCACGCTGCTTGGACCGTCGGGCTGCGGCAAGACGACCTTGCTGCGGCTGATCGCGGGGTTCGACTTCCCGAGTTCCGGCGGGATCCTGCTTTACGGGCAGGACATCGCGCCGCTGCCGCCATACAAGCGGCCGGTCAACACGGTGTTCCAGAACTACGCGCTGTTCCCGCACATGACTGTGGCCGAGAACATCGGCTTCGGCCTTCAGATGCTGGGCAAGCCCAAGGCGGAGATCGAGGCGCGGGTTGCGGCTATGCTCAAGCTGGTCAAGATGGAGGCGCTCAGGACCCGCCGCACCAGCCAGATCTCGGGCGGCCAGCAGCAGCGGGTGGCACTGGCCCGGGCGCTCGCCCCGCAGCCCAAGGTGCTGCTGCTCGATGAGCCGTTGTCGGCGCTCGACTATAAGCTGCGCAAGGAGATGCAGATCGAATTAAAGCGGCTGCAGGGCGAGACCGGCATCACCTTCATCTTCGTCACCCACGACCAGGAGGAGGCGCTGACCATGTCGGACCGCATCGCGGTGATGTCGGCGGGCAAGATCCTGCAGGTCGGCTCGCCCTGGGACATCTACGACAAGCCGGCCGAGCGCTTCGTCGCCGACTTCATCGGCGAGACCAACTTCCTGACCGGCACGGTCGGCGCGGTGGCCGATGGCAAGGCGACGGTGTCGCTGGCTTCCGGCGCGATGCTTCCGGCCACCGTGGCGGAGGGCTTCGTCCCGCGTGGCGAGGCCACCATCGTGGTGAGGCCCGAGCACGCCCGGGCGGTCAAGGACGGCGGCCAATTGGCCGGCGCGGTCGAGACCATCGTCTATTTCGGCACAGACACCCACATCCATATCCGCCTCGACGATGGAGGCCTGTTCACGGTGCGCCAGCAGAACAGCCGCAGCCGTTCCTGCGGTTTCGATCAGGGCGAGCGGGTCGGCGTGGCGATCGCCGAGGATGCCGCCCAAATCCTGAGGGACTGAGCGATCATGGCGACGACGACGGTGCCGGAAGCCGTGGAGGAAGAGACGAGGGCGGCCGACGCCGCCGCCCGGCGCTTCGAGCGGGCCGACATCCGCCGCCGCTGGCTGCTTGCCGCGCCGGCGCTCGCCATCGTCTTTTTCGCTGCCGTCGGGCCGCTCTTCATCGTGCTCGTCTATTCGTTCCTGGCGCCCGGCAACTATGGCGACGTCAAGTGGCAGTTCTCCACCGATGCCTGGGTCGGCGTGTTCCTCGAGCGCGACATCTTCGACGACACGCTATCGTTTGCCGGCGCTCATCTGTCGATCTTCTGGCGCTCTGTGTCGCTGTCGCTGATGACCACGCTCCTGTGCCTGGTGCTGGGCTTCCCGACCGCCTATTTCATCGCAACCCGGCCCGAGCATCGCCGCGACTTATCGCTGTTCCTGATCACCATCCCGTTCTGGACCAACCTCCTGATCCGCACCTTCGCGATGATGGAGGTGCTGCGCAACGAGGGCCTGGTCAATTCGGTGCTCCGGGCGGTCGGCCTCACCGACCAACCGATCCAGTTCATGTATACCGACTTCGCCGTGCTGGTCGGCATGACCTATGTCTACCTGCCGCTGATGGTGCTGCCGCTCTACGCCTCGATGGAGAAGGTCGACTTCCGCCTGGTCGAGGCCGGCTACGACCTTTACGCCAGCCGGCTTCAGGTGCTGCGCAAGATCATCGTGCCGCTGGTCAAGCCGGGCATCGTCGCCGGCTCGATCCTGGTGTTCATCCCCTCGCTCGGCGCCTATGTGACGCCGCGGGTGATGGGCGGCGGCACCAATCTGATGATCGGCAACCTGATCGAGCTGCAGTTCGGCCAGGGCCGCAACTGGCCGCTCGGGGCGGCGCTGTCGATCACCCTGATGGCCGTGGTGATGGTGGCGCTCATCGTCTATGTGCGCAACGCCGGCCGCCAGGATGTGCGCCATGGCTGATCGTTTCGACGTCAAGCGCCAGGGCGGCTTCACCTTCATGGCGATGCTGTGCTTCTTCCTGCTCTACCTGCCGATCGCCACGCTGGTGGTCTACGCTTTCAACGACAATGATTCGGTCGCCATCTGGACCGGCTTTTCCTTCCGCTGGTTCCACTCGGCGTGGAACAACAGCCAGGTCATCGAGGCCTCGATCCGCTCGTTCCAGATCGCCGTGAGCGCCGCGGTGCTGGCGACCATCGCCGCCACCATGGCGGCGCTCGCGACGACCCGGACAAGACCCTATCCCGGGCTTACCTTCAAATACGCCTTCATCAACCAGCCGCTGATGGTGCCGGAGATCGTCACCGCGGTGGCGCTGCTGATCTTCTTCTCGCGTATCAAGATCTGGACCGGCTATACCGGGCTCGGCTATCTGATCGCCGCCCACACCGCCTTTTGCATCCCCTTCGCCTATCTGCCGATCCGGGCTCGTCTGGAAAGCATGGACCTGTCGCTGGAGACCGCTGCCGCCGACCTCTATGCGACTGGGTGGCAGGCCTTTCGTTATGTCACGCTGCCGCTGTTGTGGCCGGGCATCCTGGCCGGGCTGATGCTTGCCTTCGTCGTCTCGCTCGACGACGTGGTCATCACCGAATTCGTCAAGTCGGGCGGGCAGGATACGCTGCCGACCTACATGCTTGGCCAGCTCCGGCGCATCGTCACGCCGGAGATCAACGCCATCTCGACGGTCTTCCTGCTGCTGTCGGTCGGCATCGTCACGATCTTCTTCTTCGTCAGCAGGAAACGGGCCTGAGACCGCTAGCGGCCGGGCCCCAACAATGGGAGTAGCGAGATGAACTGGAAACTGACCGCAACCGCCGTCGGGCTGGCGCTGCTCGGCTCGACAGGCCTGGCAAGCGCCGAAGGCGAGCTCAACATCTTCAACTGGGGCAACTACACCAGCCCGGAGCTGATCAAGAAGTTCGAGGACACTTACAAGGTCAAGGTCACCGTCACCGACTACGATTCCAATGACACGGCGCTCGCCAAGATCCGCCAGGGCGGCCACGGCTTCGATATCGTGGTCCCGTCGGCGAGCGTCATTCCCGTCTGGATCAGCGAGGGCCTGCTTCTCGAGACCCGCCCGGACCAGATGGAAAATTTCAAGAACGTCGATCCGCGCTGGGTCGACGTGCCCTTCGACCCCGGTCGCCACTACACCGTCCCCTGGCAATGGGGCACCACGGGGATCACCGTGAACACGTCGGTCTATTCGGGCGATCCAAACACTTCGGCGATCTTCATGGACCCGCCGCCCGAACTCGTCGGCAAGGTCAACGTGCTGCCAGAAATGATCGACGTCATGCACATGGCCATCCACTATGAGGGCGGCGAGTTCTGCACCGACGACAAGACGGTTCTGAAGAAGGTCCGGGACAAGCTGGTCGAAGCGAAGCCGAAATGGCTGTCGATGGACTACGGCAACGTGGACCGTTACGGGAAAGGCGACATTGCCGCCGGGACCAACTGGAACGGAGCTTCCTTCCGGGCTCGCCTGCAGAACGACAAGATCGTCTACGGCTATCCCAAGGAAGGTTATCCGATCTGGATGGACAATGTGTCCGTGCTCAAGGACGCCAAGAACGTCGAGAACGCCAAGCTCTTCCAGAACTTCATCATGGACCCGCAGAATGCGGCCATGATCTCGACCTTCGCTCGCTACGCCAACGGCATCAAGGGGTCGGAAGCCTATATGCCCGAAGACATGAAGACGGCGCCGGAAATCGTCATTCCGGAGCAGTATGTGTCGGCTGGCCAGTTTAGCAAGACCTGCTCACCGGAGGTCATGGCGCTCTATACCAGGATCTGGACCGAGATCCAAAAGTAGCGACCAAGCTGCCCCGGCGTTTATCCGCCGGGGCTTTTTTCTGGTCTGCCCTACAAACGCCCTGCCGGCCGCCAGTTGCGCAGCGGTGAACGCCCGGCTCGCACCGGCCGCGGCCTTTGCGAAGTCGGCAGGTGTCAGGTCGGCCTGAGGCGGGCGAAGAGGACGAGATTGTAGGCCACCACCGAGGACCAGACATAGGTCTTGAAGTGGTCGAGGCCGCGCCAGGTGCAGCGGGACAAGCCGTAGGCGCGTTTCAGGCAAGAGACACCGGCTTCGATGCCGGCGCGAAAGTTGCGCAGCTTGCGATACACCCAGCGGCTCTTGACCATGTCCTCGATCCTGAGACCACACTTCTTGTGGAAGGCCATGTCGGAGACGCCCCAGGCCTTGGCCTGTTTCAGATTGGCGCGGCTGGCATAGCCGCCGTCGGCCGCCGCCTGACGTGGCGGCTCCCCATACCGGTCGATGTGGCGCTGAAGCATCGGCAGGAACCGCTCGCTGTCAGCCGGGTTGCGGGCTTCGATCACCAGATCGAGAACCATGCCGCTCCTGCCCGCGGTCAGGTTGAGCTGGCCATAATGGACGTCGCGGCTGCCCTTGACGATGATGTCGGCATGCGGCTCGAACAGGCTCACCAGCTTGTCGGCGGCCGGCACCGCCTCGCCGGCCAGGACCCGCCGCTCGGTCTGGGCGATGATCTGCTCGATCAGCGGCCGATAATAGTGGACCTGGGCCAACCACTGTTCGACGGCCAGGTCCCTCACCGGTGTCAGCCGCTCAGCCGCGTCATGGAGATAGCCGAGCGTCGTGCGCGTGATCCTGAGCAATTCGCGATAGAGCTGAACCCGTTTCAGACGGCCGCGGCAATATTTGATCGCCCGCGCCCGCTTCTTGGCTGCGCGACAGTGATCGTGCCATGGAATGATGCTTCCCAGTACATCCGCTTGCCGCAACAGCCGTATCATTACCCGCACGGCGTCCCACAACAGGCTGCTGTCGCTCGGCTCGTGGATCGTTGCAGCGGTGACGGTGCTGTCGACACGCACGACCGTGCCGCTTTCCAGCTTCTCGTGCCGGGCGCTCGCCAGCAACACCTCGTTGATCTCTTCCCAGGTCGACGCCCGGATCGCGCTGATCGTCTTGTGCAGCACCGACTTCTTCGGGCTCCACCCCCATGGCAGCCGGGCAAACGCCCGGAATGAGGCGGAGTCCTCCAGGTGAAACGCCAGTTCCTGGTAACTGAGCTGGCGGTATTGCTTGAGCAGCGCGCAGCGCACGACAGCCTCCGCCGGCAAGCCTTCGCGGCCGGTTTCATTGATCTAGTGACGGCGCAGGTCCCGCGTCACCAGGCTCAAGAGATCGCCGTGTTCGTCCAGCCAGTCGGACATGGCCTTCAACTCACGGCCGATCTCGTGTCCGGCGAAAAGATCGAATATGCTGGCCTGGACGGTGCGTTCTTGGCGCATTGTCGGCTCCGGCGGTTTCGGGTTTCCCTTTGGAATCAGTCGCTCAATGCCAAGGTGTACCTGAAATCGTCGGGCTCGCCCGCACGGAAATCGCGATTCCTCAAATAACTTCAGCAGCTTGCCGTTTATGGACGGGAACTAGTCTAGATCGGTGGTTCGCAACAGCGGCCCGAGTTCGAGGATGTCTGGCATGCGCCCTTGTCTGGATCCTCTGTCCTTACCATGGTGCCTCTCTGGCTCCACCACCAGACAAGACCTCGAGTCCTAGCCGCTCGGCCAGGTCCGAAGCGAAATGTGGATGCGAGAAGTTTTCATTGGCGACATTTCGTACGCCATGGGCGTTCTTGGTGTGCCCCTCCGAAAAGGAGATGCGTGCACGCTTGAGAACAGCGGCGCATTCAGGGCAGCAGGGCTTTGATACTCCGATGTATCGACGGTGCGCCTTGAGCTTGTGATCCAGCATGAACTGGAGTAGTTGCATTTCTGCATGGTAATTATTCATGTAGGTGTGAACGCCAGTAACAAAAATCGCTCTATCATAACCAAGTCTGTTTCGGGAATCTTCAGAGGTTGCAGAAAAAATATCAAACAATTCCAAATTGCTATCTGCTATCGGATCTCCTTTGTTCAAATTATTCTTTACAGTATTGTGATCTTTCCAAAGAGTATTTTTGCTTCTAGATCCTATGTTCGCGAGGTGCTGTTTGGTTACAAAAAAATTGTTGGCGGCGATTAATAAGGTCGCCCCGATTTCCATGACCGCGACGCACCGAAGCGTCGCATCACTTGTCTTTAGGGAAGGCGATCCGGTCTTTTTCCCGATGGGCGCCTTATCGGCCATCATTCGGTGGCCTTCGTTCAAAATGGCAATCGCAACACGATCAAGATAATCCAGTCTGGTGTTGTTAGAGAAAGTAGCCATTCCAATTCCTCATTCGCCAACTTTTGGGTAGTATGCAATCCCCGCGGGTGGGAGTCGATGCGGGCCTTTTCATTTCCAATCCCTGGACCAACCACGATGGCGCTCACTGGCGAGCAGAAGCGTCCTCACCTCCGCCGTCCTGAAGCCGAACAGTACCGCAATTCTACAAGGACCCGCGCTGGTGCGGCCCGAATGGGATCAGACAGCAGGCGCTAGTCAGAGACCTGTTTACCTGCCAGCGTTGCGGCTGCCTGTTGATTACGGTCAATCGCCACCATCCACGAGCGGCAGTGGTAAATCACAAGATCGCGCACAAGAGCGACGTGGCTCTGTTCTTCGATTTGGAGAACACGGAAAGTGTCTGCAAGGCCGATCACGACGCTCTGATCCAGAAGGAGGAAGCGCGAGGTTATGTGATCGGCTCGGATCTCAGTGGCCATCCAGTTGATCCTGAGCGCGGTAGCTGCCACCACGACCAGCCGAAGGACGAGGTCAGGATGGTCGGCAAGTTCAGAAGAATCGAGTGAACCGCAGGAAGGCGGCAACGGAACCGTCGAACGTGTCCACCTTGTCGTAGTTGGCTTCAGCGCGAACTTCGAAATCGTCGACCGGCAACCATACGAACGACAGGTCCGCGCTGTAGCCATTGAGGCCGGTCTTCTCGTCGCTCAGCGCCTCATAGAAATCGTTGAAATACTGGAAGCCAGTCGACGCCGAAAACTTGGGCGTGAACACCTGGTTGTAGGCGGCAAGGACCGACCATTCCGCATTGCCGGAACCACCGCTGATGCCGGCATAGCTGCTTTGGGTGCCATACATATGATCGGCGTCGGCGTACCAGCCCATGAGCCGGATCTCGCCACCTATCCTGGTCAGGTTGATCTGCGCGCCCAGTTCGGCCCCGAAACCGCTATCGTCGAATTCATTGTAGGATTCGTCATAAGCCAGGCGTCCCCAGACCGCGCCCCATTCTGCCTGATAGCCGATCAGGCCGGCGGCGTCCGGAATGAAGCCGCGACCTTCCAGCGCGTCATCCTCGAGCGAGACGACGCCGAAAACGCCCCTGTCTGCCCCGAAATTGTACTGGATGAGGTGGCGTTCCTGATCCCCGTACCAGAGCTGGCCATCCGAGAAGGAGCCGCCATTGGTCACGTCGAAGATCGTTTCCGCCCAGGCGGACTCGGTATATCCCATGCGTAGCCCGCCAAGCGACAGCCAGGCCTGATCGGTGGACACCGGCCCGTCGGCGAACGCCCCAGGCAGTTCGTTTCCCCAATCCGCCTGAAAGCGCACGAAGGCGCGCAACCGGCCCCATTCCGTCTCCGAACGCGCATCGATATTGACACGCGGTCGGGTGGACTTGTTCCAGCCGCCGGGCAGAAAGCCCTGGTAGTTCGGCGTATCGCCGCCGATGACATTGCCATCCGCATCCACGACCAAGCCGTCGTCGTTCGTCGCGCCGATCTGATACCAGATATAGCCGGAAACTCTCACGCAGGTTTCAGTGTCCGGTATATAAAAGAAACCCATACCGTAGGCATCGCAGACACGGACATACCCGACCGGCTCGGGCTCCGGCACTGCGGATGCGTCCGCGGCGTAGGCGGATGTAGCGGCAAAGGCTATGGCGGAACCGAACAGGAGCGTCTTCGGCTTCATGCAAAATCCCGCTTCGTCGAACTGCCGACCAGGCGCTGTCCGGAACGATCTCAGCGTTCCAAACGATTCACTTGGTTGTAAATTCAGCTCAGCCGGTTCGTGGGAGCGGGCACAGCCGGATCCCACGAGCCAATCGTCAGCGTTTGCTTAAATTAGGCTTTCCCCGCTCAGAACCGACGCAAGAACCACAGGAAGCCACTGACCGTTCCGTCGAAATCGTCCACCTTGTCGTAGTTCCCCTCGGCCCTGATTTCGAAGTTGGTCACCGGCTCGTAGACCAGGGACAAATCGATACTGTAACCGTCCAGTCCGGTCTTCTCGTCGCTGAAGGCTTCGTAGAAGTTGCTGAAATACTGGAAGCCGGTCGAGGCGCTGAACTTCTCCGTGAACTGCTGGTTGACGGCCGCAAGCGCCGACCATTCCGCGGCGCCGAAGCCGCCGCTGATGCCGCCATAGGAGCTAAACGTGCTGTAGGCGTTGTCGGAGTCCGCGTACCAGCCCATGACGCGGAACGAAGTGTTCGTGTTGGGGACGTTGATCTGGGCTGCGAGTTGGGCACCGAAGCCGCTCTCCTCGAGTTCGCTGTCGAGGCCTAGAAATTCATCGTCGGTATCTGGAAGATCCCCCCGGGCATTGTCATAGCCCGCCCGCGCCCAGATGGCACCCCAGCCGCCCTGGTATCCGAGGAGGCCCACCACGTCGGGAACGTAGCCGTCGCCGGCGAGGGCATCGTCTTCGAGCGAGAGAACGCCGAACAGACCTGTTTCGCCACCGAAATTATACTGGATCAGGTGGCGCTGCTGGTCGCTGTACCAGAGCGCGCCATCCGAAAAGGAACCGCCATTGGTGACGCCGAAGATCGTCTCGGCATAGGCAGAGTTGGTGTAACCCATGCGCAGGCCGCCGATCTGGAGCCAGCCCTGGTCGATCGCAACCGGGCCATCGGCGAATGGATTCACATCTTCGTCGGCCTGGCCCCAATTCGCCTGCAACCGAATGAAGGCCTGCAGCGTGCCCCATTCCGTTTCGGAGCGGGTGTCGATGTTGACGCGGGCGCGCGTCTGCTTGTTCCAGCCATCCCCGGCGAAGCCGTTGAAGTTTGGCGTGTCGCCTCCGATGACATTGCCGTCGGCGTCAAGAATGAGGCCGTCGTCATTGGTCGCCCCGATGCGGTAACGGATGTACCCGGAAATGCGCAGGCAGGTCTCGGTGCCGGGGATATAGAAGAAACCCTCGCCGAAGACGTCGCATACCCGGACATATTCGACCGGCTCCGGCTCGGCGACGACGACTGCGTCGGCGGCACGAGCGCCGGTTGCCGCCATCAGCAGGGCGGCGGAAGTCAGAAGAAGGCTTTTCGGACTCATTCGGAATCTCCCGATTCGTTGAACGCGGTCCGAGTGCCAGATCCCTCAATTCTTGTTTTCGGGTCGGATGGCGTCCCCCGACGTCATCTGCCTGTTGCCCCCGCCCCCTCGCGGTCGGACAGATTCGCTATGCCGCGATTCATTCGGGAGAATGGCTACTATGCGGCATGCCCAATGGACAGGCAACAACGACCAAACAAAACAAACCCGGCGGCAAGCGCCGCCGGGTTCGTGTGTTGCATATTCGCTACAATCAGAAGCGACGCAGGAACCAGAGGAAGCCGGAAACCGAGCCGTCGAGGTCGTCGACCTTGTTGTAGTTGGCTTCGGCGCGGATCTCGAAGTTCTGCACCGGCTCGTAAACGACCGACAGGTCGACGGCATAACCGTTAAGACCGGTCTTCACGTCGCTCAGACCTTCGTAGAAGTTGTTGAAGTACTGGAAGCCGGTCGAGGCGCTGATCTTGTCCGTGAACTGATGGTTGACGGAGGCAAGCGCAGACCACTCGGCATTGCCGTAACCACCCGTCACGCCGCCGAAGGGGCTCTGGGAGCCGTAGGCATTGTCCGAGTCGGCATACCAGCCCATCAGACGGATCGAGGTGCCGCTGTTCGGGATGTTGAACTGCGAGCCGAGCTGCACGCCGAAGCCGCTGTCGCCGTTGTCGAGCGGGGTGCTGTTGTAGGAGTTGTCGTAACCGACGCGAGCCCAGACGGCAGCCCAGCCGGCCTGATAGCCGAGCACGCCGACGACGTCCGGAACATAGCCGTCACCTTCCAGCGCGTCGTCTTCGAGCGAGACCACGCCGAACAGGCCCGTGTCGCCGCCGAAGTTGTACTGGATGAGGTGGCGCTGCTGGTCGCCGTAGTAGAGCGAGCCGTCAGAGAACGAACCGCCATTGGTGACGCCGAACACCGTCTCGGCCCAGGCCGACTGCGTGTAGCCCATGCGCAGGCCACCGAGCGAGAGCCAGGCCTGATCGACGCCGACCGGGCCGTCCGAGAAGGGGCTGGGACGGTCGTTGTCGAAGTTCGACAGACCCCAGTCCGCCTGCAGACGGACATAGGCCTGCAGCATGCCCCACTCCGTTTCCGAACGAGCGTCGAGGTTCACGCGGGCGCGGGTGCGCTTGTTCCAGCCGTCGCCTTCGTAGCCTTCGAAGTTCGGCGTGTCGCCGGCAGCGAGGCCGTCGTCGCTGGTGGCGCCCACCTTGTACCGGACATAACCGGAGATGCGCAGGCAGGTCTCGGTGCCGGGGATGTAGAAGAAGCCCTCGCCGTAGACGTCGCAGACGCGCACATATTCCACCGGCTCAGGCTCGGCCACGACAACTGCATCAGCGGCGCGGGCGCCGGTGACAGCCACAAGCCCGGCCGCAGAGCCGAGAAGGAGGCTTTTAATGTTCATTTTCAATAGCTCCAGTTACAGTCAGATTCGGCACGGCGAGCCCTCGCGACAAAGTTGGGAGGCCTTCGTCGAAGCAACGCCGTCCGCCACGTTTTGCAAGGATGATTCCCACCCGCCCCTTGCTCGTGTAAGGGCCGTTTATTTCAGCCTCGCGACATCGGCAACGACTTAGACGTGCATAAAAGACGAATTGGACACACTGTGGCACGAAGGTCACAGATCGACCTCGCGCTTGACAAACGGTAGCCACAAAGGTGCCGGTTCGTCGACCCGGCCGACATGTCGGTCCCCGGCATGGGCACTGCCCAGCCAAACCGGCGGATGCCTTTTCAACCCCGATGCGGAGTGCTCGCAGACGGCTGCGTCAACCCTCTCCGAGGAGCTTGCCCTTCCCTGTCCGGCCAACGGCGCGAGCCCCTTCCACGGTTATCACGCCTCGGTATAATCTTCTGATATGTAACAATCTTTTGGTCGGCAAAGGATTTATTCGCAAGTCTTGCAAAGAGAAACCGATGATGAAGGCACCGGTCGCGGAGGCTTTTCTAGCAATATTTGAAGACTGTACAGAAGCTCCGCGATACAACACCCCTGGTGCGTCGCCGGTTGGACACAGGTCGCGAATTCCAGCATGAGATCACAGACTATCGGCGGGACGGCATTGGAGTCATCGATGGCCGCTCTTCATGTCACTATGGCTCACGTAGATGTCGTTGAAGTACAGTGAGCCGCCAGCCCCCTAATCTTGGGACTTAACCTGAGGTTGTATGCGCCAAGCGTGGAATTAGGCATTCCATCGCCTTGAGGGCCATCGCCGGCATTGCCCCGGCGGAGGACGATCAGACGAAGAAAACCTGCTCGCCGCGGATCCAGACGCCGAGCACGTCCAGCCCCTTCGACAGGTGGACGAGATCGGCGCGCGCGCCCTTGGCGAGGCGGCCGTGCGAGCCGTCCAGGCCCATGGCCCTGGCCGGGTAAAGCGAGGCCATGCGCAAGGCTTCCGACAGCTCGACCCCGATCGTCCGATGCATGAAACGCACGGCCGAGATCATGTCGAGATCGGCGCCGGCGAGTGTGCCGTCCTCAAGGGTGAGCCGGCCATCGGCGCGGGTGATCGTGCGCCCGTTCAAGGTGAAGGACGTCATGTCGGTGCCGATGGTCGCCATCGCGTCGGTGACGAGGAACAGCCGGCCCGGCGAGCTTTTCGCCTTCACCGCAATCCGGATCGTTGCCGGATCGACATGAAAGCCGTCGGCTATGATCCCCGCGAAGAATCTCCCCGAATCGATCGCCGCTCCGGCAAGACCCGGCTCTCGATTGGTGATCTGGCTCATCGCATTGAACAGGTGGGTTGCCATCGAGGCGCCGGCCTCGGCACAGGCGATCGCTTGGGGATAGCTCGTGTCGGAATGGCCCAGGCTGACGACGATGCCCGCCTTCACCAGCCTTTCGATGCGAGCCGGCTCCACCGACTCCGGCGCGACGGTGGTCAGCAGCACCGGCACTTTTTCATGGGCGGCGATCAGCGACGCCTCGGCCCCATCGTCCATGGGACGGATCAGCGCCGGGTCGTGCGCCCCCTTCCGGGCAATCGACAGATGCGGTCCCTCGAGATGCAGGCCCAGGAACCCCGGCACCTTGCGCCGGCCGGCTTCGGCACCGGCCTCTACCGCGCTCCGGGTGATCTCGGGCGTATCCGTGATGAGCGTGGGCAGCAGCGCGGTCGTGCCGAAGGGCGCGTGAGCGGCGCAGATGGTTCGGATCGCCTCGACATCCTGCCGATCGTTCAGCATGATGCCGCCACCGCCATTGACCTGCAGGTCGACGAAGCCGGGAACGAGCATGCCGTCCACCGAGATGACCTCGTCTCCCGCCGGCAGGCCGGAAGCGGCGACGATACCCTCGACCACGCCGTCGCGCAGCACGAGCGCCGATTCTTCATGCCAGCTGTCGCCGTCGAAGATTGTTGCCGCCTTGATGGCGATGGCGTCGTTCATACCGTTTCGGTGACCTTGTTCAGATGTCGGGGCTGGTCAGGATTGAGGCCGCGATGCCGCGCGAAAGCCTCGACGAAAGCGTAGAAGCTGACGATGAGGGCGAGTGGATCGGTCAGCGGGTGGCCGGTGGCGGCGAAGGGCAGACGGCGCGAGGTCTTCGCCAACGCCGAGGTGGTGAAAACTGTCCCTCCCTTGCCGACCAGCCGATCGGCGGCCTCCGCCACCGATGGCTCGGACCGGTCGCGTGCCGCGAGCGCCAGCACGGGAAAGCCGGGCTGTACGAGCGCCATGGGTCCATGCATGACCTCGGCCGCGCTATAGGCCTCGGCATGTACGCCACAGGTCTCCTTGAATTTGAGCGCCGCTTCGTTGGCGATGGCCAGAGAAGGCCCGCGCCCGAGAATGAACAGCGAATTCGCGCTGTCGAACGCGCCGGCCAGATCCATCCAGTCGCAGCCGATAGCCGTGCTGAAATGTTCAGGCAGTTGGCGAAGCGCGGCAACGAGCTCCTCGTCATTGGTGCTGTGCGCCATCAGGGCGAGCCCGGCGACGGCCGAATTGACGAAGGTCTTGGTCGCGGCGACACTGCGCTCCTTCCCTGCCAATATGTCGATCGCGTGGTCGGAGCCCCGCGCCAGCGGCGAGTCCGCCGTGTTCGTGACGGCGATGGTCAGCGCGCCGCCCCGTTTGGCCTCTTCGGCCATGGCAACGATGTCCGGGCTCTTGCCCGACTGCGAGATCGCCAGGCAGGCCGATCCTGCAAGGCGGAGCCGCGCGCCGTAGATCGAGGCGATGGAAGGACCGACCGAAGCGACCGGCAGGCCGGCCGTGAGCTCGACGGCATATTTCATGAAGGAAGCCGCGTGATCGGACGAGCCGCGCGCCACCGTGACGACGAAGCGGGGATCGCGCTGACGGATATCGCGCCCGGCCTCGGCAAGCACCTTCTCCGCGCCATCGAGCAGACGAGCGACGGCCTGCGGGATCTCCTCGATCTCTTGGCGCATATGTGTGGGTTTCATGGTCGGCCTCCTGCACTTTCCTCGGAGTCGCCGAGACGCAATTCGGCGACGAAATCATAGGCGTCGCCGCGATAGACGGAACGGGTGAATTCGATCACCCTGCCCGTGGCGAGATAGGAAACCCGCTCGATGTTGAGGCTCGCGGAACCAGGCGCCACCTCGAGCAGGCTTGCATCCGTCTCGCCGAGATTGGCGGCTGAGATGCGCTGCACGGCACGTACCGGTCGCAGGCCGTCGCGCTCCAAGACGGCGTAAAGCGAAGTGCCTATCACCGAGGGATCGGGCAGCACGTTGGCGGAAAGCGAAGCCCGCTCGATGGCGAGAGGCGTGTCGTTGGCGACGCGCAGCCGCGCGATCCGAGCCACCATTTCCCGTGACGACAGGCCGAGCACCATCATCTCCTCGGGGGAAGGCGGATAGATGCCGCGTTCCAGCCATTGCGATCGCGCCGACAAGCCCCGTCGTGCCATGTCCTCGGTGAAGGAAGTAAGCCGCGACAGCGATTGTTCAACCCGCTCCAGCCGCGGCGCCACGAAAGTGCCGGAGCCGTGACGCTGGACGAGGATCCCGCCCTTCACCAGGTCCCGCACTGCCTTGCGCACGGTGACCCGCGATACGTCTGCCTTCAGCGCTATATCGCGCTCCGAAGGCAGCGCGTCACCGGGGCCGATGAGACCGTTGCGGACGGCATCTTCTATGGATCGCTTCAGTTTCAAGTAGAGCGGAGCCCCGGCCGGGCCGGCCGTCCTGAAACCGGAGAAGATCGCGTCAACCATGCGCCGCCTTCCGGCCCGCGCCGAAATGGCGCACGGCCATCTGAACCGCGCCGCCCAGCGCATCCTGCAATGGCGGTTTCAGCAGTGCACGATAGTCCTGGGAAAAATAAGGAACATAGAGCCCGGCAAGCCCGCCATGCAGGCAGAGCCGGTCGTCCGGCCCGAGCTTCAGCGCGGCGAGCGCTTCCTCGATGTTACGGATGGCGCGCCGAAGGACACGCAAGGCAGCCTCGTCTCCCTTGCCGGCGAACTCCAGGACCATGGGCGCAAGCGCGGCGAAGTCGCCCGGCTTCGACGCGGCTCCGAACTTGACGATGTTGCGCGGATCGCCATCGAAGCGCTCCAGCACGGCATCGGTCAGGCCGGAAGAGGGGTGGATGTCGTCATGGGCGAGAAGCGTTTCCTGCAGGAGGTCGCGGCCGAGGCGCGCCCCGCTGCCGAGATCGCCCAGCATGAAGCCCCAGCCGCCTATGGTCTGGAAACGGTCCCCTCGTCGAGACATGAAAATCGACCCGGTGCCGATGATGGCGATCGCGCCGTCGTGGTCGCCAAGCGCGCCGTTGAGCGCGATGAGCGCATCGCTTTCCACCAGGCTTTCGCGAAATGGAAGAATTTCGAGGAGCTGCTGCTTGAAGCCGCCGACATTGGTGCCGGCCAGGCCGAGCACCGCGCCCACCGCCGGGATGAGGGCCGGGTCACGCCCGGCGTCGACAAAGGCCAGGCGCGCCGCCTCGACAATATTGGCGCGCGCACCATGAAGGTCGGTCATGATGTTGGCGGCGCCGCTCCTGCCACGGCCGAGCACTTCGCCTGCCGCGCTCGCGAGCGCCGCACGGCAACTCGTGCCGCCTCCGTCTATCCCGAGCACCAGTTCCACGATGGGCCACCTCCTGTCTGGATAATACCAATAAAATACCATTAGCCAAGGCTAAATTTTTACGCGCTTCGACCTTCAGATCCACAGAATTCCTCCTTTAGCTTGGGTACTTTACTTACGGCCGGCAGCATTGCTGCAGCAACGCGATCCATCTCCGCTGGACAAGTGGTATTTTTTTGGTATTGTCGACAATCGAAGGAGGAGTTTGGAGGAGCGCCGCGAGCGAATTCGCGATGCGACGCCGTGCACGCTTCAAGACAGAACCAGGTGATTTCCCCGAGCCTCGTCACTCGGCGAGTGCGGGCTTTTGCTGGCGCTTCATCCAGCATTTCGGGGCAACAAGTTCGACAGGCGCCCCATTGTCGAGGCGCGTTTCGGACCGGGGAGCAGGCGCTCTCGATACGGTATCGACAAGGTCAACAGGGAGACTGACCATGACAAGACAGGCACTGACGGCACTATTGCTCGGCACGACCACGCTCTGCTTCGCAGGCGCCGCGGCCGCGCAGGACGCCACGCTCACCATCGAGAGCTGGCGCAACGACGACCTCACCATCTGGCAGGAGAAGCTGATCCCGGCCTTCCAGGCGAAACATCCCGGCATCAAGGTCGTGTTCGCGCCATCCGCGCCGACCGAATACAATGCCGCCCTCAATGCCAAGCTCGACGCCGGCTCGGCCGGCGACCTCATCACCTGCCGGCCCTTCGACGCCTCGCTCGAGCTCTACAACAAGGGACATCTGGCTGATCTCACCAGCCTGCCCGGCATGGAAAACTTCACCGACGTCGCCAAATCCGCCTGGCAGACCGATGACGGCAAGGCCACCTTCTGCGTGCCGATGGCCTCGGTCATCCACGGCTTCATCTACAACAAGGATGCCTTCGACCAGCTCGGCATCGCCGTGCCCACGACGGAGGCCGAATTCTTCGCCGCACTCGACAAGATCAAGGCCGACGGCACCTACATCCCGATGGCGATGGGCACCAAGGATCTCTGGGAAGCCGCCACGATGGGCTACCAGAATATCGGCCCCAACTACTGGAAGGGCGAAGAAGGCCGCCTCGCGCTGATCAAGGGCGAACAGAAGCTGACCGACCCACAGTGGGTCGAGCCCTTCGCGACACTCGCCAAGTGGAAGCCCTATCTCGGCGACGGCTTCGAAGCGCAGAGCTATCCGGACAGCCAGAACCTCTTCACGCTCGGCCGTGCCGCCATTTATCCGGCCGGCTCCTGGGAGATCGGCACCTTCAACACCCAGGCTCAGTTCAAGATGGGTGCCTTCCCGCCGCCGGTGAAGAATGCCGGCGATACCTGCTACATTTCCGACCACAACGACATCGCCATCGGCCTCAATCCGAAGAGCAAGAATGCCGATGCAGCCAAGCAGTTCCTGTCGTGGGTCGCTTCGGACGAGTTCGCGACCATCTACGCCAATGCGCTGCCCGGCTTCTTCAGCCTGTCGTCCAAGCCGGTGAAGATGGAGGACCCGCTCGCCCAGGAATTCGTCTCCTGGCGCGAGAAGTGCAAGCCGACCATCCGCTCGACCTATCAGATCCTGTCGCGCGGCACGCCGAATCTCGAGAACGAAACCTGGGTCGAATCGGCCAACGTGATCAACGGCACCGACACGCCGGAAGTCGCGGCCAAGAAGCTCCAGGACGGGCTCGACAGCTGGTACAAGCCGGCCAAGTAGCGCCGGGCCAAAGGCGCCGTTCCTCCGGTCAAAGCAGGAGCGGCGCCTTTGGCGCATTTCCCCGCAGGCTGATAGCGAGCGAAAACAAATGGCTGAGGCAACCACGACGAGCAGGTCCGCCCGGTGGCATATCGGTGTTTTCCTGGCGCCGGCGGTGCTCGTCTACACCGCCATCATGATCCTGCCGCTCTTCGGCACGCTGCAGCTCTCGCTTTTCCGGACAGAAGCACAGCAGGTGGTGTTCGTCGGCTTCGACAATTTCCGCAGGCTGTTCACCGACCCGACACTCTCCAAGAGCTTCTGGAACGCACTGGCCAATAATTTCTGGTTCTTCATCATCCACATGCTGGTGCAGAATCCGATCGGCGTGATGCTCGCCGCGCTGCTGTCCAGCCCGAAGCTGCGCTTCGCCGCCTTCTACCGCACGGCTATCTTCATCCCGACGATCCTCTCTTTCGTCGTCGTCGGCTTCGCCTGGAAGCTTATCCTTTCGCCGCTGTGGGGCGTCGCGCCCAACCTTCTCGATCTGGTCGGACTGAAAAGTCTGTTCACCCCCTGGCTCGGCAAGGAGGAATATGCGCTCACCACGCTGGCGCTGATCTCGGTCTGGCAGTTCGTCGGCATCCCGATGATGCTGATCTACGCCGCCCTGCTGTCGATCCCCGACGAGGTGATCGAGGCTGCCGAATGCGACGGCATCACCGGGATGGCGCAGTTCTGGAAGATCAAGCTGCCGCTGGTCCTGCCCGCGATCGGCATCATTTCGATCCTGACCTTCGTCGGCAACTTCAACGCCTTCGACCTGATCTACTCCGCGCAGGGCGCGCTGGCCGGGCCGAACTTCTCGACCGATATCCTCGGCACCTTCCTCTATCGCACTTTCTTCGGGTTCCAGCTGCAGCTAGGCGACCCGAACATGGGATCGACCATCGCCTCGATCATGTTCTTCATCATCCTGACCGGCGTCTGCCTCTATCTGTTCACCGTGCAGACGCGATTGCGGCGGTACCAGTTCTAGGTTTGGCAGCGATGAACGCACCGAGCACCCCCCTCCAACCTGCCGGCCATCTCCCCCTCAAGGCTACGATGTTCACACATCTGGAAATGTCATTCCTCATTGCTTGGCAGGTCCCCCTCTCCGTCTCGGCTTCGCCGAGCCACCTCTCCCCCACCTTGGTGAGGGAGAGGAACCGCCGGCCGCACGTTCGGCGCCTTTCCTCTTCCCCACGACGTGGGGGAGAGGTGGCTCGGCGAAGCCGAGACGGAGAGGGGGACCTGCCGTACGCGCCATGTTTCCAGGCAACCGCGCACAAACGTGTGAATCTGACAGGCCTCAACGGGGGAGGTCAACTGCAGTTGACACCAACGGGAGACCCACAGTGAGCCAGGCTCGTTCCTCCCTCGCCCGCAGCATCGCCGCCCATGCGGTGCTGATCGCCTATACGGTGATCGCGCTGTTCCCGGTAGTCGTTATCGTCGTCAACTCGTTCAAGTCGCGCAACGCCATCTTCCGCTCGCCGCTGTCGCTGCCAACGACCGAGACCTTCGATCTCATCGGCTATTCCACCGTCATGGCGCAGGGCGACTTCCTGCTCTATTTCCAGAACAGCTTAATCGTGACGGTGGTCTCGCTGTTCCTGGTGCTGCTTTTCGGCGCCATGGCGGCTTTCGCCCTCTCGGAATATTCCTTCCGCGGCAACACGCTCATGGGGCTATATCTCGCGCTCGGCATCATGATCCCCATCCGGCTGGGCACGGTCGCCATACTGCAGTTGATGGTGGCAAGCGGACTGGTGAACACGTTGACGGCGCTGATCCTGGTCTATACCGCGCAAGGCCTGCCGCTCTGCATCTTCATCCTGTCCGAATTCATGAAGAACGTGTCCGCCGACCTCAAGAATGCCGGGCGCATCGACGGCCTTTCCGAATATACGATCTTCTTCCGCCTGGTGCTGCCGCTGGTCCGCCCGGCGATGGCGACGGTAGCCGTCTTCACCATGATCCCGATCTGGAACGACCTCTGGTTCCCGCTGATCCTGGCGCCGGGCGAAGCCACCAAGACCGTGACGCTCGGCGCGCAGATCTTCATCGGCCAGTTCGTGACCAACTGGAACGCAGTGCTGGCGGCGCTCTCGCTGGCGATCCTGCCGGTGCTCGTCCTTTATCTCATCTTCTCCCGGCAATTGATCCGCGGCATCACCTCCGGAGCCGTCAAATGAATTCCGAAAAGCTCTCGGACGGAAAGTTCGCGGTGGACCACTCGCGCGAGCTAGGGCGTTTCCGCTTTTCTTCGAATCGCGAAAACGCCCTATCTGTTTGTTTCTACGCAATTCCGAACGCAAAACCGCTACGCACTTTTGCTGGAATTGCTCAAGCCTAACTCACATCGAAGGATTGCCAGTGGGTTCGCTCAAGCTCGAAAACGTCAAGAAATCCTTCGGCAATGTCGAGGTGCTGAAAGGGATCGACCTGGAAGTGAAAGAGGGCGAGTTCGTCGTCTTCGTCGGCCCCTCGGGATGCGGCAAGTCGACACTTCTCAGGATCGTCGCCGGGCTCGAAGACGCCACTTCCGGCGTCGTGCAGATCGACGGAAGGGCGGTCAACAAGGTGCCGCCGGCCAAGCGCGGCATCGCCATGGTGTTCCAGACCTATGCGCTTTATCCGCATCTCACGGTCCGCAACAATATGGGTCTCGGGCTGAAGCAGGCGGGCACGGCGGCGGAAGAGATCGGCAAGCGCATCGCTGTGGCCTCGACCATGCTTTCGCTGGAGCCTTACCTGGAGCGGCGCCCGGCCGAGCTTTCCGGCGGCCAGCGCCAGCGCGTGGCGATCGGCCGGGCGGTCGTTCGCGAACCCAAGCTCTTCCTGTTCGACGAACCTCTGTCCAACCTCGATGCGGCGTTGCGCGTCAACACCCGGCTGGAGATCGCCCAGCTTCATCGTCGCCTGTCCGCGACCATGGTCTACGTCACACATGATCAGGTCGAGGCGATGACCCTGGCCAACAAGATCGTCGTTCTCAACGCCGGCCGTATCGAGCAGATCGGCGCGCCGATGGAGCTCTACAATTCGCCGGCGAACATGTTCGTCGCCGGCTTCATCGGCTCGCCCAGGATGAACTTCATCGAGGGTTCGAAGATCGGCGACACCGCCACGACGGTGGGCGTGCGGCCGGAGCACCTGACGGTGGACGCCAAGTCCGGCACCTGGAAAGGCACGGTGATCCACGCCGAACATCTCGGCGCCGACACCAATCTCTATCTCGACTGTGAGAAGGCCGGCCTGCTCACGGCACGCATCTTCGGCGTGTACAACGCCGAGCCGGGCGCGACATTGTACGCCACGCCGGATCCCCAGCGGACATATCGCTTCGATGCGGAGGGGCAGGCGATACGGTAAGGCCAGCCGTGGCGCGCAGGCGCCCTACGTTGCCCCCCTCTGTCCTGCCGGACATCTCCCCCACAAGGGAGGAGATTGGACTTCATATCTGATTTCGCCAATCGCCAACGTTGCAGAACGAGCGCCATCGCAAGTGACAGCCAATCTCCCCCCTTATGGGGGAGATGTCCGGCAGGACAGAGGGGGGCGTGAAGGAACTCCAGGTCGAAGGCTATCTATTATGCCATCAGTAGCAGTCCTACCGGCAGCACGGCGTTGGCGCTGTCGTCAGCCGACGAAAGCGCGTTCGACCACGAACTCGGCGGGGTGGCTGAGCGAGCCTTCGGTGAAGCCCAGGCCCTCGACCAGCTCCTTCACGTCCTTCAGCATGGACATGGAGCCGCAGATCATGACACGGTCGGTTGCCGGATCGAGCGCGGGTATGCCGAGATCCGCACAAAACTTGCCGTTCTCGATGAGCCGGGTGATGCGGCCCATGCGCGGCGAGATCTCGCGGGTGGTCGTCGCATAGTGGGTAAGCTTGCCGGCGGCGACCTCGCCGATCAGCGGATCATTGGCGGCCTGGCCGAAGAGCTCCTCGCCGTAGCGAAGCTCGGCGTGGTCGCGGCAGGTATGGGTGAGGATCACCTCGTCGAACTTCTCATACGTGTCGGGATCGCGCACCAGGCTGGCGAAGGGTGCGATGCCCGTCCCCGTCGAGATCATGAACAGGCGCTTGCACGGGGTCAGAGCGTCGATCACCAGCGTTCCCGTCGCCTTCTGGCGCATAAGCACCGTATCGCCGGGCTGGATCCTCTGCAGGTGCTGCGTCAACGGACCGTCCGGCACCTTGATCGAGAAGAACTCGAGTTCGTCGTCCCAGGCTGGGCTCGCGATGGAATAGGCGCGGAACACCGGCTTCTCGGCATTGGGCAGGCCGATCATGACGAACTCGCCCGAGCGAAAGCGGAACGATTGAGGCCGCGTGACGCGGAATGAGAAGAGCCTATCGGTATAATGCTTCACCGACACGACCGTCTCCGCATGGACGTTGGCGGGGATCGGGAACTGGCGGGTTTCGGTGTCGTTCGTCGCCAGGACGTTTGCGGCAGACTGCATCGAATCCGGACCTTTCGGCGGCGTTTTCGGCCCAAACTCGATCCATGCACGCGGAAGCACCTATCCGGCGCGCCTGGCTGTCAGCTTGGAAGCGAGGAATACTTGTCAGCCAAAGTTATTAGTATACAAATGAATATCGCGTCAAGATCGGGGCAGGAAACGCCTTTCCAATCAGCGGCGTATCGTTAGGCTCGGCATTTCGGATTCCTCGCATGGCGGAGAACGATCGCGCAGCAGACGAAAACGTCGTGGCCGGCATCGACGTCGGCGGCACCTTCACAGACCTCATCCTGATCGACGGGCCGAGTGGCCGGGTGAGGATCGCCAAGACGCCGACGACGCCCGACAACCAGGCTTTCGGCGTGATCGCAGCGCTCGCCGAGGCCGGCCATGCGATCTCCGATATAGACCTCATCGTGCACGGAACGACGACCACCACCAATGCCGTGCTGGAACGCCGTCTCGCCCGCACCGGCATGATCACCACCCGCGGCTTCCGCGACATCATCGAGCTCGGCCGCCGCACGAGGCCACAGGCCTACGGCATGACAGGCACCTTCGTGCCAGTGATCCCCCGCGACCTGCGCCTCGAGGTCGACGAAAGGGTCGAGGCTTCCGGCGCGGTGCGCACGCCGATCGACGAGGACGAGGTGCGCGAGGCCGTCGGCACGCTGCTCGCCAAGGGCTGCGAGGCCCTCGTCATCCATTTCCTGCATTCCTATGCCAATCCCGCCCATGAAAGGCGCGCAGCCGAGATCGCCGCGGAGACTTGGCCGAACCGCTACATCACCACCGGGCATTCCCTGCTGTCGGAGGCGCGCGAATTCGAGCGCGGCGTCACTGCCGCGGTCAACGCCTCGGTCCGGCCCATCCTCGAAACCTATGTGGAGAAGCTGCGCCGCGAACTGGAGGATCGCGGCTATCGACGCGACTTCCTGATCATGAACGGCAATGGCGGCATGATCTCGGCCCGTTTCGTGGCGCGCGAGGCGGCCAAGACCGTGATGTCCGGCCCGGCGTCGGGCGTCATCGCCGCCGCCTATACGGGACGCCGCGCCGGCTATCCCAACCTCGTCACCTACGACATGGGCGGCACCTCCACCGACGTCGCCCTGATCCGCAACGCCGAGCCCGCCGTCTCGAACGAGATCGAGATCGAATACGCCATGCCGATCCACGTGCCGATGGTCGACGTCCATACGATCGGCGCCGGCGGCGGCTCCATCGCCCGCGTCGATGCTTCCGGCCTCATCCAGGTCGGGCCGGAAAGCGCGGGCGCTCACCCCGGGCCGATCTGTTATGGGCGTGGCGGGACCGAGCCCACCATCACCGACGCCAATCTCCTGCTTGGGCGGCTCGATCCGAAGAGGCTGCTCGCCATCGACGAGCCCGTCGCGGTGGACAGCGTGCGCGATATCTTCGGGGGAAAAATCGGAACACCGACAGGCCTCGACGCCATCGAAGCGGCAGGCGCCGTGCTGAAGCTCGCCAACATGAAGATGGCGGGCGCGATCCGCATGGTATCGGTGGCAAGGGGGCACGATCCGCGCGATTTCGTGCTGTTCGCCTTCGGCGGGGCGGGACCGCTGCATGCGGCGGCCCTGGCGCGCGAGCTCGGCCTGCCCAAGGTGCTGGTGCCGGCACGGCCGGGCATCACCAATGCGTTGGGCTGCGTGGTGGCGGATCTGCGCCACGACTTCGTCAATACGCTCAACCGGCCGGTGGCTTCCCTCGATCCGACAGAGATCACGGAGCTGCTCGAACGGCACCGCGGCCAAGGCGCCGCCCTGATCGCCAAGGAGGCGGTCAAGCCGCGCATGGTGCGCTACGTCCATTCGGCCGACATGCAGTTCATCGGCCAGACGCATATCGTCAACGTGCCGCTTCCTTCGACCGAGATAAGCCGCGACGTGCTGCAGGAATTGTTCGAGGCGGCCTATTTCGCCCGCTTCAAGGTGAAGCTGCCCGAAATCCGCGCCAATCTCGTCAATCTCAACACGTCGGTGATCGGCGAGCGGCCTGAGGTGGAACTGTCGGCGCTGCTCCACCCGGAGCACCGTGCTGCCACGCTGGAGGGTGCGCTGCGCGAGAGGCGCCCCGTCTGGTATGACGGGCGCTGGCTCGACACGCCCGTCTACGACCGGGAGAAGCTGCCTGGGGAAGCCGAGATCGTCGGGCCGGCGATCCTCGAGCAGCTCGACGCCACGACGCTGATCGAGCCGGGCGATCGCGCGCGATCGGACGGCGACGGCAACATCCTCATCGAGATTGGCAGGGCCGAGGGATGATCGAACTCGACGCCATCACGCTCTCCGTCATCCAGGCCGCGCTGCAGCAGACCTGCGACGAGATGGACCTGACCTTCTCCCGCGCCGCCTTCTCGCCGGTGATCGCGGAGGCCAACGACCGCTCCGACGGCATCTATTCGGCGGCCGACGGCTCTCTCATTGCCCAGGGCTCGCAAGGCCTGCCCGTCTTCGTCGGGGTCATGCAGTATTCGACGAAGACACTGATCGAGATGATCCGGGACGGCCGCTGCCTGCCGCCCGAAGAGGGCGACATCTACATCGTCAACGACCCCTATCTCGGCGGGACGCATCTAATGGACGTGCGTTTCGTGATGCCGGTCTACCGGAACGGCTCGATCTTCTGCTGGCTCTCCAACACCGGTCACTGGCCGGACATAGGCGGCGCCGTGCCCGGTGGCTTCTCGGCCTCGGCGACGGCCGTCGAGCAGGAAGGCCTGCGCCTGCCGCCAGTAAAGCTCTTCAAGAAGGGCGAGCTCGACCCCGAGATCTACGCCATCATTACTTCGAATATCCGCGTGGCGGATCAGCGCATCGGCGATATCAAGGCGCAGGCCGCGGCCCTGACGGTCGGGCAGGAGCGGCTGTTCGCGATCCTGGATCGATACGGCGACGAAACGGTCTCCGCGGCGATCGAGGAGCTGCGCCGGCGCGCCGCCGCCCAGATGCGGGCGCATATCGGCGCCATCGCCGACGGCGTCTATCGCGCAAAGGCCTTCGTCGATTCCGACGGGGTGGTCGACGAACCCCTGACCATCGCCCTCGCCATCGAGAAGGAGGGCGACCGGCTCACCTTCGACTTCACCGGGTCGAGCCCACCCTGCGCCGGCCCGATGAACAGCGTCATCGCGACGACGCTGTCATCGGTCTATCTCGCCATGCGGCATATCTTCCCCGACGTGGCGATCAATGCCGGAGCATTCGAGCCTCTCGTCGTGAAGCGTCCGCACGGCACGTTCCTCGACGCGGCCTATCCGCGCCCGGTTTCGGGCTGTGCCGCGGAAGTCTCCCAGCGCATCGCCGAAGCGGTGTTCGCCGCCATGGTGCAAGCGCTGCCCGACAAGGTGACCGCCGCGCCGGCCGGGTCCAGCGGCAATTTCGCGCTGGGCGGCCACGATCCGGCGCGCCGGCGCGACTTCGTCATGTACCAGATCTCCGGCGGTGGTTATGGCGGCAACGCCCATCACGACGGCCTCTCCAACGGCTGCTCGACGATCGGCATCTCGAAATCGCCCCCCGTCGAAGTGATGGAGCAGGCCTATCCCGTGCTCTACCGCCACTACGCCTTGCGCGAAGGCTCGGGCGGAGCGGGAACACATCGCGGCGGCTTCGGCCTTTCCTACGAGGTGGAGCTGCTGCGCGGCGAGGCGTGGGCATCCTTCGTCATGGATCATGGCCGTTTCGGGCCGCAAGGCGTCCGCGGCGGCTCCGATGGCGCGGTCAATACGGTGGCGGTGTTCCGGGACGGCAAGCCTCATACGCCGCCGCATCTTTCCAAGGAACAGGACATCCCGCTGAAGGCCGGGGACCGCGTCAGGGTCGGCACGCCGGGCGGAGGGGGCTACGGCGACCCGTTCCTGCGCGACCGCAACCTCGTGCGCCGCGACGTGGCACTGGGTTACTATTCAGTCGAGGAAGCCACCGAGAAGTTCGGGCCGTTCTGACCGACCGGGCGGGACAGCGCCGTCACACATGGACGTTGCCGTGGGCCAGTTCGCCGTCATCGGCATCGGTAAGAAGCGCCGTGGCGAGCAGAGCCGCATTGAATACCGCCACCATCGCGATCACCACCCAGCCCGGCGACGGACCCAGCGCGGCGTTCGACACGGCTTCCCTGACTGAGCGCACGAAGTCGAAACCAGCCCCGTCAAACTGCAGCCCGGGCGTCGAAAGCTTCAGCACCCAGGCGAGCAGCAGGATCAGGAACATGTAGATATAGTTCCGTCGCAAGCGGCGTGCGAAAGCGACGCGATGCGAGATCAGGAACTTCGGCGTCCTCAGCCCCTCGCCGAGGACATATTGCCAATCGGAGGCGAAGTCCGGTTGAGGCGAGAAGATCTGCGCGAAATAATAACGTTCGAACTGGCGAACGCGGGTCCGATAGACATCGAAGAACCGGTAACGCCGCGCCTCGATCCACAGCAGCAACAGGACGAGAAGCATCGCGAACAACAATACGCCGTGATGGGCATTGGGCGTCGACAGCGAAACGGAAAGCATCGCCGCGACCACCGTGATCGCCCAGTTGGTCGTGCGGTCGAGCCTGTCGCGCCATCCCGCCATCCGGGCGATTTCGGCCCGGTGGAAATGCGACATGGTCGTGGCAAACTCCGAGGACGACAGCGCCCGCGCGGGAAGCCCTTCGACTTTCGGTCGGTTTTGCTGCGCCATTACCGCATCCCGAAGCGACCCGGACCGACCGGACGGTCCGGTCCGTCGGATATCTGGAGCGCGAACACAGCTGGGCAATCCATCGCCGGGGCAGAGGCAGCGGATCAGACGACGAGATCGGCCGGGCGCCGGCGGGCAAGCACGCGATCGACATTCGGCATATCGTTGGTAGCGACCCAATTGCGGCCGTCCTCGTCGGACCGGCCATGGTCGCGCCAGCGCTGCAGGAGCCGCTTCTCCAATTCCTCGCGCGGCACGTCGAGGAAAATGGTGAAATCGAAGAGTCCGGCAAGCTCGTTCCAAGGATCTTCGTCGAGCAGCAGGTAGTTGCCTTCGGCAAGAATGAACTTCGCGTCGGCGTCGATCAACGCGGCGCCAGCTCGCGAAAGCTCGACATTCCTGTCGAAGACGGGAATGGCGATGTCGGGCTCGCCCGCCCTGACACGCCTGAGCAGCGCCATGAAACCGCGCAGATCGAAGGTCTCCGGCGCCCCCTTGCGTGGGCGAAGACCCAGCCTCTCCAGAACGACATCGTCGTAGTGGAACCCGTCCATTGGGACGACAATCGCCGAGTTCTCGGGCAAGAGTGCCGCCAGTTGCTCGGCGATGGTCGACTTGCCCGCGCCGGGCGGACCGGCGATCGCGACTACGAAGCGGTCGGATTTCGCCGCCTTTTTGAAGATGGTCGCGGCAATATGGGCGATCTCGGACATGCAGCCTCCTCAAACGCCATCGGTCAAGGGAAGTTCTGGCACAAGCAAAACCGAGCGGCAAGCCGGGCAGCGGTGCGTTCCGCTTTTTCGTGGTCTTGTCGTTCCCCTCCTGCTTCGCCGCATTGTCCAGTGCGCCGCTCGGATGCTAGAGCCATTTTGATCAGACCCGGAGGAAGCCCATGCCCACTGCAACGATCGCCAAGCCGCCTTATCGTGCCGACCATGTCGGCAGCCTGCTCCGGCCCGCCAAGGTCAAGGAAGCTCGCAAGCGCCATTTCGAGGAAAAGGCGATCGACAGCGAAGAGCTCCGGGCTATCGAGGACGAGGCGGTTCGCGACATCGTCAAGATGCAGGAAAATGCCGGCCTGCTCGCCGTTACCGACGGCGAGGTCCGCAGGTCCTTCTGGCACTACGACTTCATGGGCGGCCTGACCGGGTTCGATCTCGTGGAACGCGACGAGGGCGTCCATTTTCACGGCGCGACGCTGCGACCGATCTTTCCGACGATCACCGACAAGCTCGACTTCCCCGACGACCACCCGATGCTGGAGCATTACAAATACCTGGCCTCGGTGACTGGGCTGACGCCGAAGATCTCCATTCCCGGACCGAGCTGCTGTCACTTCCGGACCGCGCGCGAGGACATCCATCCCAGGGAATACCGGGACGATCCCGAGGCGCTGTTCGCCGACCTTTCCAGAACCTACGCCAAGGCGGTAAAAGCCTTCTACGAGGCCGGCTGCCGCTACCTGCAGATGGACGACATCTTCTTCGCGTATTTGTGCGACCCGAAGATCCGCGCCCAGAAGGCGGCCGAAGGCACCGACCCGGACTGGCTGATCTCGCGTTACGCCGAGATGATGCATGACGCGATCGCGGATCGTCCCGACGACATGCTGATCGCGATGCATATGTGCCGCGGCAATTTCCAGTCCACCTGGGTGGCCGAAGGCGCCTACGATCCGGCCGCCGACGCCGTCTTCAACCAGACCGGCATCGACATCTATTTCATGGAATATGACAGCGAGCGCGCCGGCGGGCTCGAGCCGCTCCGACTGCTACCGCGCGGCGCGAAACGGGTGCTGCCGGGCTTCATCACCACAAAGGCAGGAGAGCTCGAAAAGCTCGACGATCTGAAGCGCAAGTTCGAAGCGGCCTCGAAATTCGCCGACATCGGCCAGCTCGGCATCGCGCCGCAATGCGGTTTCGCCTCTACGGAAGAAGGCAACAAGATCACCGAGGACGACCAGAAGCGGAAGCTCGATCTCGTCGTGCGCACGGCCGAGGCGATCTGGGGTGGGGTCGACAAGTAAGAAATAACAGGCGGCCAAACCTCTTCTTAACGGCCGGCTGCCAAATTGATGATGACGTTAGCTTCGGGAAAGTTGCCGCGTATAAGTTCGCGAACGATCCAACTCAAATTGTTCAGGTCAAAAAACTTGCCGTTCTCTTTTTCCTTCTTCCGCCGCGCGGCCGTCTTCCTGCTTCTGGCGATAGCGGTCGCCGGCTGCACGACCACGGAGATTGAAGCCGTCGCGCCGACGACGACGCTCGACACATCCGGCCGCTACGCCGCCATCGTGGTCGATGCGAGGAACGGCCGGATGCTCTACCAGGCTAATGCGGAAGCGGAACGTTACCCTGCATCACTCACCAAGATGATGACTCTGTATCTGCTGTTCGAGGCCATCGACGCCGGTAAGATCAGCAAGACTGCCGAGATCCCGGTTTCCGAGCACGCCCGCAAGCAGCCGCCGAGCAAGCTCGGCTTCAAGAGCGGGCAGACGATCGACGTGGATACGGCGATCCGGGCGCTCGCCACCAAGTCGGCCAACGACGTGGCCGTAGCGGTCGGCGAGTATATCGCCGGTTCGGAAGAGGTGTTTGCCGCGACCATGACGGCCAAGGCACGCGTGCTCGGCATGCGCAATACCGTGTTCCGCAACGCTTCCGGCCTGCCCGACGACGGCCAGCACACGACGGCCCGCGACATGGCCCTACTCGGCATGGCTCTGCGCCAGCGCTTCCCGCATTATTACCACTATTTCTCCGAAAAGGACTTCGTGTTCCGCGGCAAAACCATTCGTGGCCACAACGACCTGATCGGGCGGGTGGCCGGTGTCGACGGCATCAAGACCGGATATGTCCGCGCCTCGGGCTACAACATCGTGACCTCGGTAAACAACGGCAGCCGCCGCCTCATCGTCGTGGTGATGGGCGGCGACTCGGCGCGCAGCCGCAACGACCATGTCGAGGAGCTGATCCAGCGCTATCTGCCGCAAGCCGGGAGCTGACTCTGGTTCAGGTCTTCGAGGCGTATTGCTGGTCCGACACCTGTTCCATCCATTCCACCGCCTTGCCTTCGAGCGCTTCCTGGATGGCGATGTGCGTCATCGCCGTGGTCGGCCCCGCGCCGTGCCAGTGCTTCTCGCCCGGCGGGAACCAGATCACGTCGCCGGCCCGTATCTCCTGGACCTCACCGCCCCAGGACTGCGCGAGGCCGCAGCCGGAGGTCACGACGAGTGTCTGGCCGAGCGGATGCGTATGCCAGGCCGTGCGCGCGCCGGGTTCAAAGGTGACGCTGACGGCCCGGACGCTGGCCGGCGCCGGCGCTTCGTGGATGGGATCCTGCCGTACCTTGCCGGTGAAATAGTCGGCTGGAGGTGTCACCGACGGTCGCGATCCGCAACGCTTGATTTCCATCCGATGTCTCCTCTTCTCGATCCAGACCGGCCAGTGCCGGTCATTTTTCTGGCAGGGCGGCGATCGCCCTGATCTCCAGCAATCCGCCGGGCACCACGAGCTCGGCCACGCCGATCGCCGTCCAGGCCGGCCAAGGCTCCTTCAGGTAACGGTCCCGCACCCTGGCAAAGGTCTCCATGTGGCGAGCGATGTCGACGTGATAGGTGGTGATCTCGACGAGATCGGCAAGGCTGGCGCCCGCCTCCGCCAGGATGGCGGCAAGCGCCTCGAAGGCGGTGGCGAATTGCGCCTCGGGATCGCGCACCGCCTGGAGTGCCGAGAGCGGCGCGTCCGCGGTGCCGCTTGTCGCCTGTGCGCCTTGCAAGGCCGCGCTGCCAGGCGCCTCGCCGTCGACACTCGTACCGATGATGCCGGAGCAATAGATCATGCCCTTCGAGACGACCGCCGGCGCGAAATGCCATTGCTCGTAGACACCCTTCAACACGGGAGGAACGATGGTCCTGCGTTCGCTCATGATCGCTCTCCCGGAGCATTTTGCAGCCAAGTGGAATCACTTGGCGCCGCATAAATGCGGCTGAAACAAGGAGATAGAGCGCCGTACTCCATCCGAAAGGATGCATGGCGCTCTATTGGCACACGTCGACCCATTCGGCGCCGGTCAATTCGGCCATGCGCTGAGGGGTCAGCCGTACGGCGGCATTGGTGGCGCCCGCCGCGGGCACGACCTCCGCGAAGGCTTGCAGCGACACGTCGCAATAGACGGGCAACGGCGAAGGCAGGCCGAAGGGGCAGACGCCGCCCACGGGATGGCTCGTAGCCTCCAGCACCTGTTCGGCGTCCAGCATGCGTGCCTTGCCGCCGAACCTATCCTTGAACTTTCTGTTGTCGAGCCGGGCGGTCCCGCTCGCCACGATCAGCATCGTGCGGTCGCCGACGCGCAAGCAGATCGTCTTGGCGATCTGCTCCGGGCGGACACCATGCGCCTCGGCGGCAAGCGCCACAGTCGCGGAGCTCCCCTTGGTGACGATCACCGATATGTCGGGCGCGTGGGTGGCAAAGAAGGCACGAACGGATTCGAGCGACATGCGTACAGAATTCCCCTGGTAGATGGATTGGCCGGGCGCACCAGATCAGAATTCCAATGGGCAGGCAAACAGCCAGTGCATATTTCCATCAGGTCCATGTCGGCATGGAATGTCGCCGTCGGCATTTCGCATTGGGCATCGCAGCTCCATTTCGCAGGTTGATGCCGGACGGCGCTTCGGTTATGTAGCGCTTGGACGGGCCGCTTCGGCCCGGCTTCTTCCGGGGGTCACCCCCGGCAGGCACCCGTAGCTCAGCTGGATAGAGTGCTGCCCTCCGAAGGCAGAGGTCACAGGTTCGAATCCTGTCGGGTGCGCCAAAAATCACAATAAAAACAACGGGTTGCGAGCTAAACTTTCGGCCAGATGTGTCGAGGCTCGGGATTGCAACCATATTGCTACCACCGAATTTCGTCGCTGCTCGTACGTTTTCGTAGCGTCGACGGCGTCATTTGAGCGACAGATAGTGAAGCGTCCCACGGCGGCATTAGGGCGATAAACTACCCTGGGGGTCAGGAGTTCTAGTCTCTTCGGGCGCGCCAATACCGCCGATTGCCCTCCACGTTACGCTGCCTAGGCATAGAACGAAGGACAGCCGGGGCGCGAAAAGCGGTAGAGACGGCGGCGTTCGGCGGTGAAAAAGTTCTTCCGGTTGTTTGTCGGTTTTCCCCTGCGCAGAAGTCGCGTTAAGGGCGGTTGAACGGCAAGTATGCGCCGATATCGGTCATCCAGTCGGCCCCAGACGCGCGCCAAAAGCAGACATGGTCTAGCAGACGCGATGGAAGCGAGCGTAGATGTCATTGGGAAGGCGTGGCAGTGATTTCCGGTGTTCTTGAACAATGCCACACCTTTTGCCGAAATGGCCTTGCGCCTTGCGTCGTCGGCGTCTTGACCTGCGCTCACAGCAGAGCTGGCAAGAAGCATCACAATAGCCGGCACGGCGAGTTTCTTCATGACAGACTCCGTGGCTCTATTTTTTGGGAGATTTTGTCGAAAGTAGGCGGCCCTCAGCACTACTGCGCGATGTCCTCGATCTTGTAGCCGAGGGAGAGCAATGTCGAAGTGGGGTCGGTCCGATTGGCCTCCTCCCCATAGATTGCCTTGAGGGTCGCGCCCGAGCGCCCGCTCGGCGCATGCCACAGCTCGAAATGGGTCTGCCACCTCGCTCCCGCCGCGGTTCGCATCGCATTGCCTGTCGAATGGACACCAACGGTTTGATCGACGAAATAGCCGATCAACTCGCCCTTGGCGACAGTCTGGCCTTTCGACATGAGAAGCGCGGACGACTCGTCGTTCATCGGCGTGAAAGGATCGCTGGCGAGGTGGGCGTACATCGAGTAGCAGTCGTTGCCATGATCGACGACGATCGTGTTGCCGAATCCGTCGTCAAGCGTGACGCCATTGAACTTTGCATAGGCGACCGTGCCTGCGCCTAGGGCGTAAACGGCATACGCTTCGCGGTCGGGATAAGACGCTCGCGTCAGTATATCGACACCGGTGTGAGTCTTGGAACCGCGGGCCGAACCGAACTCCCCGGCCCCTAAGCGGATAAAGGTCCGGCTCTTGTCGGTCGGCGGGACGATATCTTCCTGCGTAAGGCCCGGCGGACAGGCAGCTTGCGACGCCGAGAGGAGCGAAGCGCTAAAGACCAGCGCGGCAGCTGGGATAAGGGACTTAATCATCATTCTGAGTCTCGAGCGAAATCGTCAGGCTTCAGTGGCTCATGGTCGATCCATCTTCTGCTTCTCCCTGCTGCCGCCCAGCTCCCGTCGGAAGACGCCGAGGCCCTTGCCGAGGTCGCCCATCAGCCCGGACACCCGGCCGCGACCGAAGAGCAGGAGTACGATCGCCAACACGATCAGCCAGTGCCAGACGCTCAACGCTCCCACGTGTCACTCCTCCTTGATACACGATCCAACAACACCGCGGCGACCGGCTATTTGAAGTCGCCATCGGCGTCTGCGATGCTGCGCAGGTTCAGGCGCGCGGCAAATCTCGGTCCCGAATCCACGAACGTCGCCGGCGTGAAGATGTCCTCGACCAGGGCCGGCTCCTTTGTATAGGTCGCCGGCATGAAGGTCTCGATCTCTTCGGCATAGACATACACGATGCCCGGCCCCAGCGCGTCGATGTCCGTCTTGTTCAGGTCGAAGGACCAACTGCTGTTGGCATGGCTGTTCATCACGGTTGAGCGCTTGGTTTTTTCCGTCTGCTTCACCGGGCCGAACGGAACGTCCTTGACACCCATCGTCACGCGCCGCAGATCGCCTCTGTCGCCGCTCTCATGCATGAGGCGGAAACGCATCGTCGGCCGATGGAGCCTGCCGAAAGGATCCTCCTTTACTGCCTCATCTTGTCCGGTCTTCGCCTTTGCGTCCTGCTTCTTATCCTGAACCAGCCCCGGCGGCTTATCGGGTATGCGCCGGCCCTCGTAGCTTGGACCCGTCACCGAAGCCGTCACCTTCACCGTGGCGGTAGGCTGCGACCCTGGCGCAGGAGCCGGGACCGTCTTCACCTCGATCGTTCCCGACAGCGTCCGCGCAGGCAGCAATTGGGTCCAGACGACGACCGGCTCAGATGCCTGTAGGTTAGGATGGATGGCGTTCTTCTGATAGCGGACGAGCCCGAAGCGCACGAACAGATTCGGGGCCTCTGCCGCCTGGATGTCCAGGTCGACGAACCATTGTTCCCGGTCGACGTCAAAGCGCGGCTGGTAGATCAGGAGGTCGGCTGTCTCCAGCACTGTGATGTTGTCGGGCGCTCCCGGCGGCTTGGGGATCTGCACCGGGACGATGACGTCGCGCACCGGTTTGGGCGGCGACAGGAACGACTCCGCCGACAGGCCGGTGACCAGCGGCGCGTAATCCTGGCGGGTCGGGTCGCCGCCCCAGCGCGAGATATAGGGACCGATCGGCCCGTAGCGATCGTCAGGCATGAACGCGTCGCCTCCCTCGGCGGACTTGCCGGACGGCAGCATGACGATGCCCAGCTGTTCCTCTTCGCCCGCGGAGAACCACCCGCGCTCGAGATAGATGCGTACGCCGCTGATGCGTTCGATGGAGTCTTCGATTGTCCCTTTCGTTCCGGACGTGAAGCGAAACACGGGAACCGGCGAGAGAGCCGCGCATTTGGCCGGGCGGCTGCTCGACGGCAGCCACAGGGAAGCGGTGCTTCCGTCAGTCGCTATCTGAACGCTGTTGACGGGTTCGTCCTTGGCTTCCTCGGGCGTCAGGTAGGTCGCCGGATCCTCAATCGTTGCGCTTTCCAGCGATTGTTCTACCGGGAGAAGCGCCTGACGCAGCCGCACCACCGGCTGTGCGTTTCCGTCCGCTCCCGTCCAACGCGGGGCCGTCTCGAAGTCGGGTCCGAAGCGCGACACGGCTCGCAGGCGCAGGCGTAGCCGTCGCGCCTTGCTATCGGGGAACACGTGCAGCTGCGATGCGCTGAAAAGCGTGTCGCCAGCGGCATTCGTCACCCGCCGGCCGAGCTGCGCCGCGATGTGGGCCAGCGAAAGGTCGATGACATCCTCCGCTGCTCCGGGCTCGGTCGATGCCAGCGGTCCGGAGCCCAGCGCCGCGATGTTGTCGATGCGCAGCAGCGTGACTTCGGAACGGTGCAGCTCGACCGATCCGGTCTTCATGTTGATGGTTTCGAAGCCATAGACGTCCAGATCCTTGGCCGGACGACGCGCCGGCGGGATCGGATTCCCGTTGTCGTCGGAGACGACGGTCCTGTTCGGCCAAGCGCCCGCGACCCGGGCCTTGGGCGGCCGCCGCCGCGCCGGATCGTCGAGGAGTACCTCGCGCGGGGAGACGCACGTCGCCAGTATCTCGACCGCCGAGGTCGTGCGGCGGTCGAAAGCGATTCGACCCGCCAGCACGAAGCTGTGCGTGCCTGGCACATCCTGGAGATCGGCGGCCCTCAGCCGCTCGAGTTCGGCCAGAGTGATTTCGGTCGGTCCGAGTCCGGACGGTCTATGCCGCGGCTCAGAGTCGGGGCTCGGTTTGAAATTTGGAGGCGTCCCGTCGAAGTCGGGATCAATGGCGAACTTGTGGACATATTTCGAGGTGTCGAATGCCTTGCGGTAGACGCGCAGGCCCGGCTCCTGGAAGGCCGGCGCCACCAGCGGCCTGTTCACGGCGTGGGCGACACGCATCGAACAGACGCCTGCGAGTTCCTCGACGCTGCCGCCGGCGCCCAGGTGCCTGCCTTCGCCGCAGCTAAACTCCCTGATGTCACGGGCCAGCTCGAGCAGACGGTCGTCCGAGGGCACGTCGAAGAATCCCGTCGTGATGTGAGCGGCGATCGGATGCGTGGCTGCGCTGCCGGCGCGCTCGAGGGCCAGCTTGTAGGCCCCGACCATCTCAGTTAGGGCGAAGTGCGTGGCGAGGGTGCTGTCGTCTTCGCCCGGCAGGTAGAAGGCTTCCAGATCGAAGTCGTCGCCGCGCGCCAAGGTCACCTCGACACGCTGCGCCCGCTGCCCAGTTTTGCCTGTGAACGTCACGCCATCGGTCCGGATCGCCGTGGCCGGGCCGATCGCGGCCTGGGCCGAATCGCTGGGGGCTTTCTTGATTACCACGACTGTCGGCATCGCATGGGGATATTGCGACACCGCGTCATAGACCGACACTTTCGACGCCGGACCGACATAGGCACCGTCGGTGCGGCGGCGCAGCCTCAGCACCAGGACGCGCGCATGCGGATCTGGATAGTAGGGCCGGGACATCAGAGGCGGCCCGCCGAAATTCTCGAACGCCTTGCGGCCGATGAAGATCGCCGCGCCCCTGACGGCCGGACGGTCCTCGACCGGCGGAACGCTCCAGCCCGGAGCCAGCTTGCGCCTTGTCGGGTTCTGGCCGAAGGCGCGCTGCTCGTCGATCAGCGCGATCGGGAAGCCGCCCTGACCGGTGATGGCATCCTTCGACTTCACCAGAGGCTCGGCGATGCCGAACGCAATGTTGCGCAACCCGCCGAGCGCGACGTCGCCGCGGCTCTCGGCGTCATCGAAGACGCTGGCGCGCAGAAGCATGTCCAAAGCTGCCTGCGGCGGCGCCAATATCCGAATAATTTCGTCGGAGGTGACGCGTTCCTTCGCCGGGACATAAGGCCTACCCTTCACCTTCGCCGGCAGCTCCCCCGGTGCGACATATCCTGCCGGCAGGCTGCGCAGCACCACAGACTGCACTGTGCCGAAGTCCATCTCATCGATCTTCGCCCGGAGGACCGACCCGGGCAGGAGGACGGTCGGCGCGCCGATCGCCTCCTGCCGCAGGAACCTCCGCATGGGCATCTGCGCGTTGTCGCTCGGATCGCGCGGATAGGTGTAGGCTTGCGTCTTGTTCTCGTAGAGTCTGGCGGCATCCTCGATGCTTCGCGACCGACCGCCCAGGAACACCGCGCGCATGCCGAACCGGTAGCTGCGTCCGTAGCGCAGCGGCGGCGCCAAAGCTTCGGGCCTAGCTCCCGCCGCCGGCAGGGAGTGTCGCTGCAGGAACGGGAGGAGCACGGGATCGTCCGATCCCACTCTCGGCGCGGTGTTGACGCCCATGGGTGCACCGGTCCAAGTGGCGAACGCCTCATCGACGAAGACGTCCTTGTCGGTGACGCTGCCGCCGGGTGTTGGGGCCAGCCGCGCTGACGGGCTGACGACCGCCTCTTCAAGCGTGCGGGTTCCGGAAGCGCCCTTCGGTTGAAGAACGGAGTCTGCCATGGAACTCGGGATCACCTCAAAATCGTCAGGCCCTTTCGCGTCGTCTCGCCGAAGTCCGTAGGTCACGATCTTGCTGCCTAGGGCGCGCCAGACCATTCCATCGTCGGTCTTCGTGCCGGCATCGAGGCGGCGGCCGACAACCACGTCCTGCGCGTAAAGCTCGATCTCCTGCTTGTCCTTCTCGTCAGACGTCCGACGGACCTGGGCGCGCACGTCTTCGGCGCGGCGGCGGTCGATCAGCGTCATACCCGCGGTCTGGAAGCCGCGTTCATCGGCGCTCGGACCAGCAAGCGGGCGCACCACCGCTTCGGTCGCATGTCGCACGTCCAGGGTAATCAGGTCATAGCGCGGCAGAGCGTCGCCGGGCACGCAATCGGCGCCCATCAGGAACAGGCCTTTCTCGAGATTGCCCCGCTTTTTGTCGGGTCGCGGCCAACCGTCATCGTCTACGGCGCTCCAGGCCCTGCCCATGGACTGGTCCTGCCCATTGAACTTGAATTTCACCGGAAATTCGCCGGCCGAGATCCAGGGCGCCTTCAGCCCTTCCTCGTCGAGTTGGATGTCGAATGCGAAGCCGAAAAAGCGCGACCAGGCGGGCGACGACACAAGCGCGTGGTAGACTTGCACGGCGCCATCAAGCAGGGTGTTTGTCTGATCCGATGCCGCCTGCTCCCAAGTCGCCGCAGTGTGGCTCGCAAGCGCCGTCTGGCGAGTCTCGTCCTGCGCAGCGAGGTCCCTCAGATCGGGCTTGCGGAGTTCCTTGCAGGCGCCGGCGGCGGAATCCGCCCGCTCCGCGCGAAGCGCATCGAAGGCCTGCTGCAGCTCCGCAAGCTTCTTGGCCGCCACTAACTCGTTGAGCTGATCGCCGGTTTGAGTGTCCTTCGCGACCTTTTCTTTGACCGTTCTCAGGATAACACCGTCGTCATCGTCGCTTGCGCTGAATGCGGCGGCCATTCGCGGCTGCCGGGGAGGGGTCCGGCCGTCGACGAGATCGTATACGCGCTTTGCCCGCTCAAACTCTAGAAGAAGCGCCAGGTCCCCATGCTTGACCGGCATGACCGCCCTGAGGGTCAACTGCTGGCCAGGCTCGAGTGCTTCCTGGGGCCTATACGAACCGTCGGCTTGGGGCTTCCCCGCATCCGATGGGCTCGGCTCCTTGCCCAGACCGTTCACGAACATCTGTGACGCCAGCGACCGGTGTATGGTTTCCAGCAGCTTCCCCCAAAGTTCGTCCTCGTTCGGCGGAACGATCTTTGCCCAAGCATCGTCCAGTCCGGCCGGGAGGCTGCCCTGCAATAGTCTGGCCTTCACCTCAACGCTTACCGCTACAGAGGGTTGCGCCGCCACGCGGATCATTACCCCTTCGAAGGGCTCGCTTTCTGAATCGGAGTCGGATTTGAGGATTTTGAAGATATGGCCCCTGACCATGCTCGGCCATGCGCGGAACGAGAAGCCGTTGTCGTCAGCGACGGGCGTCGCGATCAGCGTCATGCGCAATCGCCCGTCAACGATTCCGTTGGGCACCAGTCTCAGCACGGGCTTGACTCGAGGAATGGCGGTGGTCATGTGCGTGTCTTCCGTCTAGAGCAGTTCGGGGTCGAAATATGCGAGATAGTCGGCAACCGTCGTCTCGCCGAACGGCGTCGTGTCCGCCTCGACGTTCGGTGCCGTCGCCTTGGCAGGCAGCGCCGATCCCGCCTTGATGCTTCGCGTGATGACCGAACGGTCGACGCCGTTCGAGCGGCCGGAAGACGCGCCGATCGAATTGGTACCGCCGCCGCCGAACGCCTCGCGCTTGTGACTGACCGAGACCTGAAAGTCGTAGTCTACGATGCCCATCGAGAAGGAGAACGTGAAGGTCGCCTCCCCCTCCATCTCGCCGCCCGACTTCATGCCCAGCCGGACATAGAGCGAAGCGTAGAAGCTGAAGATCCAGATGCTGGCCTCGCCGCCGACAAAGAAGGTGCCGTAGATGTCGGTCAAGGTGCGGCGCTTGCCCTCCGATTCCACTTTCAACGAGCGGATGTAGAAGCCGCTCGTGAGGCGGCCTTGGGCGACCAGCGGGCCGGTCGAGTAATTGGCGACGCCGCCGAATTCGAACGACGCCTCGATCCCGCGGAAGCCCTGGCAGTCGGCATAGATCGCCACGAAGCCGCCGCCGCCATAGCAGGGCGGCACCGAGATCAGGAACGGCGCCATGGCGCGGCCCAGCGCGAAGCGGAACATCGCCGCTTCGCCGTCGAAGGGCAGTTCCGCCGCTGCATTGAGCAGGACGTTGGAGAAGGCGACGCCGCCTAGCTGAATGGTGCCGAGATTGATTCCGTATCCGGCCAGGATCCCGGGCCGGCCGCGCATGGGCTCGATGAAGAAGCCGCTGCCATCCTTAGACGGCGTCATGTAGGACTGCAGCTTTTTCACGAATTCGAGTTTCTCGCCGATCTTGAAATCGCGGTAGTGGACGTCGAAGCGCGGCGACCCGCCCAGTTCGAAGCCGAAGTCGACGCCGTCGAAGATCAGCGTGACCGCGTTGAAGACGCTGCCGATCAACTTGACGTCGAACGGCCCGATGCGACCTTTGGCGTTCATGTCGGCCTTGACGTTCACCAGGCCGATCGTGGCCGTCATGGCAAGCTCGAACCTGCTCGGCGGCTTCGGCGTGAAGACGCCGCCGGTCGTCCTGGCGATCTTGTCGGCATCGAAGTCGAACCCGAGCGAATAGCTCAGAGTCCGCTTCATCGGCACCAGCTCGGAAATCAGCTCCTCGACCTGGTCGCGCAGGGCCGCGATGTCGACGAGCGAGGAGAGCTCGCCGCGCGAGATGTCGGCCCAGATCTCCTGTATGTTGTCGAAGATCTGCTCGACGGCGGAACGGCCGTCCGAGATGGAATCGAGGAAGGCCTGCAGCTCGGCGCGCTTGGTCGAGACGATGTTCGGCGCGGCGGCCGGCATTAGCAGGCTGTCGACCGCGGCTTTCTCGCGCGCGAGCTTGTCGCAGTTCGTGTTGAAGTCGTTGCACGGGCTGACGAAGGGCTCGACGGTCAGCGCCCGCTGTACGACCGGACCCGCGACCCGATAGTCATGGGCGGTCCGCACGAGGTCGTCGCGGACACGAAGGATCTCCTTGTAGGCGCTCTGGATGCCCTTGAAGAGCTGTTCCACCGGTGCGTCGAGCGCTTGACCTGCAAGGCTCTCGGGCAATCCCTTGGCGCGGCCTACGAGGGCAGCGTATGTTGCCGAGACATCCTGCAGCGCTTTTTCGATCCGGTCGGTCCGGGCAATCTCCTTGCCGTCCTCGAACAGTTGCTGCACCGTCGTGGTGGTGTCCTGGACCGTCGTGGCGAGCAGCTGCTTGACGGTTTCGTCGGCGGGCGCGGGCGGCAGGGTAAGCGTCGAGATCTTCGCCGCCAGTTCACGGCATTCGTCGTCGACCTTTTCCAGTGCGGCCTCCAGCGCGTCGCGCTCCGTCCTCAGAACATCCGGGATCCGTTCGCGGACGATCCTCGCGGCGAGATCGAGAAGTTGGCCCACCTCGGGAACGCCGACGCTCGCCACCACCTTCGTCCACCGGAACAGCGTGTTGAGCGCAATCCGCAGCGCCGCGGCGGCGCCCTTGTCCCATTGGTTCAGCTTTGCCTTCAGATCGTTACCGAAGGCCGCGGCGAAGGCGCCGCCGGCAGCCGCCAGAATGATGACGCCGAGGTGGTTGTCCAGCAGGTCGAGCAGGCTTTTCGCTTCATTTCGGATCCGGCCCAGCCCTTTCTCGACCTCCCCGGCAAGCACGCGCAGCCGATCGGCCACTTTCAACATGTCGCCCGGCGTCATGACCGGCGGCGTTCCCGTACCCTTCGAGAGCGCGGTCAACTCACGGTGCGCCGCCTGCGCATGCCCCACCACGGCGACGACCTCGCAGAAAAGCCGTCGATACGCAGGCAGGGCCTTTTGGAAATCGGTGATGGCGTCGCGAACCGGCTTGGCGCTGATATCGGCCGGCAGCTTGCTCTGCGCCTCGGTGAGGTCGGTCGCGAGGTCAAAGGTATCGCGCGTGGTGATGGCGAAACCTTCAAGGAAGTGCTGTGGCGACAGGCCGTCGATGATAGCCGCAACGGCCTCCGCCTGCTGCTTGTCGTTGACCGGAAGCTGCGCGACGCAGGCAGCTGTCACGGTCGCGGGCAGCTCCGGGTTGATCTGGGTGTTTGCGGCAGCGGTCCCGGCCGCGACCTGGACGAGGCGGGCCAGGATCGCCTCCACCCAAACGCGCAGCTGCGCCTCCCGCAAGGCGATCTCGTTCTCGATCTCCGCCCTGAAGGCGAGGAGGTCGATGTTGAGATAGTCGCGGCCGAGCTGGACGAGCAGGGCGAAGACACGCTCCGGCCGTTCCGCTTCCGCCGCCTTCACTAACTCGCGCAGCAGCTCAATGAGCTGGACGATGGCGCGGATCCGCGCCACCCAGATCGCCCATTCCGGGGTGGATGGCACCTGGTCGATCCATTTGGCGATCTGCGCCTTGGCGACAACCAGACGCAGGCGATAGGCGGCGACGGCGGAGGCGACGATCTCCCGGTTCTGCGCGGAGTGCGTGCTGAACAAGTCCAGGAACTGCTGGGCCAGCGACGGATTGCGCAGGCCTGCTTCGACCTCCTCCGCCCTCTTGATCGCGCCATCGAGGAACTTCGCGGCGATTTCCGCAAGTGCGGCGCGCGGGTCGATCCCTCCGCTCGCAAGGCGAGACACGATATCCTTCAGATCGACGTCGACGGCGCGCAGCTCCTTGAGCGCTTTCGTCGAGAGCTCGTATATTTCTTCGCCGCTCTTCGAGATGGCAATCAGGGCCTCGATCTCGTACCAGGGCAGCTCGTCGGCCAGATAGATCAGCAGTTCGCGTGCGATGTCTTCCTTGGTCGCCTGGAGGGCCGAGACGAAATCCGTCGCCGCCGTCTCGTAGACCCTGATCTGAGCTTCGATGTCGCCGGCCACCGTGTCGAACTGGCCGCGGGCCGCCTGCTCGATGCGCTCGACCGGGTTCGCCGCCAGGCGGCCCAGCTCGCGCATGAATTGCCGGCCTGCTTCGTGCACGGCCGCCAGCCGCTCGAGGATGAGGATGGGGTCCTTTTCGCCCATCGCCTCGAGCAGCGCCGTCTCGAGCTTGCTCAGTCCGTGGTCGATCTCGGGATAGAGCTTGCGCAGCGAGGTCGCTTTGAGGCTGGGCAGGACCCCCTGGAACTCGCCGATGACGCTTTCCTGCGCTCCGGTCTGGGAACGGTCGAGTTTCGACCATTCCTTGCGGGCGGTGCGAACGAGTTGCAGCAAGGGCGCCAGTATCTCGCTGTGCAGCAGCTCGATCGCGCCCGCGGCACCCTGCTGGAGGTTGGCCAGGGCCTGCGAGCCGTAGTCGACCACCTCTTTCAGCGCCGGCATGGCATCGACGCCGCCGACAAGCTTGAGCAGCTTCATGAGCGACTGGAAGGAGATGACGCCGAGCAGCTTGGCGTCGACGCTGAAGAAGCTTTCGAAGACCTTCGAGACCGTCCCTTCGTCGGCCGGCGGGACGGGGGGCGGACCGTCGCCGGGCGGCTGCGGTTGCGGCGCCGGCAGGGAGAAGTGGTTGGCCACGGACAACAGCATCGGCGAGGCCGAATACGGCTTGGCGGTCTCGGAGGGCTTGCCGCGGTAGATGGCCTGGCCGGGCTGCGCTCCCAGGATGCCCTTCGAGCGGCTGAGCGCGACGATATCCATGTTCGGCCGGCCGACGCCGCCGGACTGGTTACCGTTCGGCCCCATGCTCATCTTGGGCGGTGCGGCCATGTCTACGTAAAGAAAGACCTCCGCCGCATTGCCGGCCAGGATGTCCGCCTCCTGACCGGACGGTGCCTGGGCTTCCTCCCGGCGCCGCGGCAAACCGCGGAGCACGTAGCTGCCGTCGAAGCGCACGCGTGCCGCGCCCATTGCAACGCCGGACATGCATTCGGCCTGCTCGATGTGGATCCTGGCCGACGACATGGCCGGGTAGAACGGCGGCTGATCGGCACCCTCCAAGACGCCCGTGTTGTTCCTTAGGTCGTTGCGTCCCTCCCAGCTCTCGCCGTCGTTGCTGGCACGTCCGTCGACATCGAAGACGATGCTGTCCACTGCGAAGGACGTGTCGCCCTCCTTGACGGGTTCAGCGAAGCGAAGCGTCTGGCCGTTTAGCTGTGCAGTCCGCCATGTGTCCTCGTCCAGCGCCCTGTAGTATTTCAGCAGCGCGTCGAGGGCGGCCTTGTCCTTTGCAGCGATCCTGTCGACGAAGATCAGCGGCATCTTCGTGCGGCGGCCGTCGAGCGTGAACTCGAAACGGAAGCGCGCCTCCTCTGTGGTCGCCGTCTGCGGCCAGAACGCCAGGCCCGGCCGGTTGTCGAGGAAGATCCTGCCGCTCAGGCTCTGGCGGGACTGCGAGGTGTCGAGCTCCAGGGTGGGGTCGACGATGTCAGGCGACTCGCGCGTGAGCATGGTCACGTCCTCGGCGCACCACTGCCGCCCCTTGTTGGGCTGGCCCACCGCCGGGTACTTCTTGGTCGGAGAGGAAACGCGGATGAACATGCGCTGGCGCAGCACTGCCTTGACGCCGAAATCCTTGTCCTGGACGCCGTCGCCCTTCATGCGCACGAAAATGCGCTCGGTGATCTTGACCAGCGAAGCCTTGTGGCCAAGCGGGTACAGGTAGCCGGAGTAGACGACGGTGGCGAGCACGTCGCGCCCGAGCACGATCAGATGCTGCCAGCGCTCGATCGACAGACCGTCGAAGAGCGACCTCCCGTCATAGGTGACTGCCGGCGCCTGCGGCAGGAAGTTGGTGTCATGGTTGAGGAAGCCGCCCAGCGCGCTCAGCGACAGCTCGCTGACATCCAGCGGCTTGGGCCGGTAGTAAGCCAGATCCGACGTCACATCCGTGAGAACAAAGTCCTCACCCGGCTCGAACTGACCCGACTTCTCGACCAGATCGCCGAAATCGGTGTCGAGGGGCCCGATCTGGCGGCGCCGGCCGGTGGCCGGAAGGCCGTAGGCGGAAGACAGGAGCACCAGCTCGTGCCGGTCGTAGGCATCGAGGGAGGTGCGGAAGGTGTGCAGGTCCGCCTGCTTGTTGTAGTTGGCGCGGAGCCTGAAAATCTCGCAGATGCGCTGGAACATACTCGACGTCGGATTTCGCTCAAGCAGGCACACATCCTCGTCGGTGTAGGTGGGAGGTGGCGGGGCGTTGGCGTCGGTCGGCTTCTGCGCCTGCTCGATCTTCCAAATCGTCAACGGACTGGCCCGGACACCGTCCACGTGTTCGCGCCGCAGGATCCACGGCGACCACGGGCCGCGCGGCGGCGGACCGGCGATCCTGAGGACAACGCCCTCCGGGAAGGGACCGATGGCCTCGGGCCGCATGTCCGGCGACCAGACAGCCCTGAGGCCGGGCTCGGCGTCTTCCGTTATGAGACGCGTCGTCCACAGCGGCTCGTAGGCCTCATAACCGTTGCCGGGAGTGGGCGGGTCGGTGTCGAAGACCTCGGGCTCGCTAACTTCCGCCGCATCGCGGCTCACCTTTCGCGGCGCCTGCCAGATCGCATTCTGCGCGGTCGAAAGGATCAGGCGCGCGGGGATTTCGATCCGCGTCTCCAGTCCTTTCGGGCGTTTCGACAAGTTCGCACGAACCTGCCCGAGATGCGCCTCGGACGATTTCTGGCCGCGTTCGAAGCCTTGCTGCACAAGGACAGCGTGATCGTCGACGCTTGCCACCCGCCCGGCCGCGGGAGGTATGGCTCCCGAGGCAAGCGGCTCGTACAGTTTGCGCGCCCTCTGGGTGACGTGGGGTTCGTGTCGGGACCAGTCGGTCAGCGCGGCGAAGGTGAACGGCATCGTGCCGAAGCGCTGCACGCCGGGGCCCGGCGCGATGGGACTGTCCGTCGCGTGGCCGGGCAGGCCGTTGACTTCGAGGGAATCCCCGGGAGCGGCTTCGAAATTCACCCGGAAGGACAACAGGCTTCGGCCCGAAAGCCTTGCCATTGCCAACCTATCGTAAGGTTCGCGACCCGATATCTGCTTGAGAAACGCGGAGGTGAACTGCCTCTCGAGATCCTCTGACGGCAGGTAAGCCGGCAAAACATTGTGGCGCAGCCGGTTGACGTATTCCGCGAACGTCGCGCCTGGCGCGTCGGTTATGCCGTCTGAGGGGCTCCCGCGGGTCTCAATGACATATGCGCGAAACGCGTCTCGCCACAGCTTATAGAGCGGGTAGATCTTCTCGGCGTCGGCCTCGGCCAGGAGCACGTCGCCGAGCTCACCGGCAGCCGCGTTGGGTGGCGGATTCTTGGCAGCCTCGGCAAGCATCCTGGCGACGATCGGCTTGAGCAGAGCCTCGCTCTCCCGCGTCTGCCAAGCGCGCGCAGCCGTGATGGCTTCCGGCGACATGGCATAGGGGCCGAAATACTGCTGCTGGTCTACCGGCAAATCCAAGTTCTTTGCCAGTTCGGCCCGCAGGCTGGCGAACGGTTTGGGTTGATCCGCCTGCTCCGATGCCTCCTTCGCCTTACCGATGGTCATGCGAGCCTTGGCCCGCTTGGCCGGGTCAGGTTCCAGTCTCAGCTTCTCGAGGAAGGATTCCAGGTCCCCCTCGTCCTTCGGCCAGTCGATATCGGGAAGAGGCCCCAGTTCCTGGCGATAGAACGCTTCCTCCATCACATGCTGCGGTGGGAACTCCACCGCCAGTACGGGCCGGCGGTCTACGATCACGTCGCCGGCGTCGAGCGTGCCGTCGTCGACCTCACCGGGCTCCTGCAGTTGCTTCCGGACGACGATCTGACGGGCATCGGGCGTCGAAGGACGCAGCGACCGCCCGATCCCGATCGGCGACCCGCTCTCGTCCGTATAGACGGAAAAGCCGAGGACGAAGTCGGAGAAGCGGAAACGCACGTCGACCAGGTCATAGTCGCGCCGCGCATGGACGGTGGTGCCGCCCAGGTCGAGCCAGGCGAATTCGCCCGACATCGTCGGCGCGCCCAGCCACAGGAAGCCATCGGGGGTGTTCCAGTGGACTTCCGGCACGAGCAGATTCGGCAACGGGCTCCCGTCGAGGAAGTTGAGCCTGAAATGGCTACCTGCGACGGTAAGGCTGCTGTCGCGCGTGTCCGGCAGCGCGGCATCGATGCCGCGAAGGGCCACATCCGCATAGAGCCTGCGCAGCGCGTCCCGGGGTTCGGCCGCGCCGCCGCCTTTTGCCTTGGCGCCATTGGTCCCCGCCGGCTGCTCGCCGACGCCCCGGTCCGCCAGCAGGAAAAACGTCCGCTCCGCCACGCCTGCGCGATCGCCGAGCGCGGCCGCGGTGATGGCATCGAACTTGCGCCGGGCCGCCATCGCGGGGTCTTCGTCCTCAGCGACCTGGCTCGCGGCGGCATCAATCGGCAGGGGCGCGACGTCAATGCGACCGATCAGCGTTGCGACCCGCGCCGACGCGGGCTGCTCGGGAGGAGGCACGGGCTTTTCCGATTCCGCCTGCGGCGGCCCGCCCGGCAGAGCCACGCGCTTTCCGCCCGCATCGGCGACGATCACGTCTCGCCATTCGCCACTCGCCCCCTGCGCCATGCGCGTGACCGTCACGTCGTCGAGCGGAAGGCTGGCGCAGGTGGGCACCGGCGTCTCCGCGTCGACGGGCAGCCGGCAGTCCAGCACTGCGCTCGGCGCCGCGAACAGCGCGACGACCGAGGCCGAATCCACTCCGCCTTCGATCACGACCCTGGACTGCGGATCGAGCTGGCCAATGAACAGGTCGCCGAGGGTGTCAACCAGCGTGGGGTCGTCCTCAGGCGGGGGAGGTGGAGCGACTGTGACAGATGGCGCCTCCAGGTTGCCAATCACCTCGAAGGCAGCGGCCCACCGCGCCAGACTGCGCGCGGTGAGGCGCCGCCCGCTCCCCGCGGGCTCGCCCGGTCGTTTCTCCCACTTCAGAGCGAACAGGCCGGTTCCTTTGTCGCCCTTCTTGACAGCGGGCGCTTCGGCGCATCCGTCGAACGCTAGGATAGGACGGCTGTCGGCGTCGAGCGGCGAAAGAACCCATTCGAGGTCGGCGTTGAGACCGACCGTCATCTGATCCGTTACCGTGAGCTGTCCGTCGAACATCGGGGACAGGGCGGATTGGATGCGGCCCTGCGACAAGATTTCATCCAGCGTCGCCTTGCTGGCTATGAAAGTGTGGAGGTGTAGGCGTGCCGGATTTCCCCCCTCGCTGGGCCAGACGTTCGTCTCGATGCCGACGGTCCATGGCTCGTCATCTCGCCGTTCGAAGACGAACGTCATCTCCAGCGGCTGATCACGGGCATCTTTGACATGCCGTCCCCAGGAAGCGCCGCGAACGGTCAATTGGCGGCGCAGCGCGCCGTCCTCTGTCTTCAACGCCTGAGCGTTCGAATCCCAGTTCGCATACTCTTCCGGATGCATGTCGAACCAGGCATCGGGCCCGAATGACGCCACTTCTAGCGTCCAGTCGCGGTGGATCACGGACGTGTCCGGGGAAACCCTGCGGACGGCGACGATCCTTTCGTCGTCGGACAGGATGAAGATCAGATCCGCCCAAGAATCCTGGTCCGGCGGTACGGCCCCCAATGCAAGATTGGCGGTCGCGGTGATGATCGGCGCCACCGCCGCGCCGCCGAGAAAATCGCGGCGGGTGATGCCGGGCGTCTTCTTCCGCCCTGCGCGTCGTGTCGATCCCCAGCGCACGCCCATTTTGTGTTTCCCGCACCGTAATGGGCTTGCAGCGTAGCTACTTCAACGGATGGGCGCGCGTGAATAAATCGTGAAAAACTGGCTTTCGTCAAAGACATATGATGATCGTTTCCCGGCACGCCCGCTCCTGTCCACAGATAATTGACACTCAAGAACTTTATGACATACGAAGTCCAGCTTACAATTATAGCGAATCATCTGCGCTCTAGATGAGAACAGTAGTTCTCAAATTGTTATGATTCAATTTTCGTGCATCAGTAGCTTCTTTCAATTGCTTCGACTTAAGTGCAACGGGCGAAGGAGAGGACATGCTTACACTGCGCGCAGTCGGCCGATTTGAGCTTCTGGATGCCGCTGGAGCAGATCGCAGTCCTAGCTCCCGGAAAGCTTGCTGTGTTCTTGCCTTACTGGCGCTTTCGCCCGGGCTGCGTCGGAGCAGGACATGGTTGCGAGAGAAGCTGTGGAGCGATCGCGGTGGCGAACAGGCGGCGGCGAGCCTTCGCCAAGCGCTTCGCGACATCCGCCGGCACCTGGGAGTCTACGACAGCATCCTGCGCAGTGACAGGGTGTCGGTTTCGCTGGATGGAGCGCTGCTCGGCGTATCGTTCGAGCCGCCTATGCGAGCCGGTCCGGCGAAGCTTGAAGCAGAGCTGTTCGAGGACTTGGACATAGCCGACCCTAAGTTCCAGGAATGGATTCGATATCAACGCCAGGCAGTGGGGACATATCCGGGTACGGGCGGCAGCAATTGCGCGGAGCCGGGCGGCGCACTGTCGAACCGCCAGCGCACGATCCTCTTCGTCACGACGGGCTCAAGTCACGGCGGCAGTGGCGAACGCATGGTGCTAAGGCCACTCAGCCGCGCGGCCGATGCCATCCGTCCGCATGTCGACGAGGGGTTTATCTATCCATCCGATTCTCAGATCACCTCGCTCGATCCCGAACGGTTCAAGCGGTAGTGATAAAGCAATGGTGACGACTTCGCAGGCCTGGTCTCGATCGCAGTGAACGTCAGCGATCTGGCCAGTAGGTGCGTCGTATACACTGAGGAGATTAGGCTCGATCGGGCGCCGAAGATCCGGAACACCTGCCGCATGTAGTCAGGATGGTAAACCGTATAACGAGGGTCGCGCTCGATGCAATGATGCGGGGCATTGAGCCGGCCGCACACGATCAGGTCATAGCGCTAAGGCTGTTTGATAGCGCCCGCATCCTCACCTTCACCCCAGGATAGCCTGGAGCTTCCAGATCAGCAGTGCAGAGCGGAAACCAAGCGTCCGAGTGTCATCGCGCCACTTGTCGGCTTGCATCGATAGGACAACAACCTTCCCTATCCGCTTCCGATTGAGTGACCCACGTCCAATTCAATGTTGAATTAAGTCAACAATCAATTGCCCGTTCTCCTGAATCTCTTCTTCACCTTTACCTCCTGTTGTATTTACGTCCGACGCATCTACTGTTATCCACCCAACGTTGGCGAAGCCATTTCCTGCGATTTCAACGGAAATGTCCAGCGTCGATCCCGAATTTATTCGTTTGCCATTGAGAGCTAAACTATCTTGGTCATTGTGGTCGATCACTGTCACATAGGCGTCCTTATTTGCTCCATTTTTTACTGTTATGGTACCAGCATATGCTAGATTCAAACGACAAAAACAGCAGTGAAAACTCCCGCAATACACTTCATAACAGCCCCTTTCTGTCAATTCTCAAGCCTTTACTACGATCACAGCGACAGCCAGCACTGCCCGTCGGCAATTTCCTAGAGCAATACATTGAAATAAAGCTTACTGGCAGTCGTGCTTCTCGCCCGTAATGCTTATTAAGTCATCTCGTTTTTCGAAGCAGTACTTCGTCCTCTTCGCTTGGGCGTTCATCACGATTTTGCAGTGATAAGATTCTTGGTCTGAAGATGTTTTGTACGTGCAGTAGACGTCACACCTAAGGTCTCGGTCTTTGTCGTTTACGCCGTACACCGATATCCCCCTCTCTCCGGAGTCAGCATCAGATTCTATCACGCATTCAAAGGATTCGGTCAAGGCTAATTGATCAAAGGCCAGCAAACATACAAATAAACAAATCAAATACCGGAGGGTCATCGAGCTGCATCCACTACAGATAGGCTATATGTTCCTCACAAATGCGGATAAGACCCCTAGGTCAGTGCTATTCGCTTACGCGATTACTGATGTACTCATCCGAAAGAACCCGTTTTTACTATGCCAACGAAATGTACGTAAGTCAATCCGGTGTCCTGGTTCAGGACATATGAGACGGGTTTGGTTTTGCGAAGCCGGCGTTGGACGTGAGTGTCGCGCTCAAGTTGGCGCTCAGCGCGACACTCACGGACGACCGGCTTCGCGCCGTTCTCGGCGATAATGTCGCCATCCGGTCCTTGACCGCGGAGAGCCCGCACTATGACATCATGCGCCGTCCGGAGGATCTGGTGGAATTCAAGCGTCACCTTCGGTGTCTCTTCGACCGGATCAAGGCTGCTCACGGCGAGAATGCCATCATAAACGTCTTTCCAGCGCTGCCGAATTCAGCGGCTGTCGAAGTCGGGCGTGTTCGGATGCCGAAGGCCGATCTGCCTTTGCACATCTATGATCAAAATCGGTCGGTCGACGGCTTCATTCCGACCTTGAGAATCACAAGCTAGCCCGCCGTTGAGACCGGGTGAGCTGCGGCTACGCGGCCAACTGCCCGTGTCGCTCGAGGAGCCGCATCAGGATCGCGTTGGCGTGCGTGAAATTCTGGAGCTGGCCCTGGAGCCGGTACGCCCACTTCTCGCCGTGGAAGAAGTTGTTGCGAAAACGCCAAACGATCATCAGCACGGTCAGTAACCGATCGTGTGGATCGTTGTTGCTTCCGTCGAGGACAGATCGGACGAGATCGAGATGGTCGGCTGGCCTTAGTTTCAGAATTTCACGCACGCCAACGCGATCCAGGAATGCCGATCCCGCCGGCCGGCGAGATTCCATGATCGTGCGATCAGCAGCTATTGGTGACCATGATTAGGAGCACCTTTGATGGCGGGCAGCACGCACGCCCGTTGCTGCGCCTGCTCCCGACTGAGAAGCCACATCTGTAGTTATCAAAGGGGGCTGATTCGGCTCCTATCCCCACCGGCCGACACGGATATGGATGTCCGCTTCCGCCCTGCCGGCGGCGGAAAGCTGACAGGCGGCTCACAGCCCCAGTGCTGCCTTAGAATGATCTGATCCCAACATGTGCGATGCGATTGTTCAAATGAGCTTATGACCCGCCAGAGAATCTTGAACGATGTCTCTCCTCCGGGGCTACCCAGCTTTCGATGAAATCCAGCGGATCGACGCTTTCCATCACTGCTCTGGCGAGCGTCAGGCGTTCTTCCAGGCGCTGCCAACGGTCGTCGTCCGCGCTCTTCAGGCGCTCTGTCGCATCCGCGAAGAAGCGCTCAACGGTCATCGCTCTTCCCCACCTTTCGATAATCTCCGCAAGCTGTTGGCGGCTGTCGGCGAGAGCCTGGGCCGTCTTGCGGGCATCCTCCTGCCTTTCGTAGCGTTCCCACCGCTCTTTTTGCTCTTTTTCCCTCTGCTCCTCCGCCGCGTCTTCAGCTTCCATAAGGCGTTGCAGATTGTTCTTGGACGTCCTTAACGTCTCGACAATTTTTGGGATTAGCCTCTCAATTGACTGCTGCTCCGTTTCCTGCCAATTGCGATACCAATCGACGCCTTTCTTTGGTGAGTACGCAACGATCCGAAAACGCCCGCAGGGCATATCCTGCTCTGTTGTCCAAGAATGCGTTAGCTGCCAAGATTTGGCTGATCGTATGAGCTTGCTGTCCTCACGATGGTAATCGCCATTGAAATAGCGCATCGTCACTCGCTCAGTCATTTCTGTGACGGCGAGTGCTATTGGCACCGTGTCGATATAGAAAACAGTTGGTCGGTCAGGAGCCCAGATGCTTCCTGAGTGGTGGCGGCCGTATCTGCGATCCTTTCGCTCGACCTCTTGTTCCCTGACCTGAATGCGTAGAAGATTGTCGGCAGCCTGAGCGATGTGCACTCGATGCCCTTGCTCGTCGAGCGCAAGATATAAAGCGTTGGCGATGGAGAGAGCACGCAGCAGTGAGGCTTCTGATGAGATCAGATCTGGCAGGATTCTCTTGTACGGTCTGAGGAATTCGCCGCTTTTTACCTCACGCGTTTTCCGTAAGTGTTCTTCGACACCAAAAAGCAGCGGGTGACGTGCCGGACCACGGGGTTTCGCGGCGAGCTTCGGCTCGCGCCCAGCGCCTTCCACTGTTCGCTTTTTTCGCGGCTTAGCGACGGACGGCAGGATCTCGATGGTCTCATCGGGCGCTTCTGACAAGGCCGGTAACTCTGCCGGAAGTCCGAGCGACCTGCGGGTCCAGTACCCCGACCCGGGATAAGGAACTTGGTGTCGCTTGCAGATGGCGGCGAGCGCCGTGCCGGAAATTCCGAGCTCCGGTGCGACTTTGCTGAGTGGCCTCTCGCAGACCCGTTTATAGAGTTCACGGCGTGTCACCTGCATAGCGAAGATCCCAACTCAACCACACTGATATCGCATTGCAGATACACTGAATTCCTCCCTCTATTGAGTGAGCTTTTGCCTATCACAATGCACATCGACTTTCGTCGCTTCGACACCGGAGAGGATCTCGGTCATCTCTCCCCCGCGACAGCTATCTGCGCGATGGCAGGGCCGCGCGCGCTCAAGGCGGTGCATGGCCGTCACCCGTCCAATCATTCCGATCCGCCCCGCTTGCCAGCCAGCCCATGCTCGCCGGCGGCCGCCGTCCTTGTGCCGCGGTCTGACGACCGGTCTGCGCTGAAGCCGATTGCCGCGTCTGCCTCCGTCCGAGCCAGAGCGGTTTTCGCGAACAGCGCCATCACAGCACGGCCAGAACGGCGCTGCAAATCTGGACAACGCCCTCCGCCAATGCCGGTCTCCGCCCCGAGCCAGGTGTTGAGCCGCACAAGGACATTTCATCGGAACTGCCGAAACCCCGCAAGTTCGACCCCGACCAGGAACAACTGGACGGTGAAGCCGCCTCTAACCGTGCTCTGGTAAGCAATATGCGCCGCGCGGCGCGTCAGGTCTCCACGGACGCCGGCGACAAAATGGAGCTGTGATTCATGCGTCATCCCCAGGACAATCGCGAGCCGCAAGACGCTGCCATAGTCAAGCGCCTCGACAGGCTCGACCGCCAAATCCAACGTGTGGAGCGCGATCTCGGGATCTCCACCGAAGCCGCCGCCGTCTTCGTCTGGTCCTGGTTGACCTCAACTGCGCCTCTTCCGAAGGCCGCCCCGGCAGCCGCCCAAGCCAAGGGCGGAGAGCGCTACGCGACAAGTTTATGGAAGCGTTTGGCCGGCGCCTCGCCAGGAACTCGAGTATTTCAGAAAATCGTGGAAACGCATGAATAAGGAGGCACAGTTCGTCGTTCCCCTGCGACAACTTGTTCATGTTCAATCCTTCTGTTCGACAGGATCGCTCAATCGAGCGCGGGCGGGGAAAAAGGCGTCGAATTGCCGTCCGTCCCAAATTCCGGCAAGTCGAAAATGACGTCCGCCGGTTGCACTCCCGTGCCGGGCGCCTTGTGCAAAACCATCGCAGGAAAGGCGATCGTCAGCCCTATCATGACGATTTGGAGGACGAGGAACGGGATAGCGCCAAGATAAATTTGCCCGTTAGTCACCGGCTGGATTTCCCTCCTCGTTACGCGGTCGAGGTAGGGAAGACGCGCGGCGACGGAGCGCAGAAAGAACAAGGCAAATCCGAATGGGGGGTGCAGGAATGAAGTTTGCATGTTGATCGCCAAAAGCACCCCGAACCATATGAGATCAATGCCGAGCTGCTCCGCGACCGGTGCCAGCAGAGGCACCACGATGAAGGCCAGTTCGAAATAGTCGAGGAAGAATGCGAGGAGGAAGACGAGTATGTTCACGGCGATGAGAAAGCCTGTCTCTCCACCGGGAAGAGCGGTCAGCAGGTGTTCCACCCACACATGGCCATTCACGCCATAGAAGGTCAGGGAGAACACGCGCGCGCCAATGAGGATGAACATGACGAAGGCCGACAGACGGGCGGTGGATTCGACGGCATCCTTCAGAATCGCGAAGCTGAGCCTCCCCCGGGCGACGGACATGGCCAACGCGCCGGTAGCGCCCATCGCGCCGCCCTCGGTTGGCGTGGCCAGGCCCACGAAGATGGTTCCTAGCACGAGGAAGACGAGAGCCAGCGGCGGAACGAGGACAAAGATGACTTGCCGTGCCAGACCGGAAAGCATGCCGAGTCCGAGGAGGCGGTCGACTTGGGCTATCATACACAGGAGCAGGGCGGCCACCGCGGCGCACCACACATCCGAATGGGCACCGATCTCTGCGGAGAAGGCTAGATGGAAGATAACGCCGCCGGTGCCTGCAATGAGAACGGCGATGACGAGGGAGGTCACGCCATTCCCCAGCGTGCGCGCTTCCTGCGGCAGGGCCGGCATCAGCGTGGGACTGATGATAGCGGCCGTCGCGATATACGCCGCGTACAGCGTAGTCAGCACCAGCCCAGGTATCAGCGCTCCCCTGTACATATCGCCCACCGATCGGCCGAGCTGGTCGGCGAGGACAATGAGCACAAGGGACGGAGGAATGATCTGCGCGAGCGTACCGGACGCCGCGATTACGCCCGACGAGATCTTCCGGTCGTAGCCGTAGCGCAGCATGATTGGCAGCGATATCAGCCCCATTGCGACGACCGATGCCGCGACGACGCCGGTGGTTGCGGCCAGGAGCGCGCCGACAAAGATCACAGCAAACGCTAGGCCGCCGCGGACCGGGCCGAACATTTGGCCGATCGTGTCCAGGAGGTCCTCCGCCATTCCGGAACGTTGCAAGAGCAGCCCCATGAGCGTGAAGAATGGCACGGCCAGCAGGGTCTCGTTGGACATGATGCCCCAGAACCTGTCCGGCAGCGCCGCCAGCAGCGGCCAGGACAGGCTGATCGCGTTGCCAGAAAACGGTGCCAGCTCCACTCCGATGACGAAGAACAGCAGCCCGTGAGCCGCGAGCGAGAAGGCCACAGGAAATCCCAGCAGTAGGAAGGCGATCATGAAGACGAACATGATCGGAGCGATATTCTGGGCGATTAGCTCAATCATCTCTGGACTTGCTCGGCTATGGTTTTCGCCTCGGCCTCTGCGCGCTCCTGCCAGGACACAGGTGGATCATCATTGTGATGCCCTGTCGTCAGGGCGGTGATCTTCTTGGCAATCTCGGAAAGTGCCTGGAGAGCCAGCAATACGAATCCAGCGAGCAGCAGGGCTTTGGCCGGCCAAATGATGAGACCGCCGACGCTCGAGGAATGTTCCCCTGCGTAGTAGGACTTCGCGACGTATCCGATCAGATACCAGATCATGATGGCGACGAAAGGCAGGAGGAAAAGAACGTAGCCCAGAAGGTCTATCCAGTCGCGCGATCTCTGCGACAGCTTCGCGAAGATCACTTCGACGCGGACATGCTCGCCGCGACGCAGTGTCCAGGCGGCGGTAAGCATGAAGGCAGCACCGAACAAATACCATTGCAGTTCCAGCCATGCGTTCGAGGACACGTTTAGCGTCTTGCGCGTCACCGCGTTGCCTGCGGAAACCAGCACCGCGGCAAGAACAGTCCACGAGGCCAGGCTGCCCACGGCAATGTTGAATCGATCGACGATGCGCGAGAATGCTAGAAGGGCCGACATAAGGTCATCTTTACGGCTGGAGATACTGAGGAATGTTCGCCGATGCCGGAGTGAACCGGCGCATGCGTGCAAAGCCAATGCGGCTGGTCACGAGACGCAGCTCGCGTATGGCGGCTATCAGAAAGATAGCGACGATAGGGGAAAAGCGCGGTGGGTAAGAATCCGGCGGGGATGCTGAATCTCTTTCCTGCGCCGGGCGACTACCCTTTCAAAGCCCGCTGCAGGTAAGTGTCCAATGGCGTCTCGGCGATGCTGAACCACGTGTTTATATCGGCTCTGAATTTCTTCCAGGGCTCATACATCTTTCGAAAATCGGCGTTCGCCTGAGCCAGCTCATCAAGCGTTTCGTTGGTGATCCTGAAACATGCGTCCATGATATCTTGGGAAAAGGGGCGCAATTGCGCGCCCCGAGCCACAAGGCGACGCAGGGCATCGAGGCTCTGCCCGTCGTAGACCGCAAGGCAGCGTTGCGTCGCTTCCGCTGCCGCCGCATGGACGATCGCCTGATAGGTTTCGGGGAGTTCATCCCACTTGTCGCGATTGATGAAGAGGTTGGTGACCGTTCCGCCTTCCCACCAGCCGGGATAGTAGTAGTACTTGGCCACGTCCACGTAGCCGAGCTTCTCGTCATCAATGGCCGAGATCATCTCGACGGCATCGATCGTGCCACGCTCAAGCGCCTGATAGGTGTCGCCGGGAGCGATCTGCTGCGGAATCACACCAAGTCGCGAAAGTATCTCGCCACCCAGCCCTCCCACCCGGAACTTGAGGCCACGAAGATCGTCGAGATTGTTGATCTCCTTGCGGAACCATCCGCCCATCTGAGCCGCGGTCGTGCCGAGCATGATGTTGCGGACGTTGTACTGGCTGAAGAACTCGTCGAGAAGTTCCCCGCCTCCGCCGGTGAGCACCCACGCCTGATGCTGTCGTGTGTTGAGGCCGAATGGCAACTGGCATCCGAACGCGAACGCGGGGCTCTTGCCAGTATAGTAGTAAGAGGCCGTGAACGCGCATTCGACCGTGCCGTCCTGAGCTGCGTCGAGCGCTTGCAAAGGGGGCACGAGCTCGCCCGGGAGGAAGATCTGGATATTGAACTTTCCGTCAGTAGCCTCCTTCACCCTTGTGGTGAACACCGTCGCCGCAGTGTCTATACCGACCAGCGCTTTCGGAAAACTCGACGTCATTCGCCAGTTTACGACGGGATTGCCCTGCGCCACCGCTGGAGCGCTTATCCCCACCGCAGCCGGAGCCGCCGCCAACGCGGTCAAGGCCTTGCGCCGGCTGATTCCTTTCCCGATACGCTTCTCCACTACGCAATCCTCCCGGTTTTTCGATTGCGAAGGAGATAGCAGTCTCGTCGGTGAGGCTAAAAAGAATTCTCCTCACGTGCGGTGTGGGTATTTTTCATCTCTGAAGTGAGGTGTTCACCCATTTTGGCGACTAGAACGGAAAAATCGACGTCTCCTGGATTAATGCCTTCAAATAGGACCTCGGGCAGGCCAACGCCGTTTGGCGCGTTCGTTGTCTCGTCGTGCCCCTCAATCGTCGACCGGTTCGGCACCGGCTACGTCACCATGGATCAGGTGCGCCAGCACTACGCCGATCCCGGAAAGTTCAACGGCTACGCCTGACGCGCCAAAGCCCCCTACCCTTCAACGACTTCGCTGATCTGCACGATGGGGGCGATGTCCGTATAGTTGGCGACGTCCGCGGCGATCTCCGCGCGGTGGGGACCCAACGCCTCCTGGAATGTCGCCAGGCTCGGCGAATAGACGTGGCACGCCGCGACGAACTCCGGCGCGCTTCCAGGTTCGCGACCCGCGAGGCCCTTATCGATCTCGTAGCGCAGGCAGGCATCGCCGAGCCGTTCCTCGATCAGTGGCATGTGGCGGGTGCGGTAGTAGTCGTGATCGAACTTCGAGCCGCCATCGGCCGGATAGTAGACGCTCATCTTGATCATGGTCGGGCTCCTGCCTGAACGCCTCTCCGAGCGTTCGATGGGCCTTTCTAGCTCACCGACTCGTAAAGCGCATCCAGATTTGGCTGAGCGAGTTTGACGAGAGCAAAGTAGTTTTCGCTGTGCTTTTCGAAGCGGGTGGCGACGGTACGGAAGTGATTGAGCTTACTGAAGAATCGTTCGACGAGGTTGCGGTATCCGGCGCGCCCCCATTACCGTTGGCACCATGCTGGTGAACCCGGCTCGACGAGCTGTCGATCATCTGCACGTCGTCATCGTAAGCGCTTGATGCAGCATCGAAGATGCCGGTCCCATACGCCCGCCTTGCGCCATCTGACTAAGCGGTTGTTGCAGGTCGTATACAGGCCATAGCGCTCGGGGATGTCCGCCCACGGCGAGCCGGTCCGAAGACGCCAGTGAATCCCCGTTCAGAACACGCCGGTTATCAACCCGAGGCACCCCGCGCGGCTTGCTCGGTAGCAGCGGCTCGATCCACCGACCACTCGAAATCCGTCAACTCGTAGCGGGCTGGCCCATCAGCTGCTCCCTTCAAGCAGCTTGAATCATGTCCTTGCAGCTACCGCCGGCAGTTTATGAGTGCGTGACCCTTTAGACCTGCTCTTGCTGGGCGCCGCGGGTTGGTGTGCGGACCTGTGCTGGCGATATGCGCTGGTTTACATACCGGCCGCTGATCGCGCTCCGATAGCCAATGATTCAAGTCGACTATCAGATCACGAGGTTTCGTGGCTCGCCTGTATGCCAAGCCTCGATGTTTGCGATCAGTTGTTCCGTTAGCTGAGCAACTGCGGTTTTGCTGGCCCAAGCAACGTGAGGCGTCAAAATGAAATTTGGTTGGTGTAGCAGCTTCATATAGGGATGATTGTCCGGCATCGGCTCTTTCGCCACAACATCGAGGGCAGCGCCCGAAATCCTGCCGTCCTTCAAAGCTTGAACGAGCGCCGTCTCGGAGATGAGGCCACCCCGCGACGTGTTGATCAGCAGCGGCCTCTGCAGCATCAGATCGAAGTCGGCTTCGGCGATCATATGCTTCGTCGCTGCAGTCAATGGGGCATGAAGCGTGATCACGTCGCTGGTTCGGAGCAGATCGTCGAACGGCGTGTAGAGCGACCCCATCCCGCTGCGGCCCTTGTGCGCGGCAAAAAGGATCCGCATGCCGAGCGCTTCCGCAATCCGGCCTACCGAGCGGCCGATCATGCCGTCACCGATGATGCCTAAGGTTTTCCCGTTCAGATCCTCGATTGGATAGTCGAAATAACTGAACTGTTCAGACTTCGCCCAACCACCCCGTGCAACGGAATTGCAGTAAGGTACGATGCTGCGCGACAGCGCCAGCATAAGCGCGATCGTATGCTGCGGAACCGAATTTTCGGAATAGCCGCGGATATTTGACACGGCGACGCCCATCGCGGCACAGGCTCCCAAGTCGACGATGTCGGTCCCCGTCGCCGCGATCGCTACAAACTTGAGCTTGATGGCAGTCGAGAGATCAGCCTCAGTCAATCGAACTTTATTCGTGATGACAACGTCCGCGTCGGCAATCCTCTCGCGCGTGTCGCCGGCCGCAGTCTTGCCGTGCTCGATCAGAATATGCGGAAAATTCGGTGTGCGAAGTTTCGCGATCGGCAACGTGTCGCGGTCAAGCGCAACAATTTTCAGTTTCTGGGTTCCAGATACCATTCGTCTATCCATCCAGCCAGACCGCGGGCGGCCTCAGTGGGCCTTCATGTAGACGCGCGATCCACCCTCGTGTTTCGGCTGAGAATGCCGGAAAGATTTCCATCACCTCGGGATCGTGGCCGGGCACGATATGTTCCGGGCGGGAGGCGAGCTCGTCGATGGTCCGGTAGCCATCCAGTATATCCGGAAGGCAATCAATCACCGGGTAGACCCTGCGCGACTGGAAATGCGCGTAGAAGGGGATGGCGTCGGATGCCAGAACCAGCGTGCCTCGCTCTGTCTCGACCGTTACGGCCTGCAGGCCGCGGGAGTGGCCGCCGATCCTGTGCACCCCGACCCCCGGAGCCACTGTGCCCGGGCCCTCATGGAAGTTGACAAGGCCGGCATAGACCCGCCGCACCATGGCTGCCACATCCTCGACATCGTAGGGCGAGCGCACATGCGCGTGGCACATGCAGCGACCGGTTGCGAAAGCCATTTCAGCGTCCTGCAGATGGTAGCGGGCGTTGGGAAAAAGCGTCCCGTTTCCAGCGTGGTCGTAGTGCATATGCGTGACGATGACGTCTTGAACCGCTGCTGGATCGATCGCCAGCGCGCGAAGGCCGGCTTCGACAGGTTTGAGGAGCGCACGCCGCCGCCGGTCCGCGCTGGCTTGGTCGTAACCGGTATCAACGACGATCACGCGGCCGGCGCTGCGGATAACCCAGACGTAGTAGACGAGGGGCATACTACGATCGGCGATGACACCGCCGATGAAGTTACCCGACGCTTGCCGGTCGACCCGGCCGAAGGCGATCGCATAGACCTCGTAGTGCTGGCTCAAGGCAATTCCCTTCTCATGCGGCTTTCGTAGAATGCAAAGGGATGGATCTCGGATCGAACGCAGGCAACGGCGACTTGCTAGCGATTATATACGAAGCCTTCTTGGCAATTATCATCACCAGCGTTCGCTCACCTTGCGCTGCCGACGTCAAAGATGAATTAGTCGAACACCTCTTGGTTGTTGAGAGACGGCATGGTAGGCGCGCGAGCGGGTTGCCGGAAGGAGCGGTGACGCCATCAGCTTATCTCGTTCAGATATTTGAAATTGTCCGTCACGGCGCGATGCTGGCCGATCAGCACGGCTTCCCCGGTCTGGTTATAGGCCACCTCATCGATGACCAGCACGGCGAAGTTGCCGGCACGGTTCAACGTTTCGCGGTCGTTGTCGGTCGCCAGGGCTGCTGAAAGCTTCTCGCGCTGCGCCGTAATCCGGATGCCGTACTTTTCGAGGAAGTGGATGGCGAGGGTTGGCGGTATGTCGGCCTCGGTCATGATGTCGGGGGCGAGCTTGGCGGGAAAGACCACGATGTCGTGCATGACCGGCGTATCGTCGACCAGCCTGACGCGCTCGAACTTATGTACCTCGTCATCCGGTCCGAGATGGAGAACCTCCTGCTCGCGCTTATCCGCCTTGCGCCTCAGATAGCCGAACACCTTGCTGCGTGAACGCGCAAGGGTGTCGCCTGGGCCGTGCAGACGGAAGTAATGGAAGCTGTCCTGCAGCCGCAGCTGGGGAATACGTCCGGTCACCACGGTTCCGGTGCGCGGACGGCGCGCGATCAGTCCGTCCGCCGCCAAATCGGTCATTGCGCGCCGAACGGTTCCAACCGCAACACCGAGCATCTGGGCCAACGCGCCTTCATTGGGAAGAACCGACCCCGCCGGCCATGTCCCGCCGGATATCATCTCAATCATTTCGCGGCGGATCTGTTCGTGCAGCGGCGCGGGCTTCGCCCGAGACAGTGTCGGATTTTTCGCACGGGACGCGGCCTCCGCGAGGGTTGTCCCCTCGGGCGGGTCCATCGCCATGCGGCCGGACAACGCAAGCTTGCGGCGAACTCCACGCTGGCGGTTCATCCACTCCTCCGAACTCTGAAGCACTAGCCCGATTCATATAGAGAAAATATTTCACGTCAATCGATCATCCACTCGAGAGACCGGCGCTAGAGACAAAAATTGCTGATAGAAATCGGTATGTTAACCCCGATCTTTCCGCGCTTTTCCTGCAGTCCGAACCGGATTGACAAATTCTACAAAGAATTGTTAGGTCGCCTTCAAGGGAACAGAAATGAGATCGAACCCATATGGCGATGGGCGTTTCGAGCCAGAAAATTAGCCGTGTTAGAGAGCACGGCCGCAAGGCCGTCCGACTTGGGAAGCCTACCACGCCTCTATTGGTCGTGCCGCTTTTGTTCCTGCTTCTGCTGTTTTTCGTGGCGCCCATGGCGCAGACGATCTCGACCAGCTTCAGTACCCACGACGGGTCGATCTCGCTGCTCCAGTACGTTCGCTTCTTCAGTGACACCTTCTATCTGCGCGGAACCCTCACCACGTTTCGCGTTGCGACCGAGACGACCGTGGTCTGCGTGGTGCTGGGCTATCCCCTCTCCCTGCTTATAGCGCGGGGTACCCCTCTGCAGTCGCAGATATTGATGATCGCAACAATCATTCCATTGATGGTCAACGTCGTCGTTCGGGCTTACGGCTGGACCATCATTCTCGGGCGAACGGGCATCGTAAACACGAGCCTGGTGTCCGCCGGACTGATCGATGCCCCGTTGCGAATTCTCTATAATGAATTCGCGGTGGTTCTGGGTTCGGTTCACGTCTTCCTGCCTCTCCTCGTATTGCCCTTGCGCGCTTCGATTGAAAAGATCGACAGGCGCACCGAGGAGGCGGCGCGGACGCTCGGCGCCAACAGCCTCCAGGTTTTCTTCCGCATCACCTTGCCACAAAGCCTGCCGGGGCTCGCGGCGGGCGCCGTCATGGTGTTCTCGCTGACCGCCAGTTCCTTCGTCATCCCAGCGCTGCTCGGCGGCGACTTCGTCAAGATGCTCGGCCCGCTTGCTGAGGAACAGTTGCTCAGCGTGTTCGACTGGGAATTCGGCGCGGCGATCGCCGTGATCCTCACCGTCCTGATCGGAGTTGTTGCCGGGACGGTCGCCTTCATTTCGGGCAAGTTCATCCGGATCGGCAGGGATTGATGCGATGAGCGGCACCAACTTTCTCCAGTCGTGGTTGCTGACCGGGCTTTTCGTCTGCTTTCTCACCGCGCCCATCCTGTTGCCGGTGCTCATGTCCTTCTCGGACAGTGCTATTCTCGCTTTCCCGCCGAACGGCTTCTCGCTGCGCTGGTACGAAAAGATCCTCGGTGACGGCGAATTTCTTGCTTCGCTTTGGCTCAGCGTGAAGCTCGGGCTGATGACGACCCTCATCTCACTGCTGTTCGGCACGGCAGCGGCTTTGGGCCTGAGGCGGATGCCAGGCGTTTACGGCTCGCCAGTCCGCATCTTGCTGATGTCGCCGATGGTCATGCCGACGCTTGTGACGGGCATCGCGCTGCTGCAGTTCTTCAATCGCATGAACTCGAACGCGGCATTCACCCATCTGCTGATCGGGCACGTCGTGGTGACGGTGCCTTATGTGGTGCGCACAGTCACGGCCTCGATCCAGCAAATGGTTCCCGGCATAGAGGATGCAGCTCGAACCCTCGGCGCGAACCCGTTGTCCTGCTTCTGGTACATCACGCTTCCGCAGATAAAGCCGGGCATCCTTGTCGGCGGCATCTTCGTCTTCATCCTGTCCTTCGACAACTATCCGGTTTCGATGTGGCTGGCCGACGCCCAGAACATGCCACTTCCGCTCACCGCCTACCGATACATTCAAAGGTTTTTCGACCCGACAGTCGCGGCCATCTCCACGGTCATGATCGTCATCTCGCTTATAGCGGTCGTCGCGATGGAGCGAGTCGCGGGGCTACAGAACGCCTGGAGCAGATAAGCACGTCGTTTCGCCGTCAGAACAAGGGGAACTAACATGACCAATGTGCCATTCAGTCACCTTTCACGCAGAACGATCCTTAAGACGGGAGCGGCCGCGTCGACCACTCTGCTCGCGCCAAGCCTGCTCGGCCAGAGGGCCTGGGCTCAGGGTCAGGAGATCTATGTCGGCATCTGGGCCGGCGCGCAGGGCGAGTACATCGCCAGGAAGATCGTGCCGCAGTTCGAGAAGGACTACCAGTGCAAGGTCCATCTTGAGGAGGGCAACACGCTGGGGCAGGTGGCCAAGGTCCGCGCGCAGAAGGAAAATCCGCAATTCACCGTCATGTTCGTCGACGATTTCGCGGTCGACATGCTGAAGCAGGAAGATCTGCTCGCCCCGATTCCTATTTCCGATACCAAGAACATCAAGAATGCCGACCCGCGTTACATGCTGCAGGACGGCTACGGCGTCGGCATCGCCGTGTCGATCTCGGGCATGTTCTACAATCCGCAGACGACGAAGCGCCCGGAAAGCTATGCCTCGCTCTGGCTGCCGGAGTACAGCAAGAACATCACGCTTTCCAGCATCAAGACTACTGGCGGGCTGCACTTCGTCATCGCCGCGTCGGCGGTCGCCACCGGCAAGCCGCTGCTGGAAGCGCAGTACCATGCCGCTGAAGGCTTCAAGAAACTCGCCGAACTGGCGCCGAACGTCCTCAACCAGTTCACCACGCCGTCGCAGGCCGCCAGCCTCGTCGCCCAGGGTGAAGCGGGCGTCGGCGGACTCGCCTACAGCAAGTGGGTCTACAGTTACACCCGCGAGGGCGCGGCCGTTGACATGACCTATGCCGAGGAAGGCTCGTTCCCAGGCGTCAACGCACAGGTTCTGGTGAAGAACAGCCCCAACCAGGACCTCGGTGTCGCCTTCATGGACCGCATGCTCGACCCGACAGTTCAGCAGGGCATTTCTGAATTTGCGCTGACTGCGCCGACTGTCAAGAACGTCAAGTTCGACGACGAGATCCTGAAATACATTCCGTATCCCCCCGAAGAGCTCGACAAGCGCGGCATCAAGGAGCCCGACTGGACACATTTAAACAAGGTCCGGGGAGAGTGGGTAGAGGAGTGGAACCGCGTCTTCTCCTGAACCGCCTTAATCCAATGCGTGGATAGCGGACGCTGCCATCCGCGTTACCGCAGTTTTTACAAGGACGAACAATGCCAGACGCCGCAGCTGTCCGTAAGATATCTCCCTGGATCCATGAGAGGAGCTGGCCGCAGATCGAGCAGTTCCTCAAGGACGGCCACGACACCGTTCTCATCCCGATCGGCGCGACCGAACAGCATGGAAAGCATATGCCACTGATGGTGGACACGGCCTGGGCCATTGCCACCTGCGAGGCGACGGCAGCACTTTGCGACGTCCTGATTGCGCCACCAATGCATCTCGGCTGGTCGAGCCACCACATGGGATATCCCGGCTGCGTGACACTGCGACCGGAAACTCTGACTCAAGTCGCCATCGATATGGGTGAGAGCCTGGCCTATCACGGCTTCAAGCGGATCATCTTCGTCAACGGCAACCGCATCGCCAACCTGCCGCCGCTCGATATTGCCGCCGCCAAGCTGCGCGGAAAGACCGGCGCATTCATTGCAGTGGCGGACGTTAGCCAACTGGCGAAGGAAGAGTTTAATGAGATCAATGAATCGCCGCCCGGAGGCCTCGGCCATGCCGGTGAATCCGAGACAGCATTGATGCTGGCATATCGCCCCGAACTGGTGGACATGAGCCAAGCTGTAAGCGCGACCTTGCCGCCCAGGCGATGGGCTCCACATGTCAACTCCGAAACCCGTGTCGACGGCAACCGCATCAACATTCCGCACGATGTCGACACCTTCACGGCGTCCAACAAAGCGATGGGCGGCACAATGGGCGATGCCAAGGCGGCCACTGCCGAAAAAGGTGTGGCGATGATCCAGGCCCTCAGCCTGAATCTGGCGGAGTTCGTCAAAGAGATTTCAACACGGCCGGTCACGTTGAAACCGCTAGATATCCCACTCTGACGCTGGAGGACTGCGATGTCTGCGGATCTCGAACTGCGCAGGGTCAGGAAGCAATATGGCGACGTCGTCGCCGTGGACGACATCGACCTCTATGTCGAGCACGGCAATCTCGTGTCGTTCCTTGGCCCCAGTGGCTGCGGCAAGACCACGACGCTGCGAATGATCGCGGGTTTGACCCAGACCACCGCTGGCGAGATCTTCGTCGGCAGTGAGCCGGTCAGCCGTAAACCGGTCCATAGACGCAATGTCGGCATGCTGTTTCAGAGCTATGCCTTGTTTCCGCATATGAACGTCGCGGCCAACGTCGCTTTCGGCCTCAAGATGCGAGGGATCAAGGGGGCGCCACTCGATCGCGCCGTCGATGCGGCAATGGATAAGGTCGGTCTTCTAGCTATGCGTGGCCGTTATCCCGATGAACTGTCGGGAGGGCAGCAGCAACGCGTGGCCCTGGCCCGTGCGCTGGTCATCGAGCCGGCCATCCTTCTGCTCGACGAGCCGCTCGGCGCACTTGACCGGCAATTGCGCCAGTCGATGCAGATCGAATTGAAGGCCCTGCAGAAATCGCTTCAGATCACCACGGTCGTCGTCACTCACGACCAAGAGGAAGCGCTTGTGCTGTCTGACAAGATATCGGTGATGAACAACGGGCGCATCGAACAATACGCATCGCCGAGCGATATCTACCAGCGGCCGCAAACGGCTTTCGTAGCGCGGTTCCTGGGCACGACCAATGCCTTCGAAGGCCGTATCGTACGCTCAGACGCCGAGCGGGTTTTGGTCGACATCGGCGGCCCGGTCATCGCTGCCTTGCCGAATACCGCCGTCGAGGCAGGGTCGAAGGTGCTCGTCGCGATACGTCCACAGGACATCGACCTCTTCTGGTCGGGAGAGGCACCTGGCGATGGTGAGAACAGCTTCCCGGTTCTGCTGAAGGAGAGACTCTTCCGCGGCAATGAATCGGACTACCTTTTCGCCAGCGATGCCGGACTGACGTTCACCGTATCCCAATCAAATAGGGTGGCGGACCTTCGGCGGGGCGATTGCACCGCTCAGGCGACGATCAACTTTCCGGCAGCCGCTGCGCGCGTCATCGCACTCTGAGCGTTCGATAGCTCCGTCGCGAGAATGACAGATCATTGAGAAAGAATAACATGACCGCTTCGCCTACTGCCTGGAAGATTGATCTTCGAAGCGATACCTCTACTCGTCCCTCCCCCGCGATGCTCAAGTGCATGATGCATGCCGCAGTCGGCGACGAGCAGATTGCCGAGGACCCGACGACCCGGCATCTCGAGGAGCGTGTCGCGCATGAACTCGGCCAGGAAAGCGCAATCTTTCTGCCCACCGGCACCATGTGCAACCAGATTGCTTTCCTGGTTCACTGCCGGCCGGGCGATGAGATCGTCGCGTCGCGTCTCGCCCACATAGTCACTTCGGAAGGCGCGGGCGGGGCTGCGCTTGCCGGAGCTTCCATCCAGACCATTGACACCAGGAACGGCATCTTCACCGCCGACCAGTTGCGGCACGGGGTTCGTCCGCAGCGCGACCGGTCGCCAAGAAGCCGAGTTGTCGTCATCGAGCAGACCTCTAATCGCGGCGGCGGCGCCGTCTGGCCTCTTGACGTCGTCAAATCGATCCAGCGCGAAGCCCGCTCCCTTGGTCTGGCTGTCCATATGGACGGCGCTCGCCTCTTTAATGCAGTCGTCGCCGCCGAGGTGGAATTGGACGACTTCACCCGGGAGTGCGACAGTGTCTGGGTCGACTTCACCAAAAGCCTCGGCTGTCCGTTCGGCGCCGTGCTGGCCGGCTCGGCGGATTTTGTCAAGCAGGCTTGGAGATGGAAGCACCGTCTCGGCGGCGCCATGCGCCAGTCTGGCTTCATGGCCGCGGCATGCCTTTATGCCATGGACAACAACGTAAGGCGTCTGGCGGACGATCACGCCAACGCCAAGCGTTTTGCAGAGGGCATCCAGGGCCGGTCCGGCATCATGTTGGCCTTCCGCGACATCGAAACGAACATGGTCTTCGTCGATCTGTCCGAGACCGGGGTTTCAGCGGAGAATCTGTTGAACGAGCTGGCCCCCCAGGGGATACGCCTGTCGATGGAAGGTCAGCATCTTTTGCGTGCGGTCACGCATATGGACGTTTCGACCGACGATGTTGCCGTCGCAGCGAATGCTTTGGTCGCCGCAGTGGAGAATATCCAGAGCAGGACGCACGTCGTTCGCTCCCCCGAGCATTTCAAGCCGTCTACGCGTTTGCCGGCTCGAACCACCTAGCCGGCATTCGGTCCGTCACACAGCGCAAACCCAACGGGCCCAGCTGATCCTGCCGGCTGAAACCACGGATGCAGGAATTAGGGAGGCAATGGGCAGGAGCCGGTCGCGGCGAATTGCATTAGCGCCTGCCGACGACGAGGACACGCTTAAAGGCAATCGGACGGCGCGCAATCGGCATCAGGCTGTCCAGGCGCGGCTCATTGCGGACCCAGCCACCGTCCCCATTAGCGAGCGTTCGCGCTGAACGCTTCGCGCGTCTTCCATGCTGCGATCATAGAGTACAATCTCGGCGCCAATCTCCTGTGTGCGGCGTCGCTTGGTCTCGAGAGCATCGGACCGCATAGGCACGACCGATGGGTCGCCGAGCAGGCGCGCGGCCGTGAGGCGCTGATTCCCGCCCATCCTTAGTTCCTCTTCGCGAGCAACGATTGATTCTACTGCGTTACGTTGCTTGCTACGAGTGCAAATGCGTTGATCGACGTTGTCGATTGTCCGTGGACGATGGGCCACGAGAATCACGGTCTTTTCCGCGCAGAGTTCGGCAATGGCGAGCCGAATATCGTACTCATTGTCTGGAATCGATGCCGTCACTTCGTCCAGCAGCAGGATTGGCGCATCCTTGGGGATGGCTCGGGCAATTGCAATGCGCTGACGCTCGCCGCCAGGCAGCCGCGAACCGCCTTCGCCGACGATAGTCTCGTAACCGTGCTCAAGTGCGGCGATGAAATCATGACACCGCGCCGCCCCCGCGGCGGGCTCCTCTTCATTGCCGCTCGCCTAACTTGCCGATTTCGATATCGGCAGCGACGGTGTCATCGAATGGATGGTGTCCCGAAACACAGGGGCGAACAGCCGCGCCCTCATATCGAGAGACATCTGCCGCGCTATACGCCCCTCATCGGGATCCCAGAACCGCCACATGAGGACCAGGATCGTTGACTTGCGGATCCGGACGGGCCGGTCATCGCCTGGATCAGGCCGGGGCGGAACTCGAAGAGCGATGATTCCCTCATCAGCCTGCCCGCTGCGCCAAGCTCATCCGTTCTTGGCACGGACCGGAAGGTAGGGCGGCCGCCGAACCCAGGGACATCATCCGGCACTTTCGAATTTCTCTGTGTCGAGGGAGCTATGAACCACGCCTGGAATAGCGCGCAGCAATGGGACCGCAAAGTCCGTGAATGCACGGACAACCGGACGCATGAAGCGGGCCGACGGGTATACGAGAAAAGCCTCCGTCGGTCGGACTTCGTATTCCGTAAGTACATGGACGAGGTGTCCGTCCGCTAGCTCATCGTTGACCAAGAGCTGCTGAACTGGGCCAGCGGCATGACCCTGCACAAGGGTCGAGGTGAGTACATCCGCACTATTGGTGCGCAACACGGAACGCACCAAGATGTCCAGGGTATCCCCGTTTCTGCTTCGAAGCGAGAGTACGTCGCGCTTCGCGAGCTAGCCTCCCAGCCCGGGCGTTCGTGTAGGACGAACCTAGCGCGCCTCCACCTAATTTAGGGAGCGCCTATTGTGGCACCGACGTTCCTCGTGCTCATGTCGTTATAAATGCTACCATGGCGTGTTAACCTCACGCTCGGGGAGAGCCGCTACCGCGTGCAGACTGGAAGTCCGTCAATTGTACGCGATAAACGATCTCTCGTCGGAGCCCTGGAAATGACAAGGAAGCTAACTGGCAGCCCCATGAAGCCTTCTAGATCCCCGGCACGCGGTAGCGCTGCTCCAGCGCGTCCCAATAAGGCTTCGCGACGGTTTCCTGCCGCTCCGTGAATGTCGCAAGCAGGTGCTCGCCGCCGGCGGCGGTGCCGTGTTCGGTCAGGTGTGTGAGAGCCTGGTTCGCGCTGCGAATCGTCGCCTGCAGAATCAGGTTTGCGTAGAGGACGATCGAGAAGCCCATCTCCTTCAGACGATCCCTTCCAAGATCAGGAGTTTTACCGCCGAAAACTATGTTCGCTACCTGTGGCACCGATAGCCGTGTCGTAATGGATGCGAGTTCCTCAACGCTCACCGGCGCCTCGACGAACGTCGCATCGGCGCCGGCTTCGACATAGGCATGGGCCCGCTCGAGTGCGGCCTCAAATCCTTCCACTGCCCGTGCGTCGGTCCGCGCGATGATCTGAAGATCGCCGTCCCGGCGCGTGTCGGCCGCCGCTTTGATCTTCTCTATCATCTCGGCGGCGGGGATAATCTCTTTCCCGTTGAAGTGGCCGCACTTCTTCGGAAAGACCTGGTCCTCCATCTGCAGGCCGGCTGCGCCGGCCCTTTCCAGCAGTTGAACGGTGCGGACAACGTTCAGGGCGTTGCCGAAGCCGGTGTCGGCATCGACGATGAGGGGCAGGGTGGTAGCGTCGCTGATGGCCGCCGCGACTTCCGCGACTTCCAAGACCGTTGTCAGGCCAATGTCCGGCGCGCCCAGATGCATGTTAGCCACGCCGGCGCCGGTGACGTAGATGGCCTCAAAGCCGCGCTGCTCAATTATCCGAGCAAACATCGCATTGGGTGTGCCGGGAACGAGGACGGCATCCCGCCGGCCGAGCATCTGCTTAAGTCTGGTGGTATTCCGCATCGGTATCTAGCCTGTCGCATCCAGTTATACAAATGTGTCTACAATCTACAGTCATCATTGAGGCGGCGCTAGTCTGCTGATACGATTTCTCGTCCGATCGCAAGGAGCGGCGTCAACGCCGCAGCGGCAGGCACCAAGGGAGGCAGCGACCGTGCGTGTGCACATTCTCGACGACTACTTCGACACGCTGCGCACCCTGCCGAGCTTCGCCAAGCTGGCCGGCCACGAGGTCACGGTCTGGAATCGGCGCGCCCGCGACGAGGACGAACTGGCGGAATGGATCGGCGACGTCGAAGCACTGGTCTTGATGCGGGAGCGCACGCCCCTGCGGTCCAGCCTGATACGCCGCTTGCCCAAGCTGCGCCTGGTCAGCCAGCGCAGCGTCTACCCGCACGTCGACGTGGGCGCGCTGACCGAGCGCGGCGTTCTGCTCTGCTCCAACATGCACGAGGGCAGCCATTGCGCGGCCGCCGGGGAGTTGACGTTCGCCCTCCTGCTTGCGGCGATGCGCGACCTGCCCGGCCAGATCGCCTCGGCGCGGGCAGGGGGCTGGCAGAGCGGCGTCGGCCGAACCCTCGCCGGCCGCACACTCGGTCTCTACGGATATGGCCGCATCGGGCGCGCCGTCGCCGGCTATGCGCGTGCCTTCGGCATGCGGGTCGTCTGGTGGAGTTCGGCTGAGGGGCGGGCACGGGCAGTCGCGGATCGCGAGCCGGTGGCCGTCAGCCGGGGCGGATTTCTTCGCGCGCTGCGATGCTGTCAGCCTGCATCTGCGGCTGAAGCCGGAGACCGCTGGCATCGTCGCGCTGAACGACCTGATGGCGATGCGTCCGGACTCGGTGCTGATCAACACGTCGCGCGCCGGCCTCATCGCGCCGGGGGCGTTGCTGAAGGCGCTGGACGCCGGTCGGCCCGGCATTGCGGCGCTCGACGTTTTCGAGCACGAGCCGGTCACCGATCCGCGCGATGCGGTGATTTCGCATCCGCGAGTGATCCCGACGCCGCATATAGGTTACGTCACCGAAGACGAACTCGACGTCCACTTTCATGACATCTACGACCAGATCAACGCCTTCGTGGCCGGACGACCGACCAACGTCGTCAATCCGGCAGTCCTCCGCGCCTGAACGGTTCAGGCGCTCTGGCCGCGCCGCCAGCGGATCAGGCGTTCGATGCCGTCCTCGATCGATACTTGTGGCGTCCAGCCGATCATGCGGCCGATCTTATCGATGGAGAAGTCCAGGGTACTTGATGTCGTCAGCCGCAACCCGTCGCCTTCGGCATAGACCGGCTGCAGATCCGAGCCGATCTGGCGGGCGATGATTTCGAACAACCGGCGAAGCGACGTGGCCTTGCCGCTGGCCACATTGAAGCTCTCGCCCGAGACTTCGCTCTCCATGGCCATCACATTGGCCCGCGCCACATCGGCGACGTGGACGTAGTCGTGAACTTCGCTGCCGTCGCCGGGGAGGCGGGGCCGTTCCCCCCGGACGAGCTTGTCGTAGGTGTCAATGATGTAGAGCGCGTTGATGCCGCGATAGTGCTGGCGCTCGCCATAGACGGTTGCATAGCGAAGCGACACGGACTTGATGCCGTAACGTTCCTCATAGAGCTTGCAGAGGTTCTCGCCCACCATCTTCGACGCCGCATAGAGCACGGTGGCCGGCCCCATCGTGTGTGAGCGATAGGCAGCGTCCTCGTCGATGAGGCCCGGTTCGGGATCGCCGTAGACGGCGATCGACGATGAGAACACGACCTTCTTCACGCGCCGGTAGCGGCAGGTGTCCAGCACGTTCATGTGGCCGCGAATGTTTACGTCGAGCCCGAGAGCGGGGTTCTGGCTCAGGGGCAGCGTGAGGAAGCCCGCCACGGCGAAGACACCGTCCACGTCTTCCAGGGCGTCGTACAGTTCGTTGACGCGGGTGATGTCGCCTTTGACCAGCCGGACGCGCGCATCCCTGAGCTGTTCACGAACTACGTCCGGCGAGCTGAGCGAGTAGTTGTCGAACAGCACGACTTCACGTGCGCCGCCTGCAAGAAGCTGGTCCGCGATGTGCGAGCCGATCAGGCTCGCGCCCCCAGTCACCACAAATCTGCTGCCCCTGGTTTCCACCGTCCCCTCCTGATGCTGCTGCCCGCCGGGCCAACTTTGGTCGCCGCCGAGTTATCTGCCGCGGTCCATCTTCTGGTACATGTCGAGCAGAGCAACGACGTCTCGGCCGCCATAGCCCTGCGCCAGCGCCAGGGTCATCAGCTCGCGGACGAGCGACGCCGCCGGCATCGGCTGCCGCAGGTTTCTCGCTACCTCGAGCGCGAGCGCCACGTCCTTTTCGCCAAGTTCCATCTTGAAGCCCGGGTCCCAGTTCGACTGGAGCGCGTTCGGGAACCGCTTGAGAAAGTGATGGGACCGCCCGCCCGATTGGGCGAGGGCGTCGAACAGCGCCTGCGGCTCGACACCTGCCGCAGTACCGAGAGCGAAGGCCTCGGCGGCAATCAGGATGTTGCCCATGGACATGACGTTGTTCACGAGCTTCACGGTCTTGGCGGTGCCGACGGCGCCGGTCCGGAGCTGAGCCTCCCCGAGCGCGTCGAGCACCGGCTTCGCGCGTGCTACGTCATCGTCGCTGCCGCCGAGCATCAGCACCAACTTGCCGGACGCGGCCTCGTTGGGGCCGCCGCTCACCGGGGCGTCGACGACAGAAAGTCCCCGACGTATGCAGGCTTCGCCGATTGTCTTCATCGTCTCAGCATCGATTGTGCTCAGCTCTATGCAGACGGCACGACCGAGGTCGTGCGCAAGGATGCCGTCTTCCCCGAGCCAGGCGTCCCGCGTAATCCGCGAATTGGGCAGGCTTGATAGGACGAAATCCTGGCCCTCGATGGCCTCTTTCAGTGCGGAGGTGACCGGCACGCCCTGCGCGGCGGCAGCTTCGCGGCTCGCCGCGCTAACGTCATAGCCCGTGACGCTAAATCCCGCGCGGACCAGCGTGAGTGCCATCCCACCGCCCATCTGGCCGATGCCTACCAGTGCAACTCGCGCATTCATGCTGTTCGTCTCCATCGTGCAGAGTCGGTTCAGTTCTTGATTGCGAACGGATCGCGCTTCTCGCCGGAGAAATCGATCATCACGTTCTTGGTCGTCATGAATTCGAGGATGCCGGCTTCGCCGCGTTCTCGTCCGAAACCGCTTTCCTTTGTGCCTCCGAACGGAGCTTGGGCAGCGACCATACGGTAGGTGTTGACCCACACGACCCCGCAGCGCAGGCGTGGGATGGTCCGCATCGCGCGCGAAAGGTCCTGGGTCCAGATGCCTGAGGCTAGTCCGAAGGGGATGTCGTTGGCGATAGCGACCGCTTCGTCCTCCGTGTCGAATGCGATGATCGACAGGACTGGCCCGAAGATCTCGTTCTGGGCCACCCTCATCCCGTTAGTAACGTTGGTGAAGATGGTCGGCTCGATGAACAACCCGGTCTCAAGTGACGGACCGGAGGCGCGCCGTCCTCCGGCGACCAGAGCCGCGCCGTCCTCCCTGGCGCTCGCGATGGCCGCCATGATGCGTTGGAACTGCGGCTCGTTCGCGGCGGTGCCCATGTCGGTCGAGGGATCGAGCGGATCGCCGAGCCGTATCCCGCCGGCGCGTTCGACCAGTCGCGAAATGACCTCGTCATGAACCGACCGCTGCACGAGGAGGCGCGAGCCGGCGATGCAGGTCTGACCGGTGGCGCCGAAGATGCCGGCCAGCGCGCCGGAGATCGCCCTGTCGAGATCAGCATCCTCGAAGATGATGTTCGGCGACTTGCCGCCCAGTTCGAGCGTCACCGGCTTCAGCTGTTGTCCGGCCATCGCCGCGATGATGCTGCCCACATGCGGGCTGCCGGTGAAGCTGACCTTAGCGACGCCGGGATGGCGCACGATCGCCGCACCGACCTCGCCGGCACCGGTCACGACGTTGACGACCCCTTTAGGAAGCCCTGCCTGCTCGAAGATCCTGCAGAGCTCGAGCGTAGTCACTGAAGCATGTTCGGAGGGCTTGACGACGGCACAGTTGCCGGCGGCAAGGGCTGCCGGCAACTTGTTGCTGAGCAGGCTGAGCGGGGAGTTCCAGGCGGTGATGACGCCGATGACGCCGTATGGCTCGCGCGTCGCGTAGTCGAGGATGCCCGGCTGATCGAGCGGGATCACACTTCCGAACAGCTTGTCGGCATAGCCCGCGTAAAAGCGGAAGAGACGAGCTACAAACTGCATCTGCGAACGCGTCTCGCGGATGATCTTACCATTGTCGGTCGATTCCAGCCGGGCGAGTTCCTCCGCATTGGCGACGACCAGGTCGGCGATGCGGTGCATGATTTCCGCACGCCGGATGCCGCTCATGCCCCGCCAAACACCCTCATGCGCCGCGACGGCGGCACGAACGGCGGCATCCACCTCGCCGGTAGTCGCTTCGCGCAGGGTCGCCCACGGCTTCTGCGTGTAGGGATTGAGGGATTCGAATGTCGGACCCTGGCCTTGGCCGATCCATTCGCCATCGATGAAAAGTCCATAATCGCGCATCGCCTGTCTCCACCAGCGGTGGCACCCTCGCTGGCGGCGAAAGGATTGTCAACAGTTGACTTTCTTCATGCGCGATTTTAGCCGTCTGCTCCAGGAACAAGGACGTGTCCCTCGAACAGACGTCGCGCGGTTCGGTACACCGCACAGTGCGTGGCGTGCGGCTGCCCATCCCGTTCCGTCACCTCTGCATCGACCTCCAGCGTCCCCGAGGGATGTCCGGCGCGAATGGAGCCGTCGTGCGTACCGGCGAGCCGGTGCGGCAGTGTACCCGGGGTCCGCACCGCAACGGCGAGGCAGAGCGCGCCAGTCAGGGGGACTGCTCGATGCGGGATACCCATCGAGATCATTCTCACCGAGATTTCGTGGTCCTCCCGGCCGATCATGCGGCCGGAGATGGTGATGTAGTCCGTCGGTTTGCTGACGATTGCGACCTTGGGAATGCTCGGAACGCGGCCGGCCTCGTCCTCGTTCGGCGCGATTCCCATTGCGACGGCGGCGCTGCGTCGGACAGATTCGAGCGCAGCAAGGCACGCGTGGTCGTCATCCAGCGTCGATGGCAGTTCAATACCCAGCTTGCCGATCGATTGCGCCTCGACAAAAACGCATGGATTGGCGGCGTCGATCATCGTCGCGCGGATTATTCCAAGTCCGGGGACCTGGAGGTCGCTTTCGGCCTCGCCCGCCGGCAGCAGGCGTCCGGTCCCGGCTCCACCCGGATCGAGGAACTCGAGCCTTATCGGAGCGCCGGTCCCGGCCACGCCGTCGATCGATTGCGAGCCGGAAACCGCAGCCTTGCCATCTTCGACCGGAAAGCGGGAAACGATGATCTTGGACGTGTTGGTGTTGTGAATGCGAATGGTCGCCATGTCCCCACTGCACGGCGGAGCAAAGCCTTCATCGAGGGCGAAAGGACCTATCGCGGACGACATATTCCCACAGTTGCCGCTGGTGTCGACGAGGTCGTCCTTGATCCCGATCTGGAAAAAGCTGTAATCGAGATCGGCGTCGGGCCGGCTTGACGGGCCGACCACGCACACTTTCGACAGGGACGACACGCCGCCTCCCATCCCGTCGAGCTGGCGTCCGCTCGGATCGGGCGAGCCCATAGCTGCGAGGAAGAGCGGGGGCCATTCAGAGGTATCAGCCGGCAGGTCGTCGCGCCGGAACACGAGTGCCTTGGATGTGCCTCCACGCATGAAGGCGCAAGGGATTCGTCGGTAGACCATGGCTTTACTCCGGGTGCAGTGTTGCATCTTTCAACAGTTAGATCAGTTGATGTCAACAATTTACAGTTTGAGAGTGCAACCGTCTGAGAAATGCATTAGATTGATCAACATCGTCGCTGGTTCTCAGGACAGGGCCTCGTGAAGGAGCGGGAATTGACAGATAGCTTCAGCACCAAAGTCGTGCCGAAATCGTTGGTCGACGCGGTGACCGAGCGGCTAGAGGCCGCCATCATCGCCGGTGAGCTCGCGCCAGGCGAGCGTATCCGCGAACAAACGCTCGCGGCGTCGCTCGGGGTCAGCCGGGGTCCCCTGCGGGAAGCTATCCGTCGACTGGAGGGGCGCAGGCTCCTCGACCGCAAGGCCAATGTCGGCGTGAGCGTGGCGATGCTCTCGCCGGAACGTCTCGACAATCTCCTGACGGTGCGCGAGGCGCTTGAGGGGATGGCTTGCCGACTGGCGGCCGAGCGGATGAGCGACCAGGAGCTCAAAGAACTGGTAAAGCTGCTGGATACGCACGCTCGCAAGCGCGACGTTGCAATGGGGCAAGGCTACTATCAGGAATCCGGAGACTACGATTTCCATTTCCGTATCGCGACCGCCTCGCGCAACGAGTTGCTGGCTTCGATCGTGAAGGGAGACCTCTACGATCTGCTACGGGTCTATCGTTACAAGTCCTCGACCATGACTGGCCGCGCCGCGCAGGCGCTGGACGAGCACAGGGCGATCGTCGACGCGCTCGTCTCGCGCGATCCGGATCGGGCCGAGGCCGCGATGCGGACGCATATCCGCAACGCCCGCCTGCACGCCCAAATGGCGTTGAAGAAGGCTGCGGCGGAGGCGGCCGAGACCTGACTGCCCGGCGCGGAGCAGCGCGCCCGGCAAGTGCCTTCCCTGCGTCCTGATCGATGGGCGTGATCGTTCCGGCTGCCGTGATCCTTGTCGCGGTAGTCGTACGTTTTCTCCCCGGGCAATTACCCGCGAGCGGGCTATAGCTCGTACCTCTGTAAACTGTTGACATTCGGCAGTTGATGATTTCACATCCGGCGGGTTCGGAGAAGCGGATCGTCTGGAGGAAGTCGAATGTCGCACTATGACGTAATCGTGGTTGGGGCCGGGAATGCCGCACTGGCAGCAGCGGTCTCCGCGAGAGAGAGTGGGGCTGAACGCGTCGTTGTTCTGGAAAAGGCCCCGCGCGAAATGCGGGGCGGCAACACGCACTGGAGCGGCGGCGTTTTGCGCTTCGCCTTCAACGACCCGCGTGAGATCGAGCCTCTGGTGCCGGACGCCGAGAACGAGATCGAAGACTTCTATGGCGGCATCATGCCCTATTCGAAGTCGGATTATCACGGCGACCTGATGCGCGTGACCGCAGGGCGGACCGATCCTGTCCTGTCGAAGATCCTCGTCGACAATTCGAAGGACACGGTGTTCTGGATGAACCGAGTCGGCAAGGTTCCCATGGAGCCGGCGCTGACCCTGTCCGCGGTTCGAAGGGGCAACAAGGTAATTTGGGCCCGCGGCCTGGTGGTGCGTGCGAAGCACGAAGGCGTCGGCCTGTCTCGTGCATGGTTCCGAACCGCCGAGGAGATGGGCGTCGAGATCCGCTACGGCGCCGCGGTCCGTGGGCTTGAAATCGACGCTGGCGGCAGGGTCTGCGCCGTGAGGGTCCGCGACGGCAAAGGCATGTCGGTCGTCGAGGGACGCAGCATCATACTCGGCTGCGGCGGCTTCGAAGCCAATGTCCAGATGCGTACCCAGCATATCGGACCCAACATCGGCGGAGCGAAGGTGCGGGGCACGCCGCACAATCAGGGTGATGGGCTGAGGATGGCGATGGACGTCGGCGCGCTGCCGTGGGGCCAGTGGTCGGGCTGCCACGCGACGCCAATTAGCGCCGACTGGGGCGAATTCGCCCCGCGCGAGATGACCGACAGGTCCAACCGCCTCAGTTATGTCTACTCGGTGATGCTGAACCGCAAGGGGCGCCGATTCGTCGACGAAGGCGAGGATGCAGCGCTTTTCACCTATGCGAAGTTCGGGCGCGCTATCTTGGCCGAACCGGGAGCCAAGGCCTGGCAAATCTTCGACAGTAAGGTCCTTCATCTGCTCGAGCCGCGCTATTCGACGTCGCAACCGGTCGTCGCGGCTAGTCTGGACGACCTGGTTCGCAAGCTCGACTTCGAGGATCCGGACAAGGCTCTCCGCACGCTCCGGGACTACAACGCTCACGCGCGCGACGAGAGCGAGGGCTTCGATCCCGCCGCCAAGGATGGATTGGCGACGAGACCCGGAATGTCGCTGCCCAAGACCAACTGGGCGCTGAAGCTCGATAAGCCGCCCTACCATGCCTACAGCGCGACTGGCGGCATCACCTTCACCTTCGGCGGTCTCAAGATCACCGAGTCTGCCCAGGTGGTAGGCACGGACTGGCGCCCCATAGAAGGGCTCTATTGCTGCGGCGAGATGGTCGGCGGGCTGTTCTACGACAACTACCCCGCAGGAACCGGTCTCGTATCCGGCGCTACGTTTGGCCGCATTGCTGGTCGCAGCGCTGCCCGGGATGTACTGAAGGCGGCCGCCTGAGATGGTGGATAGCATCGTTCAGGCCATTTGCGAGACCGATCATGCCTGGCTGACGGAAGACGCCCGCTCGGGCGCCACCGCGGTGATCATCGGCACGTTGGGCCTCGCTCTCGCCGGTTCCTCCTGCCCGCTTGCGGGTGAGATCATAGCCGCCATCTCGCCAAGGACCGGACCGTCGACCATCTTCGGCGGAGATCGGGGCGTCGCTGCGATCGATGCAGCGTATCTCAATGCCGTTGCCGCCCGAACGCCGACCGAAAGCGAAGAAACGATCGCCTGGCTGGACCGCAGCGCGGTGCCCATGGTGACGGCGCTCCTGTCGCTCGGCGAGGCGCGGCAGACAGACGGCGGGCGCCTGGTCGAAGCCGTCTGTGCCGGACTGCTGGCCCTGGACCGCTTAGTCGCGGCCTCCGAGGCCGTCGCCGTGGCGGGCGGCTGCGCGCGGATGCTGAACCTCGATGCAGATCGCGTCGCCAATGCGTTGAAACTGGCGGCCGCACTGCAGCCGTCATGTCCGGTTGCGCCGAACCCCGTCCTGGTTTCGCTCAGGGCGGGGGAGGCCGCGCGCGCCGGGTTGCTCGCCGCATCGCTTGCGGCGGGCGACGTCATATCCGATCTGGCGCTGGCGGACGTCCTTCCGGGCAGCCGGGTCCCTGTGCCGCCACCTTCCCCGTCTTCGCTCTTCGGCTGGTTCGAGCATGTCACCGCGTGCGTGCTCCCGGCCGATAACGTCGCGATCCTCTTCGAGCGTCTGGAGACCATCGATGCCGCCGCCAATCTGGCCGACATCGGCCGGCTGCTGCAGACCGGCGCCAAAACACCCTCCCCCGGGTCAGTCTTCTCGAGGGTTGATCTGGCGGTTGCCGACTATCTCGTCGAGACCCAGTGGGTCCCCTGACTTTATCCGGAGTGTTTGTCCGGATCGGATGCTCCGGGCAAAGGGAATAATGCTCGGCGGACTGCGGCGCCGGCACGGCCGGCGCCGCAGCTTGGTCAGGCGACGCCCCGCGCGTATGCCGAGGCGCTCTCGCCGGCCAGCTTGCCGAAAACGGAGCCTGACATCAGCCCGGTGCCGCCGGGATAGTTCTCGTAGAACAGCCCGCCGACCAATTCGCCGGCCGCATATAGGCCGGGGATGGACTGATCGGTCATATCCTGGACCTCGCCCTGCGTGTTGATCTGCAGGCCGCCGAAAGTGAAGGTGATGCCGGTGGTCGTGATAAAGGCGACATAAGGCGGCTTGTTGATCGGCAGCGCCCAGTTGGATTTGCGTGGCACGATCCCGCGCGTGCCCTTGCCGTCCAGGATGGCCGGGTTGTAGGTCTCCGGCCCGCATGCCTCGTTGAACTCGCGGACCGTACGGACAAGCGCGTCCCGATCGAGTTCCAGCCCGTCGGCGAGCTCCTCGATAGTGTTCGCCTCGAGCTTGGTCACCTCCTTGATACGATATTCATCGCGCAGCATCGCCACAGTCTGCTGGTCGAAGATCTGAATGGCGGTGCGGCGCGGCTGCTTCATAATCTCGCGGCCGAACTTCGCATAAGTGAGGTTGCGGTAGTTCTCGCCTTCGTCGACGAAGCGCTGGGCGTCGAGATTGACCATGATGCCGAGCGGGTAGGAGTGCTTCTGGAAGTTATCGAGCACCCATCGGTCGCCGTAAGGCGGAGCCGAGATGTCCCACTCGCAGGCATGGCAGCTCGACCAGTTGCCGTAGGGTCGCGCGCCGATCGCCAGAGCCATCTGGATGCCCTCGCCCATATTGTGGCGCGTTCCGCGCACCCGGCACAGGTCCCATCCCGGGCCGAGATAGCGGACGCGCATCTCCGGGTTCGATTCGAAGCCGCCGCATGCAAGGATAACCGCCTTGGCCGATATTTCCTCATAGCCGGATTTGGTCCGGACCTTAACGCCGGTAACCGTGCGGTCCTGGCTCTGCAGCAGGGCGATGGCCGCCGTCGAGTAACGAATTTCGATGCCGAGTTTTTCCGCGCGTGCCAATTCCGCCTCGACGAGTCCGGCGCCGCCCCCGACCGCTTCGATATTCACACCGCCGTAGAAATGGTGCTTTCCGTCGACGACGTAGGACTGACGCCCGAACATCGGGACGAAACGGATGCCGTGCGACCGGAGCCAACCCATCGTCGGCCGCGACCGGTCGATCAGTATATGCGCCAGATCCTCATCGGCTTGGTGGTGCGTGATTTCCATGAGCTGGTCGTAGAAGAACTGCCGGCTGTGGGACGGCAGCACGATCTGGTTGCGCTCCGCCTCGGAAAGATCCGTCAGAATATCCCTGGAGACGTCTTCGAGACCCTCATGCACAAAACGGAACCCGCCTGCGGTGAAGTAGGAATTGCCGCCCTTCTCGTCCTCGGGCGCGCGCTCAAGAACAAGAACTCTCGCGCCGTTCTCCCTGGCCGACAGGGCTGCGCATAGCGCCGCGTTACCGGCGCCAACCACGATCACATCATATCGATCCAACTGAACCTCCTTGTACAGGGCAGGCCCCGTGTTAAGGTGTCGACAGTTTTCAGTCAACGACAAAAGAAACCTCGGTTCCCCAGCCAGAATTAAATTGTCACCAGCCAACTGTTGACAATCCGGAAGCTGGGTGATTGTCTTCCCGCGTCGCCGGGGAGGATCGGCGGCGGAGGAGGAATGATGCCTTTCAGGCAAGTCCCGGAAGGGTCCCCGAAGGTCCTAATCGCGAACCGCGGCGAGATCGCCGTCCGAATTGCGCGTGCCGTTGCCGAGCTGGGTTGGCGCAGCGTGACGGTTTGTTCGGTCGACGACACGGAAGCGTTGCATAGGCTGCGCGGCGACGAGGTGGTCTTCCTCAAGGCTTCTGGGGCCAAGGCATATCTGGATGGCGAGGCCCTCATCCGCGCTGCGCTGGCACATGACTGCCAGATGATACATCCGGGCTACGGCTTTCTCAGCGAGCGCGCCGATTTTGCAGAGGCCTGCAAGGCAGCGGGCCTCATCTTTGTGGGTCCGACTCCAAAGGCCCTTGCCGCGCTTGGTGACAAGGAGAGGTCGCGCCTCGTCGCGGCCGAGGCCGGCGTTCAGACGCCTGCGGGCAGCGGGCTCCTGGCCGATGCGAATGCTGCCGCCGGCTTCATGGCCGAACTCGGTCGCGCGGTTGTCCTCAAGGCCGTCGCCGGCGGCGGCGGGCGCGGCATCCGGATCGTCCGCAATTCCGCAGAAATTGTCGAAGCCTTCGAACGTTGCCGCTCCGAGGCGGGCGCATCGTTTGGCGACGACCGCATCTACGCCGAGGAGCTCGTCGAGCGAGCCCGTCACGTGGAGGTGCAGGTCGTAGGCGACGGAATGGCAGTCCGCGTGCTGGGCGAGCGTGAATGCAGTCTTCAAAGGCGCCGGCAGAAAATCGTCGAGTTTGCTCCCGCTCCTTCGCTCGCTCCCGCGACACGTGGTGAACTGCACGAGGCGGCAGAGCGCATTGCGCGGCACGTCGGGCTGTCGAGCCTCGCGACGATGGAATTCCTGGTCACGCCCGGCGAAACCGGTGACCGCATCCTGTTCATGGAGGTCAATCCGCGTCTTCAGGTCGAGCACACCGTGACGGAGGAAGTGACCGGCATCGATCTCGTCCAGCTGCAGCTGCGTCTCGCCTCTGGCGCCCGGCTCGACGACCTGGTTTCTGGCACGATCCGCCCGCGCGGCATGGCGGTACAGCTGCGTATCAACACCGAACGCATGCGTGCTGACGGCAGTGCGACCGCCGCGACCGGCGTCGTTACGCGCCTCGAGCTGCCGAGTGGCCCGGGTATACGCGTCGACACGGCCGCGTATGCGGGCTTCCGCAACGGCCTGGGTTTCGATTCCCTGTTTGCGAAGGTTATCGTGCATTCGGCGGCCGACGACGTCGGAGTCCTCGTGAGGAAGGCCTATCGGGCGCTTTGCGAGACGGAGATCGCCGGGATCGACACCAATGTTTCGTTCCTGCGCGGCCTGCTCCGGCATCCGGCGGTCGAGGCCGGAGAAGTCGACATCGCCTTCGTTGACCGAAACTTGCCAGACCTCCTGGAGGTTGGGACGCCGCATCCGGATTTCCACTTTGCAAATGACGATGCAGAGCAGGCGGTCGCGGAGCGCATCGAAGTCGCCGTGCCGGAGGGGTGCCAGCCGATCGTCGCGCTCAATGACAGCCGCCTGATCGAACTGCATGTCGCCCCTGGCGACTTCGTAGTGCCGGGGCAGTTGATCGCGATCACCGAGGCGATGAAGATGGAGGCGACACTGGCAGCCGGCTTCGGCGGCACGGTGGCGGTCGTCGCCGCGGAGGTCGGCTCGGCTCTTTCCGAAGGAAGTCCGATCGTCTTCATCCGTCCGGACGGTACGGAGCTGAACGGCGAAGCAAACGGAGGGCCGATCGATCTCGATATGGTCCGCTGCGATCTGGCGCGCGTCATCGAAGCACATGGAAAGTTGCTGGATGCTGCGCGGCCCGACGCGGTCCAGCGCCGGCACGCCGACGGTCAGCGCACTGCCCGCGAGAATGTCGAGGACCTGTGCGATCCGGGCAGCTTCCTCGAATCGGGCGGGCTGGCCATTGCCGCCCAACGCGGACGACGGCCGCTCGACCAACTTCAGAAGCTCAGTCCGGCCGACGGGCTCATCACCGGGACCGGCACGATCAATGCCGACCTGTTCGGCGCGGCGACGACGCGATGCGCGGTGATGGCCTACGACTACACAGTCTTTGCCGGCACCCAGGGCGTCGTCGCGCACACCAAGAAGCATCGCCTGTTTCACCTTGCCGAAAAGAACGGCCTTCCCGTAGTCCTGTTCGCGGAAGGTGGAGGCGGTCGGCCGGGTGACACCGACGACCACGGACAGCTCAAGTTGTACAATCCGACTTTCTGGCAATTGGCGCGCCTCAGCGGCCAGGTGCCGATCCTCGCGATCGTCTCGGGCAACTGCTTCGCCGGTAATGCCGCGCTTGCGGGCTGCGCCGATCTGATCATCGCCACCGAGAACGCCTCCGTTGGGATGGGCGGCCCGGCGATGATCGAGGGCGGCGGCTTGGGCATCGTGGCCGCGAAGGATATCGGGCCGATGTCGATGCAGGCGCCCAACGGCGTCGTCGACATGGTGGTCAAGGACGAGGCTGCCGCGGTCGCGGCGGCCAAGCAGGTCCTGTCCTACCTTCAGGGAACTCTGCCTTCCTGGGACTGCGCTGATCCGCGGCACCTCAGGCATGTGATTCCGGAAGAGCCACGCCGGATGTACGCCATGCGCGACGTGCTGGGCCTCCTTGCCGATACCGGATCGGTCCTGGAACTGCGTCCCGACTACGGCGTCGGGATCATCACCGCGCTGGTACGCATAGAGGGGCGGCCGATCGCGCTGATGGCCAACAACCCGGCGCATCTCTCCGGCGCGATCGATAGCGACGCCGCGACCAAGGCCGCCGATTTCTGCAGGCTGGTCGGGTCGTTCGGGCTGCCACTGCTCAAACTCTGCGACACGCCAGGCTTCATGGTCGGCCCCAACGCAGAGCGGGAAGGTCTCGTCCGCCAGGCCGGGCACATGTTCATCGAAGGCGCGCGTCTCGACGTGCCCCAGTTCACCATTATCGTGCGTAAGGGCTATGGGCTGGGTGCACTGGCGATGGTCGGGGGTAACTCGCACGATCAGGAGTTCTGTGTCTCCTGGCCGACGGGTCATTTTGGCAAGATGGGCCTGGAGGGTCAGGTCAAGCTCGGGTTCCGCAGGGAGCTCGAACAAATCGCCGACCCGATTGAGCGCGAGGCCAGCCTGCGCAAGCGGGTGGACGATCTCTACCGACACGGCGATCCACTCAATGCCGCAAGCTATGTGACGATCGACGACGTCATCGATCCCGTGGCATCGCGCGCGTGGATCGTCGCCGGCCTCGATGTCGCACACCGGCGTGCCGGCAGACAGCGCCGTGCTCTCGGAGGTGCGCACGATGCAGCCATGTAGCGCGTCGCACGCACCGAACGTTTCACCACAAACCGGCCTCTCGGTTCCGCTGGTGCGCGTCGAGGACCTATGCGTCCATTTTCCGATCAGCCGCAATATCACCCTCAAGGCGGTCGACGGTGTCTCGTTCGACGTCCATTCGAACGAGGTGTTCGGCCTGATCGGGGAGTCCGGCTCGGGAAAATCGACGGTCGGCAGGACGATTGTCGCGCTTCAGGCAGCGACTGAAGGGCGAGTCGTCCTCGAAGGTGAGGACATTAGCAGTCTGTCGGGCGCAGCGCTTCGCCGCAAGCGGCGCGACTATCAGATCGTCTTTCAGGATCCCGCCGGCGCCCTGAATCCGCGCATGACCATTCTGCAGAGCCTTCGAGAGCCGTTGCGCATCCAGGGCAAGCTCTCTCGCGCCGAGCAGGACGAGGTCGCGCTCGAATGTCTCGGCCTCGTCGGCCTGCGTCCGGAGCATGCGAAACGCTATGCTCACGAGCTTTCCGGCGGTCAGAAGCAGCGCGTCAACATCGCGCGGGTCCTGACCATGAAGCCGAAGCTGCTGGTCTGCGACGAGGCAGTCGCCGCGTTGGACGTCTCCATTCAGGCCGAGATCGTCAATCTGTTCGATAAGCTCCAGAAAGAACTCGGCCTAGCCTATCTGTTCATTTCCCACGACCTCAGCGTCGTTTCGCATGTAAGCCACCGCATCGCGGTCATGTATCTCGGCCGGCTGGTCGAGGTCGGTACGGTCGACCAGATCATGTCCGAGCCGCTGCATCCCTACACGCGCGCGCTGTTGCGATCACGGCCGGTCCCGGTTCCCGCTTCGATGCGCACGCGAACGCGTCCGGCCCTGACCGGCGAAATCCCGAGCGCCCTGACACCGCCTTCGGGCTGTCGCTTCCGGACGCGTTGCCAGTTCGCCCAAGCCAGATGCGCCGAGGAGGCTCCGGCGTTGCGAGAGATGCGCGCAGGCCAGCAGGTCGCATGTCACTTCGCCGGCGAAACGACCGGAGGAGTTCAATGAGGGAGGAGAACGCAATGGAAGATTTCCGCTTAAGAAGTGACGCGGTCGTGATGACCCGGCGCCAGTGGCTCGCATTTGCGGGTGGCGCCGCCGCAACCGCCATGTTGCCGTTCGGTGCTGCGACGAAGGCCCATGCCCAGAAGCAGGGCGGCGTGCTCAAGGTCGCCGCGCCGCACAATCCGACCAGCATGGACCCGATGACCGGTCGGCATGGCAACGACCACATCCTACTGTTCCCGGTCTACGAGGCGCTCGTCAACGTCAATCTCGATACATTGATGCCGGAGGCTGGCCTGGCGGAATCGTGGACCTACACGGATCCGACCACGCTCGTCCTCGAGTTGCGCAAGGACGTCACGTTCCATGACGGCACGCCCTTCAATGCGGGGGCAGCCGTCTTCAATCTCGAGCGCGCCCGCACCGACGAGCGTTCGCGCGTGAAGATCGACCTCCTGTCCGTCGAGTCCATTCAGGCGACCGGCGAGCACCAGGTCACGATCAAGCTGAAGGAGCCCGACGCGGTGCTGCTCAGCGTCCTGTCCGATCGTGCCGGCATGATGTCGTCGCCCAAAGCGGTGAAGGAAATGGGCGAGGGCTACGACCGCACCGCAGTGGGAACAGGACCGTGGCGCTTGACTGAGTGGCGCGACGCGGAGCGGCTCGTCTATACGCGCAACGAGAACTATTGGCAGAGCGGCGCGCCCTATCTCGACGGCATCGAAGTCTCCGTCATCACCGATTCAAACACCGGACTTCGCTCGGTGGTGGCAGGGCAGAACCACTTCGTCATGCAGCTCGCCCCGCAGCAGAAGCCGCTGATCGAGGCGTCCAGGCTGAAGGCCGCGTCGGGCCCGACGCTGGCGACATTCCACTTCTACCTGAACTACTCCAAGCCGCCCTTCGACAAGAAGAACGTGCGTCTTGCCTTGTGCCATGCGGTGGACCGCGATGCGCTCAATGAACTGACCATGGCCGGTCTAGGCGTGCCGACCGTGCAGACGTTGCCTGCATCGCACTGGGCCTACAATCCGGAGCTCGAAGGCACCTACAAACACGATCCCGAACTGGCCATCAAGCTGCTCGCCGAGGCCGGCCACCCGGACGGCGTCGACGTGGAAATGTTCGTGCCGAACACGCAGGCCTTCCAGCAGAAGGGCGAGGTGCTCGTCGAACAGCTGAAGAAGGCGAAGATCAACCTCATCCTGAGGTCCGTTCCGACGAACGAGCTCGGCGCCAAATTCATGGGCGAACGGCTCGGTAACGCAGCCCTGTCGATCTACAGCGGCCGCACCGATCCGAGCCAGTTTTTCAGTCTCATGTTCGACCCGGAATCCTTCATCAATGCGTCGCGCATGTGGGGCGCCCCCGAGCTCGAGCAGGCGATGGCGGACTGCCGCAGCAATCTCGATCTCGAATCACGCAAGCAGGCGATCCAGCACGCGCTGAAGATCATCAACGAGAACGCCCTTTACGTTCCGCTGGTGCTCCAGGTCGAGCTCAACGCCCTCGCGCCGGCAGTGGAGGGCTACGCTCCCTCCATCCTCGGCAAGCCGCGCTTCGAAACCGTCCATCTCGCAAGCTGACGCTCGGGACGCGACAACGATGCACGGCAACAGGACCCTCAAGCTGATCGGTTTCTGCCTGCTCCAGGCGGTTCCGATCCTTATCGCGGCGACGTTGCTCGTCTTCCTGCTGATGCATCTCGTTCCCGGGGACATCGCCATTACGCTCGCGGGTGAAACGGCCACCCGCGAGCGGATCGAGGAGATCCGCCAGCTCTACGGCCTCGATCGCTCGGCCCTGATGCAATATTGGATCTGGCTCTCCAATATCCTGCGCGGCGATTTCTCGAACTCGCTGCTATCGAACGTGCCGGTCCTGGATTCGATCCTCGCCCGGCTGCCCGTTTCGCTGACCCTGGTCGGCATCGCCATGTTCATCTCGCTTGCGTTCGGCATCCCGATCGGCATCTTCGCCGCGTCGCGCCCCGGTTCCACCGTCGATTCCCTGGTGACCAACATCGCCTCGGTCGGCATCGCCCTACCGGGCTTCTGGCTTGGCATGATCCTGGTCACCTGGCTCGCGATGAACCTTCAGCTCTTCCCTGTCTCCGGGATGACACATCCCTCGGACAGTTTTTGGCGCGCTGTCTACGACGCCACGCTGCCGGCAGTCGCGCTCGGCGCTAGCGGCATCGCCGAGGTCGCACGCCAGACTCGTAGCGCGCTGATCGAGTTCCAGTCCTCCCAGCACATGCGCACGCTCGTCGCCAAGGGGCTCACCCACACGTCGATCTTCTGGAAGCATGGTTTGAAGAACATCAGCGTAACGCTGCTGACGGTGGTCGGTCTGCTGTTCAACCGCCTGCTCGGCGGAACTGTCGTCATCGAGGCGGTATTCGCCATCAACGGCATGGGCAGCCTCGTTGTCGCTGCGGCGTCGGGCAAGGACTTCCCGGTCATGCAAGGAGTGATGCTGACCATGGTCCTGATCGTCGTGCTGGTGAATCTCGTCATCGAAATTCTCTACTCCCTCCTGGATCCGCGGACGTCATGACCATGGTTCGCAGCGCTCTCGCTACCGCCGGCTCCTCGCTTCGCCTCCGCGACGTGCCCGTCTATCTCAGCGCGGCGTTCCTGCTGCTCCTGGTGCTGCTGTCGGTCTTCGCGCCCTTCGTCGCGCCCTACTCGCCGACCGACCAGGACATGAAAGCCGTGCTTGTCCCGGCGAGCGCCGAGCATTTTCTCGGCACCGATGACCTCGGCCGCGACGTGCTCAGCCGGCTGATCCATGGCGCGCCGCTGACCCTCATGGGCAGCTTCATCGCCGTCGGGGTCGCCTGCCTGATCGGCGTCCCGGTCGGGCTGATCGCCGGCTTCACCGGCGGCTGGGTCGACGCCGTGATCAGCCGGGCGATCGACACTATGCTTTCCTTCCCGGCCATCGTGCTGGCGATCGCAGTCACCGGCGTGCTCGGCGTCGGCCTCGTCAACAGCATGATCGCTATCGGTATCGTTTTTTCGCCGACCATCGCCCGTCTGATGCGCGGCCAGACGCTGATCGGCCGCAATGCACTCTATGTCGCTGCCGCGCGCTGCTTCGGCGCGTCGCAGTTCCGGCTGCTCGCCGTCCACGTACTGCCGAACGCCATCCAGCCAGTCATCGTCCAGGTCACTCTGCTGCTGCCGACAGCGCTGCTGGCGGAGGCCAGCCTGTCGTTTCTCGGTCTTGGCGTGCAGCCGCCGCAGCCGAGCTGGGGCGCGATGCTGTCGCGCTCATTCTTCTACGCTGGCATCGCGCCGTCGCAGATGTACGCGCCGGGTCTGGCGATCCTGTTCACCGCGCTGAGCTTCAACACGCTGGGCGAATACATCCGCGTGCGGCTCGACCCCACCATGAAGTCGCGCTGAGGCATGCCCATGACGATCGGCCAGATGACAGACCTTTCGCCCGACCGCGTCGCGCCGCTGCTCGAGGTCGATGACCTGCAGGTGTTCTTCGGCAGCGGCCGCTCCCAAGTGCAGGCGATCGATTCCGTCGGTTTCTCCGTGCGGCCCGGCGAACGCCTCGGCATAGTCGGCGAGAGCGGCTGCGGCAAGTCGGTAACGGGGCTTGCCTTGCTCGGCCTCCTGCCCCGCTTCTCGTCGCGCGTCACCGGGAGGGTCACCTTCGAGGGCCGCGACCTGATGCAGCTGCGCCGCTGGCAGATGCGCGCGGTCACCGGAGCGCGCATCGGCGTCGTGTTCCAGGAGCCCATGCGTGCGCTCGACCCGGTCTTCACCGTTGGCGAGCAGATATCGGAAACACTTCGCGCCCATGTCCCGATCGGCAAGAAGGAGGCGCGGGAACGTGTCATCGAGGCCCTTGCCGAGGTGGGGATCGCCGCGCCGGAGCGTCGCTACGACGACTATCCGCATGCGCTGTCCGGCGGCATGCAGCAGCGCGCCATGATCGCCATGGCACTGATTTGCCGCCCCCGTCTGATCATTGCCGACGAACCGACGACCGCGCTCGACGTCACCGTCCAGGCGCAGATCATCGACCTGCTATACCGCATCAACGAGGAGACGGGCACGGCTCTGATCTTCATCACCCACGACCTTGGCGTCGTCGCCGAGCTCTGCGAGCGGGTGCTCGTTTTCTATGCAGGCCAAATTGTCGAAGATGCGCCGATCGAGGACGTCTATCGTACGCCCCAACATCCCTACACGTCGGCCCTATTCCAGTCCATGCCGAGCCTCGGCGTACGCGGGCGGCCGCTGCCGTCGATCGGCGGCAGGGTGCCAAGCCTCGCCGACCTGCCGAGTGGCTGCCGTTTCCGCGAGAGATGCGCGCACGCCCGACCCCAATGCGAGGAGCCGCTGCCGCTCGTCCACACCGGAAATCGCCGGGTTCGCTGCATTCGCGCCGCAGAGCTCGATCTTCCGGGAGCCATCCAGAAATCTGACAGGGAGTAGCCACGTAATGGGGCCGTTGCAGGGACTGAAGGTAATCGAAATGGCCGGCATCGGCCCCGGCCCGTTCTGTGCGATGATGTTGGCGGACATGGGAGCAGATGTCATCCGCCTCGACCGGGCTGATGCGGTGGGTGCGCCGGGCGAGCGCAATCCCAATTTCGAGGTGCTCAATCGCGGTCGGCCGTCGATCGCGCTCGACCTCAAGCGGCAGGAGGCGATCGAACTCGTGCTTCGGTTGGTGGACGGAGCCGACGTGCTCATCGAAGGATTTCGGCCAGGCGTGATGGAGCGCCTGGGACTCGGGCCCGAACACTGCGCCGTCCGCAACCCGCGCCTGGTCTATGGGCGCATGACCGGTTGGGGCCAGACCGGACCGCTGGCGCAGAGCGCCGGCCACGACATCAACTACATCGCGCTCTCGGGCGCATTGCACGCCATCGGGCGCCGGGGCGAGGCGCCGGTTCCGCCGCTCAACCTAGTTGGCGATTTCGGCGGAGGCTCCATGTACATGCTGTTCGGCATCCTCTGCGCCCTGTGGGAGCGCGAACGCTCGGGGCAAGGACAGGTGGTCGACGCCGCCATCCTCGACGGGGCGATCTCGCTGTCCAGCTTCCTGTTCGGCGCCTTCGCGCGAGGCGCCTGGACCGACAGGCGCGGCACCAATCTGCTCGATGGCGGCCGGCCATGGTATGACTGCTACGAGACCGCCGATGGCGGGCATGTTTCGGTCGGGCCGATCGAACCGAAATTCTATGCGCAACTGCTCGATATGGTCGGGCTCGGCGGCGAGGTACTTCCTGCCCAAAACGATCCCCAGGGCTGGGATACCCTGCAGGCTCGCCTTGCAGAACTCTTTCGCACCAAGACTCGGGCAGAGTGGTCGGCCCTGCTCGAGAACACCGATGCCTGTTTCGCCGCCGTCCTGAGCGCTGAGGAAGCTCCCGACCATCCGCAGAACAAGGCCAGAGGTAACTTCATCGAGATCAACGGCGTCAGGCAGCCGGCGCCGACGCCACGCTTCAGCCGGACGCAATCCGGCAAGCCGGGTCCGGCGGCCAGGGCCGGCCAGCACACGACCGAAGCGCTTCTCCGTTGGGGCGTACCTGGCGGCACCGTTGAGACCCTTCTCCGGGACAAAGTCGCCGTACAGGCACCGGCATAAGGAGCAGGCAATGACGATCGACTATCAGGCTCTCAAAAACCGGAAGTTCGAGCCGATCGAACAGAGCTACGACGTCAAGGACACGATGCTCTACGCGCTCGGCGTCTGCTGCGGTGACGATCCAACCGACCGCCGCGACCTTCGGTTCGTCTACGAGGAGGAATTGCAGGCACTCCCGACCATGGCGACGGTGCTGTGCGCCCCGGGCTTCTGGCTAAATCAGGCCGACACCGGCGTGAACTGGAAGCAGGTACTGCACGGCGAGCAATTCCTCACCGTTCATCGGCCGCTGGCGCCTTCTGGCCGGCTCATCGGCCGACAGTGGATCGAGGAGATCGTCGACAAGGGCGAGGGGAGAGGGGCGCTGATCTATGTCAGACGCGAGCTCTCCGACGCCGACACAGAAGAGCTGGTGTGCACGGTCGGCCTGTCCAGTTTCGCCCGCGCCGATGGCGGCTTCGGCGGACCTGAAAGATCGGCCAAGCCCTTTCACAAGCTGCCCGAGCGTGCATCGGACCTGGTCTGTGACCTGCCCACGTGGAACCATTCAAGTCTCCTTTACCGTCTCAACGGCGATTTCAATCCAATCCATGCCGATCCAGCCGCGGCCGCTTCGGCAGGGTTCGATCGGCCGATCCTGCATGGCCTCTGCACCTATGGCGTCGCCGGCCACGCGCTCGTTCGGAGCCTTTGCGACAACGACGCGACGCGGCTGCGGGAGATGAACGTCCGCTTCTCGGCACCCGTGCTGCCGGGTGAGACGATCCGCACCGAGATCTGGCGCGAAGGCGATGGGACGGCCGGCTTCCGGAGCATCGCGCTGGAACGCGATACGGTCATCCTCAACAACGGTTTGGTGCGGTTCGTATGACCAGTTCCGACGAAAGATGGATCGTTTCCGGCGAGCGACGGCGATCCGCTGGACGGGTGCTCGAGCGTGCTCGGCGCGTGGCCGCCGGCCTTGCCGGGCTCGGCGTGACCTCCGGCTCGGCGGTCGCGATCCTGATGCGCAACTCCATCGAGTTTCTCGAAGCGAGCAACGCCATAGGGCGGCTCGGTGCCTATGCGGTCCCGCTGAACTGGCATTTGACGCCCGACGAGATCGCCTATGTCGTGCAGGACTGCGAGGCGCGCATTCTCGTCGCGCACCGGGACCTGCTGGGACTGATCCCGCCCGGACTCATCGAGCAGGCGGGTATTACGACGATCGTCGTCGAGACGCCGGACGAGGTCCGCACAGCCTACGCCTTGACGATCGCGGGCGAGGTGAACGGCCCGGCGCTCTCCTGGGACGACTGGATCGCCGCGCAGGAGCCATTGCCCGAGGAGCGCCGCTCGCCGGCGCCGGAGAGCACGATCTACACGTCGGGTACGACCGGACGTCCCAAGGGTGTCCGGCGGCGGCTCCCGACGGCCGAGCAGAAGGCTGAGCTCGACCGGCTGCGGGAAGAAGTCTATTTCCTGAAGCCGGGCATCAGGCTGCTCGTGCCGGCCCCGCTTTATCACGCGGCGCCGAATGTCTTCTCGCTGCGAGGGCTCGAGGTCGCCGACACGCTCGTCCTGATGCCGAAATTTGATCCGGAGAACTTCCTGCGCATGGTCGAGGAGCACCGGATTACATCTGTCGTGATGGTCCCGACCATGTTCGTGCGCCTGCTCCGGTTGCCGCAGGAGGTCCGTCGCGCCTACGACATCAGTTCGCTGAAGACGGTCCTGCATGCGGCCGCGCCCTGTCCCCCGGAGGTCAAGCGCCAGATAATCGATTGGTTCGGGCCCGTGATCTACGAGTGGTACGGCACCACCGAGACGAGCGTGGTGACGCGTTGCTCGACCGAGGAGTGGCTGCGCTTCCCGGGTACGGTCGGGCGTCCGATCAAGGGCGCCAGAATCGAGATCATCGACGCCGATGGAGAGCCGGCACCTGCTGGTCAGGAAGGCGAGATCTACATGAAGCTCGAGTTCATGCCGGATTTCACGTACCACAAGCGAGATGCGGACCGTGCGACCGTCGGCCTCGGCGACCTCGTGACGGGCGGTGACATCGGCTACCTCAACGAGGACGGCTTCCTGTTCATCTGCGATCGCAAGAAGGACATGGTCATCTCCGGCGGCGTGAACATCTATCCGTCCGAGATCGAGTCTGCCCTCTTGGAGCTGCCGGAGGTGGCCGACTGCGCCGTGATTGGCATCCCCGATGCCGAATATGGCGAGTCTCTGCTCGCCATCGTGGTGCCGGGCAGCGTCATCTCGGCCGAGGCGATACGGTCCTACCTCGGGAGCCGCTTGGCCAGGTTCAAGGTCCCGAAATACGTAGAGTTCCGACAAAGCCTTCCGCGCGACGATGTCGGCAAGCTGCTCAAGAGAAAGCTCCGCGAACCGTACTGGCAGAAGGCGTAAGCCGACCCGGTTCCCCGTCCCTGACGGAGCAGGTCTCTGCCCCGTTTCGACCGCACCGCGAACACGAAGAGGAAGTGAAATGACGAAGTGCATGCAGGACAAGGTTCTGGTCGTCACCGGAGCCGGACGAGGCATCGGCAGGGCGATCGCGCTTTTGGCGGCGGAAAAGGGCGCCAAGGTCCTCGTCAACGATCTTGGCGGCTCTTCGGAGGGCGAGGGTGCCGATGCATCGGCGGCGCAATCGGTGGTGGACGAGATCGAGGCGGCAGGCGGCATCGCCGTCGCCAATCATGACAGCGTCGCCGAGCCGGAGGGCGCCAACAACGTCATTCGGACCGCCATGGAAAATTTCGGCCGCATCGATGCCGTCGTGAACAATGCTGGCATCCTGCGGGATCGCATTTTCCATCGCATGTCGATCGTCGACTTCGAAATGGTGATCAGGGTTCACTTGCTCGGGAGCTTCTACGTTGCCCGCGCGGCGGCACCGTATTTCAAGGAGCAGGAAAGCGGCTCCTTCGTGCATTTCACCTCCACGTCCGGCCTGATCGGCAATCTCGGCCAGAGCAACTACGCGGCGGCCAAGATGGGAATCATCGGTCTGTCCAAGGGCATTGCCATGGATATGCAACGGTTCAACGTTCGTTCGAACTGCATCGCGCCCTTCGCCTGGAGTCGACTGATCGGGACTATTCCGACCGACTCGGAGGAGACTGCGAAGCGCGTCGAACGGCTCAAGGCAATGGGACCGGAGAAGGTGGCGCCGCTTGCCGTCTACCTTGCCAGTGACCTGTCGAAAAAGGTGACGGGACAGATCTTCGCCTCGCGCATGAACGAGATCTATCTGTTCAACCAGACGCGTCCGATCCGCTCGGCACATCGCAGCGAAGGTTGGACGCCGGAGACGATTGCCGAGCACGCCATGCCCGCCATGGAGAGCAACTTCTTCCCGCTGCATCGCACCAGCGACGTGATCGGCTGGGATCCGGTCTGACTGACAGGAGAACCTCGGCATGAGCATCAGCGGCAAGGCCTATATCGCGGGCGTCTACGAGCATCCGACCCGCAAGGCGCCCGACAAGTCGGTGGCGCAACTACACGCCGAATCGGCGCTGGGTGCGCTGCGCGATTGCGGGCTCGGCATCGAGGACGTGGATGGTTACTTCTGTGCTGGAGATGCGCCCGGCGGGCTCCAGATGATCGAGTATCTGGGCCTGCGGATACGCCACTATGACTCGACGGAAGCCGGAGGCGCCGCCTATCCGCTCGACATCGGGCACGCCGCGCAGGCGATTGCGGCGGGCAAGTGCAACGTTGCGCTGATCACGCTCGGCGGACGGCCCCGATCGGAAGGCACGGCAACTGGCACGACGCCGCGCATCTACAACCTGGCCTCGCCCGACGTGCAGTTCGAGGCACCGTTCGGGGCCACGGTCGCCAACCTCTATGCCATGTCGGCCGCCCGCCACATGCACGAATTCGGTACGACGCCCGAACAGCTCGCCTGGATCAAGGTCGCGGCATCCCATCATGCGCAGCACAATCCGGACGCCATGCTGCGCGACGTCGTGACGGTTGAGGATGTTGTCAACGCGCCGATGGTGGCCGATCCGCTGCGTCGGCTCGACTGCTGCGTGATCAGCGACGGCGGCGGCGCGCTCGTCGTGACGCGCCCGGAAATCGCGCTAAGCCTTGGCAAGCCGCTCGTCCGCGTGCGCGGCGCGGCCGAAGCGATCAAGCACAGCAGCGGCGGCGACGTCGATCTCGTCACGTCGGCTGCCGCCCGATCCGGCCCGATGGCCTTCCAGGAGGCAGGAGTCGCTCCGTCGGACATCGACTACGCGTCGATCTACGACAGCTTCACCATCACGGCTCTGATCCAGATCGAGGATCTCGGATTCTGCCACAAGGGCGAGGGCGGCCGCTTCGTTGCCGACGGCAACCTGATTTCTGGCGTCGGACGCTTGCCGTTCAACACCGATGGCGGTGGGCTTTGCAGCAACCACCCGTCGAACCGCGGCGGCATGACCAAGACCATCGAGGCCGTGCGCCAGCTTCGCGGGGAAGCGAATGCAGCGGTGCAGGTGTCGGATTGCAGGCTAGCGGTGGTCAACGCGATAGGGGGCTCGGCGCTCGGCAACCGCCACTGCAGTTCGACCCTGATCCTTGAGCGGGAGTAACGAAATGACAGCCCCCACGCGCGAAATCATGGCTCCCGTTCCGAGCCCCGAGACTGAGAAGTTCTGGGCGGCGGCGCGCGACAGGCGCTTGCTGGTCGGGATGTGCCATACCTGCGAGAAGCATCACTTCTACCCGCGCTCCCACTGCCCGCATTGCCTGAGCGAGGAAATCGAGTGGCGCGACGCCGCGGGTACCGGCACCATCTACTCCGTCTCGGTCATGCGCCGTGCCTCCGTCCCTTACGCCATGGCCTATGTTGAACTGGCCGAGGGGCCGAAGATGCTGGCCAACGTGGTGAACTGCGATCTCGATAGGCTGGCCATCGGCCAGAGGGTCAGGCTCACCTTCGTCGATTTCGACCAGGGCACGCTGCCCGCCTTCGAGCCCGCGGATTAGCTGGAGAGCGGGAAAATGGGTCCGTACGCCGACTGCCTCCATCCTTTCGAAGGCCAGAATCTCGGCTGGCTGCTGGAGATGCAGGCGACGCTCCGTCCGGACCACCCGCACCTCGTTTTCGAGCCGTTCGACGCCCCTGGGCAGATGCTGACATATCGCCAGTTCCTGTCGGCTTCGCGTCGGCTCGCGCGCGGCATGCAACGGTGCGGCGTCCGCCGCGGTGACCGAGTGATCGTGCATCTCGACAACAGCCCGGAATTCTTGATCGCCTTCTGCGGCTGCGCGCTTCTCGGCGCGGTGGCGATCACGACCAACACCCGGAGCTCCGTCGAGGAGCTGTCCTACTACATCGCAAAGTCCCGAGCCGTCGCGGCCATCACGCAACCCGCCCATGCCGATACGGTCGCCAGCGCCGGGCGATCGCTTGCCTGGATCGCGGTCACCGGCAACGATTGCGGCGTTCCGGCTCCCGCCGGCGGCCACGATCGCTTCGATGACCTTCTCGATGAAGAGGAACTGCCGGGAACCGGACCGGCCGCCGCGCTTGATCCCGTTTGCGTGCAGTTCACCTCGGGCACCACCTCGCGCCCCAAGGGCGTGGTTTGGACGCATGCCAACGCGCTGTGGGCTGGGCGCGTGAGCGCCACGCACGAGGCGCTGCGGCCAGAAGATGTCCACCATTGCGTGCTGCCGCTCTTCCACACCAACGCGCTTTCCTTCTCGTGGCTGGCCACGCTGTGGACCGGCGGGACCATGGTCCTGCAGCCGCGCTTTTCGTCGAGCCGCTTCTGGGAGGTTGCCCTGCGCAACCGCTGCAGCTGGGCCTCTATCACCGGCTTCTGCTACAAGGCGCTGGCGAACGTTCCGCTGCCCGACCGGCATCACTTCCGCAATTGGGGCGTCGCCTTCTCCGATCCGCTCGTGGCCGAGACCTTTCGCATTCCGTCGGTCAGCTGGTGGGCAATGACCGAAACCCTGTCGCACGGCATCGTCGGCTATCCGCACCTGCCGACTCCCTATGGGGCGGTGGGCAAAGCCGCGCCTGAATACACTCTCCGTGTCCTGCGAGACGACGGCACGCAGGTGACAATCGGCGAGACCGGCGCGATTCACATTGGCGGCGTACGCGGCGTGTCGCTGTTCCTCGAATATCTCGACGACCCAGAGGCGACCGCCGCCGCCTTCGACGGCGACGGGTTCTTCAACACCGGCGACCAGGCGACCCTGCTCGATAACCGCTTCCTAAAATTCGCTGACCGGCGGAAGGATATGCTCAAGGTGGGCGGCGAAAACGTCGCCTCCTCGGAGATCGAGCGCGTTGTCAACGGCGTCGACGGCGTGGCCGAAAGCGCCGTCATCGGCCGTCCGCATCCCCTGCGTGACGAGGTTCCCGTTGCATTCGTGCGCGTGCACGGACGGCTGGCTGTCGCCGGCGACGAGGCTGTCGCGGAAGAGGTCCTTTCCGCCTGCAGGGCGACGCTTGCAGACTTCAAGGTCCCATGGGAGGTCCATGTGGTCGACGAATTCCCGCGTGCCAACATCGGCAAGATCGCCAAAGCGCGTCTCAAGGCAGCGCTCCTAGGCGGCCACGATCTGCGCTCCGTGCCCTGAGGCCCGGTGGGCGCCGTCGCGCTCAGCCTTCCTCCAGCTTCTCCCTTTGCCGGCTGATCGACGGCAGCGCCGCCAGCACGATAAGCAGCACGGCGATCGCCAGCAGGGCGGCGCAGATCGGCCGCTGCAGGAAGATGATCGGGTCGCCCTGCGCGATCAGCATGGTACGGCGCAGGTTCTCCTCCATCATCGGCCCGAGTACGAAACCCAGCACCAGCGGCGCGGGCGGGCAGCGCAGCAGCACGAAGGCGTAGCCGAGGAGGCCGAACAGCGCGATCATCAGAAGGTCGAACACCTGATAGTTGACGCTGAAGACGCCGATGCAGGCGAACACTATGATGGCGGGATAGAGCAGGCTGTAGGGGACCGACAGAAGTCGCACCCAGAGCCCGATCAAGGGCAGGTTGATGATCACCAGCATCAGGTTGCCTATCCACATGCTGGCCGTCATGCCCCAGAACAGCTCGGGCTTTTCGGACAGGACGTTCGGCCCCGGCTGGATGCCATGCAGGATCATCGCGCCCATCATCAGCGCCATTACCGCGTTGGCCGGAATGCCGAGCGTCAGCAGCGGAATGAACGAGGTCTGCGCGCCGGCATTGTTGGCCGCCTCCGGTCCCGCCACGCCCTCGATCGCCCCCTTGCCGAACCGCTCAGGGGCGTGCGACACGCGCTTCTCGATCATGTAGGACGTGAAAGAGGCGAGCAGCGCGCCTCCCCCTGGGAGCACGCCCAGAACGCTGCCGAGCAGCGTGCCTCGAACGATGGGCATGCCCGCCGCGCCAATTTCTTCCCGGTTTGGAAGGAGCCGCCCGACCTTGGTCGCGAGAAAGGCGCGGCTTTCCGGATTGCGGAGATTGATCATGATCTCGGAAATGCCGAACAGGCCGAGCGCCAGCGGCACGAAGTCGATGCCGTCGGACAGTTCGCGCACGCCGAAGTCGAGGCGGGCATAGCCGCTGTAGACGTCGGTCCCGACCAGGCCGAGCAGCATCCCGAGCAGGATCATCGCCACCGATTTGGACAGCGAGCCGCTGCCGATCGACACCGCGGCGATGAGCCCGAGCAGCATCAGGCAGAAATACTCGGGTGAGGCGAAGCTGGTGGCGACACTGGCAAGCATGGGCCCGATCATCGCGATCACCAGGGTCGCGACGCATCCAGCGAAGAATGAGCCGAGGGCGGCGATGCCGAGCGCGACGCCAGCCCGCCCTTGGCGGGCCATTTGGTACCCGTCGAGGGCTGTGATGACCGACGAGGATTCGCCCGGTAGGTTGATCAGGATCGCTGTCGTCGAGCCGCCGTACTGTGCGCCGTAGTAGATTCCGGCGAGCATGATCAGTGCCGTCGTCGGATCCATGCCAAAGGTGATCGGCAGCAGCATTGCAATCGTGGCAACGGGTCCGATACCCGGCAGCACGCCGATGAGGGTGCCCAGCAGGGCGCCGACAAAGCAGGCGAACAGATTGGTCGCCGTGAAGGCGACGGCGAATCCGGTGCCGAGATTGCTCAGGATATCCATGGGAGCACCAACGCAGGAACGGTCAATCCGAGGCCGCGGATGAAAACGAGCGTGCAGAAGAGAGCGAGCAGCAGGGCGAAGGCCAGCACCCGCAGCAGGCTTGGCCTGGCCTCGGCATAGCAGGCGATCAGGGTCGCCAGGAACACAGCCGGGCCGAGCCCGAGATTGCGAACGCTGAGTGCGAAGACCGCAACGGCCAGCAGCAGCATGGCCACTGGACGCATGCCGCCGATCTCGACCGCCTCGTTGTCGGTGCTGCGCAGGCCGCTGGCAATAATCACCAGGCCAAGCGCAAGCAGCCCGCAGGACAGCGTCAGCGGCAGGAAGCCCGATCCCATCCTTGCGGCGGTCCCGATCTGCTCTTGGAGGCTCAGCACCACGCCGAGCGCACCAAGCGCTGTAAAAAGAATGCCGGATGCGGCATCCGGTGTGGCAAGTCGTTTCATGCGGCCTTCCCGGAAAAGGGGGAGCGGGCGGCACGCTCGCTCCCGCAGCTATCGTCAGTCGGCCTTGATGTTCGCCTTCTGAACGACATCGGCCAGCTCGGCAGTCTCCTTGCGGATCTGTTCGGCGAACTCGGCAGGCGAGATTTTCACCACCGAGCCTTGTGCTGACAGCTTTTCCTGAACGACCGGGTCCTGTCCGGCCGCGGTGATCTCGGCCGCCAGCTTGTCGATAATATCCTGTGGCGTGTCCTTCGGCAGGAAGAACCCGACCCAGAAGCCCACGTTGAAGCCCGGGAAACCCTTCTCTGCCACGGTGGGCACGTCGGGCAGCATCGGCAGACGTTCGGCAGACGATACGGCAAGTGGGCGCAGCTTGCCGGCCTTGATCTGCGGAATCGCCGAAAGCGTGTCGAAGATCACGGCGACTTCCTGCGACAGGGCCGCAGCTTGCGCGGCCGCAGCACCCTTGTAGGGCAGATGCGTCATTTTGATGCCGGCCCGCTGGCTCAGCAACTCGAAGGCCAGGTGCGTGATATTGCCGTTGCCGGCCGAGCCGTAGAGCACCTCGCCGGGCGCAGCCTTGGCGGCGGCGATCAGATCCTCGATCGTGTTGATGTTGGCGGTGTTGGGGTTCTCTGGATTGACCGCAAGGATGAGCGGTACCGACAGCACGCTGGTCACCGGCGCGAAGTCGCGCTCGGGATTGTATTTGAGGTTCTGAAACAGCGCCGGATTGAGCGTGATCGTGCTCGAGTTGCTGACGAACACGCTGTAGCCGTCGGGCGCCGCATTGGCGACGGCCTCGGCCGCCAGCATGCCGTTGGCGCCGGTGCGGTTCTCCACGACGAAAGGCTGCCCGAGCTTGGCCTGCAACTGTTCGCCGATGATGCGCGCAACGACGTCGATCGTACCGCCCGGGCTGAAGCCCACGATGAGCTTGACTGGTTGCGACGGCCATGACTGGGCATTGGCGAGGGTCGTCACCGAAACGATGGCCGCGACGGCGACCGCGCGCATCATCTGCTTGAGCTTCATTACGTTACCTCCCGTTTGGATTGTAGTTACACCGGCGTCAGAGCGCGGCCCCGGTACCCAGAATATTGGTCACCTGGCTGGAAAACGCACCGCCACTTCCCTGGCAAAGTGCGATTTCCGCATCGGCGACCTGTCTATCCCCGGCTTCGCCGCGCAGTTGCCGGATGGCTTCGACCAGCGTGAACAGCCCGTACATTCCCGGGTGGCAGCAGGAGAGCCCGCCGCCATTGGTGTTGACGGGAAGGCTTCCGCCGGGCGCGATCACGCCTCCGGACACGAATCGTCCTCCTTCGCCCTTCGGGCAGAAGCCGAGATCCTCCAACAGCATGATAGTGCTGATTGTGAAGGCGTCGTAGACCTGCACCAGATCAACGTCGCCGCTGCCGATTCCTGCCGCCGCGTAGGCGCGCTGCGACGAACGGGTCGCTGCCGTCACGCACAGGTCCTCCATCGCCGAGATCTGCTTGTGCCAGTGCTCGGCGGCCGAGCCGAGCAGATAGACCGGCTTGCGCGCCTGGTCCCGGGCGCGATCGGCGCGCGTCATTACAACGGCGGCCGCGCCGTCGGTGACCAGGCAGCAGTCGAGACGTCCGAGAGGCGTCGAAACGCGTGGTGAGGCGAGCACTTCCGCCGCGTCCAGCGGCTCGCGGGCGAATGCATCGGGGTTGAGTTGGGCCCAGCGGCGCGCTGATACCGCCACCGATGCCAGATCTTCCGGGCGGGTGCCGAATTCATGCATGTGGCGCGCGGCGGACAGCGCGTAGGAGCTGACCGGAAACCGCGCGTTGTAGGGTGCCTCGATGTCCGACCAGGTGCCGGCCACCGACGTCTGCAGACGGCCGACTGCCGATCGCTGGTTGCTGCCGTAGCAGATCAGCGCGACGTCGCAGAGCCCAGCGTCGAGTGCCAGGGCGGCCTGTTCGGCATGGCACAGGAACGAAGATCCGCCGACACGGCTGTTGTCAGAGAAGCGGGGCCGGATGCCCAGATATTCGCCGAAGGCCAACGTGCTCAGAAACTCCGTCTGCATGCCGACGAACAGACCGTCGACGTCACGGATCGACAGGCCGGCGTCGCGCAGCGCATCTGCCGCGGTCACCGCCATCATCTCGGCCGCGGACAGCCCGCCCGCGCCGTTGATGAAACCCGTGGCAGCGCCGACAAAGGCCGCCTTTCCGCGCAGCGCGCCGCTCACTTGACACGTTCCTGTCGGGGGGCTGAGCGGAAGACGGGCGCGAGAACCCCGTCGAGGCTGGCTATGTCTAGCTGCACCTCGTCGCCGATGGCCACATCGCCTGGGTCTCGGTCGATCACCGTTGACATCATTCGCACCCCTTCCTCGAGGTCGACGAGCACCACGCCGTAGGGTCCGCCCTTGTCGGCGGACCGCTGGACCACGGTCCTGGAGTAGATGGTGCCGCGACCGCTCGGTGCCTCCCATCTCAGCGCGGAAGACGCGCAGTGCGGGCAGAGGACCCGCGGATAGAACACCGCGCGGCTGCAATCGGAGCACCGCTGGATGACGAACTCTTTCGCCGCCAATCGCCGCTTGTAGTAGGCCATTGGGGAATCGATGGTAGTCTGCCGGTTCAAGATTTGTTCTCCTCCGGGAGCCGCATCGGGATCATCTGTCTTTTGCAAACTGTAAACAGCTTACAATTCTAGGCTAGTGTGCTTTGATAGGTGGGTCAACCGCCGAATCGAATGGAGGCAGGGCCGTGCGGCCCGCAGCAGCATGTTTGAAGAAGTCCTTTCCGCGTCACGCCTCTCGCCCGTCGCCCTCTTCGAGAAAAGATGTCGTCTGCAGCCCGACGCGCCGGCCGTGGCTTGTCCGGGCGGCGAGCAATGGACCTATGCCGGTCTCGACCGTCTCGCGGCGGCGCTGGAGGCCCACCTGGCCGCCAGCGGAGTTATGCGGGGCGACCGGATCGGGATTCTGAGCGAGAATCATCCGTTCTTTCTCGTCCTTTCCGTGGCCGCCATGCGCGCAGGGCTGATCGTCGCCACGCTCAACTGGCGGATGTCGACGCCTGAGCTCGCCCACTGCGTCGGGCTCGTCGAACCTGCCGTCATCTTCGCGTCGTCGCGCATGCGAGGTTTGCTGGAGGGCATCGGGTCCTCCGATGTGGTGCGCGATATCGACGCCACCCTGCTGGAGCTCAAGGCCGTCGATGCAGTGATGTCCCCGACTGTGCATCCCGATCCCGAGGACGGGCTCTTCATCATCTACACCAGCGGGACCACCGGCCTCCCGAAAGGCGCCCTGATCAGCCAGCGGGCGATGCTCTCCCGCCTGCTGGTCTACGTCACTGACTATGGCGTCGATGGCGACGACACGTTCCTCGCATGGTCGCCGCTATTCCACATGGCATCGGTGGAGCTCAGCCTGGGCACGCTGCTGCTCGGCGGCAAGGTCGTGGTGCTCGACGGGCCGGACCTGCCGCTGATCTGCGACTATCTGGAACGCGAGAGCCTCAGCAACCTCATCGTCTTTCCCGGCATGGTAGAGAAGACGTTCGAATATTTGCGCGAGCGGCGGCCGGTCGTGCGTCGCCTGAAAAAGTTCGGCGCGCTGGCCGACCTCTTTGCGCCGAAGGAGATCGCCGAACTGACCGCCATTTTGGGCGTCCCCTTCACGAACACCTTCGGCAGCACGGAGACGGGCATGCCGCCGGCGTCGGCCGGCCGCCTGGAGGCCGGCAACGAGCCCCTCGACTTGGCGAAGACCGAAAGCCTGCTTTGCGAGGTCGCACTCGTCGACGATGCGGGGCAACCTGTCACCGTCGGGCAGGCCGGCGAACTGGTGATGCGCGGCCCGACGCTGTTCAGCGGCTACTGGAACGCGCCGGAGGCGACCCGCGACGCCTTCGCAGGTGGGTGGTACCATACCGGAGACGTTTTCGTGCGTCTGGTCGACGGCCGGCTGCGCTATGTCGACCGGCGAAAATACCTGATCAAGTCGGGCGGTGAGAACATCTATCCAGCCGAGATCGAGCGCGTCGTCCTGCGCCATCCGCAGGTGGTCGAGGCCGTCGTCGTGCGCCAGCCTGACCCGAAGTGGGGCGAGACGCCGGTCCTGGTCGTGGCCGCCGAGGATCCGGCCCCCGCGGCCGACGAACTCATCGCCCTCTGCCGGGCAGAACTAGCCGCCTACAAGCGGCCGAGCCGCATCGTGTTCGTCCCGAAGGGAACGCTGCCGCGTAACAACACCGGCAAGATTCTCCATCGCGAGGTGGAGCAATGGCTGCAGTCGGCCGAAGTGAAGGCCGACTCAGCATCCGCGTAGGGTCTCAGCCGCGGGGCCGCCGCTTGTAGAGGATGGATATCTCCATTTCCTGCACCGCTTCCCCGCGCTGGTTCACGAAGGCACGCTCGAAGGTAACCACGCCCCTGTCGTCCTTGCTCGTTTCACTCAGCGCCTTGACTACCGAGCGCACGAATATCGTGTCACCGTGCTTCACCGGCAGCTTCATCCGCCACTTGTCGATGCCGAGCACTGCGAGCAGCGTGCCGTCGTTGACGCCCGACGCGTAGTTGAGCCCGGCTGCGACGGCAAAGACGAGCGGCGCGTGCGCGATCGGCTCGCCGAACGGCGAAGCCTTCGCATATTCGTGGTTGCAGTGGACGTCGTTGAAGTCGCCCGACAGGCAGGCGAAGTTGACGATGTCGGTCGAGGTGACGGTCCGCCGTCCCGTCTCGAGGACCTCGCCGACGGCAAAGTCCTCAAAATAGCGGCCGCGCGGTTTCGGGGTCGAACTGGTCATCACAGTCCCATCAGCTTGGCGATGATGTTGCGCTGGATCTCGTTGCTGCCGCCGCCGATCGGCCCGAGGCGAGAATCGCGGAACAGACGCTGCATGTCGTGCTCCATCGAATAGCCCGCGCCGCCCATCACCTGCATTCCGAGGTTCGCGCATTCGAAGTCGTTGTCGGTGGCGACGATCTTGGCAATTGCGGTCTCCATGCGTGCGTCCCAGCCCGCGTCCATCATTTCGGCCGTGCGGTAAGTGACGAGACGCGCCATCTCCGCCTTGATCCGCATGTCGGCGAATTTGTGAGAGATAGCCTGGAACTTGGTGATCGGACGCCCGAACTGGATGCGTTGGGTGGAGTAGTCCTGAGCGATCTCGATGGCCTTCTGGGCATTGCCAGCGCCGCAGGCGGCGATGGCCATGCGTTCGAGGTTCAGCCCGCGCATGAGGATCTTCCAGCCGCGGTTCTTCTCGCCGATGAGATTACGGGCCGGAACGCGAACGTCGTCGAAGAAGATCTGGTTGGTATGGGTAGAGTGGCGGCCCATCGTCTCGATCGGCGAGATCGTCACACCCTTCGCCTTGGCGTCGACCAAGAACAGGCTGAAGCCGTCATGGGCCGGCTCGGCATTCGGATCGGTCTTGACCACCAGGACGATGTAGTCGGCGACATGGGCCGAAGTGATGAACCACTTCTGGCCGCGGATGATGTAGTCGTCACCGTCGGCGATCGCGTGGGTCTTGATCGAAGCCGCGTCTGAGCCTGTCTGCGGTTCGGTCAGCGCAAAGCACAGATAGAGTTCGCCTCGGATCATCGGCACCATGTAGTCGCGCTTGAGCTCTTCGGACCCGTTGTAGAGCAGTTGAAGGCCCGCATAGATCACGCTAGTCATGTAGGTCGTCGCCAAGCAGGCATAGTGGTAGGACAGCGTCTCCAACAGGATCGCCACGTCCTTGTAGCTGCCGTTCAGACCACCATACTGCTCGGGGTAGGGAAGGCCGAGCCAGCCGTCCTTCGCCAACGCCTGATACGCCTCTTTCGGCCAGCCGCTGTCGCGGTCGAGTTCTCGAATGCGCTCCGCCGGCAGATGCCTCTGGGCGAGCGTGAGCAGGCTTTCCCGCAGCATCTTCTGCTCGTCGGTGAAGCCGAAGTCGTTGAATAGCGGCACGTGTCGCTCCTGCTCTCAGATACGGTTGATCTTTGGATCTAATAGCGGTAGGGAGCACTCATGTCATCTGAAAACTGTTGACACTCAGGCAAAGGTGGCGCCAGCCGTGGCTGCACAGGAAGCACAACACCAACGCAACGAGGGCGGGCGCGAGCCCGAACCCGACCGTCGGATGTCCGGCTGGACTGGTGTGGCCTATGCGAATGTTCCCGTAGGACGAGCATTCGGGCCGCGCCGACTCGTCCGCAATGCCGGGCAGGTCGAGCGATTCTGCGAGATCGCGGGCTGGTCGGGCTCCCGTCCCGACCACGTACCTGCCTTTTTGCTGAACGAGCTTGGCACCTTGAAGCAGTTCCTGAAACTTCCGCCGGGGGTCCTACATGCCCGCGAGGAACTCGCTCTCGCCAGCCCAGCGAGAATTGGCGAGGAGCTGGAAGTCTGCATTGCGGTCGCCGACAAGTTCATCCGCAACCACAAGCGCTTTGTGGTGTTTGCCCAGACGATACGATCCGCCGGCGACGATCGACTGATCATGTCCATCACTCGCACACTCTATTGGCCATGCTGACCAATCTTCCTCTGCGACGCGGAGACGTTCTGACCCGCAGGTCTCCAGCGCTGACACAGGTGGCCTTCGACATCTTTGGCGAGTACATGGGCTTCGACGCGCCGATCCACACCGACCCTGCCTATGCCGCCGGCACCCCATTCAGCGGCACGTTCGCCCAGGGCATGCTGTTGCTGTCCTTCTTCGAACCATGGTTGCGCGAACTCTTTGGTGTCGAAGCCTGGACCGAACGCGGCCGGTTGACCGGAAAGCTCCTGAGCCCCGCCTTCGTCGGCGAGACGCTGACGCTCGAGCTCACCTGCCGCGACCTGTCGTCGAACGGCATGGCACTGGACTTGCGGATAGTCGCTGCCGATCGCGTCATCGCGGTGGGCGAAGTGGGGATAAATACCAATGCATGATCAGGCCAAGTCCATCGCATCGCTGATGCGGCCGGATTCAATTGCAGTCATCGGTGCCTCCGATAGTCCGGCGCGGATCGGCGGACGACCGATCCGCTACCTGCTCGACGCCGGTTACGCCGGTCGAATCCTGCCGATCAATCCGAACTATCGTGAGATCCAGGGGCTGACCTGCCACCCGACGGTGTCGGACCTGCCTCAGGCACCCGACTTGGCAATCATCGCGCTGCCAGCCGCAGCGGCCGTTTCCGCCTTTCGGGAAAGCGCGGAACGCGGCGTGCGTGGGGCAATCATATTCAGCGCCGACTTCGCGGAGAGCGGCGACGAGGGGCAGCAAAGACAGGCACAGCTCACAACGATCGCGCGCCGCCACGGCGTCGCGCTTCTGGGCCCCAACTGCCTCGGAGCATTCAACGCCGCGCATCGATTCTACGGCAGTTTTTCAGCGATCTTCGAGGACCGATTCGCGCCAGCCGGCAATGTCGGAATCGTCAGCCAGAGCGGAGGTTATGGCAGCCATCTGTGCAAAATTGCCATCCGCCGCGGGGTGAGGGTCGGTCATTGGATGACCACCGGCAACGAGGCCGGTCTCGATGTCGGCGATTGTATCGAATGGATGGCTTCCCAGCCAGAGATCGGCATCATCGTCGCTTACGCCGAAGGGGTGCGCGCGCGCGACTCGCTCGTCGCCGGGCTGCGCGCCGCCGCCGCCGCGGACAAGCCGGTGATCTTCCTCAAGGCGGGAAGCAGCGCCGTCGGGTCGGAAGCTGTCCGCACCCACACTGCCGCGATGAGCGGCAGCGACAGAGTGTTTGACGGAATGCTCGTCCAGTTCGGCGCGACGCGTGCCGCCTCCACAGAGGCAGCAGTCGATGCGGCCTATCTGCTGCAGCGCATGAATGGCAGACCGCGTGGCAACCGGCTGGCACTGGTGACCATCTCGGGGGCGGTAGGCGTTCAGATGGCCGACGCCGCCGCGGCACATGGGCTTGAGGTCCCGCCCTTGCCACCGGAAGCACAGATGGCGCTAAAGGAAATCAATTCCTTTGCCGCTGTACGCAACCCCGTCGACGTGACGGCGCAGGCCTTCAACCATCTGGAGCTGGTGCGCAACAATCTCGATGTCGTGTTGCGCGACGGGGCCTTCGATGCGCTGGTCGCCTTCTTCACTGTGACGGCGGGATCGAAAGTTATTGCCCCGCGGCTTTCGTCGATCCTCTCGCCGCTGCCCGAGCGCTATCCCGATGTTCCGATGCTTCTGTGCATCGTCGCAGATCCCGAGCGGATCGCAGAATATGAAGACGCCGGCTTTGTGGTGTTCGAAGATCATCATCGAGCGATTGCCGCCCTCGCTACGGCGATGCGCCAGCGATCGGTGTCTCGCTGCGATGCTGTGCTCTCGCCAGACCAGCTGGCTGGGTTTGCAGCCCAGTTAAAGCTCCATGACGGAACCGAGGATTCTGCCAAGCGCGTCCTGGAAAGCATCGGTATTGCGGCACCGAAACGCGCCGTGGCCGTCTCCCCGGAGGCGGCAGTGCAGGCGGCAAGGGCAATCGGCCTGCCGGTCGCAGTCAAGGTTCATTCGCCTGATATCCTGCACAAGACGGAGGTCGGCGGTGTCGTTCTCGGGCTGGACAACGACGCTGCGGTTGAAACTGCCGCCCGTGACATACTTGAGCGCCTGAGGACCGGTGCGGTCTTGATCGAGGCGATGGCGCCGCCGGGAGTGGAATTGATCGTTGGGTGTCGGTCAGATCCGGCGTTGGGTCCAATGATAATGATCGGCATCGGAGGCGTGACGGCCGAGCTCTACAAGGACGTGGTGTTCCGTCTCGCGCCTATCGGAGAGGACGAGGCGCGGCTGGCGCTGGACACACTCAGGGGCGTGCCACTCTTCTTCGGGTTCCGAGGCGCTCCTGTGGCGGAAATCGACGCCGCTGCCACGGCCGTCGCGCGTCTGTCGGCCGCGTTCGCGAGCGATCGCGACGCCATGGTCGAGCTGGAAATCAATCCCTTGCGCGTCCTGGCTGTGGGAAAGGGAGTGATTGCCTGCGACGCAACTCTCCGAGTGAAGGGGAAGGCAACGTCTGCATCCGCGCCAGGGCAAGCACCTTCCTAGCCATTCAAGAAGATGCCCGACGATCGAGGGCGCGGCCAGTAGATCAAGGACAAGACGGTGGCTGGAAGAACCAGTCCACGCTACCCTGGTCACGCCAACACAGGGGTGCTACAGACGTGAGGCAAAGGATCTTTCCTCGAACTCGGGATAGGGAGGTATACGACTGCGCCAGGAAGCTGTGGGACACAGCCCGAATACCCCTTGTTGGCCAGTCAACGGCCGACATGGTGAAGGGTTTCGGGTGCCGGCAGGCGTACGAAAGCCTCTCATGCAGGAACTCTCGGGCCACAGTCTGTGGCTATGGGGATTTCGAACTGCGGCCGATGTCGGCGATGGCGCGACTAGTGGTGGGAAGCGCGGAAGTGGGTGCGGACAGGCGGCCTCCTCGCGTCTTGGCTCGTCTTAGCCGGCCGGGCACGCGGCTCGTCGCTATCCTGTCGGCGGCGATAGTCGCCATGGACGCGCGTGTGTCCGTTGCCGGAGGCGCAGCGCCTGCGGCTAATGCCTTGACCATGCCATGCCGGGTCATGGCTAACCCTCCCGGTTCGTCGCGGTGGCGTGCGGCGGTCCGCGCGGCTGCTTCCAGCGTTCGAACGTCTCGATGGTGATCATGCGTCCGCCGCAGCAGGGGCATGGCGGCCGGAAGTCGTCCGATGCGCCTGATGTGCCGTCATCAGCGCGGCGACATCCAGGAGTGCGCGGGCGAGAGCGAGACTAGCCTCGCGGGTCGAGCCAGCCAGCAGGCCGTAATGGCGGATGCGGTGGAAGCCTCGCGGTAGGACATGGAGCAGGAAGCGGCGGATGAACTCGTCGGCCGCTAGCGTCATGACCTGCTGCCGGTCCTCGCCGTTGCGGCGGTAGTCCTTGTAGCGGAAGGTGACGCCGCTCTCGTCGAAGGCGATCAGGCGGCGGTTCGAGATTGCGACCCGGTGGGTTTAGCGCGACAGGTAGGCGAGCACCGCCTCCGGTCCGGCGAAGGGCGCCTTGGCGTAGACCACCCATCGCGATGCGTATCCTTCGTCTGGGATCGTCCTCTTCCAAGCGGCGATACCCTTCGGGTGCAGTCCGAGTCATGCGGTACGCCAATCAAGATGGAGTCGAGGGAGGTGTCGCGTACCGTGATACGGGGTGGCGGTCGATGAGTACTTGACCGTTATCGCACGTTGCTGCGCGCCGCCTCGAGCCGGACGAACACGTTCATCGGGAGCGCTTACCTCCGGTTCTCCGGTTCGATCGGGGACAACGTCGAAAGGTCGAAAGTGCAAGCGAAACTTTGCCGATTACAGTGACCGCCCCCCGAGTGCACAGCCTGCCGCTCCACCCCAGAATGCAAGGCTAGCTTTTCCCACCAGATTTCGAGATATCTCGTTTGGACTTGGAACGGCATGAGACGCACGCTGCTGGGCCACTGCTGGCGGCGGAAACAGGTCATCGGCTGCGCGCAGCTTCGAGATGCTTGACGCGTCGAACGGCCGGCGGGGTACTCGCGCAGGTATCGCCGAGCGCTGCTGGCACGGATGTGCCAATGGCGGGCGGTCGAGAGGCCGTGGCGAACCCGAAGACGTTCTCGCGCTTGGCCAGGAACAAATGGATGCTGCGGGGAGACGAATCATGACCCGTGCCGCCGCCGAGCCGCACCTTCAGTGTGTGTGCGGCGCATCTTGACGGCCAGCCAGGCAGATAAGTGTTTGTTGGCCAATCGCGACCAGCGAACGGCTCCCAGCACTGTCCGCAAACACTTCAAGCTGACAGATGGTAAGTGTTTTGCCGGACTTAATCACTTTGCCAATTGCTTCGAGTGCTTCGCCTTGCGCTGGGTTCAGGAGATTGATCTTGAACTCTACCGTCAGAACGGAACTATTCTCCGGGAACATCGTGAAGCCGGCGTACCCGCCCGCTGAATCCGCGATCGCTGACGTCCCGCCAGCGTGGAAATAGCCGTGCTGCTGTGAGAGCACCGGCCGGAATGGCATGCGGATAGACACAAGACCCCTGCGGACCTCGTTGATCGACGCTCCGAGGTGCTCCATGAGACCCTGACGTGCGAAGCTGTCGCGTATCCGCCGTTCCCGATTTTCGTCTATTGGTGTGCCTATTTCATTCTTCATGGCTCCTCCCGACAAATCTGCTAACCGCGAAGGCTACGGCGAAATATACGGCGATCCGAGAGAGAAACTTTCGCGATATGCTGAGAAATTCTCACGCTAGACTACTTCGACATTGTCGATGAGTCGGGTGTGACCTAGCCAAGCCGCGACGAGTAGACGGGCTGGCCGGTCGAGTAAGTCGAGCGTGGCGAGATCGTCGGCCGAACGCAACTCCAGATATTCGACGCGATCAAAGCCGGCTGCGAGAATCGCGGTCCGAGCGTCGTCGAGCGTGGACAGTGGGCGCGCGCCTGAGGCGAGGCGCCGCGCGGCCGCGGTGAGCGCTTCGGCAAGCTTTGGGGCCTTCGCCCGTTGGGACGGCGACAGGCGAACGTTGCGCGACGAGAGCGCGAGCCCGTCGGCCTCGCGCACAGTGGGGCAAGCGACGATCTCCACGGGCAAGTCGAGGTCGCGCGCCATACGGCGGACGACAAGGAGTTGCTGGAAATCCTTGTCGCCAAAGAAGGCCAGGTCGGCGCCGGTCTGGAGAAAAAGCTTCGCGACGACCGTGGCGACCCCGTCGAAATGGCCGGGTCTGAAGGCGCCGCACAGCCCTTCGCTGACACCGCTCACCGAGACTGTCGTGGCAAAGCCTTCCGGATAGATCTCCTGGGCGTCCGGCGCGTAGAGCATATGCGCGCCGAGGGGCGCAAGCTTCGCCGCGTCGTCGTCCTCGGTGCGGGGATAGGCGGCGAGATCGGCCGCACTGTTGAACTGCTTGGGATTGACGAACAGGGTGACGATGACCCGGTCGGCCCGGCCGAGCGCGGCGCGCACCAGGCTCAGGTGACCCTCGTGCAGCGCGCCCATGGTCGGCACGACCGCTATCACGGCGCCGTCGCGCCGCCAGGCGGCGATCGTCGCGCGAAGCTCCGCCAGGGTGCGGACGATCTGCACGCTCATGCCCCGCGTCCCCTGGCGACAGCTCCCGGCGTATCGCCGAACACATGGTCGGCCGTGGGGAAGCGGCGCGCCCGCACGTCTGCAGCATAGGCAGCGACGGCCTTCTCCGCCTCCGCGCTCAGTTCGGCATAGCGGTGGACGAATTTCGGGCGGAAATCGGTGAACGCGCCGAGCATGTCGTCGACGACGAGGATCTGGCCGTCACAGGCCTGCGAGGCGCCGATTCCGATGGTAGGCACGGCGATCTCGCTGGTGACGCGGCGGGCGAGCGACTCCGGCACTTTTTCGAGCACGACCGCGAAGGCGCCGGCTTCCGCGACGGCGGCCGCGTCGCGCGCCACGCGCTCGCCGTCCTCGCCGCGCCCTTGCACGGCATATCCGCCGAACGTGTTGACGGACTGCGGAGTGAGGCCGACATGCGCCATGACCGGCACGCCGCGCGCGGCGAGGAAGCGGATGGTTCCGGCCATGGGTTCGCCGCCTTCAAGCTTGACGGCTGCGCACCCCGTCTCGGCCATGAGGCGCGCGGCGTTCCGGAACGCCTGCTCGGGGCTTTCCTCGTAAGAGCCGAAGGGCATGTCGACCACCACCAGCGCGCGCTCGACGCCGCGCCGCACGGCCCGGCCGTGCAGGATCATCATATCGAGCGTAACCCCGAGCGTCGACGGCAAGCCGTGCAGCACCATGCCGACGCTGTCACCGACCAGCACCACGTCGCAATGCGCGTCGAGCAGCTTCGCCATTGGCGTCGTGTATGCCGTCAGGCAGACAAGCGGGGTTCTTCCCTTTGCTTGCGCTACATATGACGTCGTTATCATGCGAGCGTTTCCAGTTGCGCTCAACGGCCCGCCTCCTCATGCGGAATCGGTGCGGATGTGAAGGCAGGCATTCTTTCATCGCGCTCTGTGCCGCAAGTGAAAACGATTTGACCCGCGTGAATCGGCTTCAACAGCCTCGCGCGAGCCACTCGGCCTGTCTCGGACGCCCGGCGGATCCTTGGCGCGACCCCACAGGGGGCCGAACTCGTCGAACCGTATCAACGACCGGTGTAGTTTGGTACTCGACGCGCTATCCACGCGCCCAATCCTTCCGTGATATCCGCAGTCGCGACCATTCGCGCAAATTGCTCAGCTTCGATTTGCAGGCCCTCGGCTATCGAGACGTTCAGTCCGCGTGTGACGGCGGTGATAATACGAGCGGCGGCCAGCGGCGAGTGGCGTAGTATGCGATCCGCTAGATCGAATGCAGTATTGAGCAGCTCATCGTGTGGTACGACCCGGTTCACAATCCCCAACTCAAACGCGCGCTGAGATGTGAAAGTGTCTCCAGTCAGGAGGTATTCCAGGGCGCGCTTTCGACCCGCCAGCCGGGGAAGCCTCTGGGTTCCGCCGAAGGTCGGCGGGATCCCGATGTTGATCTCCGGTTTGGCGAATAATGCTTGATCGCTTGCCACCGCCAAATGAACGGCCTCGGTAATCTCGCACCCGCCGCCAAACGCGATTCCATTGACCGCAGCGATGATGGGCTTAGGGAACGCTTCCATCCTCGCGGTCATCGCTTGGCCGCGACGTACGAACTCCCGCACGGCGATGTCCACTCCCCTCTTCACGCTTTCGGAGAACTCGTGAATATCACCGCCCGCTGAGAAAGCGCGGCCGGATCCGGTCAGCACCACTGCTCCTATCTTCTCATCGACTTCGATCTCATCCAACCGCCGCAAGAGGAGGTCATTGGTTGCGTAGTTGAGTGCATTGAGCTTGTCGGGTCGATTAAGCGTAAGAAGCGCAACTCGGCCGCGCATTTCAAAAAGCACAGTGTCCTCTGTCATATCCGGTCTCCTCAGTGATTGCAGGTGAATGACCTTCGAGCTAGCATCCTGAGGACACCACTTAAACTCACTAGTGAGTATACTTATCGATGCCTAGAACCAGTGTTGACACTCGGGACCGGATCGTCAAAGCGGCAAACGCGTTGTTCTACAGGTTCGGGATTCGGGCAGTGAGCGTCGACGCGATCGCTCACAAGGCGGGGGTTACCAAGAAGTCTTTATATTATCACTTCAAGAGCAAGGACGATCTCGTCGCGGCATATCTTGTTTCACGCGACCAGCCCAATCTGATCCAGTTCCGACGCTGGTTTGAGGAGGCTGATGGCACGGCGTCGGATCGCATAGGCTCCATCTTCCGAAACATTGCCATGGCCGCAGGCAGCCGGAAATGGAAGGGGTGCGGATTCCTGCGGACCGCTTCTGAATTGATCGACACACCTGGCCATCCTGCCGTAAAGGCCGCCAGCAACCACAAGCGAAAGCTGGAGCAGTGGTTGACTGACGCGATACGCGAACACGGCGTCGAGGAAGCTCCACGGATCGCGCGGCAGGTCGTGCTGTTATTGGACGGAGCATTTTCGGCGATGCTCGTTCACTATGACACCGCCTATATCGAATGTGCTGGGGAGGCGGCCGCGACGCTTGTTCAATCCGCAACGAAGAGTGTCTGAAATCAGATTCAGCGCAAGTCTCTTCGAAGGCGACGTTTCCTAGAACCTGCTACAAGAAGCCCGCAGTCCACCAGGTTGACGCGAGCGATAAATGGGCCTGGTTGAGGAAGTCCGTCTTGGCGACGTCCTGTCGCGCCCCGACCACAACGACCTGCGCGTAACCTCTCTGCTTGAGAATATCTTTCGCTGCGCTTAGCAGAGCATGTCCAGCATCCTGCCACCGGTCCTTCGAAGCGACGCAGAAATCGTCAATCAGTGCGGTCGCACCTCCAGGATCATAAACGGGCGGCGTAGGAAATTCCCTGGCGATCAAGAAGCCGGCTACGCCCCCATTCTCAATCGCAACCAGGCACACATTCTTAGGATCCGAAAAAAGGTGCTCAAACCAAGGTAAAGTTGCGTCTGCCGAGTTAGCGGCCTTCTTCCAGAAGCGCGGCTGGTATTTCTCGTACTCCCTTCGTCGCTCCTCGACGAGTTCGGTGCAACTCGGGGCGTCAGTTGTTGCTGCTGGACGTACTTGCATGATTTCTCGTCTCCGGCGACGTGTCCGCGGGGGTTTACGGATATATATCGTTGCTCAAGGACCTCACCTCCCCATCGCGTGCCGCTGCGCGGCTCGGCTAGACTGAACCCAAATGCCAGCGCCGATTCAGAAAGTCGGACGATACATATCTCGGTAAATCATATCAAGTGTATCAATAGCGCATTGATTCGTATGCAGGGGAGGACTGCTGGCGAGAAGGCGCGGTGTGGATTCCCCTGCGGCGGTGTTTTTCCGGTGCCGCCTATCGGCTTTCCCGCCGCTTCGTGATTGTGCCCGACCGCGCGCCCGGGTGAGGAAAAATGCAGCGAATTATTCTCATGGTAAGTGAGCGTTTCTTGCTTGCGCATAACCATCTCGCGCCAGTCTTATTGACTGAAACGAGCGACCAGGACGGATCGAGGAGGCACGATCCGAGGTCATTTGATTGCTACCGAAGGTGTTTCCCGGACGGGGGCACGACGGGCAGGCTAGCCGGTCTCAACGCAGTACCGCTCCGCTTGGGTCGCTACACCCTTCCAGAGCGCAGCACAGGATTATCCATGGATTCTGTCTCCGCAGTCGTCAGCTTTTCAGCAGCCGCGTGGCTCCTGACAATGACACCCGGACCTGACACAGCGCTTGTATTGCGTGCAGCCACTCTGAATGGACCTGCGAAGGCCATGGCAGCCGGTGTCGGGGTGGTTGTGGGTGTCCTCGCGTGGGGTGTGGTGGCCTCGCTAGGCTTGGGTGGGGTATTGACCATATCCGAAACGGGCTATCGATTGCTCCAGTATTTAGGGGCGGCATACCTCCTCTGGCTTGGCTCGCAGATGGTTCGCAGTGCGTATCGTCGGACCGGGAAAGTCCGAGAAAACCCCGGCGAGCACGTTCAAGAACTCTGGATGACTCAAACGGCAGGCTGGTTCTGGCGTGGCTTGGCAACAAACCTTTTGAACCCGAAGGTCGGTGTCTTCTATTTCAGCTTCTTGCCACAGTTCATTCCTGCTGACGCGCCCATCGTCTCCTTCAGTGTCGGACTCGCAAGTATTCACGCGGTCATGGGGTTGATCTGGTTCGCCGGCATCGTTGCGGCAACCAAGCCATTCTCGCGGATCCTAAGTCGTTCCGCCTTCGCGCGGGCGATCGATGGCATGACTGGGGCTGTCCTGATCACATTTGGCATAAAGCTGCTGCTGGAGCGACGCAACTAAACGGCTCCGCAGAAGAGTCAATCTCGTCGATCAACTACAACCGGGAATCGAAGTTCGTTGTGAGCTCGAACGTTGAGAAAACTGGTCTGCGCGGCCGCTGTTAGAGCCTAGCAACGAAGAGCCTCCAGGACTTCAACGGTGCCTCACCGGCAGTGCAAAGTCCGCTGGCTGAATGCTCGGACCCGAAGCGTTTGTTGCAGTTGCCTGATTCCCGCCCTTCGTCGTAGCACCTCATCGCCGCTTCAAGCTCGTCTTAATCTGCGGGATCGGGCGACGAACCTGAGGTTGTGCCGATTCTCGAACTTGCCTGAAAGGCTATGGCGATATATTGTACATAGCATTGAGGCTATAATGGAGTAGTACAGTGTCTGTTGTCGCGACGCTTAGAGAAATCTACGAAACCCGAGCTACCAAGCGATACGGATTGTCGGATGTGAGCCAGCTACAGCATGCCTTGCAGTCGGCCGCTATGGCGGAGGAGGAAGGCGGCAGCTCCGAATTCGTTGTCGCGGCACTGCTGCATGACGTCGGTCACATGATCCACGAGTTTGGAGAAGACGCAGCTCTCGCCGGAATTGACGACACGCACGAGGAACTCGCGGCGCGCTGGCTATCGCAATACTTCGGGCCCTCGGTGACCGAGCCCATCCGCCTTCACGTCGCGGCCAAGCGATATCTATGCGCCACCGACCCCACCTATTTCGACAAGCTCGCCGAGGACTCGGTGCGTTCGCTCGCATTGCAGGGAGGCCCTTTCTCCCCTGACGAGGTGGTGGAATTCGAGAAAAACCCTCATTCTGAGGCTGCCGTTCAGCTGCGCCGGCTGGACGACAGGGCGAAAGATCCGGCCGCAGGGACGCCGAGGTTCGATCACTTCCTGCCTCGTATCGAGGCGGTCCTTAGCCAGAAGTCGGCGGTGTAGTCGCCGCCGCATGCGCGAGGAACGCACCTACTGCGGGTATCTCGACGGCCTCTTTCAAAGCAACGGCGTAAACGCCGCCCATTAGAGACGTTCCAGCAAGGGGAACATCGGCAAGTCTTTTGTCTCCACGCAATTCTCCCTCTAGCAGAATCCCCACTCCGACCCCGGCCACCACAGCCTCCCTTACGGCTTCGCGGCTCCCAATTTCAACTCGGTTGGCGGGTGCGACACCAGCCTCTTGAAATGCCGCTTCGGCAAGCTGGCGCGTCATGGACGTTTCCTCGCGCATGAGCACTGTTCGCTCGGAAAGCGCAGGAATATGAATGCTGTCGCGCGTCGCCCAAGGGTCATCTGCGGCAACGCAGACCACCAGTCGCTGTCTCGCAATTTGGGTAGCGTGTAGGCCGGCTGGTGGCTGTGCGAGTGTCATGACACCGACGTCTATTCGACATTGAGAAACATCCTCGAGCAGGGCTGTGGTGTTCCCGATACTAATCTTTAGGCGCACCGCGGGCTGCGCCGCCATAAACTCTGCAACGAGCGGCATGGCAAAGGCGGGGGTGGACGTTCCGACCGAAAGCTGTCCTCGGCCGAGAACGCGAAGGTCTCGGGCAACGTCCTCGAATTCGCCGATCTTGCTCAGTATTTGCCGCGCACGAATGAACAATTCGCGGCCGGCTTCTGTGGGTACGATCTTCGGTCTACGATGCAAGAGCAGAATGCCACAGGCTTGTTCGAGGTTATTGAGTTGGATCGAAATGGTTGGCTGAGAGACGCCAAACTCTGCCGCCACCTTCGAAAAACTACCAGCCTCCACTGCTGTCACGAAGGTTTGGAGTGCGCTTAGGGTAATGCCGCTCTCGCGCCTCACGCGACCAGCGTTCCCGCTATCGACGTCCATTGCTCGGTTGCCAGCCCGTCCGCTCGGCTTTTCCGCCCGCATCAATCATCTCCTTCATATAACTGTCACTATGATACCTTATACATCATAGCATTGAACCTAATTAGTTTCGTCGCACCGGGACGGAGTAGGGATCATGGCGGATCCACATCAAATCCAAAGCCAGCACTGTCAAGGCAGTGGAGCGGAAAGCGTGATCGGAAAAGCTATCCGACCAACTCGCTGTCCAATGTGGTGCAGCGCCCGGGCAGCCGACTGCAACTGCCCTCGAATCCCTGGATGTGGTCGAGATCATCCGCAACCGCGGCGCCCCACCGGCACTTCCTCGACATAAGCGTCCTGGCATTGCCACCCCTCAAGTCAAAGTCTTACCGGAGATCGCCATGCATCGTCGCGCGTTTCTTTTTGCCGCCGCCTCCCCCATCGTTTTGGCAAGTTTGCCCGCGAAGGCCGAGAAAACCCTACCGATCTACAACCTCGTCGGCACCTTCATGAACTGGAACCGGATCTCGGACGCCTATGCGGCCAAGACCGGTGTCCGACCGACGCTCGGCCTACGCTCGGGTTCGAGCCCGGCCCTCGTCGCCATGCGCATGGAGGCGGCAAATCCGCAGGCTAGCGGATCTTACTGGTCGCTCGACATCGCCGTCGACGCAAAAAACTCCGGCGTCACCGCGCCCTATTCCCCGAACGGCATCGAACATGTACCGGCCGACCTGAGGGATCCGGATGGCCACTGGTGGGCGATCGCCTCGGCCAATGTCGTCATCGGTACGAACAACGACGTCCTTGAAAGGCGCGGCCTGTCCGATCCGACAAGCTATGCCGACCTCCTGAAACCGGAATATGCCGGCCTTTGCGCCTGCATGGATCCGACCTGGTCGGGCACGGCCTCGGTCTTCCTCTACGGCATAAACTTCGTGCTCGGCGGCACGCGTACCGATTTCCGCCCGGGAATGAATTTCGCCAAGGCGTATGTCGAGAACGGCCAGCAGTTCCGATCCGAACTTATCGCACCACGCCTGGCCACAGGTGATGTCGCGCTCTCCCTGGATGCGGAGGGCAACGTGCTCCTCTCCAAAGCTACAGGTGCGCCGCTCTCGGTCTCCGTGCCGGAGGAGGGCGTCGTCGGTGCCTATCTCGGCATGTCGGTCGCCAAGGGCGCGCCGATGCAGGCCGAGGTCGAGGCCTTCATGGATTGGCTCCTTTCGGAAGAAGCGCAGGCCCTTATTGCCGAAGGCTATTTCCGTCCGGTCCGCACCGATGCCATCCCGGTCAAGATCGCCGCCGAGTTGCCGAAGATAGACAACGTTGTGAAGCTCGACATCCAGCACCAGGCGGCGGTGGTCAGCGACCTGAAGCGGGCCTTCGTCGACATCGTGCAGCGCGACGGCGACGTCGATACGGTGCTCGGCCGCTACGGCTTGGCCGGCTGAGCCCTGAGGGAGGCAGCGATGCGTGGCGTCCTTCTCGGCATTCTTGCCCTGGCGCTCGGCGCCGGCATCGTCCTGCCGATGGGCTTCCTCGGGATCGCGAGCCTACGCGGTCCCGGCGGCACCTTCTCCTTCCTGAATTATGCCGACGTCCTGGCGAGCCCGTATTTCACGGGATCGCTCGTGGCGACGATCCTCTTCTGCGCGGCGACGGCGGGGCTTGGTACTCTGATCGCCGTGCCGACCGCCTGGTGGATCGCCCGGCGGCGGCGGGCGGCACGAATCCTGCGCGCACTCTGCCAGGTTAGTTTCGCCTTCAGCGGCGTCGTCTACGGCATGCTCGTCCTGACGTTGCTTGGCAATTCCGGTGTCGTCTCACTGCTGGAATCCTTCCTCTTCGGGACCGAATTTTCGCGTGGGGCGGTCTATACGACGGCCGCCCTCGCGCTCGGTTATCTCGGCTTCCAGGCGCCGCGCGCGGCGATCTTGCTCGCCCAGGCGATGGAGCGGCTCGATCCGGCGATGCTCGCCGCTGCCCGCGTCCTCGGGGCCTCGCCGCGTCAACTCGCCCTTCTTGTCGTCCTGCCGCAATTGCGGCTGCCGATGGCGACCACTTTCCTCGCCATCACGCTCATGTCGATGGCGTCCTTCGGAACCGCGCTTCTTATCGCGCGGACTATCGAGATTTTCCCCGTCCTCATTTACCGCGAATTCGTCGGCTTCGGCGAGATCAATCGGGCAGCGGCCATGGGCGTCCTTCTCGCCACCTGCTGCCTCGTCCTCGAGGCGGTGGCCCGGTTCGTCGCGGCGCGCGGCCGACGATACGCGGCTTGAAGGAGCGTGCTGATGGACATTTCCCTCGTCGATGTCGCCAAGACGTTCGGTCCCAACCAAGTCCTTTCCGGTATCGAGCTCACCTTCCACGCGGGGGAGATCACCGCACTTCTCGGTCCCTCAGGCTCGGGCAAGACGACACTCCTCAACATCATTGCCGGCCTCCTCCCGGCAACCTCCGGCCGCGTCGTCGTCGGCGCGCGAGACGTCACGGCCCTGCCGGTCGAGGCGCGTAGCGTCGGCTATGTCTTTCAGGCGCATGCGCTTTTTCCGCATCTGACGGTGGGGGGCAATGTCGAATTTCCGCTGAGGGTGCGCGGCGTGTCGCGCCGGGCTCGGCGAGAGAAGGCATTCGAAGTTCTCGACATGGTCGAGCTTGCCGGCCTTGCCGGCCGGCCGATCGCAACGCTTTCGGGCGGCCAGCGCCAGCGGGTCGCCATCGCCCGTGCGCTTGCTGCCGATCCCGCGATCCTTCTTCTTGACGAACCGCTCTCGGCGCTCGATCCTGACCTTCGGGGCCGGATCCGGCTCGAGCTTCGCGGCCTCCTCGACCGGCTGAACATCCCGACCGTGCTCGTCACGCACGATCGCGACGACGCCTTCGTACTCTCCAACCGGATCGTCCTTCTCCAGGGCGGCCGGATCATCCAGGACGGAACACCGGAAGAAGTCTACCGCCAGCCGGTCGACGAGGATGCGGCGCGCCTTCTCGGTGCTGCCAACCGGGTCCTGATCCAGGGCCGCTATCGTCTCTGCCGCCCGGAAGACCTCGTCATCGCGGGGGAGGACGAGCCGGCGCATCTGACGATCACAGTGGATCGAGTTCACTTCCTCGGCGCCCATCGCCGTGTTGTCGGCCGATCCGAGGGCGGGGAGGCTATTGTCACAGATCTTCCGGGCCAGCTTCGCTGCCTTGCCGGATCGACCCTCCGCCTTCGGCTTCGCGATCTCGACGAACCCGCCGAGCCGCGGCGTCTCCAGGCGATGTCCCATGGTTGAGGCGATCGCCTTCACCCCTTGCGGAAAGGGCAGGATCGGACGTGTCCTCTGGCGTCCGTTCGCGACCTTTCTCGCCTGGCTGCCGGCGCTCATCCTCGTCGCGCCTCTCGCGCTTCTGGCGTTGGGCGCCTTCGCAGAAACATGGGACAGCCGCGGCCCCCGCGGCTTCACCACCGAGACCTTCGCATCAGCTTGGACCTTCGCGCGGCACTCGGCTTTTTTCAGCCTCTGGATCGCGGGGCTGACTGCCGCGATTGCGGTCGCGCTCGCCGTGCCGGCCGCCTATCTCCTGTCGCTCGAACCGACAACGGCAACCCGCCTCCTGCGGCCGGCCTTGTCGCTACCGCTCGTCGTGCCGAGCCTTCTGCTCGCCATGGGGCTGATCATCGCCTTCCCGGCTTGGCAGGGCACTTGGCAACTCCTGCTCCTTGCCTACGTCACCCAGTGCCTGCCCTTCGCCATCTGGCCGGTGGCGACCGCGCTGACGATGATCGACATGGCTACGCTCGAAACGGCTGGCCGTACGCTCGGCGCCAGCCAGCGCCAGCGCTTCCTGTGGCTCGTCCTGCCCAACGTGACCCGGCCGGCGGCGGTCGGCGCTGCGACGGTCTTCGTGCTCGTCCTTGCCGAATCCTCGAGCAGCTTCTTTCTCGCCTCGGGCCGGTACCAGCCCTTCGGCGTCACGCTTTATAACGCCTTCCAGGACCTCGACCTTCGCATTGCGGCCGCGACGACCATGATCCTCGTCGGCATGCTGACGCCGGCGATCCTCGTCCTCGAAGTCTGGCTCGGTGCCCCGGGACACCCCGCCACCTCTCCACGAACCCCTCGCAACAGCGGCGCGGCGCTGAACCCTTAAGTCTCCGCGCAATTTAGGAGGACACACGATGCCGCAAGATCACGCTCTCAACCTTAAGCCCGAGGCCGGCACGATGCCGCTGATGGCGATCCAACCCTTCACCGGACCGCAGGCCTGGACGCGCAGCACCGTCGCCGAAGCCGACTGGCGGATCGCTATCGGCGAAGAGGCGCTGGCCGAACTCGTTTCGGTCGCCGAGACGCTCCGCCGTAATCCGATCGAGATGCTGCTCCTGACAGACCGCTCCTTCGACCTGCCGGCCTGCCGGGCGCTGATGGCCGACGTGAAGGCGATTCTTGACGAGGGGGTTATGTTCGTCGTCCTCGACCGTCTGCCGCTCGACGAGATCTCGAAGGACGAGGCGCGCCAGCTATACTGGATTCTCACCTCGCTAATGTCGCAGCCGGTCGCCCAGCGCTTCAACGGCGCGATGACTTTCGACGTCCTCGACCGGAAGGTCGCGGTCTTGCCGGGCTCGGGCATCCGCCCGACTGTCACCAATGCCGACCTCACTTTCCATAACGACAATTCCTACAATTCCCCGCAGCCGGATTATATCGGCCTTCTCTGCCTCGGCACGCCGGTCTCTGGCGGCACCAGCAAGATCGCGAGCGTCTACTCCGTCCACAATGCTCTGCTCGCCCGCTTCCCGGAGGTCCTGCCCCGGCTCTACCGGCCCTTCTATTACGATCGGTACCGAGAGCATGCGGAGGGCGAGAGCGGCATTGCCGAGCTTCCAGTTCTCGCCTTCGACGGTGAGCGCCTGTCGACCCGCATCGCCATCCCGGAAATCGTGGCCGGCTATAAGCTTGCCGGCATCGAGATGGACGAAGAGACGAAGGCGGCGATAGACGCGCTCCGCGCTGTCTTCGCCGATCCAGAAATGTTCGCAGAGTTCCAGATGGAACGTGGCCAGATCCAGATTGCGAACAACCGAAATGCGCTCCACAGCCGCGGCGACTTTGTCGATTCGGAGGATGCGTCCAACCGGCGCCACCTCGTACGCCTTTGGCTCCGCAATTGTGGCTCTAGGAGCTACACTGGCATCGGAGCCGAATAATTTCGGTTGGCGAGCTTGCCGGAGCGTTTGCGGCAAGCTCGCCAGTGGACACTGGGCGAACAATCAAGCCATTCCCGCATCTCCCGTGTGGGTCTGCTTTGCGCGGGCATAACGATGGAGTGACCGGGTGGTTCTGATCAAACCGGCATCAAGCTGCTGCTAGAACGAGGGAAATGATCGTGTCGGGGGAAGATTCGATCTCATCCACGATGGGGTTCCAGCGAGCACTCCTGAGACAAGCCGCCTCAGACGAGCGCCGCTCGCAAAAATCGCTACTCTGGTTAATCGGTCGCGCGAGATCGCTGTTTGGGCTGCAACGACCACTACAAACCCCCAGCAATCCGCAGGACGGTCGCGTTGACGTACGATGCCTCGTCTGAGAGCAGCCATACTACGCCTTCTGCGATCTCCTCGGGCTCAGCAATGCGAGCGGCCGGTACGCGCGCTACCACTCGCGAAGGCCGGTCAGGTTCGCCCGCAGCGGCATGGATGTCGGTATAGGCGGTTCCAGGAGCAACCGCGTTCACGCGAATACCCTTCGCTGCGACCTCCTTCCCCAAGCCCGTGGTGAACGCGTCGATGGCAGCCTTGCTCGCTGCGTAGTGAACATACTCGCCAGGAGCGCCCAGCGTAGCCGCGATCGACGACAGATTTACAATTCGTCCCTGTGTTCTGGTGTTCTCCCACCGTCGAATAGCCTCTCGCGACAGCAGCATGGTTCCCATGAGATTCACGTCCAGGGTACGGCGCAAGGTGCCTATGGAGGTGTCTTTGAAGACCCCGATCGGGCCAGTGATTCCGGCGTTGTTCACTACGCCCTGCACCGGTCCGAGGGTTGCTTCGGCATAGTCGAATAGCTGTCTTGGAAATGCCTCATCGGCAACGTCGCCTCGAAGCATTCGTGCTTCATGCCCAGCCGCCTCGAGTTCACGAAGGAGCGACTCGGCGGCTTGATGGTCGCTCAAGAAGCTGAAGCATACCTTCCAACCTCGCGCAGCCGCCAGCCGCACGATCGCCGCTCCGATCCCGCGGCTCCCCCCCGTGACCAACAGCACTCTCGATTCAGTCGACAAAAGCCACTCCTCCAAAAAATTTCCGTGGCGGCAATTGTATCGCCACCAATCCGATCCCTTCGATGCGGCTCCGCATCATTGCCACCCAAAGCATACGGCTCTCTCGAGGTAAGAGCAATGATAGGCAGTGCAGATTGTATCGATTGTATCTTGAACGGAAGCGAACTACAGTGGGCTCGATTGGAGGCGCGGAGAGCCTTGCACCACATGTTCTTGAAGAAACAATTCAACGTACCAAAGCCACTGCACGCCGCCTTGGGTCAGCGCCAATCTGGCTTTGCGCTGATGAGCATCGCTGGTTTCGGCGTCGGCAACGCCGTTCTCGTCCTCTACGCGCATCCAGACATTAACGCTGTGCCAATTTGGCAGGCTTGGGTCGCGGCCGTGCTGATCTTTGACATCGGGGCCGGATGCATCGCTAATTTTACCCAGGCAGTTCAGGCATACTATCGCCGGCGCCCACGGCTCCTGCTTCCCTTCCTTGCCGGTCACGTCCACCTGCTCCTTATCGCTGCGCTACTGGGCCTTCCCCTTTCGGAGGCGCTGGGCATAACGGCGTACACTTTGGTGAGTGCTGCGATCGTCGGTTGTCTGGATGGCGAGCGGCAAAAGATCGTCGCTGCCCTGCTCCTCGGCGCGGGATTGCTCGTTGCCGCGGTTGTCGCATCGGCGACGCCGGCGATGTTGCTCAGCGGACAGATATTCATGCTGAAGCTGACCTATGCTCACGCGGTCGACCACCACCAGCTTCCCAGACAGGCCGAGGAGAAGGGTCGTGCTTAACTTGCTCGCCTGCCAAACTCCGACCACCTCTTCCCGGCGGCTTCGGTGTTCAAGCGGCTGCGCGTTCATGCGCCATCGGCGCCGGAGAAGGGAAGGAACTGCTCGACCATCGCAGGATGGAATGCATCTTGGCTGATCTCGTGCGCACCAAGATTAAGCTCAGATCGTACCTAGCCGATACGGTTGCATTGGTGATCTTTTCGACCGTCGGCGGCGCCATAATCGAGCTGCTCGTAGTCGGCCTATCTTTTAGTCAGACATTTTGGGTCCGCCTCGGCGCGATCCCGATAATGCTGGTTGCAGGTCGCCCCTATGGAATATTCAGAGACTTAGTGTTCCGGGGCCTCCGTGTGCGGGAGGGGCAGCGAGTTCGGGCTGCAGTGGCAGACACAATAGCCAATGTAGCGTTCCAGGTCCCCGTATATGCGCTGCTTCTCTATGCGAACGGCGCGACGATCACTCAGATCATCTCGGCGATCTACTCGGTCGTCATATTCATCACGGTTTCCGGCCGCCCATACGGAATATTCCTAGATTGCTGCCGCGCGCTGCTCGACATCAGTGCTGCCGAGAACGGACCGCGACGTGGACCTTCCAAGTTGAAATCCGAGCGCAGCGCACTGGGTGTGGGCACTAATGTTTAGAGGATGAGCCGTGACTACAAACTCGCTTCAGAGCCTGTTCAGACGTCCCGTTGTGCAGGCACCGATGGCGGTGGCTTCCACACCTTCGATGGCTGCGTCAGTATCAAACGCTGGCGGGCTAGGCTCAATCGCTATTGGTGCGCTCACGGTGACGGACGCGGCCAATATGATACGCGAAACCCAGCAGCGGACCGAAGCCGCGTTCAATGTGAACGTGTTCTGCCATCCCCCGGCCACACGGAATCTAGCGGCTGAGGCCCAATGGATCGCGCACCTCACGCCGTCGTTTCACGAACTCGGCGCAACGCCGACCGCGAGGCTCTCCGAGATTTACAAGAGCTTCCTCGAAAATTCGGAAGCGCTGGCTATGTTGTTAGAGCTGCGGCCGCCGGTTGTGAGTTTTCATTTTGGACTGCCTCTTCCCGATCACATTCGTGCACTCCACGAGGCGGGCATTGCGACCTTTGCTACAGCAACAAATCTGGCGGAAGCGCACCAGATCGAACGTGCCGGGATATCGGCGGTCGTCGCGCAAGGGTTCGAGGCTGGCGGCCATCGCGGGCAATTTGATCTGGCGGCGCATGACCCGCAACTGAGCACCTGCGTGCTCATACGGCTCCTCGCTCGCCAGGTGAGCTTGCCGATCATCGCGACCGGCGGCATCATGGATCGGCCAGGGGTGATTGCTGCGCTGGAAGCCGGTGCGTCCGCAGTCCAAATGGGGACGGCGTTTCTGCTTTGCCCGGAATCGGCAGCGGATGATGCCTATAGAGCTGCCCTCAAAAGCATGGCTGCTCACGATACCCGTTTCACCTCGGCGATCTCCGGGCGTCCGGCCAGGGGCATAGCGAACAGGCTTCACGAGTTAGGGGCGGTTGGTCCAAAGGCCCCTTGCTATCCTGTTGCATATGATATCGGAAAGCAGCTCAATGCCGCAGCGCGGGTACGGGGTGACTCCTCATATGCTGCGCACTGGGCCGGGCAAGGTGCTCCCCTTGCTCGCGAGGCCCCTGCCGCTACGCTGGTCATGGAACTGAGTGATGGTTCCGTTTGAGGCCAGCGTCCTCTCGGATCGCGCGACCAGCGACAATCTCATCTTCTTAGCGGCACGGTATACACGACGCGAACGGGCGGCCACGATACGCAATCGGCCGAATGGAACGTCAAGGTAAAGGGCTCAAGCGGTCGAGCAGCAAGTTCCAGCGCGTCCGACCGACGAGTAGTCGGAATGGCCATTGCAATCGTCAGATGCGGGACCCACCCGCCTGGCCGATAGTGCGGATCACAAAGAGCTGGGCCGATAGCTTGATGGATCTTCGCGTGAAAATGGACAAGTCTGTGGCTTGCCCGAGGTGACAGCCACAATACGATCGGATCGGCATCGAACACGCCGATGCGGTCAAATGTCAGCGAGATTGCTTTCTCTCCCTCCAACTGTTTGGCGGCATCGCGCAGACGATCGGGCAAGACCTGCGAATAACGCACCAGCGTGATGTGGGGTAGATAGCCCAGCGTCCGGATGGATGGCGCAGGTTCGAGACCAGATGCCTGGTCCACGAGACGCCAAAACGGACCAACATCGGATGAACTGCTTATAGTGATCCCGAACATCAACGGCTATTTTCGTGATCGAGGACGCTCTGCAAAACCTCGTTGATAAACGCACCTTTGGCCGCACGATACTGTGCCATCGGCTTATTCTGAAACGCTAGCTTGAGCGCATTGTAGCGACGTAACAGCACCGCATTGGCGCGCAGGGCTTCGGCAAATGTGTGGAAGATATCGAAAGATCCCCCCTTTGCGGTAAGTTGCACACCAAGGGGCGGTGCTCGATCCGGATCCTCAAAAGCGGCAAACTCGTGACTGCGTGCCGAGCTCTCGTTCCTGGAGAAGCGCGAAGCAAGATACGTTTCGGCCGCGGCGAATTCACTAGCGTCAACGCGAACCACGATGTCGAGGTCGCCCTTTGTGAGACAGCCGGGTATAGAAGTGGCGCCGACATGGAGAACTTGCGCGTCGGATGGAAGGTTTGAGCTGAGTTCGCGTTTTACCTCGTCAAAGAGCTGCTCCGCCATGTGACGGGCTCGATGGTCGTCCAGAGCAAGACCAAATATTTCTTCGCAATCCACCTCGCAGCTCTCCTGAACTCGCGTCCAACGTGTCTAGGACGTCACGGATTGCCTTCCTGTAAAGCTTTGAACGCTTCTGCTTCAGGGTCGATGCCGGAACTTGCAGATGCCCAAACGGCGCAGGTCCTATTCCGCTCACCGTAGACTGCGATTTTACTCCCAGGACCACTTCCACTGTGTCCCATTGGGTAAATCGTTGGCTCCTTGGCCCTCAACATCAGTCCGAGCCCGTAGGCGGGATCTGGATGAACCGCCGAACGGAATTGCGGAAGTGGTCGCCGGTCGATCATGCGGGCAAAAGAACGAGGTTCGAGTAGCCGCCCTCTGAGCAAGGAATGAAGAAGGCGAGCGGCGTCACGCGGCGTCCCAACGATTAGTCCATGGTAGACCCAGCCCGGATCGTAACCGACGACATCGCCCATACAGACCTGCGCAAGATCCTCGGGTGTGGCCACCAATCTGGCGGTAGACAGTTCGGCGCGACGGAAAACGAGCTCGGCAAGGGCATCTGCCAACGGCTGCCGGGACGCCCATTCAATCAATCGAGCGACCTCGCGGTAGCCAATATTGGAATAGGCCCAGCTCTGACCAGGTGCATATCGGAGGCGATCCGCTTCCACAGCTTTGAGAAGGTCATCGAGTGGCCAGGGCAAAGCGCCGGCTTCAACATCTGTGTGGTATTGCGGAAGGGCTCCGTAGTCCGGCAATCCAGCTTCGTGTCTCAAGAGCTGGGCAGCCGTGTATTGTTTCCCTTCCAGAGGTGTATCGAGGTCTATTTTGTTCTGTTCCCAAAGCCTCAGCGTTGCTATTGCGAGCGCAGTCTTCGTGAAGCTCCACCACGGCACCGCAATCGCCACACCCGATGCCTCGATTTCATCATCTTGTCGGATGATCACTGTCGCTGTGCGGTTCACCATCGGAGCTCATCTCCTGCTATCGATCCTTCGGTGATCAGAGGCTGCCATTTCCTCCGGAGGATTTAGACACACGCAGCAAATCTTATGACCTTGAGGATCGCGAACATAGGCGCCATAGAAATTTCGGACGTAGTTCGGGCGCAAGCCAGGTGCGCCCTCATCTGTTCCTCCAGCGGCAATCGCAGCCGCATGAAATCGATGAACGCTTTCGCGGTCTGGTGCGGCGAAGGCGATTGTAGTTCCGTTTCCGACTGACGCAGTAGCGCCGTCGATCGGCCTGCAGACGAAGAAGCGGTTCTTGACGCGGCCGGGAGAAGCGTAGGTTATCCACCCGCCTTCCAGGTCATACGAACGGCATATGATGCCCAAAGGGGCAAGTGCTGCGTCGTAGAAAACCTTCGCCTTTTCTAGATCATCGCTTCCCACCACCACATGGCTGAACATTCTTCTACTCTCCTGCGCCGGTTTTAAAAGCTTCAAAGTGCGAGGCGCCTTGCCGCCAGTCGCCGAGACCGCTGGGACCGTTGATGTGGCCGTGCTCGCCGACGACGACATAGCCGGCGCCCCATTGGCGAGCGCGGGATCTCGAGTGGTCGAGCGTTGCGAGGGATCGTTGGAACTTGCGATGACAAGCGTGGGAAACGGGAACCTGCGGGCGGGCACGTTGTCGAACGACCGCGCTTCAACGGGAAACGCTGGGCTTTCCGTATCCGGCACCGAGACAAGAAAAGCACCTTTGATTGTTCGAGGTGATCGGTGCGCCCAATGTGCTATCAGCAAGCATGCAAGGCTGTGCGCGATCAGGAATGGCGGCACCTCGGCTTCTGCCACAGCGACGTCGAGAGCCTCCAGCCAATCATCGAGATCGGGGAAATCCCAGCTCGAGGGGCGAAATCTAGTGAGGCCAGGATATTTCGATTCCCAGGCCGTTTGCCAATGATCCGGTCCAGAGCCACCAATACCGGGCAAGATGATCGCGATAGCCACTCCAAATCTCCTGGCTGTTCGAAGTGTTCGATCAGCCTACATTGCCTCCGTGCACGCCCGTCTCATGTTTCAACCCACATCGGGATGATGGAAAGGGCGAGGAGTGAACCCATTGTGATGTTGATCACGTGCCATTGGCGCTCGGTCTTGAGCAATCGGCCGAGCGCCTGGCCCATCATGCACCATAGAGCCATTGACGCTGCTGCAAATGCCAGGAACGTCCCGCCCATCAACGCGGCTTGGCTAGCCATTTCCGTGGTGAGATGAGCAAAAGACGATGATGCGCCCATTGTGACCGCCCAAGCCTTTGGGTTGTACCAGGCAAGTCCTGCCGCCCCGAGAAAGCTCACTGGGCGCGCTGTTTGCGTGGTTCGCGAGGGTGCTCCACCGGTCGCGACGCGCCATGCGAGATAAAGCAGATATGCGGTCCCTATTGCTCTGACTGAGATTTCCAGAGCCGGCATCGCCATCAGTAGCGCCGCGAGGCCAAGGGCCGAAGCGACTGCCATCGAGCTCAGCCCGACTGCGATGCCTGTAATGTAGGGAATGGATCTGCGAACGCCAAAATGCATCCCCGAGGCGGTCGCAAGCGTAGTGGCGCCACCAGGACTGGCCGTGGCCATGGCGACAAACATCAAGAAGGCAATGTATCTCTCTTGCACGGCATATTGTATCTATTATTTCGCCTGATAATATCAGGCCCTCATTCTCTCGAAGAGTCAAGGAGGTGCGAGTGCACCGACAACCTTGGAGAAGCAGAATTTCGGCCATTTCGCCCCCCCTCGGGTTTGCCGCAATGTTGTCGGCAGGCTTAATCGGCAGCGCCGCCATGGGCGCCCGTCAAACGTTTGGTCTATTCGTGGAGCCGCTTTCGCTCGGCGCGGGGGTCTCGCTAACGGCTGTTGCCTTCGCAATCGCAGTACACAATCTCGCCTGGGGCGTCGCACAGCCTTTCGCTGGCGCCGCCTCCGATCGGTACGGGCCTGGTCCAGTCGTGGCGGCTGGTGCCATCCTTCTTACCGGCGGCCTGTTCCTGACAGCCTATGCCTCTTCTGCGCTGCTGCTGATTCTGGGGATGGGGGTGCTGTTCGGGATGGGCATTAGCTGCACGAGCTTTGGTGTCGTGCTGACCGCAGTGGGGAAGCTTGCCCGGCCGGAAGACCGGAGCGCGGCGATGGGGCTTGCGAGCGCGGGTGGCTCGGTGGGGCAGGTTCTGCTGATCCCCTTCGCTCAGGGAATATCAGCAAATTGGGGCGTGACGGCCGCTTTGATTGGACTTGGGCTACTCACGTTGGTCGTGGCCCCATTGGGCTACTTCCTTGCCACTCGCGGGCGTCTCGATGTTGCGTCCGATGCTGATCCTCATCTGCCGGTACGGTCAGCCATTGCCCAGGCGGTTGGAAATGACGGTTACTGCCTGCTAACCATCGGTTTCTTCACCTGCGGATTCCAGCTCGCGTTCATCGCCACGCATCTTCCTACTTATCTCGGCCTGTGCGGCATGCCGGCGAACTCCGGCGCCATGGCTCTCGCGCTAATCGGACTGTTCAACATGGTTGGCAGTTGGGGCTGCGGGTGGTTGGGCGGCCGGTTCCGCCAACGAAACGTCCTGGCGCTGGTCTATCTTCTCCGAAGCGCTGCGATCATAGCCTTCTTCCTAGCGCCGAAGACTGACATCACGGTGGGACTGTTCGCTGCGATTATGGGCTTGTTGTGGTTGGGCACTGTTCCGTTGACGACGGGAGTCATCGCAAGAATTTTCGGAGTTCGTCACCTCGGGACACTGTTCGGCATGTGCTTTCTGAGCCACCAGGTCGGATCGTTCATTGGCTCATGGGCTGGTGGCATTGTGCTGCAACAGACCGGTTCTTATACGGCTATCTGGCTTGCGACGGCGGCTGCCGGAATTGTTGCAGCGGCATTGCATGGCTCCATTCGCGACAAGCCGGCAACGATGGCGTTGCGGGCGTGAAGGCCAAAAGAGCTAAACTCTGTCGCGATGTCTCTGGAGACCGTCAGGAAGCCGGCTGCATGCCGTAGGTACGATAGGCCTCGCGCATCATCTCGTCTTCGCTCCTATCTGGAAACAGGAAGTAGCTAGGCGCCTTGATGCGCGCGACATGCTGGACGGTCACCAGGATGACATGGCGGATCGGAAAATCGGTGCCGGCGTTCTCGATGAGATCGGCACCGTAGCGTCGGAAATCGTCCTCATCCGGGGCGATGATTTCCGCCGTTCCCGCAGCCTTGAAGCCGCGCTGCCGGAAGATGTCGATGAAGCTGACGCAAACCTTCGGATTTGCACGGATGTTGCGGACGCTCACAGGGGACGCGATGTCTGCGATAACGATCGCCTCCTGGCCGAACCCCGCAAACATCTCTTTAGGCGATACGTTCGGCATTCCGTCGGCCGAGACGGTCGCAAGCCAGCACAGGACCGATCGATCCAACTCCACTCGCATGGTCTCGTTCATTTTCATTCCATTTTCCTCGGGTCCTGATTGCTGCCAATAGGGCTCTAGTACGATGTGATGATATTAATGATACACTGGATGGACATTTTAATCGTTGTGCCGTAAAAAGGTCAACACAGTTGACCTAACAAGGTTTCCTTCTGATGCATGATGCACTCGCCATTGTGGCGGCGGATGCCGCACCCCGAACCAAACCTTCGAACTATCCGCCGGAGTTTGCTGCACGAATGGCTGGCCGCACCAAACGGCCACTTGGCGATATATTCAGTCTCAGAAATTTCGGCGTGAACCTGACCACGTTGGAGCCGGGGGCTTTATCTGCGCTTCAGCATCTGCACAGCCGACAAGACGAGTTCGTCTATATCCTCGAGGGTGAAGCTGTCCTTGTGGCGGGAGACGATGAGGTCGTTCTCCAGGCGGGCATGTGCGCGGGCTTCAAGGCAGGCGGCACCTCCCATCATCTTGAGAACCGATCCGGGCGAAGCGTCGTCTATCTCGAAATCGGGGACCGAACCGAAGGGGATGAGGTGAGCTATCCGGCCGACGATCTCAAGGCGGTGCGTGAGGACGGTGCATGGAGCTTCCGTCGAAAAGACGGGACACCCTACTGATCGCGACGCACGTCGCCTCCGCTAGACAGGGGAGATTCGAATGGAAATCGGCTTTATCGGTTTGGGTGTCATGGGACAGCCTATGGCCCTTAACCTGGCCCGTGCGGGCCATTCAGTCGTGGTCTGGAACCGCTCGGCGGAAAAGTGCGAACCATTGCGGGCGGCGGGAGCGTCGGTGGCGGAAAAGCCGGCGGAGGTATTTCGCCGGGCGAGGATCACAATACTGATGATGGTGGACAGCGACGCCACCGATGCCGTTCTGGAGCGAGGTACGGCCGCATTCTCGGACAACGTCTCGGGGCGCATCATCGTCAGCATGGGAACGAACGCGGCGGAGTATTCGCGTGCGCTTGAAGCCGACATCGTTGCTGCAGGCGGTCGCTATGTCGAAGCGCCGGTCTCAGGTTCTCGCAAGCCAGCCGAAGCGGGAGAGCTGGTTGCAATGTTGGCGGGCGAGGCTGATGCGGTGGCGGAGCTGCGCCCGCTGCTCAGTCCAATGTGCAAAGAAACGGTGGTGTGCGGCGAAGTACCGTCTGCACTGCTGATGAAGCTGTCGGTCAACCTGTTCCTGATTACGATGGTGACCGGGCTTGCAGAATCGTTTCACTTCGCTGAGCGTCATCGGCTTGATCTGGACCGGTTTGTTGAAGTGCTCAACGCGGGACCTATGGCCAGCGCGGTGTCTCGCATCAAACTTGAGAAGCTGCTTCATGGCGACTTCGCGGCTCAAGCTCTGATCACCGATGTGCTGAAAAACAGCCGGCTGGTCGCCGAGGCCGCGCGGCACGCGAAGGTCGCTTCGCCTTTGCTTGACGCGAGCCACGCTCTCTACAAGGAGACAGTCGAACTTGGCTGCGGCTCAGAGGATATGGCCGCGGTAGTGAAAGCGATTGGGAGTCGGACCAGCCGAATGACGTAGCTTGGCGGCCGGGGTGGCCAATCACCAAACCGGCGCTCGGCGATTCGTATTGGTGATTTACGCTCAGCGAGCCGCCTGAAGGACGGTTGATGGCCCGCCCTTGCGCGAAGCAGGGTGGCGCATGTAGTTTTTTTGATGATACAATTGAGAAATTGTTCATCGGAGATCTGCATGGCCACGCCAAATACAATTCAGCTCTCGCTGCCGGACGGCAAGGGACCGCTGCACGAGCGGCTGGCCGACGCGGTCGAGAAATTAATAGCTTCCGGCCGCTATGGGAGAGGCGATCGCCTCCCTACCCACCGCGATATTGCGCGCGGAGCGAACGTCGCCATCGGCACTGTGACGAAGGCCATCGATCTTCTTGAAAAACGTGGCGTGGTTCGTGGCGAGACAGGCCGCGGCACTTTCGTCAACGCGCCCGTTAAGGCCGACGACGAATTTGTCGATCTCAACTTCAACGTTCCCTTGCCGGTTGTGGATGAGGGGCAATTTCGTGCCGCCGCAATACTCGCCTCGAGCAGATTGGGCAGCGTTCCGAATGGGGGATATCCGGAACCTGGTGGGGGTCGAGACCAGCGGGTTGCGGTAGCAGCTTGGCTTTCGGATACGAGACTTCAGGCTGACCCGGACGATCTTCTCATCTGCATCGGTGGCCAGCACGCGATTCATCTGGCCATGGCGGATCTTGCGAGCCACACCAAAGTCGTGGGCACCGAGTCGGCCGCGTTCTCAGGCGCGATCGCGGCTGCAAGGAACCTTGGGCTGGAATTGCACCCCGTCGACCACGATCAACATGGCATGATCCCATCCGACCTCCAGAGAATGCTTCGGAAGACTGGCTGTAAGGCCATATATCTGACACCCGTCTGCCAGAACCCGTTCGGCTTCGAGATGGGTGAGGAGCGGCGGCGAGAAATCGTGGAGATATGCCGCCGGAACGATACCTATATTATCGAGGACGACATCTACAGCGTCTATACGCAGTCGAAATCAGCGACTTTCTATGAGCTGGCGCCCGACCTGGTGTACTATATAAACGGCCTATCGAAATCGCTCACGCCCCTCATTCGTGTTGGCGTGTTGTTGCCGCCGCGTTCACGGCGCGCCGCGATCGCCTCCCGTGTGCGCGCCGAAGTGTGGGGGACATCCCCGTTTGATACCGAAGTTGCCAGGGCGCTCTTCGAAGCTGAAGCACACACAAAAGCGAGAGATATTCTTCGTTCAGAGGCAAGGCATCGTGTGGAAGTGGCCCGCCGCGTGCTTGGCCTCGCCGACGTGCCAATGCCTAACGGCGCTCCCCATATCTGGCTACCGATGGCCACTGCGTCAGCGGAGAAGCTGGCACGGCGCGCGCTGGAACGGGGCGTTCGTGTCACCCCACCGGATGCGACCGCTATTGCGGGGGAGAAATCGGGCGGCGTCCGGCTTTGTCTCATGGCCCCTCACCAGCGGGCGAGCCTGGAGAGAGCTCTGCGGATCTTAGCAGATCTTAGCCGGAATCCGGCATTCGAAGTCGTTTAGACTAGAACCCGCCCTCCACTTCGCACGGGGACACCACGCTCGGCTCCGTACGAGCCAAGGTAGCGTCGACGCAGCTGTGAATGCCGGCCTGAGATGTCCTCCTCACTGATGGGTGAATACCGCTCGCTCGGGTTGACCAGAAGTCTTTTGCGGCATGCGGATCGGCCGCACTAAAATGCGCCGTTCCAAAAGCCCAATCCTGGAGGCGTCCGATGCTGAACGACCATCAGACCCTTCCTGTTTGGGCCGCCGGCCAATCCAAAGCCCTCTGTTCGGTACTGACTCCCACCTGGACATAGGGCCGCGGATGGCCGGCTCCGCGCGTCAAGATCATCGATAAGTTTAGACCCTTGAGCCCTGCTTGCTCGCGCTTGTAGCCAATTCGGCTTCCCCGACGCTACCCCTCCGCTCGATGTCAGCCACCCGACCGCTGGACTCCTCGAGAAACCCGCTGCCATCCACCTTACCACGCAAGGCGTGATACGATCTGGCTCGACATCTGACTATAATGTATCTATCGTATCTTGATACATAGAGGAGGCGGTCCGCTTTTATCGGAGCCGTCGACGGTTATCAGAGGCGTATAAAATGCCGGTGAAGCATGCGGTCGAGCTCAGTTGCGCCGATGGCGTCCGTCTCGGAGGTTACATCTGGGAGGGGCGGGCAGTCAGGGTCGGCAGCGTTGTCGTCAACGCGGCAACAGGCGTGCTTTCCCGCTACTACCATCGCTATGCCGGCTTCTTGACTGAGCACGGTTTTGACGTCCTCACCTATGATTATCGTGGAATTGGGGCGTCTCGACCGCAAACATTGCGCGGATGCCGTTATCGGTGGAGTGACTGGGGCGAGTTTGATTTCGATGCTGCGCTTCGAACGATGCGGGCGCGGGATTCGGACGGGCCGCTGCACGTCGTCGGACATAGCATAGGCGGATTCATCCCCGGACTGGCCGAAAGCGCACCAGCGATCGACCGTTTGCTCGCGGTCGGATCCCAGTTTGCCTATTGGCCGGACTACGCCCGACATCGACGGCTGGGCCTTTTCCTCAAATGGCATGTCGCGATGCCTGCGATAACAGGCATCTGGGGCTATTTTCCCGGCCGACGGCTCGGCTTGCTTGAGGACCTGCCGGCTGGTGTGGCCAATGAGTGGAGTTTTCGCCGGTCGCGCATGGAGTTGAGCTATCCCAGGCACCGGCGTGTGGACGTCCTCCGACGCTTTGCGGCGGTTCGAGCGGCCATCCTGTCGGTCGCAGCCGACGATGATGAATATGCAACCCCCGGCGCTGTCAGGAGGGGGCTGGAATACTACAGCAACGCGTCGAAGACCGCTGTGAGACTGGGAGCCCGCGACCTGCCCGTAGGTCCCCGCGGCCATTTCGGTCTCTTCCACGCGGCGCATGAGAATGGCTTCTGGCTGGATACCGTCCGATGGCTTCGAACAGGGCAAAACCCCTGGCCATGCCGGCTTGAAGCTGATCCGCGCCCGCGAAGCGAGCCTCTGGTCGGCGCATTCCTTGATCTTTCCCGAGGATAGCAAGCAATGGAAACGAATTCCGATACGAGCAAGCGCGCCATCGTCAGCGCATGCAGACGGATTGCGACGCTGATATTCGCAGCGGCACTCGCATCTCTGCCGGTCGCAGGTGCCAATGCCGGTGTCGGCATTGCGCGTTTCGAGATCGGAAACAATGGCGACGGCCAATTGACGTGGACATTGTTCTATCCGTCTAAAACGGGCTTTCAGACGACCGAGGTCGGTCCATACGACGTGGCAGGGGTTGTCGGTGCGACGATGTCGGCCGGCAAGTTTCCGCTCGTCGTGATCTCGCATGGTTCCGGCGCCGGCATGTTAAGTCACCATGACACGGCCAGCTATCTCGCCATGAACGGCTTCGTTGTCGCGGCAGTGGAGCATGCCGGCGACAACTACCGAGACGCGAGCGGCGTCGGCAAGATCAGCACTGCGTATCGGCGTACGAGAGAGGTTTCCGACGTCATTGATGCAGTGCTCGAGGGTTCTTATGGGCAGAGAGTTGATCGCGACCGGATAGGTGTCGTCGGCTACTCGGCCGGCACGGTGACCGCCCTGATGTTGACGGGTGCGGAGCCGGATTTCAGCGCATTGGAGGAATACTGTCTTGGCATCGAGGATCCGATTGCCCTGTGCGAAGGAGGTGGTTATCGGCTCGCAGATGCCACCACTCAGGGGCCAGCCGCCGATGCGCGGATAGGTGCAGCGCTACTATTCGCTCCTATAGGACCTGTGTATCAGAGCGGGGCGATCGACGTGAAAGTTCCGGTTGGAATTGTCGCGGCTGCATCCGATCGGGAACTGCCGATGGCGGACCATGCATACGAAGTGTTGCGTAAGCTTTCATCCTTGGCGGTATTCGAGATCATCCCGCTCGCTGGTCACTACGTTTTCCTGGCGCCATGCAGCGAGAGGCTCAAAGTCCAAGAGGAAGAAATTTGTAGCGATCCTCCCTTTGTGAATCGGCAACAAGAACATGCCCTCCTGAATTCCCTCGCCGTGTCGTTCTTCAAACAATCTTTCGGAAGCAAACAGCGGCTAGATGCGGCCGGTCAATGACCCGTTGGTCCTGCTGGGAATGGGCAAAATGCTGCGTCATCACGCGCGAAGATTTGCCCTTCCAGCGCGCAGACGACGATGATGATGGGGAAGCGACATCCGCCTTAACGGTGTATCACCTGCCTCCGGCGCACTCAGAAGGGCATGGGCAGGCTCGGAGCGCGCAAACGGTCGGACATTTGCCGGATAAACCCCAGCCCCGGCTGGGGTCGGATTGGCTAGGCCGGAGCGCAACGTAGCTCCGCAATCGCTCGTTGAGAGTGCCGACATGAAGTTCGAACAAGATGATTGTCGTCATCATAGAAGTATATCGAACGGCCCTCTCCTCCAATGCGTGACCGATCTTCCCGGATCTGCAAGCCGAGGCCGAGGATCCGCTTACGGAATAGTTTGTACTGACCGCCATTGATCTTGAAGTCAACGTGATTGTAGCTTCGCGTGTCGAGGGGATCGCCTTTCATAGCGGCGATCCAGATCGCATTTTCTGCTTCTCCGATTAGGAAAAAGCGTTCTCTCGACCAAAGAGAAAGTGTCCTGGCCGCTGTCGTAAACCTTGCGGCCCTCGAAAAGCTTCGTAACTATCTCCTCCATGCGGTCGAGATCGCGAACTATGAACGTAATGTGGCGATGCGCGGCACCGCCGCCTCCATGACGGTTGCCGAGAACATGCTGCTGGCTGTGTCTGGCCGCCGGCATGCCGCCACCCGACCTCAAGCTGGCGACGGGCCTGTTCGTGCTGACCATGCTGGCACTGCCCAGCCTCAAGCGCGGTTGCAGCCCTGCCGCCGCCAAGGAAGCGTTCCGGGAGTAGCTTCAGGCTCAAGACGAGCTGGTACGTCTGCTGGATAATGTGCGCGATCTTGCTCGATCGCGGTCTCTCACAGAGTGGCCGTTTCCACGCCCAGGCAGCGTGCGAACGACATCGCCACCGTTTGGCTATCGGGCGACTAGGGCTGGAGTGTGTCTTCGCGCCCAGCGATGCCGCAGATCGGGGTTTGCGGAAACGGCGGTTTCAGTAGCAATGCTTGCGGAGCCGCAGAAACCGAAACGCCTTGGCAAATGTCCGTTTCATGCGACGCGCACGATAAAGTTTGACCAACGGCGTGAGCTGATAATTGTCCGCACCGGACAATGCCATGGACCGGATTTTGTCGAGAAGTTCGCCGTCAGGGTCATCCTCCGGCGGACCCTCCCGAGTGTCCCCGCGATCTTTGCGCCAGTGCCGCATTTCGTCCCACCAATCGCATATGGATGTGACATCACCGGAACGGTTCGCGGCCGGAGGTCGTCCGGCCGCCATCCTAGTCAGCGTTTGGAAGCCTGCGCAGCGTATCCGTAGCTGTCGTATGAATATTCGGCGACGCGGAACCACTCATAGGATTCGTCGCGGAATTTCTTCCATGATGGATAGATCTTCGCCCACGCTGGGTTGTTGGCGCTGTACTCGTCATAGAGCTTGAAGGTCTCATCATAGGCGGCGTCCATGACGTCGCGGGGCAGCGGACGGAGCTGAATGCCCTTCCCGACCAGTGAACGGATGGCCGCCGTGTTCTTGACGTCGTACAAGGCTTGCATGTTGAGGTTGGCTGCCTTGCAAGCCGTGTCCAGCGCGGCCTTGTAGACATCCGGCAGGCCCTCGTACTGGGCTTTGTTGATGAAGAAGTGGATGGTCAGTCCGCCTTCCCAGTACGCCGGATAGTAGTAGTAGGGAGCGATCTGGTGGAAGCCGAGGCGCTCATCGTCATAGGGTCCGATCCATTCCGCTGCGTCAATCGTGCCGCGCTCGAGAGCGGGATAGATGTCGCCTCCGGGCAATTGCTGCGGAACGACGCCCAGACGGGCCATGACCTCGCCAGCCACGCCAGCGATGCGCATCTTAACGCCCTTCAGGTCCGCAAGGCTGTTGATCTCCTTCCGGAACCAACCGCCCATCTGCGCACCTGTTGCGCCCCCAGGGATGCCGACGACGCCATATTCGGCGAGGAACTCGTTGTACAAGTCGTTGCCGCCGGCGTGGTAGAGCCATGCGTTCTGCTGACGGGCGTTCAGACCGAACGGGATCGTCGAGCCGATTGCGAAGGTAGGGTTCTTGCCGGTGAAATAGTATCCGCATGTGTGCGCGATCTCGACAGTGTTGCCCTGTACGGCGTCGATCGCCTGCGGTCCTGGCACGAGTTCGCCGGCTTGAAAGACCTGGATCTGGAACTTGCCGTCGGTGATCGCCGAAAGAGCCTCAGCCATGACGGCGGCGCCGCCATAAATCGTGTCGAGGCTGTTTGGGAACCCTGAAGTCAGGCGCCAGCGGATGCTCGGCTGATCCTGGGCGATCGCGGGTGCGGCGAGCACGGCTCCCGCAGTGGCTGCGACGCCGGTCGTTACGCCCTTCGTCATGAAGCTGCGTCGGTTGATGCTTTTAGTCATTCCTTCCTCCTGGTTCGGTGTTCCCGCGCCCGTCGCGTTGGCACCATTCAGTGTTGCAGGCTGGTTTCGGGTTCTCTTCGACAAGTGAAATCCTCGGTGATCAGGGCGAGTCGGTTGCGCCTTCGTCCGCCCCGAAACTCGGCAGGGCTGGTGATTCCAGGCCGGTTGAGGGCGCTCCAAAGGGCGAACCGCCGGGAACCTCATAGGGATTGTCGCCACCGGGCATTGGCACGTTGAGCTGTATGGTCGCGGGATCGACCTCGATATGGCCGGCTCTGTAATGCGTAACCAGCTGGGGGAAGGCGATCACGATACCGACCATGGCGAGCTGCATGATGAGGAACGGCAATGCTCCGAGGTAGATCTGCCCGGATGTCACGGGCTGTATCGTCGCCCCGGTGATGCGATCCTTGTAGGCGCGCGTCGGAGCAACGGACCTGAGATAGAACAGGGAAAAGCCGAACGGCGGATGGATGAAGGCCGTTTGCATGTTGATCGCGAGCATGACGCCGAACCAGATGAGATCGATGCCCAACGCGTCGGCGACCGGAGCAAGAAGGGGGATGATGATGAATGCGAGCTCGAAATAGTCGAGGAAGAACGCAAGGAAGAAGACGAGCAGGTTCGCGACGATGAGGAACCCGATCTCGCCTCCCGGCGTCGCAGTCATCAGATGTTCGACCCAGATGTGGCCGTTGATCCCGTAGAAGGTCAGCGAGAAGACGCGCGCTCCTAAGAGGATGAAGATGACGAAGGAAGACAGCTTCGCAGTCGCGTGCAGAGCCGAGGTGATCATCTTCAGATCGAGCCTTCGGTTGAGTGCGGCCAATACGAGCGCACCGACCGCTCCCATTGCGCCGCCCTCCGTCGGAGTGGCGAGGCCGATGAAGATCGTGCCGAGGACGAGGAATATCAGGACAAGCGGCGGAACGAGTGAGGTGACGACCTTGCCGAGCAACGCCCATCCCCGAAGCGTGCGCGCGGTTGTCGGAAGCGAAGGGGCCTTGTCGGGCGAGATGAACGCGATGACCGAAATGTACGCGGCGTAAACAGCGACGAGCATCAGGCCCGGGACCATCGCGCCCTTATACATATCGCCGACCGAGCGGCCCAACTGGTCAGCAAGGACGATCAGAACGAGACTGGGCGGGATGATCTGCGCCAAGGTGCCGGAAGCGGCGATTGTGCCGGCGGCAAGTTTGCGATCATAGCCGTATCGCAGCATGATGGGCAGCGAGATGAGCCCCATCGAAATGACGGATGCCGCAACTACGCCAGTTGTCGCCGCCAAGATGGCGCCAACGAAGATCACCGCGAAGGCGAGCCCCCCCCGGACCGGACCGAACAGTTGACCGATTGTGTCGAGGAGATCTTCGGCCATCCCGCTTCGTTCGAGAATTAGCCCCATGAACGTGAAGAACGGGATGGCGAGCAATGTCTCGTTCGACATCTGCCCGAATATGCGATCGGGTATCGCGCCGAAGAGGTTGATGGGAAGCAGGCCGAGTTCGATCCCGATGAAACCGAACACGAAGCCGACAAAGGCCAGGGCAAAGGCCACCGGATAGCCGATTAGAAGCACGACGATCAGCGACAGGAACATGATCGGCGCGAGGTTTTCCGCGATAAAGCCGATCATGCCGCGTGCTCCTTGCCGATCGAGTCATCCGCGTCTGAGGCATCGGCAGGATCGGCAAGCTTCCCGTTGAGCACTGCGATGCGCTTGATCAGTTCGGACGCGCCCTGCAGGAAAAGAAGTGAGAAGCCGATGGGGATCAGAAGCCAGACCGGCCACAGCAGTAGGCCGCCTGTATTGTTTGAAACCTCGGCGGATTGGAACTTTGCGACCACGATCGGCCAGGAGAGGTGGATGGTGATCAGGCAGAAGGGGAAGAGGAACAGCAGCGTTCCGACGACGTCGATGTAGAGCTGAATTCGTCGTGGAAGTCTTCCGTAGATGAGGTCGACTTTGACATGTTCGCTGTTTAGCAGTGTCCAGCCCGCGGCAAGCAGAAGGACCGCCGAGAACAAGTACCACTGTGCTTCCAGCCAGGCGTTCGAGCTAAGGTTGAAGAGCTTGCGGGTGGTTGCATTCCCCGCGCTAATTACTACTGCGGCCAGGACGAGCCACGATACGCTACGGCCGACACGACTGTTGAGCGCGTCGATGGCCGTGGCCACCCTTATGAGTCCACTCATGCTCTCTCCCTGCCCCCTCGATGATCCGCTAGACGGAAGGTGCCTCCTCACTCGGCATCACGATCAGGGCAATCGTTGACAAATCATATCACTTGCACATGATACAACCGATATGCTCTTTGCAGAAGAAGCGCATCGGTGTCAATGGCGCCCATCGACCTAGGAGCGTGGGAGCGCTGAAGGCATGAGTCCGCGTTGTGACACGCGTCGCTCGGGCCGCATCTGTGAGATCGATCGGGGCAGAGGGGGGAAGAGACACATGCGCTTTGAGGTGCGTTCGGCTACGTCGAGGGATCTCTCCGAGGTCCATTTGCTCACGCGACGAGCGTACTCAGGCTGGGAAAAGGTACTCGGGTATCCACCGCAGCCCGTCGACGATGACCATGCTCCGCGTATCACTCGCGGTGAGGTCCTCGTCACTTGCAATGAAGACAAGGTTGTAGGCGTGATCGCCGTCGAACCAGGTGATGACCACGACCTGATTTTCAACGTTGCTGTCGATCCGGATTTCCAAGGGATTGGGATCGGGCGACGACTTATTGCCGAGGCGGAGGATCGCGCGCGCCGTCGTGGCACGCCCACCATGAGGCTCTATACAAATGCGCTGATGAGCACCAACATCGAGCTATACCGCAACTTGGGATACAGTGAGGTCGGACGGCGCCAAAGCCCCGTGCGAGCGGAGTCCACGATTGTGAACATGGAGAAGAGCCTTTGAGCGCCCGCCGTTATCTACGTGTCTCAGTGCGCAAGCTGAGTAGGCCGGGACGAACATGACGCTGGTGAACATCATCGCACTGTTCGGCTCCATGCTCGTCCTCGCCGCCATCCCAAGCCTCAGCGTTCTGGCGGTCTCGACGCGTTCGGCAGCAGGTGGTTTTGCTCATGGTGCCGCGACCACGGTCGGTATTGTCGCAGGGGACTTGATCTACATCCTGGTCGCGATTTTCGGCTTGGCGCTGCTTACCGATGCGGTGGGAGACGCCGCGTATCTCATTGGGTATGTGGGCGGGGCCTATCTCATCTGGATGGGCGTCTCATTATGGAGATGCACCCCAAATCAGGGAGCAGACCAACACGGCCGGCACACCTCATCGTTGTTTTCGAGTTTTTTGGCCGGGCTGCTGCTGACCCTCGCAGATCAGAAGGTGGTCGTATTCTACCTTGGCTTTTTTCCAGCTTTCCTTGATTTGGCTGCCGTCGGCCAAACGGATATTGCGATCGTGATGATCGTCACGATCCTTGCAGTCGGAAGCGTGAAACTGACCTACGCTCTGTTGGCGCGGAAGGTCGCAAACGTGGTCGGCGCGAAAGCCAGCAACCTCCTGAACAAGGCGGCGGGCGCCCTCATGGTCGGCGTGGGAGTTTTTCTTTTCGCCACGACGTGATTCCGCGTGGCCCGCATCTTTATCGTCGCTACGCCGCTGGCGATGCCGCCGCGACTAGTGTTTGCTCTTTGCTGCGCGGGCTCGCAGTTCGCGAGCAATCGCTTCGTCGAGGGGCAAAGGCGGACCGAGGGGGGGACGATGATGAATTCCACCGGCTTCGCGTTCAAACTTGCTAAACGATACGCATCTGCCCTGCTCCAGCCACCCAGCGGCGTGAAGGATAAAGTCTGCGCCTGAATGTAACGCAGTCGACGTCGCCTTCGCCCCTTCATAACCGGCCTGGGCGTCGTCGACATTGGCCGACGTTATGCCAGCGTCTCCGCGGGAGGGAATCCCGAGGCGGCGGGCGAGTTGTACGACATAGAGCTGGATCAACTGCGATGCGGGGTCACCGAAGATGGGCAGCATGGTTCGCATTGAGAACGGAATGCCGAACAGCCCCATGACGACGGGCGTACCGCGCGACCAGAGCTGGGCCAATGCGAGTCCCGCCAGCGCTTCGGCATAGCCCTGGATAAGCGTCCCGGCGACCGTCACAGGCGAGGTCGCACCCATCATCATATAGGAGGTGACCATGAGCGCCTGCTGGCGCTTGGCAACGGCGCGGAGGCACTTCAGGGGATTTTCCTTGTATGTCAGCGGTGGCGTTGCGTTCAGGAGATGAAGCAATTCGCACTCGCCGGACACCGCAGGCCTGGCGATAGCGAGCTGCGCGGCATCGATCACGTCCTCCGCAGCGCGAGGTGATGCCACACTGCCCATGCATGGTTTGTCGGAGCCAGTAAGATGGGCCGTCACCATCTCCATCGGGCGCGCAACCTCTGGAATATCGTGCGGAACGCAGATCATGTGACCTGTATTCGATAGGACCGGGGAATCGTGCGCCATCAAAACCAGCGTGCGGTACAGACCGATAGAACCCGAAGCTCGCGTGCCATCAGGCATGAGTACGTTGGGAGCTCCGTAGATCGGAGCGAGGACGGCCTGTCCCGGTGCACCGATCAGCGTGTCGCGCCCTGGGTTGCGTGCCCGCACGACGAACCGTTCCGGCGCATTTCGACGGATCACGTCCCGAAGCCAGCCGCCATCGAGATAGACCACCTCGCCGTCGACGCGCATCCCGTGAGAGCGCCACAGACTTAGCGTTTCAGGGTCGCCCTCAAATCGCAGCCCCACTTCCTCGAGGACTCGGTCAGTCCCAGCCTCGATTGCCGCAAGATGGTCCGGATCAGCGGGAGCTATGGAACCGAAACGTCCGGGCGCGCTCGCGAACGCTTGTGCATCCGCCTCAAGTAACCACTGCACGATTCTTCGCCTCGAAAGAGCGTTCGTTTGGCATGGCTAGGCTGAGAAGCGCGGAGAGTACCGCAGCGCCAAGCATGACCATATAGATGGGAACGAACGAGCCGGTTGTTTCCTTCAGAGTGCCGCCGAGGACGTTGCCTGCTGTTCCGCCAATCCCGAGCGCGATGTTTCCAAAAGCGAAGACCAGGGCGGCGTTTCCCGATCCGAACGCTTGAGCGATATAGGCCGGGACAAGGCCGAAGATCGCATAGAATGCCACGCCGAAGGATACGGCAGCGGCATACAAGCCGATTGTGCCGCCGCCCTCTTCCGGAGCCACGAGCGTGTAGCAGGCGAACGCGAGGATGGTGTAAGTCAGACCCATCGCCGGACGGACGGTTATCCGGTCCGCCAGCGCACCTACGGCAAAGCCGCTGACCATCCCGACGAGGGCGATGACACGCCATATCTCGGCCGTGACCTTGGTAGGGTGACCGGCCTCGCTCTGTAGAAACGCGGAGAGGTACGTCTGGAACGGCATGCACGAGAGGCCATTGAGGAACATCATGAACAGGATCGAACCCGCAAGGACCTTCGGCATTGTCCGCAGCCGCTCACGCACCGATGGCTTGTCAGCTTGAACGGTCGTCTCCGTGCTGGTACGCGGTGCTGCGTCTCGAAGGCGCCACAGGCCGATCAGCGCGAGGGTAGGCACAATCGCGCAGGTCACCATCCAGAGGGAGCGCCACCCATGGCCGCTCAGCATCGTCGTCAGCAGGACGCTGTTGATGAACACGCGGTAGCTCGTGCCGGACGACATCAAGCCCAGCGCCTTGCCTTGATGCTTCCTCGGGATGATCTCCCGCGAAACCTCGACCATCGGCACCCAAATTGCTGCCGCTGCGCCCCCAAGGATCGTGAGCAGCACGGTCATGACGACCACGTCCGGCGCAACGGCCAGCCCCCCAGCGCAACAGCACAGACCCCGATAGACGCAAGGATCATCGGCATCGCGCCAAATCGCACGGTCAGAAATCCTGCGAGCAGCGCGCAGACCATGAATCCGGTCTGCACTAGGCCGGAGATCGTACCCATCGTTCCGTAGGAGAACGGGAGCTCCACCCGGATCGACTCGACCATGGCCGGGAACAGATACATCCCAAATCCGTAGGTCGAGGCGATGAAGCCGGTGAACAACAGCGCGACTTCCGCGCCCCGTCTCGTTGCTGAACGCATTGGCATCCCCTCCGCGCCGCACTATTCGATGTTCTGCGCCCGGCCTTGGCCGAACGACCAGTTTTCGGGCATCACTTCGACGATGTTGATAAAGATGTCGTCTGGCCGGCAGCCGATGCGTGCGCTCAGTTCGTGATTGACCGCCTTGTAGAGGGCGAGCTTCTGCTCACGGGTCCGATTATTGCTGACCGTGATCTGGATGATGATGAGGTCGTCGCTGCGATCCAAACCGGGATAGCTCCGGCCGAACCAGAAATCGGCCCCCTCCAACTCGTTGATGATCATGAATCGGTCGTCTTCCGGGACTGCGAAGGTCTGGCGCATTGCCTCATAGATCCCTGCTTGCAGCTCGCGTCTTGCGATCTCTGTTCTGCCCTTTCGCATGAAGATTTGGGTCAGTGGCATGATCATTCCCTATCATCAGTTTGGCTTCGATGTTCGTCGGGGACTCTGCCCGATCGACGGGGCCGATCGCCCGGAAGCATCAATGCGAAAAGCGTCGTAAGCGCCCCGCCAATGCCGAGCGCTGCGAATGCCCAACCCCAGTTAGTGGGCTCGCCGAGACCGGGGTTGGTGAGGTCGAGGACCCAGCCAAAGGCAAGCGGGGAAAAGGCGCCGGCGCCGAAGCCGAGGATGGACCGCAGGGCGAGCATGCTTCCCAGATGCCGAGGTGCGACGGCTTCAGTCATCGCTGTCGACAACACGCCCGAATCTGCGATGGTCGCGAACCCGTAGAGAGCGGCAAGCACCAGCAAGACGGTGGCTCCCCAGTCTGCGCTCCAGTCGAAGGTGAAAGAGACAGTACCCGCCAGAGCCATAGTGACAAGGATGAGCCTTCGGCCGAGGCGATCGGAGAGACCTCCGCTGAGAAGTGTTGCCACCGCACCGAAGAGATGAAGCATGCAGGCGACCAGGACGCCGAGAACGGCTGGCGACCAGCCGATCTGTGTGCCGAGCGTTACCATCAGGAAGGCCGGCGCCCACGCCCACATTCCCAGAAGTTCACAGCAGTGAGCGGTGTATCTGGCGGTCAGCAGAACCGAACGTCGCGACGCCAGTGACCTGACGAAAGATTGCGCTCCTTCGGAAACAGCCTCGCGCCGAAAGATGCGGTTCGGCTCATGTGCCAGTGCGGCCATGGCTGTGAAGGATTGCAACGCGCCGAGATAGCTCGGTGCGGTCATGATCACGGAGCTGCCGGGGACTACGAAAAGCTTGCCGATCAAATCGAGAGCCTGCTGGGACCCATGCGTGACGAGGACGTTTTCCTCCCGGCAAGGCACGCCTCGATCAGACATGTATTGCGCGATCCAGCGGCGCAGCGGCGGAAAGCCTTCAGTGGTAGAGCATTGCAGCGCCGATTCACTCCGCGTCAGCACGTCACCGTAGACATCGCGAAAGGCATCCACTTCGAAGAGGGACGGATCTGGAATGCCTCCGGCGAAAGAGACCATTCCGGGTCTGTCGAGGAGCTTCAGGAGCTCACGGATCTCGACGCCCTCATTCGTGCCGCGCGCTGCGAAAACCTGTAGTCCGCTGCATTGAAGTCCACGTCCCGACCCTCCAGGCAGTTGAGATGATTGTGTCAGGCTGCTTCGCTGTCTGGGCTTGGCTTGTTGAGAGAGGTCAGGTGCCAAAGAACGCCCGAGGGATCCCAGAAGTATGCGACCGTTCCCCAAGGCTCGCGCACGGGCGCTTTGGCCGCTTTGACGCCGAACACCTCTTCAAGTCGAAGAGATGAAAGGCGCTCCCACCACGGTGCGATGTCGGGAACGATCCATTGCAGCATGAGGTTCTCTGCCAGATCCTGGACATAGAAATCTTGAATGAGAAATGACAAGCTTCCTCCCCCGCCTTCAAGGGCGGCAAGGGCCATTCGCGGGCTGGCAAGATTCACCTTAAACCCCAAGGTTCGGTAAAAGTCCTGGGACTGTGCAAAATCCTTGGCGGGCACGAAGAGGCGCAAGGAACCAATTTCATGTGAGGGGTCGCCCGATGATCTAACGTCCAAGTCCAGCCCCCATCAAAGCTAGGCGGTTAAGCAACAATATGCGGGGCTATTGACACCGTAGATGCCGAGCACAATGGTCAGTCCTGCTGACTCAAACTACACCGACCGCACAAAATATCAATCCTATCATTGGGAAATGATACAATCTATTTCTGGGCTCGAGGCTGATGCTAAGGTTGCGGCGTTGATGCCGACGATCCGTCATGTGCGCAAGATCATCACGACCAGATGGGCGAGCCATGACATGTCCGATGGTCCGTCTTTCCGAGCAAGTAGTGTCATGGCGGCCTGCGCCGACCGAACGGAGGGTTGCGCAAGCCGCGACATGATCACGGACTTCAGGGCGCTGGCGTCAATCGAGTGCGCGCACAGCTAGCGGTAGATCTGCATCTGCCGTGGCCTACTTGACCGGACCGACGTCCCGAAACGACGGTCCATCGACGACCAACTCGATAACGACGCCCGGAACGTCGCCGTTCGCATCGAACTCGTGGCTTCCGGCTGCGCCCTCGTAGTTGATGTCCTTGCCTTCACCGATCAGCCTTGCGGCCTTCTCCCATTCGCCGGGGAGGATCACCTCTCCGGGCGCCGTGGCTACCTTGCGGAGCGCGACGTTCAGCTCGTCGCGGGTGTTCTCGCCGCGCTCCTGAATGGCGAGCGCGATCAGGAATGCCGCGTCATAGGCCTGAGCCGCAAAGGCGGCCGCCGGATCGATATCGATCTCTCGGGCAGCCTTGTCGAAGATCGCTGTCCCCTCGGTCTCGGTGCTGCCGTAACGTGTGGCGATCATGCCGTCGAGCACACCTTCGCCAACGGCTTTGACCAAGGAATCGCCCACCATGCCGTCACCGCCTGCGAAGCGGGCGAAGTCGCCGCCCTCGATCGCCTGCCTGATGATCGTGCCGCCCGAGCCGTCCACATAGGCGAGAACGACCAGGAAATCGGCCCCGGAGGAGGCCAGCGACCCGAGTTCGGCGCGATAGTCAGCCTTTCCATCCTCGTGCGCTTCGCTTGCCGCGACGGTCCCGCCCTCCCGAGTGAAGGAGGCTTCCAAGGCGGTCGCGAAACCTCGGCCATAGTCGTTGTTGACGTACGCGATGGCGATATTATCGACGCCCTTTTGTTTAAGAATTCGGGCAAGAGCTTCGCCACTGAATGCATCGGATGCGAGCATCCGAAAGACGAGGTCCTTGTCGTCGAGCTCGGTCAGCGCTGGTGTGGTTGCGGAAGGCGTGAGGAGCAGGACACCTGCCGGGATCGCGGCGGTGTTGGCTGCGGCGATGGTCTCGCCGGAACACATCGGCCCGACGAGCGCGGTGACCGCCTCGGTGTTGACCATCCGGTCTGCGGCATTCACGGCCGCCGTGACATCGAGGCACGTCGAATCGCCTTGGGGCATCACCAGCTTCTGCCCCAGAACGCCTCCTTGCTCATTGATCTGTCGCACGGCCAATTTCGCAGCCTCGTGGATGGACGGCGTCATGGTTTCGAGCGGTCCCGTGAATCCTCCGAGAAAACCGATCTTGATGTCTTGCGCCTGTGCCAAAGCACATGGAGCGAACGACGCGAGGACACCGACATAGCCGGCAAGAACGTTTCGTAGTAGGTTGTGCATCAATTTCCCCAATATCCCGGCCGGTGACGTCCCGGTCCGCTGACCGGTATTCAATCGTCGCCGGCCGGAGCTCTCAAATGAGAAGCGTTCACCTGCGTCGAGTGAGATTCACACGCGGGGCGTTGGACAGCGACATTGATGGTCGCCCGAGCCGGCTATACGATGATTTGCTCTCGATCCAGCGCGGGGGATGAAAGCGGATCACCTGCGCAAGAGGATTACTCGCTTGAGATGCCCTGCTCCCGGCCACTCTCTTGAAAGAAGCGCCGGAAGTAGCGGGGGCACTCAGTGGAATACTTCATTCAGCAGGTCGTGAACGGCCTAACCCTCGGGTCGATCTATGGGCTGATCGCCATCGGCTACACGATGGTCTATGGCATCATCGGCATGATCAACTTCGCCCATGGCGATGTGTTCATGGTCGGAGCCTTCATCGCGCTCATCGTATTCCTCGTGCTCGTCACGCTGTTTCATTCCATCCCCGCTGCTGTCGCCCTGCTGATCATGGTGATAGTGGCAATGCTCCTGACCAGCGTGTGGAGCTGGACGATCGAGCGTATCGCCTATCGGCCGCTACGCGGCTCGTTCCGCCTGGCTCCGCTGATCACCGCCATCGGCATGTCGATAGCGATCTCGAACTTCGTGCAGGTGGCCCAGGGACCTCGCAACAAGCCGATTCCGCCGCTGGTCTCGCGCACCTACGATGTGTTCGGCATCACAGTGTCGCTCAAGCAGATCGTCATCATCGCAGCTACCTCGGTGCTGCTCGCTGCCTTCTGGTACGTCGTCAACCGCACGCCTCTCGGTCGCGCGCAACGCGCGTGTGAACAGGACGCCAAGATGGCGGCGCTGCTCGGTGTGGACGTCAACCGGACGATAGCTATCACGTTCATCATGGGTGCCGCGCTGGCAGCGGTCGCGGGCACGATGTTCCTGATGTATTATGGCGTTGCCTCGTTCGCGAGCGGCTTCATCCCCGGAGTCAAAGCCTTCACGGCGGCCGTGCTTGGCGGCATCGGTTCAATCCAGGGAGCCGTTCTCGGAGGGCTGCTGATCGGCTTGATCGAGGCGCTGTGGTCGGCCTACTTTTCGGTCGACTACAAGGATGTCGCGGCCTTCTCGATCCTCGCAATCGTGCTGATCTTCCTTCCGTCCGGCCTGCTCGGCAAGCCGGAAGTCGAGAAGGTGTAGGCTGTTGCGCGCTCCAGCGGCCGAGGGTCGCCGCAAGGCAGGCGACATTTATGTGGCGGCACGCGAGGCTGCGGGCGCTGCCCTCGTATGCGTCGCCCTATTCGTCCTGATGATCGGCCTAAAGACCGATCAGAACATGCGTAACGAGCTTGTCGTCTCGCAGCGCTGGCAGACGCTGGCCATCGTCGTAGCGATAACCTTCGCCGGCAGGTTTGTTATTTCCGCGTTCGCGCGCCCCGTTTGGCGGCGCTGGCAGACGCAGCGTGCCAACGCGAAGCCCACTACCCCAGCGAGCCCGGCGGTCGTCTTTATCCGCACTCATATCGTGCGACTGACCGTCATCTTCCTCATCTTCTATCCGCCTCTCGTCGTTGGGACCAGCGGGCTTCAGGGATCGCTCAAGTGGATCGACAATTTCGGCATCCAGATTCTCATTTACGTGATGCTGGCTTGGGGCCTCAACATCGTCGTCGGGCTCGCCGGTCTGCTCGATCTCGGCTACGTCGCATTCTACGCCGTAGGTGCCTATTCCTACGCGTTGCTCGCTTCCGAATTCGGCCTCTCGTTCTGGATCCTCCTTCCCGCCGCCGGCGCGATGGCCGCATTCTGGGGTGTCCTTCTCGGCTTTCCAGTCCTGCGGCTGCGCGGTGACTATCTCGCCATCGTCACGCTGGCCTTCGGTGAGATCATCAGGCTGGTTCTGATCAACTGGCGGGAGGTCACCAACGGGTCTGCCGGCATCTCCGGCATACCTAAGGTGACCTTCTTCGGCCTCTTCGACTTCGATGTTTCCTCGCCGCACTATATCGGCAAGGTGCTCGGCATCGCATCCTCAGGCGTCTACTACAAAATCTTCCTCTACTACCTCATCCTTCTGCTTGCCCTTCTGACCGCCGCCGTGACGATCAGGCTTCGGCGGCTACCTTTGGGTCGAGCCTGGGAGGCGCTGCGAGAGGACGAGATCGCCTGTCGCTCGCTCGGCATCAATACGACCAACGTCAAACTCACCGCCTTCGCCATCGGTGCCATGTTCGGTGGCTTCGCCGGTGCCTTCTTTGCCGCGCGGCAGGGCTTCGTCAGTCCGGAGTCCTTCGTGTTCCTCGAGTCGGCCGTGATTCTCGCGATCGTCGTTCTCGGGGGCATGGGATCGCTGCCGGGTACCGCTGTCGCGGCGGTCGTAATGATCGGTGGCACCGAGATCCTGCGCGAAATGGGATTTCTGACTGCGGTCTTCGGCGATGGCTTCTCGCCCGAGCACTACCGCATGCTCCTGTTCGGCGTCGCGATGGTGCTGGTGATGGTGTGGAAGCCGCGCGGTTTCGTTGGTCGCCGCGAGCCAACGGCATTCCTCCGGGAGCGAAAGTCCGTTGCTGCCACCTTCACGAGTGAGGGGCATGGCTGATGCAGGCGGGACGGTTGGCCGCTTCAGTTCCGCTGTCTTCCGGCGACGGTGAGCGCCTGAAGATCGTCCCTTTCATCTCACCGCACACGGAGCACTCCCATGAAGAAGAGCCTACTGGCGGCATTGGCGACCGCAGCATTCATTGTTACCGGACCAGTTGCTTATGCAGAAGTCCTGCTCGGAGTTGCCGCACCGATCACCGGTCCCAATGCAGCAGTCGGCGCGCAGATCCTCCGAGGCGCGGAGCAGGCCGTCGCGGACCTCAACGCGGCGGGCGGGATTAACGGCGAGCAGGTGAGGATCGTCGTCGGCGACGACGTCTCCGATCCGAAGCAAGGCATTTCTGTGGCCAACAAGTTCGTGGCGGACGGCGTCGGCCTTGTCGTCGGCCAGTACAATTCGGGTGTCGCGATACCGGTTTCTGAGGTCCTTGCCGAGAATGGTATCCTGCACATCACGCCAGCCGCCACGAATCCCGTGTTCACCGAGCGTGGTCTGTGGAACACCTTCCGGATCTGCGGTCGGGACGATCAGCAGGGCTTGATTGCAGGGACATACCTCGCGGAGAACTTCCGCGACGCGAAGATTGCGCTCATTCACGATAAGACGCCTTATGGACAGGGCCTTGCTGACGAAACCAAAAAGGCACTCGAGAGCGCGGGGATATCGGAGGCGATGTATGAGGGCATCAATCCCGGCGATGTCGACTTCTCGGTGCTGATCGCCAAGATGAAGGAAGCTGGCGTTTCGGTCATCTACTATGGTGGCCTCCACACGGAGGCTGGCCTGATCCTGCGCCAACTCGCTGATCAGGGCCTTGATGCCCAGATGATGTCAGGCGATGGCACCGCGTCGACCGAGATTGCGGCAATTGCGGGCGATGCGATCGAGGGCTTCCGCTTTACTTTTGCTCCTGATCCGCGCCGCAATCCCGCAGCGACAGAGGCGGTCGAAAAGTTCCGTGCCTCCGGCTTCGAACCCGAAGCCTATACGCTCTACGCCTACGCGGCCGTCCAGGTGATCGCCAAAGCGGCGGAGGCGGCGCAAAGCGTCGACCCCACGACGGTCGCGGAATCGGTCAAGAGCAATGGACCGTTCGACACTGTCCTCGGAGAACGCGCTTTCGACGAGAAGGGCGACATCACCAACCCCGACTATATCGTTTATGAATGGAAGAGGGGCGAGGACGGCAAGTTCGATTATTTGCCGTTGTGACGCTTCCTCGGTCGATGCGCCGAGCGGCGGCACCGATTGAGTTATCGAGGCAATGATGTGCAACAACCGGGCCGTGATGACGTTGCCGCAGATCGTTCCGGATCACCGGCGCGATCTGGTCTCATTCATTAAAGGCATGCCGGCCACCCGGTCTCTTGAGATCGACGTGGTCGGCCTGGGCAAAGGCGTATCGGTGCTTGAGATGCCGATACGCCGGGAGTTCACCGTGGACGGCCGGATCTTGCAGGGCGGCCTCGTAGGCACGCTTGCAGACTACGCGGCTGTCAGCGCAGCCACCGCCATGCGTCCGGCTGGATGGTTGCCTGCCACTACGTGGTTCGAGGTTCATAACCTCGAGCCCGCCGTCGGGGAAAAAGTCATCGCCATCGGCCGTGCCATTCGGTCCAAGCACTCTGGCCTGGCCTCGGCGGATCTCTTCGTGATGCGGGAGGGCGCGGCAACGCTTTGCGCGACCGCCTTGGCGACCTGCCGATTCTTTCAGCTTGGAAGCTAGGAACGGAAGACCTTCTCCGAACACGATCGAGATGGCCGTGCGGCGGCGTCCGGCAGCTATTCGTACCTGACCGGCCTTTCAGGCAAGAGTCCTCCAGGCGCCACCCGCAGCACCACGACGATCGCTAGACCGATCAGGAATACGCGCATCTGGAGCGCACGGGTGTGGAGATCGGCTGGCGGAGCCCAGCCAATCGATCCCTGCGCCCAGTCAGCAGCGGCCTGGAAGAGGAAGAGTGAGGCGGGCTCGGAGACGGTCCAGATCGCGTAGACCAGAAATGCGCCGAGCACCGTGCCGAGATTGTTGCCGGCGCCGCCAAGGATCACCATGATCCAGATCAGGAACGTATGGTTCAACGGCGAGAAGCTGGTCGGATCGAAGATGCTGGTCGACGTGATGAGCATCGCGCCGCCGAGGCCGACGATTGCATTTCCCAGCACGAATATTTCCAGGCGGCGGCGATTGACGTCCTTGCCCATCGCAGCGGCGGATGCCTCGTTGTCACGGATCGCGCGCATCATCCGTCCCCAGGGAGAGGCCCACGCCCTCTCCAGCATGAAGAAGATGATGGCAATCATCACTGCCGCGATGCCGAGGTAGAGACCGCGCGACAGGACGAACCCGAGGTCCTGCGGCGGCGGCACTGGCCACGGCAACGGCGATACGGTGACCGTCCCGCGCGTCAGCCAATCGGCATTTTTCAGGAATGCGACGACGATCTCGGATATGCCGAGCGTGGCGATGGCGAGATAGTCCGCGCGAAGGCCTAGCGTGATACGACCAATCGTCCACCCAAGGCCGGCGGCTGCGAGCGCGGCGGCGGGCCATGCTATCCAAAGAGGCAGGCCCAACCCGCCGATCCACTCGTGCTCACGCTCAAGCGTCACAATCGCAGGGTTGAGGCCGACTTGGACGGCGAGGATTGTGCCTATTCCCAATGCAAATGCGGGCGCGGAACGAAATCGCAACGGGAGGCAAGACCAGCGTAGGTTCGCGGCGATGACGGTCAGTGCCAAACCGGCGAAGAGGATCAACAGTGGTAGCGCCAGCGCTTCCGCGCCGGCGAGCTCGTTGAAGCGCTCGTTGCCCGGGACGGAGACGATCATGCTGACGAAGGCGGCGGTGGCGACGAAGCCGACGATGCCGGCGTTGAACAGACCGGCATAGCCCCACTGGATGGTCAATCCGAGCGCGATGATCGCCAGGCACGCGCCCTCGACCAGCATGCGCGTCCCGTAGGCAGCTCCCATCCAGAGGAAGACAAGAAGCATCGTTGCAACTGTAGCGCAGATGAGGGCGAGCGAACGGAACGAGGACATCATTTCAGCACCGTGCTGCCGCGGAAAATGCCGGTCGGCCGCCAAATGAGGACGAAGACGAGGATGAGAAACGGCACGACGAGCTTGTATTCCGTCGGCACGAAGGCAAGGCGGGAAGGGATTTCCATTCCGTGCGGAGCCAAGGCGGTCAGCGGACGCAGCACAACCGACCAATTGAACACCGCGAACGTTTCAGCAAATCCCACTAGTAGTCCGCCCGCCACCGCGCCCAAAGGCCGGCCGATGCCGCCGACGATCGCCGCAGCGAAAATCGGCAGGAGCAGGTTGAAGGAGAGGTCCGGCTTCAAGGTTACGTCGAGCGCAAGAAGCGTACCGGCGGCGGCCGCCAGCGCACCGGCAATCACCCATGTCGTGCGGGTTACGGAATCGAGTGCGATCCCGGAAACGCGGGCAAGATCGGCATTGTCCGCCATCGCCCGCATCGCCTTGCCGCTGCGCGAGCTCGAGAGGAAGACGTGCAGGGCGACAGCCGCAAACGCCGTGAAGCCGATCAGCATAAGCTGGGGCCCGGTGACGACAATCGTTCCGTCTCCGACCGACAGTCGATAGATCGCCTTTGGCCCCGGATCGATTTGCCGCGTCCCGGTGCCGGCAAGGAGACGAACGAGGCCCTGCAGCATGAGCATGACCCCGATCGAAGCCATAACGGTGGCAACGGGTTTTGCCCCCGACGCACGCAGAGGACGATAGAACAGCCGATCGAGCGCTATTCCGAGGAGTGCCGTTGCCACCATCGCGACCGGCATAAGGAGGAACGCCGATGGCAGACCGACCAGGCCTCCGACGTCGGGGAAGAGAAGGACGGCGAGGAATGAAAAGAACGCTCCTGCCGTCATCATGTCGCCATGCGCGAAATGCGCGAACCGCAGGATGCCAAAGATAAGCGTCACGCCTACCGCACCGAGTGCGTAGACGGAGCCGATAATCAGGCCGGCGAGCAACCCCTTGTTGATGAAGAATACGAGTTCGTTGCTCGGCCATGCCGACAGAAGAATGTCACCCATGAAGTTACGCCGCGCCTCCGAGAAAGCTCTTTGCGACGTTGGGATCACCAAGCAATTGGGGGCCGGTTCCGGTGAACAGGTTGCGCCCCGTGGCCAGGACGAAGCCACGATGGGCGAGCGCGAGCGCCTGCCGCGCGTTCTGCTCGACCATCAATATGCCGACGCCAGACGCACTGATCTCAATTATGCGCTCGAATATCTCGCCCATGTAGCGCGGAGACAGGCCTGCCGTCGGCTCATCGAGCAGAAGAAGCTTGGGCTCGGTCATCAGCGCGCGGCCCATCGCCACCATCTGTCGCTGACCGCCCGAAAGCTCGCCCGCCGCCTGCCGGCGTTTTTCCTTCAGCGGCGGGAAGAAGCCGTAGACCCGGTCGATCATATGGCGGAAATCGTCGCGCCGGATGAAGGCGCCCATCTCGAGGTTCTCTTCGACCGTCATGGTCGGGAACACGTTGAATTCCTGCGGCACGAAGGACAGGCCTTCGCGCAGCAGCGCCTCGGGCGCCTTGTTGGTGATGTCGCGGCCGCTGAACGCCACCGTGCCCTGCGAGATGGTCAGCATGCCGAACAGCGCCTTCAGCGTCGTTGATTTCCCCGCCCCGTTCGGACCGACGATAACGCCGATCTGGTCGGCGTCGATGGCGATGTTCACGCCGTTGAGGATGTTGGCGCCGCCATAGCCGCCATGGATGTCAGTCATTTCCAGCAGGGCCATCAGTGCGCCTCTGCAATAGCGGCTAGCATTCCGCCGCCGAAATATGCCTCCACGACGTCGGGATTGGCGCGGATGTCCGCCATCGCCCCCTGAACCATCACTCGTCCGGCGGCCATCACGATCACCGGATCGCAAAGCCTCGCGATCAGGTCCATATCGTGCTCGATGACGAAGAAGGTCAGCCCCTCCTCGCGGTTGAGCCGCTCCACCACTGCGGCGAGGTCGTTGAGCAGGGTGCGGTTGACGCCGGCCGCGATCTCGTCGAGCAGCACGACGCGGGGCCTGGCCATCATCACGCGGCCGAGCTCGAGCAGCTTCTTCTGACCGCCGGAAAGGTTGCCGGCGAGGTCGTTCTTCACGTGGCCGAGCCGCAGGACGGCGATTACGTCCTCGGCGCGCCGGCGCGTCTCGGTCTCCTCGGCCATCACATTGGAGCGCCGGAACCAGGCATTGAGCACACTCTCGCCTGGTTGGTCCGCCGGCACCATCATCAGGTTCTCCAGCGCGGTCATGGAGGAGAACTCCTGCGCGATCTGGAAGGTACGCAGCAGACCGCGCCTAAACAGCTCGTGAGCGGGAAGACCGGTCACGTTCTCGCCGTCGAGCAGGATCCTGCCCGCGGTCGGCGCGAAGGCGCCTGCGACCATGTTGAAGATGGTGGTCTTGCCCGCGCCGTTGGGGCCGATCAGGCCGGTGATGGACCCCTTCTCGACTTTCAGCGAACACCGGTCGACAGCAAGCACGTTGCCGAAACGCTTCGTCACGTCCTGAACTTCGATAACTCCTTCGGACACGTGTTCCCCAGTTCCGGTTGCCCAGTTCTCCCCGTCGTCGGAAAAGTGGTCCCCCCCGCCTACCCTGGCAAACTCGCCGAGGGTTCGACGCTGGCCAAACGAAATCCGTTCACCCGAGGATGAATGGCGCACACCTCGCTGGGCGATCGCGATCGCCAAACGCACGCTACAGCCCGAGTGACGCCTATTGTATCACCGATATTGTCCTAATTGAATTGATATGATAGCGATACATGAACACCGCTCACCGGCGCGCGAGAAATATCCACGCATCGCGGCCGCTGCGGCGGCTGGTGCATGGAACGAGTGGCAACGGGCTTAGTCGTAGGCGGAACAGGCGGGAATGGGTTTCAGACTACCTCCAGTGAATGCACTTCGGCTCTTTGAGGCAGCGGCACGGCTGGAGAGCTTCAAGCTAGCGGCTCAGGAAATCCATATCACACCAAGCGCCGTTTCCCATGGCATCAGGACCCTCGAGGAGTGGATCGGCGTAGAGTTGTTCCTCCGCGGCCCGAGGGGGCTGGCATTGACGGAATCAGGCATCGCATATGCTGCGGAGGTCAGGCGCGCCCTCACTATCCTTTCCAATGCAACGGAGAGTTTGTCGGGTCGGCGGAGCGTTGGCGCTCTGTCGGTTGGCGCGCCGGCGCCATTCGCGAACTACTGGCTGCTGCCTCGACTAGCTACCTTCACGAGCCGCCATCCTGACATTCAGGTCAGATTACACACGGCCGAGAATGACACCATGGCGGATATGCATCGATGTGATCTGACGATCAAGATCCGGTCCAGTCCTGGCGAGGGTGGTGCCTGGATCGAACTGATGCCACAGGAGCTGGTGCCAGTGTGCGCTCCTGCGTTTCTTATGAACCGGCGCGATGTCACGGACGCTACGCTCATCAGCCGCGGTCCAGTGGTTCAGGTTGCCTCCGATACCGCCGACTGGATGATGTGGTTCGAGGCGAAGGGACTTCAGCCCGAGGAATGCGACCGATCAGTTTGCGTTGATTCCGAACAGTTGGCTCTCGAAGCCGCCGTTCGTGGGCTCGGAATCACGCTCGGCCGGCGTCCGCTCGTGGACAACCATCTCGAAAGTGGAGCCCTCGTCGAAATCGGCGGCCCTTCTATCGTCGCCGACCGACGCTACTGGTTGGTCGGAAGTACGACGTTGCGCGACAGGCCGGACGTCAAACTGTTTCGCGCGTGGCTGATCAACGAGGCCCGCCAGGCTCGCGCTGGAGGGTGGCGTCGGGACGAGAGCTTTATTCCATCCCATACCAGTCGTGCACGGCCAGACGCCGCGCGCGCGAGCATACTGGAGCCGACGAATTGACAGATAAAGTGCGATTTCGGGGAACGGATATTCCGTTTCTGACTCTCGACGTTTTCACAGAGGACCCGTTTGCCGGGAACCAGTTGGCAGTTTTTCCCCGTGCCGAAGGTCTCGACGCGCCAATGATGCAGACGATCGCGGCAGAGATGAACCTGAGCGAGACAGTCTTCATCACTGGCGCGGATTCCCAGACACCAGCGCTGCGCATTTTCACTCCGAAAGTCGAGCTTCCGTTCGCCGGACACCCGACCGTCGGTGCTGCCGTGGCATTGGCAAACATGGGTTCAGCGAAACCCGAGCGCATTGCGATGAGCACGAAATTGGGTGTGGTGAATGCGCAGATTTGCCGCCACGCCAGCGGCCCCGTCGAGGCATGGATCGAGGCTCCTGCCCTTCCAAGAGAAATCTCCAGACCAGAGACGGCGGAAGCGGCGGCAGTGATCGGCGTCAAGGAAGACGAGCTGGGTGATACCTCGGCAGTCTGGAGCGCAGGGGTTCCGATGACCTTTATCCCGGTTGCAAATCGGGAGGTGCTGAATCGGGCAAGCACGCAAATCGACGTTTGGAATGCGCACTTTCGCGACAGTTCTGCACACCAGCTCTACGCGTTCACGTTGGACGACTGGCAGACCGGAGAGGAGATTCATGCTCGCGTATTCGCGCCAGGGCTCGGAATTCCGGAGGATCCCGCCACCGGCGCCGGAGCTGTGGCACTTGTCGGGTTTCTACAGCGTCTTCAGCAATGCCATGACGGGGGCCGTCGCTGGATAGTCCACCAAGGCCTGCAGATCGGCAGGCCGAGCAAGCTTCTGCTCGATGCCGAGTTCGCAAACGGCGAAGTCGTGTCGATAAAGTTAGGAGGGTGTGCGGTGCCCATCATCCATGGGGCATTGCAGGTGCCCGTCAGCGTGAGATCGGGCGGCGGAAACTAAAGTTCGCAGAGATCAATGGTCGGCCGGGACGGAGCGGCTTGTGAAGCCCACTTTCGCAACCTCTGCCAATTCGAGGTTCGTGCGGTCTGTATCGAGCATTGTTACACCATGGGAGGATAGCGGGTATCCTGAGGCAACTAGGAAATGGGCGGCGATGCGATCGGAACGGCACCGGCCGGTCGCATGATTCACGTGCTTTACCGCGCGGGCAGTCGGATGGATTGAGTCGCGAGGGTCTGCCCTTTGATCTCCGCTCACTGCGATTTGTCCTCGCCGCAGCTGAGCAATTTAGCTTTTCGGCTGCGGCGACTGCTCTAACTTCGCGCGTTTCCAGCGTGAGCAGACGAGTACGTCATCTCGAAGATTCGATAGGCGTGGCGCTATTCGAGCGCAGCGCCAGCGGCGTACTCCTTACCAATGCGGGTCATCGATTCCTCGCGGAGGTCGTACCCGCGTTGCGGATGATCGAAACAGCCTTGCGAAACGCCGGGGCGGCCGGTCGAGCTGAATGGGGCGCTGTCCGGGTCGGCATCATTACTACGCTTGCAGGAGGCTTTCTTCGCGAAGCGATCGCGGAGTTTCGGAACGAGTTTGGGGGAGTGCGACTCGAAATCCACGATTGGGGGGCGCCGCGAGCACTTCAGGGCGATCCGCGCACGCGAGCTGGACGTAGCATTTGTTACTGAGAATCCTCCGCTTGCCGATTGCGATGTGCTCGAGCTTTGGCAGGAGCGCGTTTACGTTGCGATGGCCAAGGATCACCCGCTGTGGGGCAAACCTTGTCTCGATTGGGCAGATCTACGCCAAGAAAAATTCATCGTGATGACTACGGACCCGGGGCCGGAGGTACATGATTACATTGTGCGTCGCGTCGCGGACTACAACACCTACCCTGACGTCTCTTATCGCAATGTGACACCAGAGACCCTGATGCACATGGTGGCAATGGGCGAAGGTATTACGCTCGTCTCAGAGGGCTGGACCAATGTATCGTTCCCCGATCTGGGGATGTGCCCGCGTACGGCGCGCGAGGACATCGTGCCGCTCAGTGCCGTGTGGTCGCCGAGCAACGACAATCCGGCGCTCCGCCGCTTTCTGAGCTTTGCAAGGACGATGGCGGGTGGTCGTATCGGACAGCCCGACCGAATCTAGCTGCTTCCATCGCCCGCCTTGCCGCCCACCGGGGTCGCGGCGGACTTTGGTCTTGCCTGCACTTTGGCACGACGTCCTCGCCAACCGCGATCTGACCGGAGGAAAGATTCAAGCATGTGCGGGATCAGTGTCGCCGTATCGACCTCGCCGTAGAGACGGCTGTACTCGGTTGCATAAAGGTCTAGCTCCTCCTTCAAGGGCTCGGGCAGTGAAAACGTGAGGCGCGCGGTGCCGAGCTTAGGCAACGGGCCGAGCTTGAGACTGCTCATCAGTGGTCTCCGTAGGGTTCGAGAACCAGGTCGCGCGAGACGATGACCCCTACCGGAAAGCCGGGTCGGATGGTGAGGGTCGGCGCGACCTGCAACTGGCGCTGGACGATCTGTTGGCCGGCCTGATTGACGGTGTCCTGCGCCCCGTCGCGTATCGCGCGGACCAGGCGATCTTCGTCGCTGGTCGCGAGTTCGGCGCCGACGGCGAGCAGCGTCGACAAGCCAGCGGCCTTCATCAGATCCCACCAGTGATAGTCGACTCCGTCCTCCAGGCCGGCATAGCCCGATGCGTCGGCGCCACGCTGGCGCTCTAGCACGATCGAACGTCCGTTCGGAAGAATGAGGCGGTTCCACACGAGAAGCACACGCCGCTGGCCGAACGTAACGCCGGCGTCATACTCGCCGATGAGACGAGTGCCCTGGGGGATCAGGAGCAGTGCACCGGTAGGACTGTCATAGATGTTCTGCGTGACCTGCGCAGTTATCTGTCCCGGCAGGTCGGAGCGGATGCCAGTAACAAGAGCAGCCGGGATCACGGAGCCGGCTTGAAGCACGAAAGGCGACGCCGGCGCCATGACGCGATCTTCCGCAACGATGCGGCGATCGACCTCGGCATTGAGGAATGCCATGTGCCGGCCCTGCGTTCCGGTGCCTGTGATGCCCGCCAGGCCGGGAACGGATGGGATCGACGGCGAAGCCGTCTGGCCAGCCCTGATCTGAAAGAAGATCTCGCTGGTGCGAGCAGCTTCGAGTTCGGCGAGCCGTCGCTGTTCCTCTGGATCGGCCGCCGGGACCGGCATAGTGGTAGCCGGGATCGGTTGGCCTTCCTCTCGCGCTCGCAGAACCGGCCTGCCAAGGTCGCCCGGCAGCGGCGGTCCAAGGACGGGCACGTCGCCGTAGCTTCCGGGTAGTCCTTGCAAGCCATCCGCAGTTTGCCGCCGCTCGGTTGACAGCAGTTCCTGCGGTTGGCCGCCACGATCGACACCCTGAAGAGCATAGATCAGCGCCCCGCCGATGCCGATGCCGGCGACGACGCCCGCGCCCACCAATACCTTGCGTGAGATGCGCGTGACGCGCGGCGCCTCGGCACGTAACCGCATGGGTGCCGTGTTATCCTCGGCCGCTCCCGTCAGCGCCATGCCGTCCTCCTCCCAGCCACGGTTCCCGCTCATGTCGATCCTCCGGTGTTGCGAGCCTCGCCGGATGACGTCCCGGCGGTTCGCGCGGGCTGGATGCGAACGATACGCACGGTTGGCTGCCGGTTGCCGGATCCGAGCCGTAGTTCTGCCGCTCCGAACAGACGATCGACGATGAGGACATTCTGGTAGATGCGGCTGTTCACGATTTCGGGTTCGTCGTTCGAGCCGATGACGAACAGCGGCGGCATCTCGCCCTGGATGATCCCGCGCGGGAAAACGACATAGACGCGCCGACCGTCATCGAAGACGGAAGTAGGCCGCCACGGTGGATTGTCACCGGAGAGTCCGTAGCGGTAGTTGCGCGCCGTTTCAGCCGGAATGATCGGGGCCGCAGGCGCAGTGACGCGCTGGGTAGCGGGTGGCGCGGGATAGGCCCAGGCGATCGCGGGCATCCACGCCTCTTCGCTGGCGCGCAGCTCGATCAGGTAGGTGCGGCGGTCGGTGGTGATAACGAGGTTGGTCGTGATGTCGGCACGCGTCGGCTTAACGAGGACATGGACGCGCCGTGTCGTACCGGCGCCACTTTCCGTATCGCCGATGATCCAGCGCGCCGTGTCGCCTGCGGCGATCGGCCCGTTGCCGGTGAGACTCTCCCCGGCCTCAAGGGCAATCGTCGTGATCTGGCCCACCGCGGCATAGACTTGATAGAGAGCGCCTTCACTCCACGGATAGATCTGGATTGCATTGTGGTAGCCCTCACGGCGAGGCTCAATGCGTGCGGCCGCATTGGCGTTGCCAACCCGACCCTCCGCGGTGGCGGCCGCGGCGCCCCCGCGCGCGACCGTCCAGGAGGGTGGCGTGTGGAGCGGCCGGGGCGTGTTGTTCGTCGCGGAGGTGCGAACGACGGGCAGCGACGGCACATTGTCGTCGTAGGTGAACTGCGGCGTCCGGTTGGTAGCGCATCCCGCCAGCGCGGTTGCGGCAAGCAGGAGAGCCGCCAATGTGGATTTACGGAAAGCCGGACCTCCAGCTTTGGCGGAATTGCGTATCATTGGCTCATCTCCCGCGACCAGGAGATCGCGTTCACATAGATTCCGAAGGGGTTGGCACGGATGGCGTCGGCGGTGCGTGGAGCCCGGATGACCACCGTGAGGATGGCCGTCCAGCGTTCGGTCGATGCGAGCTGGCCGTTCTCGAAGCGCTGCTCGGTCCAGGCAATGCGGAAGCTGTCGGGCGAGGCCCGGATGGCTGAGGAGACCGCGACAGAGACCTGTTCGCGTCCGACGCGGGTGAACGGGTCGTTCACCCGCGCATAGTCGTTGAGCGCTGCGGCACCGCGATCGGTCGTATAGTCGTAGGCGCGGAACCAATTGTTGCGGACAACCACAGGGTCCATGGGAAGGCCACGCACCCAGACTATGAAGTCCTCCAACTGCCGAGCGATCTGGGCGTCGGGAACGGAATAGTTCGCGGCGGCGCGGCCAACAGCCCGCACCTCATGATGGCGATCCACTTCTACCACCCAGGGAACGACTGTGCCGCGTGCCGATTGCCAGACCAGGGCTGAGGCGAAACCGGCCGACAGAACCAGGCAGCCGAACGCCATGAAGCGCCAGTTGCGAGCCTGCACGCGAGCCGAGCCGATTCGTTCGTCCCAAACCTGGGCGGCCCTCTGATAGGGAGTGACTGGCTCGGGGATTTTGCCATAGTGAGTGGTGGGACGCTTGAAGGTGTTCATGTGCGGTTGCTTTCAGAAAGGCTGATGGAGGATCCGCCGCCGTGGCTGTCGCCAGAGCGCACGGCGTGGGCGGCGGCCGAGACGCCATGGCTCATGGCCTGGCGGCTGCGCATGCGCTGAGCCCATGCGGGCGGGCCGTCGGGATGAGGAGCATTTGCCGGCGTGCTGGACGGGCCGCCGCCGATTGTTCCCATGGTGGAGCTTCCGCCGGTCGTCTCGAAGCCGCCCTTCACGCCCTCGGTGTGACTGGATTTCAGGCTGTCTGCGGCGCGGGACGCAGCGCGCTTGAGCGGAGAGATGGTGGCGGACGCTCCGGCGCGTGCAACCCCGCTAAGGCCGGCCGCGACACCAGAGGCGCCGGATTCGCTCATCGAGGCGAGGGTGTAGGCAGAAGAAGCTGCACCGGCCGCGGAGGCTCCGCCACGGGCGAGCGCGGCGCCTCCCGAAAGGGCTGCGGCACCCCCACGCGCAGCGAGCATGGTCACGCCACCCGCTGCCATTGCCGCACCGCCTACGGCGAGGCTGGTTCCTACTGCAGCGCCAGCACTGAGCTGCGGGCCGCCGGAAACGAGTCCCGTGGCTATGCCGGGGCCGAATATGCCAAGGCCGAGCAGGGAGAGCGCCGCGAGAACGACGGCCATGGCGTCGTCGATCGTCGGCGTCGCGCCGCCGAAACCGGCCGTGAACTGGCCGAACAGAGTCGAGCCGATGCCGATGATGACGGCCAGCACCAACACCTTAATACCGGAGGAGACGACATTGCCGAGCACCCGCTCGGCCATGAAGGCGGTCTTCCCCCAAAGGCCAAATGGGATGAGCACGAAGCCGGCGAGCGTGGTCAGCTTGAACTCGATCAGCGTAACGAAAAGCTGGACCGCGAGGATGAAGAAGGCGAGGATGACGAGCGCCCATGCAAAGAACAGGCACAGGATCTGCACGAGGTTTTCGAAGACCGCGATCCAGCCCATAAGATCGGAGATGGACTCGAGCAACGGCCGGCCGGCGTCGAGCCCGGTCTGGGCAACTCGGCCGGGCCGCAGGAGATCGGCGGCGGAGAAGCCGGTGCCGGATGCCAGCAAGCCGAGGCCCGCGAAGCTCTCGAAGACGATCCGAGCCAGGTTGTTCCAATTGGAAATGATGTAGGCGAAGACGCCTACGAAGAGCGTCTTCTTGACCAGACGCGCGATAATATCGTCATCAGCGCCCCACGCCCAGAACAGGGCGGCGAGCGTGATGTCGATCACGATCAAAGTCGTCGCGATGAAGGTGACTTCACTACCGAGCAGGCCGAAGCCGGCGTCGATGTAGCTTGTGAAGATACCGAGGAAATTGTCGATGACGCCGGTGCCGCCCATGACTTACCGACCTTCGCTCGCGGCGGGAGCGTGCGGAGCGGGGGTCCTGCCGAGGAACCGATCCCGGGTCTGCGACCAGACGCGCAGGCATTCAGCGTCATTGGCAGCGGCCTCGCCCAGGCCCTGGCAACGGCGCTGTTCCAGCCGCAGAGGATCCGTCTGCGGCTGGAGCGCAGGGACGGCCGGTATTGGGCCGGGCGTGTACTCGCGGGTCATCTCGATGATCGTCGCCGTGATGGCGACGGCGACGAATATAATGGCCGCGATCCGGGCCAGAACCTTGCCTTCCATGGTGTCCCCCTCTCGGCCGCGCGTTAGTTGTTGAACATCTGGGCGCTGCCGGGCTGGTAGCCGGAGCCGGGAGTCAGGAAGCGCTCGCGCTGGATCCGGCCCTGCTCGGCGGCCGTCGCGCGCTCCGCTTCCGTCAGCGCCTCCGCGCGGCCATTGGCGGATATGACCGCAATCAGATCGGACAGTTGCTGCGATTGGAGCGCGAGGAGCTGGTTGCCGGCCTGGGTCGCCTGGAGTGCGCCGGTCGCGCCTTGGCTTTCGCCGACGAGAGCGGACATTTGGGAGCGGTTGGTGTCGATATTGTCGATGACGCCGGCTTGAACCCGCATCGCATCCTGCAAGCCGCCCACGGTGTTCTCCCATCGCGAGCGTGCATCGGCGATCAACTGGTTGTCGGTCGCCGACAGGGAGAGTTTGCCGTAGTCCTGCTGGAACATCTGGTCGATGTTCTGGACATCGAACGCGATGTTCTGGGCTTGGCCGAGAAGCTGCTGTGTGCGCTGCACATTCTGCTGAATTTGCTGAAGCGCGCTATACGGTAGGCTCGCGAGATTGCGGGCTTGGTTGATCAGCATCTGCGCTTCGTTCTGGAGCGAGGTGATCTGGTTGTTGATCTGCTCGAGCGTGCGAGCGGCGGTCAGCAGGTTTTCGGCGTGGTTGGTCGGGTCGTAGACGATCCGGCCGAAGCCGAACAACGCATGGGCCGGCGTGGCGAAAATGGGTGCCAGCGCGATCGGGCCGGCCAGGGTCAGGGCGAGCAGCGAGGCGCCGGCGAAACGGAAAACGTGGTGACGGGTCATGGGATGATCTCCTCTGGGTCGAGTTGGACGGGATCAGTCAGGTCTTCGACCGGCGCGGGGGCTTGCGGCTCCGATGCCGGTTCGAGGTTGGTGAGGGTGGGGATGAGGTCGGCCGCCCAATCGACGCCGCGGGCACGGAGCCAGGCATCGAGGAAGCCGTCGCGTCCATGCTCAGCGAGTATGTCGGCTATCAGGGCCTGGTCGGCTTTCGCGGAAGCGGCGCAGAGTGCGAGTCCAACTTCGGACAGGCCGAGCTCGAACAGCCGGTTTCCCCTGCGGCTTTGGCAGTAGTAGTCGCGTTTCGGCATGGCCCGCGCCAGAATCTCGATCTGCCTGTCGTTAAGGCCGAAACGCCGGTAGATCGCGGTGATCTGCGGCTCGATCGCGCGTTCGTTCGGCAGGAGAAGCCGCGTCGGGCAGCTTTCGATGACTGCGGGCGCGATGGAGCTCTTTTCGAGCTGGGCAAGCGATTGCGTTGCGAAGACCACGCTCGCGTTCTTCTTGCGCAGCGTCACCAGCCATTCGCCCAACTGCTTTGCGAAGGCCGGGTCGCCGAGCGCAAGCCAGCCTTCGTCGATGACGATTATGGTGGGGCGGCCGTCGAGGCGATCGGCGATCCGGTGGAACAGATAGGCGAGGACGGTGGGAGCCGCTCTGGTCTCAAGCAGCCCTTCGGTCTCGAAGGCGACGACGGTAGCGTCGCCCAGCGTCTCGGCCTCCGCGTCGAGCAACCGGCCGTAAGGGCCGCCAACGCAGAAGGGTTTGAGGCCAAGCTTGAGGTCGTTGGACTGGAGCAGCACCGACAGGCCGGTGATGGTCCGTTCCTCGACCGGGGCAGAGGCCAGCGAAGTCAGCGCCGTCCAGATGTGCTCCTTCGCCTCGGGCGTGATCGGCACGCCCTCGCGAGTCAGGATCGCCACGATCCAGTCGGCGGCCCAGGCGCGGTCCATCGTGTGGTGGATCCGGGCAAGCGGCTGAAGCGAGACCGAGACCTCTCCGCCCTCGGTAAGCCGGCCCCCGATATCGTGCCAATCGCCGCCCATCGCCAGCGCGGCGGCTCGGATCGAGCCGCCGAAGTCGAAGGCGAAGACCTGCGCTCCGGGGTAACGACGGAATTGCAGGACCATGAGGGCCAGCAGCACGCTCTTGCCCGCGCCTGTTGGGCCGATGACGAGGGTATGGCCGACGTCGCCGACATGGAGAGAGAACCGGAACGGGGTAGATCCTTCGGTCCTGCCATACAGCAGCGGGGGCGCGCCGAAGTGATCGTCCCGTTCCGGTCCCGCCCACACGGCGGACGATGGGACCATGTGGGCAAGGTTGAGCGTCGAGACCGGGGGCTGGCGGACATTCGCGTAGGCATGTCCGGGCAAGCTCCCAAGCCAGGCGTCGACGGCGTTGACCGTCTCGACCATGACGCTGAAATCGCGGGACTGGATGACTTTCTCGACCAGGCGCAGCTTTTCGTCGGCGCGCCGCGCTTCGTCATCCCAGACCGTGATGGTCGCGGTCACGTAGGCCATGCCGGCGACGTCGGCGCCGAGTTCCTGCAAGGCCATGTCGGCATCGAGCGCCTTGTTCGCGGCATCGGTATCAACGAGCGCTGATTGCTCGTTGGTCATCACCTCCTTGAGGATCGCGGCGATGCTCTTGCGCTTGGCGAACCATTGCCGCCTGATCTTGGTCAGCAGCTTGGTCGCATCCACCTTGTCCATCAGGATGGCGCGGGAGGACCAGCGATAGGGAAACGCAAGGCGGTTGAGATCGTCGAGGATGCCGGGCGTTGTGGCGGCCGGAAAGCCGGTGATCGTCAGGATGCGCAGATGCTGGTCGCCGAGGCGCGGTTCAAGGCCGCCGGTCAGAGGTTGGTCAGCCAGCAGCGCGTCTAGATAGATCGGGGTTTCCGGAACGCGAACACGATGCCGCTTGGTCGATATAGTGGAATGGAGATACGTGAGTGTCTCCGAGTCACCCAGCCAACGGCATTCGGGCATGAAGCCGTCGAGCAGCGAAAGGACGCGCCCGGTGCGATCGACAAAACCGCGCACCAGCTCCCAAGGGTTCACGCCGGAGGTCTCGCGACCCTCGTAGAGCCAGCTTTCGGCGCGCGCGGCGTCCTCGGCCGGAGGCAGCCAGAGGAATGTGAGATAGTAGTCGGAAACGAAATGGCTGCCGGCTTCCTCGAAGTCGGCGCTGCGTTCGGCGTCCAGGAGCGCAGAAGCCGGATCGGGGAAGCGACTCACCGGGTAGGTGGAGGCTTCGGTGCGCTGCGCCTCGACGAAGATCGCCCAGCCTGATCCCAGCCGGCGGAATGCGTTGTTCAGCCGTCCGGCGACCGCGACCAACTCCGCCGCGACGGCCGACTCGAGATCCGGGCCACGGAACTTGGCGCTGCGCTGGAAACTGCCGTCCTTGTTGAGGACTACGCCCTCGCCGAGAAGCGCCGCCCAAGGAAGGTAGTCGGCAAGTCGGGCCGCGGTGCGGCGATATTCTGCAAGGCTCATCATGGCGCGGACCTCAGACCGAAAGGTGGGCTGGTACGCGCAGGTGCCGGCGCGCGACCTCGACGAAGAGCGGATCGCGCCGCGCGGCCCAGACCGCCGCAAGGTGGCCAACAGCCCAAATCAGGATGCCGGCGAGCCAGAGCTGGAGGCCGAGGCCGACCGCACCTGCGAGCGTGCCGTTGAGGATGGCGATCGGGCGCGGCGCGCCGCCCAATAGGATCGGCTCGCTGAGGGCGCGATGAACCGGGACCGAAAACCCCGGCACCGCATCGAGCTGTTCGAGGACGGCTGCCATCAGACGAGCGCTCCGCCACCGAACGAGAAGAAACTGAGGAAGAAGGAGCTCGCGGCAAAGGCGATCGAGATGCCGAAGACGATCTGGATCAGGCGCCTGAAACCACCGCCCGTATCGCCGAAAGCAAGCGTCAGACCGGTGACGATGATGATGATGACGGCAATGATCTTGGCCACCGGACCCTCGACAGATTCGAGGATCGACTGAAGGGGAGCCTCCCAAGGCATTGAGGACCCGGAGGCGAGTGCCGGCGACGTGATGAGCGCGGTCCAGGTGAACGCGGCGGCGGTTGCGATGTGGCGGCGGATGCGGAAGGCACGACGGATCATGCGGCATCTCCTGTTTGGTGGGGGGTGGCCGGGTCTGAAAAGGCGGGTGCAAGGCGGTAGTCGCCGTCCGGGGCGAGTCCTTCGACGCGGGCAAGGTCAGCCAGTCTGCGCGCGGCGCCACGACCAGAGAGCACCGCCACGAGATCGACGGTCTCGGCGATCAGGGCGCGCGGAACGGTGACGACGGCTTCCTGAATGAGCTGCTCAAGACGGCGCAGGGCTCCGAGTGCGGTCCCGGCATGGATCGTGCCGATGCCACCCGGATGTCCGGTCCCCCATGCCTTCAGAAGATCGAGGGCCTCCGCGCCCCGCACCTCGCCGATCGGAATGCGGTCAGGGCGCAGGCGCAGCGAGGAGCGAACGAGATCGGAAAGGGTCGCTACGCCGTCCTTGGTGCGCATCGCGACGAGGTTCGGCGTTGAGCATTGCAGCTCACGCGTGTCCTCGATGATGACGACGCGATCGGCTGACTTGGCAACCTCGGCGAGCAGGGCATTAGTGAGTGTTGTCTTTCCGGACGAAGTGCCACCGGCGACGAGGATGTTTGCGCGCGCCACTACGGCGTCGCGCAAGGCGGAGGCCTGGCAGGCGCTCATGACCCCGGCGGAGACGTAATCGTCGAGGGTGAAGACGGCGACGGCCGGCTTACGGATGGCGAAGGCCGGTGCGGCGACGACCGGCGGCAGCAGTCCCTCAAACCGTTCCCCCGTCCCGGGCAATTCGGCGGACACGCGCGGAGCGCGGGCGTGCACTTCGGCGCCGACATGGTGCGCGACCAGCCGGACGATGCGCTCGCCGTCTTCGGGCGTCATGCTCTCGCCAGTATCGGCAAGTCCTTCGGCGAGACGATCGACCCAGATCCGGCCATCCGGGTTCAGCATCACTTCGATGACGGCGGCGTCCTGAAGCAGGTTCGAGATGGCCGGCCCAAGCGCGGTGCGCAGCATGCGCGTGCCGCGATCGATCGTTGCCTGTTTGTCGTTGAAGCCGGCCATCTCGTCCCCGTTCCACCAGGGAGGCGAGAGGCGGTCCCCGGATGGGGATCACTAAAAGAACGGCAAAACGGGCCGATTCAACAAGTTTCGGTCGTAGTAGTAGCGTAGCGCGCAAATACAGGAGAACGGCGGTTGTGTTGACCGGCGCCAAGCGTTCCGGTGAGGCCGTTTAATCTTCAGGCGATTCGCAGTAAGGGATACATGCCGGTCGTCGCCCGGGATGATAATCGGTTGAATGTCATCGCGGGTTTCGGGGAATTTTGCGACAGGGTCGTGGAATCAGTCCCTAGTCACCCAACCAGCGAAAGACGCGGCGCAGGAACGCTTGCCCCTCCTCGGTGATCGGCGGGCCGTGCGCTACAATCACCTTTTCCGTAGGCCATGCCAGAATACGCCGGAGAGATTCACGTGCGGCGCGTCGGTCGGTGAAGGCGACCCGAAATTTTCGTGGCACCGTAGGTTCGGCGGCCGTCAGCAGGTCCAGTCGGGCAACAAGCGCCCGCCAGCCCTTGAACCATCCGCGCGGGAATTGTTGAACCAGATCGGTGAAAATCGCGGTTCCGCTCTGGCGGTGAAAGAAAACGACTTCCGTTGTGATCCGGTTGCCCCACATGATCGCGTGGTCAATCTCCCCTGCCCATGCCGCGATCGGGCCATCACTGAAATCAGCGTCGAACCTGATGTCCTTGCGTTTCTCCCGCAGGCCGGGCGGCGCATAGACCGTGGCGTCAGGATATGCCCGCTGCCAGTCGCCAAGGAATGTATGATGGAGGGAATTGGGAGGGACCAGATAGCGCACCGCGCCTAATGTCTCGACCGCGGCGCGAAGATCGTCCGAAAGCGCCGTTGGCGACCAAAGGACCAGATTGCTATTGGTCAGCCTGATGACGGCCATGCGCGTGCCATAGCGAAATCCGGCCGCCGCCGTGACCGTTGGCCCTTCCGCGATCCAGATATTCGCACCGAACTCCTTTAGCATAGCAGTCGTCCCGTGGATGTTTACATGCGTGCAAATTTATACAAGTGTGTAGATATGGCAATCCCGAAGCGAACCGAACGGTCCCGAACTCTCATCCTTGATGCCGCAGACGCGGCGTTTGGGGAGAAGGGATTTGCCGCCACGTCCGTTGAGGAAATCGCGATGCGGGCGGGTTTGGCCCGCAAGACAGTTTACAACCTGTTCGCCTCGAAAGGTGACATTGCCTCGCAGCTCATCGCCCGCGTGGAAGCAAATGATGCGCCCTATCGTGAGCGAATGGCGGCCAGTGAAGACGCGTTGCGCCTGCTCGAAGACGTCTTCCTCGACAGCGCGGGTTGGTGCTTGGCAAATCCCTCGCTTGCCAAGCTGGCCCTTGCACCTGCTAACCGGCCATCCCTTGAACCGCCTCCCGACAGACCATCATTCCAGCGGCTTGTCAGGGATATTCTGATACTCGGCCAACGGCAGGGTGTCATTCGCAAGGATGATGACCCCAATTTCATGGCGCTGGTTCTTCTTGGTATCTACGGGCAGGCGATGCTTTCAGCGCTCGCCGGAAGGCAGTTCACCAAGGACGAAATCAGACACATCATCCGTATCGTCGTTGAGGGCATCGGGGAACGTTCATCGCGGTGAGGCGTCTTGTCGCGCAAATCCAGATCTTGCATCAGGTCGGGCCGGCGTTGAATCTTCAGGGAGATTTCTGCCGGAATTGCGTGACAAACTTAGGCTGCGGCCCGCTTCCAACCCACGGCGAGCAAGCCCGCGCCGATCATCAATGAACCGTCTGTGCGGTTGACCGCCCTCTGAACACCAGGCTTGCGGATCGTCTTGCGCGCCATCGAGGCCATGAGGTCGTAAGCGGCAGCGTTGGCGGTTGACGCACGAGGAATATCACCTCGAAAACGACCATCTGGAAGGCGATCGGCTCCGCATGATTTCAAGAACTGCGGAAGGAACGCGACGAAGCTGATGCCTTTCAGGTTCAGAGCGGCGACGTCGATTGACAAAACCGTACATGACTATACGGTTCTTCCCACAATGGTTGGACGATCGACATCAAAGCAGATTGAGCGGCGCAAGCGGATTGAAGACGCGGCCTACGCTGTCCTATGCGAATCAGGCTACAAGAGCACGAGTTTGCTCTCGGTTGCGCGTCAGGCTTCGGCATCCAACGAGACGCTCTACAACTGGTATGGGAACAAGCAGGGTTTGTTCCGATCGTTGATAGAGGAGAATGCGCGCGAGGCCCGAAAATTGCTGTCGGATGCTCTGACGGAAGCACACGATCCATTAGCAACCGTTTGGGCACTCGGTCCGATCCTGCTTGCGCTCGTGACCTCGAACAGAGCCGTTGCGCTTAACCGTGCAGCCGCCGCTGACGTTGCTGAAACCCATTCTCTTGGTCCGTCGATAAGTGAACTCGGCCGCGAGACCATCCGGCCACTGCTTTCGGAACTGTTGGGAAGGGCTGCCCACGAGGGACTGATCGCGTGCACAGATCCTGATCACGCGGTCGACATCTACTTTCGCCTGCTGATCGGCGATCTTCAGATCCGTCGTGTCATCGGTGTTTTGCCGGAACTGACCCCCACTGAAATCGAGGAGCGAGCCGAGGGGGCGATGATCCTTTTCGTCCGGCTGTTCGCCCCTACTCCTACTGAGTTTTCGCGAGAACGGTCGGAATGATGCACGCACTCCGTTTCCTATCATTGATAGCGCTCGTCCTCTCGGCGGCGATCTTCGGCTTCTTCTTTGCTTGGGTGTGTTCGACGATGTGGGGCCTAGATCAGGCGGAACCGGCGGTTTCGATCGCCGCAATGCAGGCAATGAATGCATCAGTACGAAACGCCATCTTCGCACCAGCATTCTTCGGCACGCCAGTCGTGCTTCTCATCACGGCGAGCGTTTGCTGGCTTGCAAAGCAACGCCCTGCTGGGCTGCTGTTTCTCGGCGCTGCGGCGGTCTATTTCTTAGGTGGGATGATGTTGACGATGCTGGTCAACGTCCCGATGAACGAGGCGCTGGCTGCGGCCGTCGTTCCGGCAGACTCGGCGGAAGCCGCGCGCATCTGGACGCACTATTCCGCACCTTGGCAAACTTGGAACACGATCCGGACAATCGCTAGCGGAATCACGCTTGCACTTGTCGGAATAGCACTGCTCATTTTGCCCCCGCCGACAGGCCAGCCGGTTCAAACAAGTCACGACTGACGCGCTCAGCCGGGTTAGTCAAACCTGCCGAACAATGGTGCCTACTACATCGACGAGCAGACGCACGGCAGTCTGAGCCGAAAGCCCATCTATATCTGCGGGCGGAAAGAGTTCAACGAGGTCGAATCCAACGATTCTAGTCCTTGTGCCGAGGCCTGCGATCAGGTCGATCACCTGCGAATAGGTGAGACCACCGGGGGCACGCGCGGCCACGCCGGGCATGACGCCGGGATCGAGACCATCGCAGTCGAGTGTGATAACAACCCGCGCGCCTTCAGGAACATGCCGCAGTGCTGGTTCCATACCGAACGCGTGAATTTCACGGGCCGTGACGAAGCGGCTGCCATACCGCTGCGCCGCCTCGATCTCAGTAGATCGTGCGCTGCCGACGCTGCGTAGGCCGACTTGCAGTATGCCAACGACATGGGCCATCTCGCTCGCGCGGCGCATCAGACTCGAGTAGCCGTGGCGTTCGCCGTGCACCTCGTCACGCCAATCGATATGCGCATCGATCTGCACGACCCAAACCGGCCCATGGTCTTCAAGACCCCAGAGGAAGGGAATAACGACGGAATCATTGCCCCCAAGCAGGATTGGGACCGCCGGTATTGCCAGCACTTCCCGTGTCTTGGATTCTATGCGAACCCGGTTGCCGGCATTGTCATGTAGAACGGTAGGGATGTCGCCCACGTCGATACAAGAGACTGGCTGACCATCGAACAGTGTCCCGCCGAGATCGAAATCCCAGTGGTCTATAAGCGCGCTATCTCGCATAAGCCAGCCTATTTATTCGCTTAAATTTAACTCAGCGAGTGGTCGAATGAGACTTCTTTGTTGCTGACTGCCGTCTGGTACAAGGCTCCTTTGGATATGGTCCGCCTACTCGTCACATATATGGAACTGTGCGCTCCTCCCTGCGATGCTGTTCTAGCCCCAAGTCTTGCGGCAGTTTGCATCGCCAAGGAAGTCCCCGCTCCAGAGGAATATCTGGAGCTCTATCGAGCTGTGGGTACGCCGCTGCAATGGGACGATCGGCTCAGAATGCCAAGAGACGAGCTTTGCAAATTTATCGCGAGCTCTATGACATCTATTTACGTTCTACGGATTGAGGGGCGATCGGTCGGCTTATGCGAATTCGAGGGCGTGGGGACAAAGTCCGTGGAACTGAAGCACTTTGGACTAACACCCGGCTTCCAAGGCCGCGGACTTGGGTCATATCTTTTGAACTCAGCGCTGCGTTCGGTATGGAGTTGCCGACCAGAAAGGATATGGCTTCACACCGATACAAATGATCACCCGAAGGCAAAGTCGACTTACGAGCGCGCAGGGTTCAAAGCTTACGCGGAAGTGTGGGAGGAGTTTCCAGACTGAAGGTGGATGCAAAGATGGGCATCCACAGGCGTTTCTGTGGGACGTGAGCGAGCCGCCTTTACCAGTCATTCTGAGGGCACGCCGCGACCGCCGCGCAGGGCTCGCCCGAATAAGATCGAATCGTGGTCTCAGCGGCAGCACCGCGAGCGTGACTGACACGCCGACCGTCAACTGCCATGAAAATTTCTCAGCGTATCTTGAAAGGATTTCAACTTCGGCCTGCGCTGGTTTTTCCTAGACTTGTTCTCCCAAGATCACGGCGTTGGGAAGTGACCTTCAATCCGGGTAGGCTTTGGCTGGGTCATGGCCTTCAACACACCAGGCGAACATGAAAGAGGATGCCCTTGAACGCAAATGGAAGGACCTTGCCCATGACACCCCCCAGGTGGCAAAAGCCAAGGGGGAGCGCCGCTTGTCTGTCTCACCGCCTATACGAAGCCTATGGCCAGCTTGGTCGACGCACATTGTGACGTGATGCTTGTCGGCGACAGCGTCGGCATGGTGCTACATGGGCCGCCTTCCACGGTCGACGTCACGCTCGTGATGATGACCATGCACGGCCAGGCCGTCAGACGCGGCATTGAACGCGCTCTCCTTGTGGTCGATATGCCCTTCGGCGCCTATGAGGAAAGCCCCGAGCAGGCGTTCTGGAACGCCGCGCGCCTTCACTGCCGCCTAACATCATTCCAGCAATGCGACGCTTTCTAGCTGACACGTTTGAGTTGGTGATGCTTTCGACGATTGCGGGCGTGTTGGCAGAGATCGCGATCGCAAGGCTGACGCTTGAACGGACCTTGAGGATCCGCCTTGCCGCGTTTCCTCTTATGCTTCGCACTAGGCGGCCCTATCGCCTCTGTGGCGATTGGCTTTTCAGCCCCAAAACTTCGCTTGCAGTGTTCCCGGCGTGCGACAAGAGGCCATCTCGTCGCCAAGTCATCTCCGACGCGTCAAGACGTTCTTGCGCTCCATAGCACCGCGAATAACCAAATGTTTTGATGCCCGACGACGTCGCTTCATTCGGCGCCTTGTCGACAGCCATGGTCAGCAGTGAACCGCCTGGCTGCCCGAAGCTCAAATAAAGCCAATACCTCACCCATCCTTGTCGGTTTTTTGGGCCGGGAAGCGCATCAGGCGAATAGGTCAATGAACGAGCAGCAAATTTCAGAGCACCGCCCAGCGGGTTGGTTCGATGACGGGAGAGCGTCGTCGAATGAGGTTCAGAGCGAACAGCCCACCTATATCGACGCAATCCGTTCGGCTCTCGAGGACGAATTGGCAGATGATGAGCGCGTTGTCCTTATCGGCCAAGACATTGGCATCATGGGAGGCGCATTTCGCGCAACCCAAGGCCTCTGGCAACGCTTCGGCTACGAGAGGGTCATCGACACACCAATTTCGGAAATAGCAATGACCGGTGCCTGTATCGGCATGGCCATTTCAGGTATGAGACCCATCGCCGAGTTTCAGTTCGCCGATTTCATCTCATGTGCCTACGACCAATTGGTCAACGAGGCGGCAAAACTTTACTTTCGGTTCAAATGCGCCGTGCCGATCGTGATGCGGGCTCCCGCAGGCGGTGGCGTGGGCGCTGGCCCTTATCATTCGCAAAGCCCGGAAGCAGTGTTTGCACATTGCCCTGGCATCAAGGTCGTCTGTCCCGGCACGGTGCAGGACGCATACGATATGATGCGCTTGGCAGTGGCCGACCCGAACCCGGTTCTCTATTTCGAGCACAAGGCGCTATACCGCTCGATCCGCGGACCGCTTCGGCGCCGCAAGCCAGAAGGAACGCTGGGCCGGGCCCGGGTCCTGCGCGAAGGGCGCCACGTCACCGTAGTCTCTTACGCCGCGGTTCTGAATAAGGCGCTCGAGGTCGCTGAGAAGCTAGCGGGCGATGGAATTGACGTCGAGGTCATCGACCTTCGCAGCATCAACCCCATCGACTTCGACACCATTGCCGCTTCCGTAAGCAAGACCTCGCGCGCGATCATTGCTCACGAAGACACATACACGCTCGGTATCGGCGCAGAGATTGCCGCTCGGCTTGCTGATCGTTGCTTATTCGATTTGGACGCGCCGGTGATGCGCGTAACAGCTCCTGACACACCCATCCCGGCCGCAAAACCCCTTGAGGAGGCATTCGTGCCGTCGCACGCGAGGATCGAGGCCGCCATCAGGGAGATTGTCGCGCTATGAGCTCGCGCACCAAAAACGAACGGCCCGGCAACAACAGTGCATTGCAGCAGGCTCGCACGAACCTCAATGTCCCCGTCGGGTTGGAACTCTATCGTTGGATGGGCCTCTCGCGTGCCATCGAGGACAAGCTCCACATCATGAAGCGGCAAGGCCGCTTGCCCGGCCGGCTCGTTACTGGACGGGGCCAGGAAGCGATTCCGGTCGGCTCCGCACTGGCGCTCGCCGCCCATGACGTTGTGTGTCCGCTGCATCGCGATCTGGGCGCCAATCTGATCAAAGGGATCACTCCGGAGGAGTTCCTTCGCAGCTATCTGTGGAAAATTGGTCACCCTTCCGAAGGTCGTGATAGCGACGTTCATATCGGCGATATCAGGCGCGGCATTTACCCCATGATCTCGCATCTGCCGGACTCATGGCCGGTGGCCTTGGGCTTCGGCATCGCCTCCTCGTACATGAAACTAGGCCGCGTGACACTGGCGTTCTGCGGCGACGGGGCCACCTCGACCGGCGCCTGGCACGAAACCATGAATATGTCGGGGCTGTTTCATACCCCGAATGTCTGGGTAATCGAGAATAACAAATACGCCTATTCGACTCCGGTGGCGAAGCAGTACGCGGCCATGAGCCTTGCCTCCCGCGGCGCAGCCTATGGAATGCCCGGCGTTGAGGTCGACGGGAACGATGCCTTTGCCGTGTACAGTGTAGTCAAGGAAGCGGTCGATCGCGCCCGGGCCGGCGGTGGCCCTACTCTCATCGAAGCGCACACCATGCGCATCGACGGCCACGCGGTTCACGACGATGCCTCCTATGTGCCCAAGGACCTCATCGAAGAATGGAAGCAGCGAGATCCGATCGTGCTGCTTCGCGATCGGCTGCTGTTGGCCAATGTGGGGCAACCAACGCTGTCCGAGATTGACAAGGCGAACCTCCAGCTTGTCGAAAACGCGGTGAAAGCCGCTGAAGCCGCGCCCATGCCGGATCCGGCCGGCATGGAGAACGAGGTCTATGCTCCAGCGGAGGCCGCCTCGTGGATGCTACTACCGAGGTGCACATGAGTGACAAAATGTATGACGTCGCAATTGTTGGCGGCGGGCCTGGCGGGTACGGCGCTGCGCTCTATGCTGCGAACGCTGGTCTATCAGTCGCTCTGATCGAAAAGGAGCGTCCTGGGGGCACATGCCTGCATCGGGGCTGCATTCCCGCAAAGGCTCTTCTCGAAACAGCTCATGTCGCCCGGACTATTGCGCATGCCGCGGAATTCGGCATCAGCGCCGAGAAGGGTCCGATTGACTTCGGCCAAGCTCAAAAGCGTAAGCAAGGTATCGTCGAGCAACTGACGCGTGGCTTGGCTGGGCTCTTGAAGCAGCGGCGCGTCGACCTGATCCCCGGTGTGGGCTACCTGCGCGCCGATCGCACCGTTACGGTCAACGGCCAGGAGACCATTCGCGCCAAGCACATCATCCTGGCGGCGGGATCGAAGCCACGGGCCCTTGATCTATGTCCAGTAGACGGTCGGCGCGTGCTGTCGTCCGATGAGGTTCTGTCGCTCGATCGGCTGCCAGCATCGGCGATCGTCATCGGCGGCGGTGTCATCGGTCTCGAATTCGCGTCGATGATGGTCGATCTTGGCTGTAAGGTCACAGTTCTCGAGGCGGCACCGCAAGCCTTGCCGGCGCTCGACGCCGACGTCGCCGCGGTTTTGGTCAAGCAGCTGAGAAAGCGCGGCGTCGAAATCCGAACCGGAGTGAAGCTCAAACACTGCGAACCTCAATCAAAAGGCGTGAAGTTGTCGCTTGAGGACGGGTCCGCAGAAGCCGACTGTGTCATTGTCGCCATTGGACGTACACCCGCGACCGAAGGTCTGGTCGATCCGGCATCCGGTGTGAAGCTTGGCAGTGGAGGCACCATTTCCGTTGACGCGAAAATGCGCACGGGTGTTCCCGGTGTCTACGCGGTCGGGGACTTGGTTCCGACGCCGCAGCTCGCCCATGTGGCCTTTGCAGAAGCGATGGTTGCAGTGAAGGATATCCTCGGCGAGGAGCCGGCACCGATAGACTATGACCTGGTGCCATGGTGCGTCTACACAGCCCCCGAAGTCGCCTTCGTTGGAATGACGGAGTCCCAGGCGAAATCGTCTGGTATCGAGGTTGTCGTGAAGAAGGAGAGCTTTGCGGGAAACGGCAGGGCCATGATCCTCGGAGAAAGCGACGGGCTCATCAAGGTCATCGCAAAGCGGGCGTCGGACGGGCGTGCCGGTGCGATCGTCGGCGTACATATGGTTGGTCCGTGGGTGACCGAGCAATTGGCCAGCGCGTATCTCGCAGCGAATTGGGAAGCGACACCGGACGACGTCGCGCCCCTCGTCTTTCCCCACCCATCCTTGAGTGAGGCTCTAGGCGAAGCGTACATCGCCCTGACTGGACGGGGGTTGCACTTATCATGACCGACATTTGTATGCCGCAACTCGGCGAATCCGTCACCGAGGGAACAATCACGACATGGCTGAAGTCACCCGGCGAGACAGTCGAAATTGACGAGTCCATCTGCGAAGTCGCCACGGACAAGGTGACGTTCGAGGTGCCTTCACCGCAGGCCGGCACTCTAGCGGAGGTTCTTGCCCCGGAGGGAAGCGTCGTTCCGGTGAATGCAGTGATTGCCCGCCTGGCCAGCGAAGGCAACTCTACGGCTCTCCCCCCAACACCGCGTCGAGACCAGGAGACCGCGCAGGTTGCGGTGCCTGGCCTGACGCCTGCATCTGAGGAGAAGCCCACGCGCCCCGCCATGCTCAGTCCGCTGGTGCGCCGGCTGGCCAAAGCGGCTAATCTCGATCCATCAACCGTTCTGGGCAGCGGTTACAATGGCCGGGTGACCCGCGACGACATCCTAAAGGCGATCAGCACGCAGACCGCGGACCCAGCGCCCCGCTCTCCAACACCCCAGCCTCCAGGCATGGCAGCCGTCTCCAAGTTAGCTCCGACCCCATTCCGTCCTGTCCCCGGGGACGGCGACACGATCATGCCATTCACCTTGGCGAGGCAGAAGACCGCCGAGCACATGGTCTATTCGGTTCACACCTCCCCTCATGGCTTCATCAGCTCAGAGGTGGACTACGGCGCGATTGATGCTGTTCGAAAGCAACGAAAAGACGCATTCAAAACCGCCTATGGTGTGAGCCTGACATATCTGCCGTTCGTAATACGCGCACTCACACTCGCAGTTCGCCAGTTTCCGCTCGTCAACTCCGCCATAGACGGCAACAATCTGATTGTTCGGAAGAACATCAACATCGGAGTCGCGGTCGATCTGTCTTACCAGGGCCTAATGGTGCCAGTCATCAGGGACGCGGACGGATTGAACCTTGTTGGCATTGCCCGTTCCATCGCTGACCTTGCCATGCGCGCCAGATCCAACAAGCTGAAGCCGGAGGAAATGTCAGGCGGCACGTTTACGGTGACCAATCCTGGTCCCAGCGGAACGCACCTCAGTATTCCGATCATCAACCAGCCGCAGGTGGCCATCATGGTCACGGATGGCGTGCACAAGAAGCCTTCGGTGGTCAGCCTTCCCGATGGAAGCGAGACGGTGTCGGTCCGGCCCAAGGGCTTTGTCGGTTTGTCAATGGATCATCGTGCATTCGACGGCGCGTACGCCGCCGACTTCTTGTCGACGGTGAAGCGGCAGCTAGAAGATCGTGACTGGGACGGAGAATTCTGACGTTGGCGATAGGGGCCCCGTAGCTCAGTTGGTTAGAGCGCGCGCTTGATAGTCGTCTGTGAAAATACGGACCTGATTTTGCGGGAATCGTGGCTTCGGACGGCTATTTCCGGCAAATTGAAACCGTGCTGCTGATTTCCACGCGGAACTGAGCCGGTTTTCCACCGAGAAGTGAGCCACCTCTGAGTATGGTTTTCTGATCAGGGTTTGGACAAGGGATCGCCTTTTTCTCCTCTCTTTAGGGCTGCTGCGGCCGAAGTGGCTTTGAAGCGGAAGCTGTCCTTCCCGGCTTCCAGGAATATGACAACGATGGGTCAGGCGCTCGACGAGAGCCGTCGTCATCTTGGCGCCGCCGAAGACACTGGCCCATTCGCTGAAGCTGAGGTTGGTGGTGATCACCACGCTGGTCCGCTCGTAGAACTTGCTCAGCAGATGGGAGAGCAGCGCTCCGCCTGAGGAGCTGAGCGGGAGATATCCCAATTCGTCCAGGTATGATCAGGTCGAACCTGATCAAGCCTCTGCGATCTGGCCCCGCTTTGCCCCTGGCCTTCTCCTGCTTAAGCGCGTTGACCAGTTCAATCGTGGAGAAGAACCGCACCTTTCGGCGATGATGCTGGATCGCCTGGATACCAAGGGCGGTCGCCACGTGGGTCTTGCCTGTTGACGGTGACGCTGTCGGTACATGGAACCATCGGCTTGGCCGGACACAATAGTTCGGGAAATCCACCTTGCTAAACCTGCTGACACGGCAGCAAGCGTTTCCGAGGAACGGCTGCTTTCATTAGGCGCAAGGTAGACGAATGGCATGCACGGACGCTTGCGCGTAAGCTCGCCTTATAAACCTGTCCAGATCGCGGCGAGCGTCTCCGGTGCGTTCCGACGTACCGCACCGCCCGGTCCAGGCATCGGCCACGAACGGTCCCCCATCCTTTTCTATCCCGCACCAGCAGTTGCTAGTCTCGTTATCAACAGGAAGGACGTCGGGCCGGGATAAAGCCTTGAGTCTGCCTGTTTGGCAGATGGAACCGCCGGCTGGATCAGAGCGCGCGGCGAGCACGCTTCTCGGACCCTGGCGTCCTCGCCCTGCCACTGCTCGCCGTTGTCTCCCCTGCCCGGCGGTGGCCTGTCCAAGCTGTTGCGCGGTGTGGAGGGGGATGGAACAGTCAGGAAACATATGCGGAAGTCCGGCCTTGCCACGGTGCTGTAGGAATCGTTCCACGTATCGGGAGGAGGGTGGGACATGCGCACTTTTCTCGGCACGTGTGAGCCGCACCGGAACTCGGTAGCCCAGCTGCGGGTGAGATTCGGCTTTCGCAGAGCGGCAGCATGTACGTCGCCGCCGTTTCCTCATTGCACCTGTGCCGTCGCGCCCGCTCCTCGGCAGCGGCGTCGACATTCTCGAGGATCGATAAGAATTTCCCACATGGTGTCGATAACGTATCATGATAAATAGATCCAATTTCTGGCATAGTTGTATTGATCGTATCCCTACTAACAGATATGAGGCATGTGTTCGCTTGGCACGGATGATTGACTGAACCGGGAAGAACAGACGCCTTGGAGTGGTGCACAGCCATCGCCCCTGGCGTTCTCCGGTTGAGCGACGATGCCGACGGGGCGGATAACAAAGACAGGGCACTGGCAGGGCACGACACCACAAAGCAAGTACCCCGATCCCGCAATCGCACGGTTTCAGGATACCGAACAGCTATGCCGTTGGCATGTCGCAATGAAACAGAAACTGATAGGAGCAAGCAGGCTATGCCGACGGTTGGAAACTGTTCCGGAAATGGTCCGATATCCTGGAACGTTGCCCTCGCCTCCGGCACTGCGCTCGCCATCATTCTCGCTTCATCAATATCTCTGGCGTCAGACGCCCTTGCGGCAGACGTCGAGGTGAATTCGCCATTTGTAGGCCAATATTTCCCTGAGCAGTTTCACCCGGGCGGCGGCACGTTCCTGCTCACGCGAACCGGGTTCATCTCCGACAACGGCAACTTTCGTTCTGCGCTCTCGACCGATGCCTACCCCGCGCCAGAAGTCGGATGGGACATTAGAGTTGACGGATCGATTCTTGCCACAGGGCCGGGTGGATCCGGCGTCGGGCTTTTCGGCCCCGACAAGCTGACCATCGGCGTCGATGGAAATGTCTCAGCAAACGGCTCGAACGGAAAAGGTGTCGCCGGCGTGGCAGGCGCCGACGTTACCAACTATGGGACGATATCAGGGCAAGCAAACGCTATTCTTGTCAACAATGGAAGTCTGTCCCTCACAAACCACGCCGGCGCCATAATCAACGGTACCGTGCAGATGGCGGGCGGGTCTGGGGGAACAGTGGACAACGCCGGAACAATTTCCGGCGGGACGCTAATGCAGATTGTGCTTCGCGGCGACTCCACGCTTATCAACCGGGCGAGCGGTCGGATCGAGAGCACGAACAATGGCGTCTTTATCCAGAACGGAACTGGAAATGTCGAGAATGGGGGCCGCATTGTCTCGACTCCGACGGCTACTTCCAATAGCGCAGTCTATCTTCACGGGAGCGGATCGCTCTTGAATGCCCAGAGCGGAGAAATCCGCGGATCGATCGGCGTGCGCTTTGGCAACTCCGGTGCTGTGACTGCCGGAACGGCGTCGCTCGTCAATCACGGCACCATCAGCGGGACAAACTATTATCCCGTCCTCTTTCAAAACGTCGAAGCAGCATCGCTGATAAATACAGGATCGCTGGTCGGTGGACAGCACGGAGTGCTCGTTACGGGAACGAATGCGTCTATCATCGACAACACAGGTCTGATCAGAGGCGATCGTGCCATCGTCTTCTCCGGTTCAGGCATGCACACTATTGCCAATTCCGGGCAGATCGTGGCGACAAGCGGACCGGCCATTAGCAAGACCGGCGGTAGCTTCGACCTGGTGCTCCGGACCGGCTCTCAGATCACGGGCGACGTGATCGGTAGTTCTTCTGATACCCTCCGACTTGAAGGAATGGGTAGCGAGGATGCTGCTTTTAAGGGCTTCGGCACTGTCTCCATGGCAGGCAGTCAATGGATGCTCTCAGGGACCGTGCACGGTGAATCCCTCGTGGTCGACAGCGGCGTTCTCACACTGACCGGGGACGCGAGTTTCACCAACACCAGCGTTTCCGCCAATGGACGGCTTATCGTCAATGGATTGATGCAGAACACCGCGGTGACAGTCGAGAACGGTGGGGTTCTCGGCGGCAGCGGGGATGTTGGGCCTGTTGCAATCGGCAATGGTGGTATCCTGACGCCGGGCAATTCGATAGGGACACTAAATGTGGTCGGGGACCTGACGTTTGCGGCGGGTGGGCGTTACGATATCGAAGTCGATTCGGAAGGCACGGCGAGCGACAAGGTGGTCGTGGTGGGAACCGCGACGATCAAGGGCGGAACAGTCGCCCACATCGGTTACTCCGGTACCTACAAGCCACTCTCGACCTATCGTATTCTTGAGGCTGGCATGGGGCTCAGCGGCGCCTTTGGGCAGGTGACCTCCGATTTCGCCTTCCTCGTCCCCGAACTTATCTACAACTATAACGCCTTCACCGTCGACCTGTCGCTCGCCCGCAACGATATCGACTTTGCCGCCAAGGCGAGTACGCGCAATCAACGCGCTGCGGCCACGGGCGCAGAGAGCCTGGGCATGGGTCATAACCTGTATGACATCATTGTCGGCCTGCCTGATGAACCGATAGTGATCGGTGTGGCCTTTGACGCCTTGTCAGGCGAGCTCTATGCGAGTACGCGGACAGCGCTGATTGAGGACAGCCGCTTGCTGCGCGATGCGGTAAACGATCGCCTCCGAGCCGCCTTTGCCAGAGTTGATGCACCGGCGATGCCGATGCTGGCCTATGCGCAACCAGGGTTGACCGCGACCCGGTCGGGCGCTGGAGCCGCCAGCTCCTCTGCCGGTCCGGTGGATGGTCTTGCCGTGTGGGGCCAAGGTTTCGGCTCTTGGGGCTACAGCGGCAGTGACGGCAATGCCGCCGAGCTGAAGCGCTCTACCGGCGGCTTTGTGCTCGGGGCGGATGCGGCCCTCGCCGACAATCTGCGGCTTGGAATCCTCGGCGGCTACAGCCACACCTCCTTCGATGTGTGGGCCCGTAACTCCGGAGGCTGGTCCAACAACTATCACCTCGGCCTCTACGGCGGCACTGACTTTTCGGTCGGCCCAGGCACCTTAGGTTTGCGAACCGGACTTGCCTATTCCTGGCATGACATCAACACCAGCCGGCAGGTCAATATCGGGACCTTTTCCGACAGCCCGCAGGCGCATTATAGCGCCGGCACGATGCAAGCCTTCGGTGAGGTAGCCTACCGCAGCATGCTCGGACAGGCCTTTATTGAGCCGTTCGCGGCGCTCGCCTACGTCGGGCTCGACACAGACGACTTCCAGGAGACCGGCCTGCAAGGCGCGAACGAGGCGGCCATCGCCGGCACAGAAAGCAGCACCGACACTACCTTCACCACGCTCGGCCTCAGAGCCTCCACCTATGTTGCTTTCGGGGGAGTGAGGCTGACACTCTCGGGTGCACTCGGCTGGCGCCATGCCTTCGGCGACCTGACACCCATGTCAACTCACGCCTTTGCCACGGGCGTGCCGTTCAGCGTCGCTGGCACGCCGATTGCCTCCGATGCGGCAGTCCTCGAGGTGGGGCTCGGCCTTGGCCTGACGGATGCTACCTCGCTTAACGTGACATATGAGGGTCAGATAGCCGACTCCGGCCAGGACCACGGTCTGCTCGCGAAGCTCATCGCCAGATTCTAACCAGCGGTGAGGCTCTCGAAAGTTTCTGGAGTTTTGGCAGGCTTGCGGAGAGGCGGCGGTCTGTGATCGTGCCGGGGAAAGGTTTGTCGGGGAGCCGTCGCTGGCGGATAATGTTGAAAAACGCGGCCCCGCTGAACTCACAAAATACGCTTTTGCTTATTCTGCGCGTCCGCGATCCCACTTGATGAGGACGTGTTCCGGGAACCGACGATCGATATATTTATCCATCTCGAGCGTGAGCCGGCTATCTCCACAGCTAAATTCCTCTCTTTCCTGTGCCGGCAGATCGGAACGAGATCAACGGAGAGGCGGTAGCGCTCAACAGGACGGTAGCCGGATAGTCAGATTCTGATAGTCAGGCCATCACTTGATCCAGCTCCGCCGACGAGCTGGCAGTCGGTCGCAATCGCCAAATAAACAGTTGCTTCGGTCGTTAGAGGATTCGAACCGCGTCTATCTTTTCTGCACGCTGACCGTCATTATCGCGGCCCCAAGTTGATCGCGTGCCGTTCTACGCCGAGGGCAATCTTCCGCGCTCAAGGACCACAAGAGCAGCCGCAGTGAGTTGAGCAGGAGAGCGGAGTTGCAGCCAGCGGCGGCCAGGAGGGCATTGGCGGCTTCGCCCTGGGCATGAGCAAGATAGTTTAGTTGGGCCCATCCTGTGTTCGTTCTTTGATGTGGCCGATCACTCGAGCGCCGATCGTCGTCGCATCTGGCGCTGAATGGCGGGTGTCACGCGGTGCTTCTGGCCAGCGGAGAAGATCCTGAACTTGTGGCTGGGCGGAGCGCCGACCACCGCCACGCTTCCTGCGAGAACCCGACGATCCGCTCCTAGCCCATGCTGGCGCCCAGGTCCCGTCGCAAACTCTTCATCGAGATTACCCGGGGCGTGAAGGCTCCTCCTTGAGGAGGGTTTTCAGTTCAAAGGGCGCCATTTCGATCCGTCGGTGATCCTCCTGTCCGTTCGCTGGTACTTGGCTTACAATCTCAGCCTGCGCGACCTGGAAGAGGTACCGGCGGGGCGTGGCATCGGCTTCGACCATTCGACGATCCATCGCTAGGTCGTGCATTTCTCGCCGCTGTTGCTCGAGCGCTTCAACCGTCGAAAGCGTACGATCACCGGAAAGTGCCATGTCGACGAAGCCTACATCAAGGTCCGCGGTCGCTGGACGTATCTGTACCGCGCCATCGACAGCGTTGGCGACTCGGTAGAGTTCTTCTTCAGCGAGAACCGTGACCTGCAGGCTGCCTAACGCTTGCTCCGCAAGGCCCTGACGCGCCATGGAGGTCCCGAACGCATCGGCATTGACAGCAGCCAGACGAACCGTGAGGCAATCATTGCCTGCGATAGCCAGAACAGGCTGCGGGATCGATCCCGATGACGCCTGAAGCCGGTCAGCATCCGGCAGAACGAGTCTCTCAACAAACCCGATCGGGCAGGATCGTCGGCGTATCGATGGATCCGCCTGATGCTCGGCTTCAAATCAGAGGCCAGCGCAGCAACAATACTGTCCGGCATCGAAATGGTTCACATGATGAGCAAACGTCAAGCGAGGTATGCCTACAATCCAACACCATCCCTTGCCGAGCAGTTCAGCATCCTCGCTGCTTTGAAAGACAGTGGACTTCCAGCGTCGCGCATTCGAGTTTGCCACGGAACCTGACTAAGGCCGGTTGTCAGCGAAAACTCCATCCGCCTCCGCAATTCCTGCCAATACGTCGACTTCGCGTTAAAGTGTTGTGCCTGTGATCGCCACGCACAGTTCAGCTCGCGATGGAAAGTGTCGATAGATCGTGCCGAGAGCCAATAAAACAACGCCTTGCGCAGGCCTGACGGTCAGTCGGTCTCAGCGATGGTCATCGCGCACCTTGCGCGGGTGGGCGACTACGTCGCTTTTCGACCACCGTCGTTCACGAGGAAGGCAGTCGTGACCCGCGCCGTCAATCCGCCTGAACCGGGCCGCGTTGAGGTCAGCGTCCAGCCGTACCGGTCAACTACGCCGCGATGCTGAACAGTCTCAGCTTTGCGTCCGAATCCACCAGCTTGATCATCCTATGTGAGGATTTAAATGAACGATCTCCACCCTTCTGAAGCGACCGATCTCATCGGTCAGAGCTACAACACGCACACCGTTCTCAATCAGGCGAAGCCTGCGAGCGGGTTCAACGCTTTCGCTGGGGACACTGTCCTTCGTGAAGCGATCGAGCGCGAGGCGCCATGGGCGGCTGACCGCTGCGAGGCGCTCGGCGCTCTTGCTGGCGACGAACATGTACAGGAACTGGCGCGCCTTGCGAACCGTCATGTTCCGGAGCTCAGGACCCATGATCGCTTTGGCAATCGGATTGATTGGGTCGACTTCCATCCGAGCTGGCATGAGCTGATGTCGCTGGCGTGGAAGCACGAGGTTCCCAGTCTGGCTTGGCGTACCAATCAAAAGAATGGGCACACTGCGCGGGCGGTGTTGTCCTATGTCTGGAACCAGATCGAGCAGGGGACCAGTTGCCCAACTGGTCTGGCCTACGCCGCCTACGCCGGCTTTCAACACGAACCCGCTCTTGCGATCTGGGCCGAGAAGGTCAAAGGGACCGAGTACGAGTTCAGCCGCAAGGAAGTCGCGGACAAGCCATCGGTCGTCGTCGGCTACGGGATGACCGAAAAGCAGGCCGGCTCAGATCTACGCGAAACACAGACCACCGCTCGTTTTTCGCATTCGGAAGACTACCACGGAAAAACAGCCCATTGGTACGAACTGACCGGTCACAAGTGGTTCTGCTCAGTGCCCCAGGCCGACGGCTTCTTCACTTTGGCCAAGGTTAATGGCGAAGTGACTTGCTTCTTCCTACCGCGAACGCTTCCCGACGGAAGTTTCAACCGCTTCTTCGTGCAGCGGCTGAAGGACAAGGCGGGCAACAGATCCAATGCCTCCAGCGAGGTGGAATACGCGGGAACGCTAGCCATTCGCGTCGGCGAGGAAGGCAAGGGAATTCGGGAAATTCTCTCACACGGTCATCTTACCCGCCTGGATTTCGCTATCGGATCAGCTGGCCTGATGCGCCAGTCGCTGACGCTCGCGATGAGGCACACGACCACGCGAAACGCCTTCGGCACCACCATCGGTGACCGCCCGATGATGACAAACGTTCTGGCGGACATGGCCGTAGAAGTCGAAGCGTCCACATTGATGGCGCTTCGAGTGGCTAAAGCTACCGACCAACTGGCCGACGTCGAACATGAAAAGCTACTGGCCCGCGTTGCGACACCCGCTGCGAAATTCTTCAACTGCTCACGTGCCCCATCCATCGCCTACGAAGCGCTGCAGTGCCATGGCGGCAACGGCTTCATCGAGGAAAATCCGATGGCGCGCCTTTACCGCGAGGCGCCTCTTAACAGTATCTGGGAGGGAGCCGCCAACATGATGTGCATGGACGTGCGGCGCGCTATGACGAGGGATCCGCGCACGGTTGAGGCGGTGTTCGATGAGGTCAGGCCGCTGGCCGGACAGGACGCACGCTACGATGCAATGGTCAATCACGCCGAGCGCTTGGTTCGAGAAGCTTTGAGCGATGAGTTCTTTGCGCGTCCCATGAGCGAGGCAATCGCGCGAGTTCTACAAGGGGCGGAGCTGCTTAGATACAGCACCGACGAAGTCGCCGATGTATTCCTGAACACACGCAACCCGGGCACGTCCGGTTCCTGGGGCGTTCACTACGGGACGTTGGCTCTGGCCGTCACCCAATCCCAAGCGAAGAAAATCATGCAACGCGCGACGGTGACCGAATAGCACCAGCGACGGCTACCTTCTCCCCAGCACGATCATCGCGCTGGGGAAGCGAGCACAGATATCGCAAATGGATGAAGGTCGTATCTGATCGTTTTTACTTCCGTCTGCTCACAGGGAGCGCCGCTAAAATAACTTCTCCAGCGTGACCGGCAAATCCCTCACTCGCTTCCTCATATGGCGCCCGGTTGGCGCCCGGCACCACCGTGAGCACCCGCATCACATTCTGTCTCGAGGAAAAGCGGGACGTGGTGCACATGATCGAGGTGATCGAGCCGAACGGTCTTACCCACATGCTGTTGGCGGCTGGCCTAGTTGGCACCTCGCTACAAGCAGCAGCTTCGCCGGACGGCTGAGCACCTTCACCACGGCTGTCGAAACAGCCGGGCCGCTGTTGCGCGACGACGCTTGCGCAATGAGAACAGACGATCGCGCAAACTCCCAGAATCGACGTTGATCGCTCAAGGCGCACTGACAACACCGGCGGCGGTTCAAGCGCCGCTGGCCGTGGTTCCCACCTCAAATTCAGCCAATACGCCGTAGGTCCACTGGGTTTGTTTGCAGCTGTGAAGCCGGTCTGCGCGTGGCCCGCCGGGCACAGTCACGTGAGCAGGCGAATGAGTCGTGCCTCGGGAGACAGCCCGAAGACAACGGTCAAGCTGGCCAGCCTTTTCATCAACGCCTTATCTTGAAAACGGGAAATGAGCGTTTCAGAAGTAAAGTCGGATCGTCGCCCACGGCGAGATCGTCAAAAGAAAGATCCACCAAGTCTGGCAGACCTTGGGTTCGACCGAACCCAAGGACGTTACACTTTTTGGCGGGAACGCTTGGTAGTGCTTCAGCCAATAAGGCTTTCGACGGTTTGTAGCGGGTGGTTCGATTGTACGCGCAATCGGAGCGATCGGCAAAGCAGATCGCTGCAACGGATCCGAATACGAAAGGGGAGGAGAAAAATGGAATCGATCAGATCAGTTTCTGCAGATGCACCCAGTCGGGGTGTAACTGAGCGATTAGTCAAACAAAAAAACACGCCGTTCCAGGTTTTGTCGGCAAGCCTTATTGGAACAACTATCGAATACTTCGACTTTTATGTTTACGCCACGGCTGCGGTACTAATTTTCCCGCAGCTTTTTTTCCCGGGCTCCGATCCTACAACGGCCTTGCTTGCTTCCTTCGCGACATTCTCCATCGCGTTTTTTGCGCGCCCGCTGGGAGCTATCGTATTCGGGCACTACGGCGACAAAGTCGGTCGCAAGGCTACGCTGGTCGCCGCTCTTCTTACGATGGGCATTTCGACTGTCGTCATCGGAGTGCTTCCACATATTCGCACATCGGCCTGCTGGCTCCACTGCTGCTCGCGCTTTGCCGTTTCGGTCAGGGATTTGGCCTCGGCGGTGAGTGGGGAGGAGCCGTACTCCTCGCGATGGAAAACGCGCCCGAGGGGAAACGCAATTGGTATGGGATATTCCCTCAACTCGGTGCTCCTGTTGGTCTGTTCCTATCCTCAGGATTCTTCTGGATACTGTTGCATTTTATCAGCCAGGACGAGTTGCTGGCGTGGGGATGGCGATTGCCGTTTCTTGGCTCCGTCTTTCTCATCGGCATCGGATTGTGGGTGCGGCTGACAATTACTGAGACACCGGAGTTCGCGGCGGCAGTCAAGAAGGACAAGCGCGTCTCTTTGCCATTGGCCGAACTCTTCAAAAGCCACAAGCGCAGCTTATTTCTTGGCACGTTCGCTGTTCTCGCAACTTTCGTGATATTCTACATCTGCACAGCATGGCTTTTGTCATACACCATTCGGGTTGTTGGTATCCCTTTTAAGGATGCACTCCTCATTCAGCTCTATAGCTCACTGATTTTCGGAGTTGTCATCCCAATTGCAGGAAAGATTGCGGACCGTATCGGGCGCTATTCGTTCCTGATTCTGGTCACCGTGGCGATTGGTGCTTTCTCGTTCTTAATTGGCCCGCTCATGGCGGATGACGCACACAATGAAATGAATGTCTATGTCTTCGTCACAATTGGCCTGATGCTTATGGGACTGTCATATGGTGTGATCGGAGCGGCGCTCGCCCAACCATTCCCGACTCCAGTGCGCTATACGGGTGCGTCAATCACGTTCAATTTCGCGGGGATCTTCGGTGCTTCGCTCGCGCCTTATGCGGCAACATGGCTACAGACGAACTATGGCATGGCTTATGTGGGCTATTATCTACTTGCTGCCGCGTTGATTTCTCTTTTTTGTATTCTTGCATTGGGCCGCACTAAAATCTGAGGGAACTACCTATCGCCTGTTCTCCAAGCTCCAGTTCAGGTCTCCCTGATCTGTCGGGAGGCCTTTTGGAAAAAAGATGCGCTGGATGGGGCCCGCACGGCATCGTAGAGGTCGCAAAGGATTGCGTGGCGACTAACCTTGAACACTTTGGCCCAGAACGCAAGTTTGGCGAGCCCCACAAGATGCGTTCGCGCCTTTAGAAATGCCGTATCAGTGCTTCCGAATGGTTTGTATCTGGGGTCCTCGAAAGGACAAACCCCGGCGTTGGCACCCCCTGAGCTGGGTTGGCCGTTTGCTCGCCTGGCATCGGCAGGTTCTGGCCAGATTTTTTGCGTGCTCCTTGCACGCGAGGCCGCGCGCCCGAAGCAGACGCACGCGAATCTCCGAAGACACCGAGTTGACATGAATGATACGATTGTGACAATTTTCACGCTATGCGACATATTGTATCATAACGGAGCCGCCACATGCCGACGCATCCAGGATGGTCCCGGAGTGTCCATTCGTTCTTTTCAACAACCGCGCGCCCTTCCCGGATCAGCGAACTACCACTCCGCGGCGGGAGCCGGGCAATGCGATGTGAACGGCCCGTAGAAATCGTCTGCCAAGATGATGTGAAACTCGGTGGCCATCTCTGGTTGGCTGAGCGCACAGAGACCTGTGGTCGCGTAATCATCAATCCGGCAACAGGCGTCCTCGCCCGCTATTATCATCACTATGCCCGTTTTCTCGCTGGCCATGGGTTCGATGTCCTGACATATGATTATCGGGGGATTGGCGCCTCGCGTCCTCGGTCGCTATGGGGATGCGGCTATCGATGGCGCGACTGGGGCGAATACGACTTCGATGCCGCTGTTCGGCTGATGTGTGAACAGGATCGCGGTGGGTCCTTGCTCGTGGTCGGGCACAGCATTGGCGGCTTTCTTCCCGGGATGGCCGAGAGCGCAACAAAAGTCGATCGCATGCTGACAGTCGGCGCGCAGTATGCTTGGTGGCTTGACTACGCGCCGAGGCGTCGGGCAGCCCTCTTCCTGAAATGGCATGTCGCAATGCCACTGGTGACGGCCGTCTGCGGCTATTTTCCTGGCAGCCGTCTTGGATGGCTTGAGGATCTGCCCGCAGGAGTAGCAAACGAATGGAGCTTCCGGCGCTCGCGCGCGGAACTGAGCTATCCTCGCAGGCGGCGCCAGGAGGTTCTCAGGAGGTTCGAAGCGGTCACGGCCCCCATTCTGGCGGTCACCGCGTTCGATGACGAGTACGCAACGCTCCGCGCCGTCCGTCGTGGACTTGGCTATTACCGAAATGCCCCAACCACCGCTATAGAACTTGGCCCGGATGAACTCGGCGGAAATGCGATCGGGCATTTCAGCCTCTTCAACTCCAGGCATCAGACGGGGTTCTGGCTTGACACGATCCTTTGGCTTCGGGATGGCGTTAACCCGTGGGTCCCCCCCACGCGCTCCGATATCCGTCGGGTGCGGCGGTGAGCTAGCCGGACGAATTCATCGAAATCGAACCGTTCCACAGCGGTGCAGCGTTCATGGAACGGCTGGGACAGCGCCTCGCGTCATGAATTTCCGCCAATAGGTTTGGACGCAAAAAGCTTATCGAGAGGTTGCCCTGAAGGGAGAAATTCCATGAACGTTCATTCCGCGAACACGATCGCTCCCGCATCCGTAACGACATCTAGCTCCCGCAACATGACCTTCGGCGCGATCGTCGAACGCTCCAAACTGTCCTGAGGAGGCGGCGATGGCTCGATATCTCTGCCAGGACGATCCACACTCACTTGCCGTCGAAGCCAAGGTCTTGGACGCTCGGCCCGGAGCTGTTTTGCTCGACCGGACGTCAGCCTATCCAGGCGGCGGCGGACAGCTCGCAAACAAGGCGAAGCTATCCTGGGAGGGCCGACAGGTCGATCTGATCGGCTTCGAAGCAGACCCGCGCGGATGCTGGCATCTCTTTGACGGTGACCACAGTATCAACAGTGATGTCGTCGTCGATGTGAACCGCCCGTTCGGCGAACTTATGTGCGAGCTCCATACGGTCTCGCACATCGTGAACAACATCGTCTTTCACCATTTCGGCGGCGCGCTTGTGACCGGCGTGCAAATGTCCGACGATGGCTCGTTCCGCATCGACTTCGACATACCGGGGGCTGATAACGAGAGGCTAAAATCCCTCGAGCCGGAAATTAACGACGCAATTCGCCAGGATTTTTCCATTCGGCAGCACTACATCCCCATGGCCGAGGCCGAAGCAGAACGGGGCGTCATTCGCAGCAAGGCCGTCGCCCCACCGCCCCAGGAAGACGGCCCCGTGCGCATTGTCGAGTTGGACGGGTTTGATCGACAGGCCTGCGGCGGCACGCATCTGATGCATACCGGATTGGCCCGCCCCGTCCGCATTCTGAAAATCGACAATAAGGGGCGCCAGAACCGGCGTCTGCGCGTTGGCATTGCCGATCTGTTCCAAAACTGAGAACGGACAATGTCGGTCTTCAAGGAACTCGATTTCGACGGTCACGAGCAGATCGTATTCTGCAGCGATGACAGCGTCGGCTTAAGGGCCATCATCGCCATCCACAATACCCACCGCGGACCGTCGTTGGGCGGATGCCGGATGTGGGGATATGCCAGTGAGGGCGCCGCTCTCCAGGACGTTCTGCGTCTGTCCCGCGGGATGACCTATAAGGCGGCGATGGCCGGGATCGAGCTTGGCGGCGGCAAGAGCGTCATAATCGGCGACCCGACAAGGTTGAAGACGCCGGCATTGATGCAGGCAATGGGGCGGGCGGTCGACCGGCTTTCAGGCCGATATATCATAGCCGAAGACGTCGGTACGAACGTTTCCGACATGGGAGAGATCAAGAAGTCTACCCGTCATGTGGTGGGCCTCGGCCAAGCCGACGGTGGGGCTGGCGATCCATCTCCGACAACGGCCCGAGGCTGCTATGTCGGTTTGCGCGCTGCGGTCGAGCACACTTTCAAGACGGCCGATCTGCGCGGTGCCCGAGTGGCCATACAAGGGCTAGGAAACGTCGGTTGGCACCTGTGTCAGTACCTCAAGGAAGCCGGCGCTGAACTCGTGGTCAGCGACATTCGAGCCTCCAAGGCGGAACGCGCGGTCGCGGAGTTTGATGCGAAGGCGGTGACGACCGACGAAATTTACGAGGCAGACGTGGATGTTTTTGCGCCGTGCGCGCTGGGTGCCATCCTGAATGATGAAACGATCCCTCGCTTGAAGGCGAAAGTAATCGCGGGCGCCGCCAACAATCAGTTGGCCAAGCCGCAACATGCCGACGCATTGACCGACAGGGATATTCTGTACGCGCCGGACTACATCATCAATGCCGCGGGCCTTATCCGTGTAGATTCAGAAAGACGCGGATTTGACCCTCACTGGGTCAACCAGAAGGTCGATGAGATTTCCAACACATTGAAGGAGGTATTCGCCGTTGCGGAAAGTAATAGTGTATCGACGGCGGTCGCAGCAGAGCAACTGGCGACAGCGCGCCTTGGCCGGACGGGCACCCAGCAATAATTTTTGGTACGATTGTTGCAGTGGCCCTTTTGACGAGGTTAGGCCGCCGCGGCGGGAGAACGCTTAAGTGGCGCGCTCCGACACGCGAAATTTTTCCAAATATTGGCAAGATCCCGAAGTCCAGGGGCTCAGCCTTCTGTGGGCCGATTTCACGACGCATGAGTATGCGCCCCATACACACGACGCCCATGTCATTGCAGTGACCGAACAGGGTGGCGCCGAATTCAAGAGCCGAGGGATTGTCGATCAGGCGCGCACTTCCGCGTTGTTGGTGTTCAATCCTCAAGAACCGCATTCCGGATGGCTCGGCGCGAGCGAGCGCTGGAGCTATCGCTCGTTCTATCTGACTGACGGCGCCATGCAGACGGTGCAGAAAGGTTTGGGGCTCGAGCACACGCCGTATTTCTGTTCCAATGTGTTCCGAGACGAAGAGCTCATTAACGATTTCACATATCTGCACCAGTCAATCGAGAGCAACGATAGCGGTTTTTCGGTTAGGAGCCAGCTCTATCTCGCGTTCGGTAAGCTTTTTGAGCGCCACAGCAGCCCCTTTTTTCGTCCGGAGAAAGCGACCTACGAGCAGGTGCTGACCGGCCGCATCATTGAATATATGCGTGAGTATTACTCGCAGGATATCTCTCTCGATTCTCTAGCGACGTCTTTCAATTTGACGCCTTTCCAGATGATCCGGTGTTTTAACCGAACATTCGGACTGTCGCCTCATACGTATTTGACGCAGATTCGGCTTCGTGCTGCTTGCCGACTGCTGAAGCAGGGTGCACACTTTGCTGACATTGCGGTTGCGGTTGGATTTTACGACCAGAGTGCATTCAATAAGTACTTCAAGCGGGCCTATGGGATTACTCCAGGCCAGTTCGTAACGGCAGCTGCTTAGCTTGGATCCGCGAAGCGAACGTAAAGTTCTACCAATACCTTGACGGCCTGCTGAGGCAGCAATGGCGAGCACGCCAATCTGCTGCACAGGAGGAGGGCAATGCCCAGCCCGGCCATAACCTCGGACAAAGCGGCCATGGCAGGCCTGGCCTCGACTGTGTCGCCACCCTTTCTGGTGCCGCGAGCGCCATCAATCACACTGGATCGTTCCGGAAAGACAGGAGATCGAGATCATGTCAGCTGCCATCATAGGTTGGGCGCATCTGCCCTTCGGAAAACACGATGCCGAGACGATCGAGAGCATGGTTGTGAAAGTCGCCAATGAGGCGCTCGCGCACGCCGGCATCGCCCCCGGAGATGTCGACGAGATCGTACTTGGACACTTCAACGCCGGCTTCAGCCTTCAGGATTTCACGGCTTCGCTCGTTCTTCAAGCCGACGACCGTCTGCGCTTCAAGCCGTCGACACGGATCGAGAACGCCTGCGCGACGGGCTCGGCCGCCGTGCATCAAGGCCTAAAGGCGATTGCGGCGAAATCGGCGGAGATCGTCTTGGTCGTCGGGGTCGAACAGATGACAACGACACCGGGAGCGCAAATAGGGCAAAATCTTCTCAAGGCCTCCTATCTTCCGGAAGATGCCAATACCCCGGGCGGATTTGCCGGTGTTTTCGGGAAGATTGCCGCTGCCTATTTCCAGAAGCATGGCGACCAGTCGGACGCGCTCGCTATGATCGCCGCCAAAAACCATCGGAATGGCATCGCCAACCCCTATGCGCAGATGCGAAAGGACCTCGGCTTCGAGTTCTGCCGCGCCGAAAGCGAGAAGAACCCGTTTGTGGCGGGGCCGCTCAAACGAACGGACTGCAGCCTCGTTTCCGACGGCGCGGCAGCCCTCATCCTTGCCGACACGGGTACCGCCCGGGAAATGAGACGTGCGATTGCCTTTAGAGGGGTCGCGCAGGCTCAGGATTTTCTGCCACTTGCGAAGCGCGACATTCTCGCCTTCGAAGGGTGCTCGGTGGCGTGGCAGCGCGCGCTCGCCCAAGCAGGAATTTCGCTTGCGGATCTCTCATTCGTTGAAACCCATGACTGCTTCACGATTGCCGAATTGATCGAGTACGAGGCAATGGGCCTGACGAAGCGGGGGGAAGGCGCGCGCGCCATCAAGGAAGGCTGGACCGCAATGGGTGGCAAGCTTCCAGTGAATCCTTCCGGTGGGTTGAAAGCCAAGGGCCATCCGGTCGGAGCGACCGGCGTCTCGATGCACGTCATGAGCGCGATGCAACTCGCCGGAGAAGCTCCCAAGGGTATGCAGGTGAAGGAGGCGACCCTTGCTGGCGTCTTCAATATGGGTGGCGCAGCGGTTGCGAACTACACCAGTGTGCTCGAACGGGTTCGCTAGTCGATTTTGGCGAATTCGCCGCGCCACACAGCAAAGCCAGAAGGTTCAAACATGAATCTCGACGACACTATTTCCGCGATCGTCACAGGCGGTGCTTCCGGCCTTGGCTTTGCAACCGCGCGCGTTTTGATCGCCGCCGGCGCGCGCGTTGCTATTTTCGATGTGAGTGATGATGGCGCCGACCGCGCCGCGGAAATCGGGGCGCGCTTTGTCAAGGTCGACATCACGTCCGATGACAGCGTGCAGAATGGATTGGACGAGACGCGTGCCGCTCAAGGCGTAGAGCGTATCCTTGTCAACTGCGCCGGCATTGCTCCTCCCGCTCGCGTGATCTCGAAAGGTCAATCCCATTTGATGAGCCTCTTCGAAGAAGTCATCTCCGTAAACCTGTCCGGAACATTTCGAATGGTCTCTCGCTGCGCTGCGGCGATGGCAGGCCTGGAGCCGATGGCGGATACAGGTGAGCGGGGCGTAATCGTGAACACCGCCTCAGTTGCGGCCTTCGATGGCCAGATTGGCCAGGCAGCGTACGCGGCCTCCAAGGCAGCAATCGCTGGCATGACGCTGCCGATTGCACGAGACTTGGCGCAGAGTGCAATTCGAGTGTGCTCGATCGCTCCGGGCATCTTCGGTACGCCACTGTTGAAGGGGCTTCCCGACCACGCTCAGGAGTCGCTTGGGAAGCAGGTGCCATTTCCCTCGCGTCTCGGCGATCCCGACGAGTTTGCAGGTCTTGTTCTTCATATCATCCGGAATGGCTATCTCAACGGCGAGGTTATCCGGCTCGACGGCGCGATTAGGATGGCACCGCGGTAAGTCATACAAGAGTAAATTCAATGACCAAGGCCAATGTTTATCCCCCGATCGAGTCCAATCCAAGCTTTCCCGCCATCGAGCGGGAGGTGCTCGAGATTTGGAAACGCGATCGAACGTTCGAGGCCTCGGTCGACGGCCGTCCGCGGGCCATCGACGGCAAATCGAATGAGTTCGTGTTCTACGACGGACCGCCTTTTGCAAACGGGCTGCCGCACTATGGGCATCTCGTCACCGGCTTCATGAAGGACCTGATCCCGCGCTATCAAACTATGAAAGGCCGCCATGTCGAGCGGCGGTTCGGTTGGGATTGCCATGGACTTCCGGCTGAGCTGGAAGTCGAAAAGGAGTTGGGGGTCTCCGGCCGCAATGCGATTCTGGACTACGGGATCGCCAACTTCAACGCGAAGTGCAGCGAATCGGTGCAGCGCTACACAAAGGAGTGGGAGTGGTATGTGACGCGCGAGGCCCGCTGGGTCTCATTCGAGAACGCCTATAAGACGATGGACATCACGTTCATGGAGAGCGTGATGTGGGCCTTCAAGACGCTGTGGGACAAGGGGCTCGTCTATGAGGGCTATCGCGTCGTGCCCTATTCGTGGGCGGTCCAGACACCGCTTTCGAACTTTGAGACACGTCTCGACAATTCCTACCGCGAGCGGCTGGATCCGGCCCTAACGGTCGGTTTCCTGCTCAATGCAAAGCCTGGTGACGATTTCCAGACCAAGCTCCTCGCTTGGACGACCACGCCCTGGACTCTGCCGTCGAATATGGCGCTGTGCGTCAACGACTGCCTCGGCTATGCCGTGTTCGAGCGCGACAGCAAGGAGCGGTGGATCCTCGCAGAAGAGGCGGTTGATCGCTATGAGCACGAGCTCAAGGGCTTTTCGAGGGTCGCCACCATCAAAGGGGCGGAGCTCGTCGGCCGCAGCTACGTACCGATGTTCCCCTATTTTGAGGACGCGGTAAACGCATTTCGCGTGATCGCCGGCGATTTCGTCAGCCCATCCGATGGTACGGGCATCGTGCACATCGCGCCTGGCTTCGGTGAAGACGATTTCGAGATTTCCAAGGCCGAAGGTATTCCGCTCGTGGTTCCGGTGGACGCGGCCGGCAAGTTTACATCGGAAGTCCCGGATTACGCCGGCCAAAATGTCGTCCTTGAAGCGAACGCCAACATCATCAAAGACTTGAAGGCTCGCAGCGGCGTGGTCGTGCGGCATGATCAATATCGCCACAACTACCCGCACTGCTGGCGAACGGATCAGCCGCTGATCTACAAGGCTGTGGAATCCTGGTACGTGAAGGTATCGTCCCTCCGCGACCGGATGGTCGAGCTGAACAGGGACATAAATTGGACACCGGAGCATGTCAAAGACGGCATCTTCGGAAACTGGCTCGCTCATGCGCGCGACTGGAACGTCAGCCGCAATCGCTTCTGGGGCGCGCCGATCCCGGTTTGGAAGAGCTGCGATCCCCGATACCCCCGAGTCGACGTTTACGGCTCGCTCGATGAGATCGAGCGCGATTTTGGGGTTCGGCCGAATGACCTCCATCGCCCAATGATCGATGAACTCGTGCGGCCGAATCCGGATGATCCGACCGGCAAAAGTATGATGAGGCGAGTTCCGGACGTTCTCGACTGTTGGTTCGAATCGGGCTCAATGCCCTTTGCCCAGTTGCATTATCCATTCGAGAACAAGGGACGGTTCGAAGCGAACTTCCCTGGGGACTTCACCGTGGAATACGTCGCGCAGACGCGCGGCTGGTTCTACACCATGATGGTCTTGTCGACTGCGCTCTTCGATCGCGCACCGTTCAAGAACTGCGTCTGCCACGGCGTCGTGTTGGACGAGAATTTCCAGAAGCTCTCGAAGCGGCTGAAAAACTACCCTGACCCTGTGAAGGTGTTCGACGCCCACGGCGCCGATGCGCTGCGATCGTACATGCTGTCATCGCCGCTTATGTCTGGCGGCGATCTCGCTATGCCCAAAGATGGACGCGACATCGGAAAGGCGGCGCGCCAGGTCATCTTACGTCTTTGGAATGCGTATTCGTTCTTTACGCTCTATGCCAACATTGATGGGATCCGTGCGAAGTCGCGGGCCAATTCATCGCATGTTCTCGATCGCCATATCTTGGCAAAATTGCGCCAGATGGTGGCGAAGGTCGAAGACCGCCTGGATCACTACGATATCCCGGGCGCCTATGCGCCGCTGTCGGGTTTCATCGATGCGCTGAACAACTGGTATATCAGGGGCCGCCGCTCGTCCTTCTGGTCCGACGACAATCCTGCCGACAAGCAGGTAGCCTACGATACCCTCTTCACGGTCCTGACGACGGTCTGCCGAACCGTCGCTCCGCTGATGCCATTCATCTCGGACAGGATCTACATGAACCTCACGGGCGAGCCCAGCGTTCATCTCGCTGATTGGCCGGACTATCGCTCTCTGCCGGATGATACCGAGCTTGTGTCGCAAATGGACCTGGCTCGAGACGTCTGTTCGGCCGTGCTCTCGCTTAGAGAAGCATATCGGCGCCGGACCCGCCTGCCGTTACGCTCGCTTACCGTGGTACACCCCCGGGCCGAGGCATTGCGCGACTACGTGCCGATCATCGCTGAGGCGGTCAATGTCAAAGACGTCGTTTTGAGCTCCGAGATCGAGCGCCACGGCAGGCGCGAGATCAAGGTCAATTCGAAAGTAGGCGCGCGTGTCGGGTCCAAGATGAAAGAGGTCATGGCCGCACAGCGAGCGTCGGAGTTCGTCTTGCGCGATGACGGCCGCGTTGACATCGCCGGGCTGACACTTGAGCCAGTTGACTTCGAACTGCGAATTAAAGCAGCCGAAGGCCAGGCCACTGCGTCGTTTGACGGCTGGCGCGGTGTCGTCCAGCTTAATGTCGAGATCGCTGCCACCCTGCAAGCGGAGGGTTGGGCGCGCGACTTTCTGCGCCTCGTCCAGCAGGCTCGGAAGGATGCGGGCTTTGAGGTCACCGATCGTATTCGCCTCGAGGTTAAGGCGGAGGGATCGATTGCAGAAGCCATTCGCACTCATCACTCTGTGATCACAACGGCTGCTCTCGCAAACTCGATGCGCTTTGTAGATGAGCCGAGCGGTGGGTATTCGAAATCGGGTAGTATCGACGATCACAACCTGGCGTTCACAATAACGCGCGTGAACACCCCGGCACATGTCCCCTGATCAATTGGATGGCGCGCAGGATCGACCAACATGCGCGCCGTCTGTCGTGCCAAGCTGCCAACCTAATGATTTTTCAGCACGAGGGAGTGCAAAGGCTACAATGCCGGCCTATCTTATCGGGTGCCTTACCTTGCACAATCGGGACCCTACAAGGGCATACTCTGCCCGGTTCGCCGCTGCCATCCAATGGCACGGCGGCCAATTCTTGTCCGAGGGGGCGCATTCACGATGCACCAAGAGACGATGGTCCTTTCCACGCGTTGGATCTGAATCCGGTAGCGTTGAAGGTGTGAGAACGTTCTATTTTTCAGATGAGCACCAGCGCCTGCAGGAGATCGGATAACTGCCTCGACTGGCGATCTGATGATTGTCGAAGAGCTATCAGTTCTTCACTTGGTGAATCACCGCCAGCCGACGTTTGAAGCATTGATCGTTCCGACGAGCGCCGCGCGCGAAGTTGATTTGACGAAATCGTATAGGGAACCTGCATGACGTATGAGACCATTCTCGTGGAAACCAAGGGCAAGGTCGGATTGATAACACTCAATCGTCCGCAGGCCATGAACGCTCTGAATGACCAACTCATTGGCGAGATCAACCAGGTGCTCGACATCTTCGAGAGGGATGTGAGCATCGGCTGCGTCGTCATCACCGGATCAAAGAAAGCGTTCGCCGCGGGTGCAGACATTAAGGAGATGCAGAGCCGTACTTTTCCCGAGACCTACCTGGAGGACAAGTTCGAACGCTGGGATCGAATCAGCCAACGCCGCAAGCCGATCATCGCAGCGGTCGCGGGCCTTGCCCTCGGGGGCGGTTGTGAGCTCGCGATGATGTGCGACTTCATCATCGCCGCCGACAACGCCCGGTTTGGCCAACCGGAGATCAATCTCGGAATGATTCCGGGTGCCGGCGGAACCCAGCGCCTCACGAAGGCGATCGGCAAAGCCAAAGCGATGGATCTATGCCTCACCGGACGGATAATGGATGCGCAAGAAGCGGAGCGCACAGGCCTCGTAGCTCGTGTAGTGCCATTCGCGGACCTTCTCACGGAAGCGATGATGGCGGCCGAGATGATCGCCTCGAAGTCGTTGCCGTCCGTGCTGATGACGAAAGAGGCGGTGAACCGTGCCTTCGAGGTAACACTGAATGAGGGCTTGCGTTTCGAGCGCCGCATTTTCTCTTCCCTGTTCGCTACCGCCGACCAGAAAGAGGGCATGGCAGCGTTCGTTGAGAAGCGGGAGCCTGAGTTCAAGAATGCCTGACGTAACAGATCAGCGCGTCACTGGGTCGCTGGCGGAGCTGACGCTGGATCTAATGCGTCGATTTCGAAGGGGAGAATGCCTCGTTTTAACAGGTCGATTGATATCGGGGGCGAGAGCGGCGGTACCGATGCACTGGGTAGAGCTAGATCGCGGGCAAAATATGCCGACCAGTTTCTCACGATTGAGACCTTTCGGGCTCTCCTATGCCTATGGAATTGGGTTGAGGAGAGCAGTGCTCTCGCTCCAGGCGAAAACATCGTGACGGATGATGATCGTCGCGACCTGTGGGTGAATCTGCTGCGCGAACGTCGACCGACCAGCGTCCTGCCTTTAAGCAGACGGTCGGATTGCCAGACGCGCATATGCGGAAAAGAGGCTCACCTTGCTCGTGTCATTGATCCGGCCGCTGGGGCAGGTTGGTGCGAAACGCTGATCAAGAGTCTGCGTGCTGCAGCTTAGCCTTGTTCCAAACGATTGAGTGACGAGCGGTATGTGGAAGGCGCTTGTTGATGGCGACAATCGCGGGGGCGTTGAGATGTGGTCAAGCTGACTTGCTTCGACGCGTTTCAAACGGATCGGTCCCTATTCACAGGGATAAGTGAAATTTCCGAACATTTTGGAAACAACGGATTTTCACCCCAGGATTTGACATGGCTCTGACTCAATTCAGGGGAGCACTGCGGAAAGATCGGCACGGGACCGCCCTGGAACGATCGTGCAGCGCCTAGCTGTGCATATTCTAAGTCTTGTTTGAACACGGAGGCGACGTTGATGCAGACATTCCCAGCTATCGAGCCCTTTCGATTTGCGGCGCCTTTTGAGACCTTGCGCGCGCAATCCGAGCGCCTCGCCGCAGCAAGGGGTGTCGTTCCTCGTATTTTCATGGCGACGCTCGGGTCGGCCGCTTCCTTCACTGCACGAGCAACCTTTGCCAAGAACTTCTTCGAAGCCGCGGGGATCGAAGCGCCAATCGGTGACGGCTACATTTGCAATGGCGATACAGACATGAACACCTTAACTGCTGCGTTCAAGAGAAGCGACTGCTCCGTGGTTTGCATCTGCGGCAGTGACAACGACTATTGGTCGGTGCCGGATGAGGCTGTTCATACAGACGACACTCTGGTCGAACAAGTCGCCCGGACGCTGAAACGAGAGGGGGCGGCACTTGTCGCCCTCGCAGGCAAGCCTGGCACCCGTGAAATCGCGCTGCAGCAGAGCGGAATTGATCAGTTTATCTTCGCGGGCTGCGACGTCGCGCATGTGCTTGAGCAATGCATCGAATGCATCGGCTGATGGCTGAAGGCTGCAACTGCAATGGCATTGTTCTCGGAATTCTCGGCAATACCGTACCGCACCTCGCCCCTCGAATCCGGCCGACCGAAATAGGCGACGTCTGGACGATGCTAGAGGGCATCGCGGTGAACGCGATGTACTCTCAAGCCGAACTTGACCAACTGGCTTTTTTAGACACGTTCCCGGGATCATGCGTATCCTGCGTGACTGGCTTGCAAGATGTGGGCTTTCCACGGCCGTGCATCTGGCGCTTCACTAGCATGAGTTCGGTGATCTGCCCTCGGTCTGCCCGTTTGACCGCGGTTCTGCGATCGCGCACAGCTGCGCGGTCGCGCGTGAGGCCGCCGGCGGAAGGTTCGTGCTGCGCTCCAGACCATCACAAATCAGCCCATGGCAGAAGTTGCTCCCCCTGTCCGCCTTTATCGCGCGAGGCAGTAGCGGAAGCTTAAAGATGCGCCCTAAAGTTAGGAAACGGTGCAGCTCCTGCGCGAGCATCACGCCCGCAAGGGTGACGACAAACCCGGCTAGCTGAATACTGTTTAAAGTCTCTCCGAACAGGAAGAATGCTTGCAACGCCGTGGCCGGGGGAACCAACAACATCAATGCCGTTACCCGGGTGACTTCACCACAACGGACCATCCAGACGAACAGCGATGTACCAGCCAGGGAAAGTCCTAGGACCGACCAAATCAGTGCCAACCACAACGAGAGTGAACCGTTCCAATCACCCGTTCCAACGGTCACAAAAGTCATACCGGCCACGACAGACGCCCCGAGGTGCTGGATTGCCCCTGTAGCCCACAGATTGGCCTTCGAAAGCGTGGATTTCTGAATCATCGTGCCAATCGTCAAAGCAAGTATGCTGAATATCCCGAGTGCCGCTGGAAGCACCGGGATGGCTTCGACGTGAACGTCGGCAAGTCTCGGCGCAAGCACCAAAGCGACACCGGCAAAGCCAAGCATCAGCCCGGTCCAGGCGCTAGATCCAATCGGCCTTTTTTGGATGGTTGCGATCAGGAAAGCTGCAAACAGCGGCTGTAGCGCGCCAATCAGGGTCATAACGCCAGCGGCCAAGCCATTGGCCACGGCCCACCAACTGGCGCATAGATAAACGCCGTTGATGACCATGCCGGCAAGTAGATGACCAACAAATTGCCAGCCTTTCGGCCACGGAACGTTGCGTGCGAGTATCGCAAACAAGACGACGACGACCAAAAATCGGATGAAAAGAAAAAGAACAGGATCGGCATAAGGTGCAACTGCACGCGCGGCGATGAAGCTCGTGGAGGACAGGAAGACCAGTAATGCAGGAGCGGCGACAACAGCTATTGTTGCCGTCTGACCTCCTCCGTCTTCGTGCCGGCTGCTCGTCAGCCTACTACCCGAGGTGTCCGTCATTCTATCGAGCGACATAAATGATGCCAAGCTTGAGAAGAAACTGCACCTTGGTGGAAGCGTTCTTCCGTGGCAAAAGCTCCCTATTTGATGACGTCGTTCCGTATTCGTCCGTCAGGCGGCCGTTGGCGAAACAGGGTCGAACATCGGTTGACCGATAGCCGCGAAAAGCTCCGCGTCTTCGCCAATCTCGGCGTTGGGAGTGGTTAGCAGGGTGTCTCCGTAGAACACCGAATTCGCGCCAGCGATGAGACAGAGGATCTGTGCCTCACGAACGAGGGCAGATCGCCCTGCGGAAAGTCGCACGGTCGAACCCGGCATTACCAACCGGGCCGTCGCGACCATCCGCACCAGTTCGAGCGGATCGATCCTTGGCCGATCCGCCAGGGGCGTCCCTGCCACCGGAACAAGCGCATTGATCGGTACGCTTTCGGGGTGGGGATGCATATTGGCTAGGACCTGCAGCATGGACGCGCGATCGCAGATCGTCTCGCCCATCCCGATGATGCCGCCGCAACACAAATCGATCCCATAGGCACGAACCGTGGCCAGCGTCTCCAACCGATCTTCATAAGTACGGGTGGTGATGATCTTGCCGTAGAATTCGGGGCTGCTGTCGAGATTGTGGTTGTAGGCAGTGAGGCCGGCGCCCGCTAGGCGCTCGGCCTGGTGGGGTTTGAGCATGCCGAGCGTCACACACGCTTCCATTCCGAGTTGGCGTACGCCTTTGACCATCTCGATGATCGCGTCGAAGTCCTTGCCGTCGCGAACCTGTCGCCATGCGGCTCCCATGCAGAAGCGTTCGGCCCCTGCCCTCTTGGCGGTGGCGGCCATCGCCACCACCCGTGCAGGATCCATTAGCCGATCGCGCGTCAGATCTACTTCACGATGATGCGCCGATTGCGGGCAATAGGCGCAGTTCTCCGGGCATCCGCCAGTCTTGATCGACAGAAGACTTGCCTTCTGCACCTTGTTGGGATCGTGGTGCTCGCGATGCACCTGATTGGCCCGGCCGATCAATTCAAGCAGCGGCAGGTCGTGAAGCGAAACGATCTCTTCCACAGTCCAGTCGTGGCGGGTCGTTCGGATGGCTGGTCTCATTGGCCCTTGCTCCACCGCCGGGAGATCGAGGCCGGGATCGCCGTGCCGATTGCAGCGACAACACAGATCTTCACCAGATCCCCAAGCAGGAAAGGCGCGACGCCCACGACGAACAACTCGGAGGACGGGATGTAAAATGCGAGCCACGCCACACCCAAACCGTAGATCGGAATCATGCCAACCAGCATCGCCCAGATACGCCCGAAGGTTTTTTTACCGACAGCCAGATAGCCAACCAGTCCTGAGGCGATCAGGTATCCGAGCAGATAGCCGCCCGTCGGGCCCATCAAATAGGCGACGCCGATACCCCGCTCAGGAGATCCTGAGAACACCGGCAGCCCCGCTGCCCCAAGGGCAAGATAGGAGGCGAAAATCGAGACCGCCGCCCGCGGTCCAAACGCTACAGCGAAGGCCATTACACCCAGAGTATGCAGCGTCATCGGAACCGGCCAAAATGGTATCTGTACCTTGGCAGCCAGCGCCATAAGCGCTGTGCCGGTGATGATCACGGCAGCCGATTGTATTGCGGTCGCCGGACGCGTCTGGCCCGGCGTGGTCAGTGCTTCACTCATTGCAGTTTCCTTCAGAATTATAGATAATCTTCAGAATCTATCGCTAAAAGGATTCCTCGAATTGGCGAAAATTGCAAGCAACACCTGCAGCGCGTCGCGCTCGCAAATTTTTATAGATTTTTAGAAGGGTTGCCGAGGTTGCGCGATCGTCTGGATATGTCGGACCAGAATCGACGCCGCCAACTCCGCCTGACCGGTTCGTAATGCTCTAGGATGGAGCGGTGATCGCGATCAGGTTGAAGCATCCCATTCTGCGAGCCACCGTAGAATAGGAACCGCCGTTACGATACGGTATGAAGATCGTCGATAGCCCTCAGAAGGCGGGGCATCGCACATGGCGTAGGGATGAGCCTGTGAAAAGTCCGACTCAAAAGCCTTCGCCCGGTCGCCGGCTTTGTTGACCTCCTCAGCCTCGCCGAGAAGGGCGGGCGTTAAATGGGGTGCAGCGTTCCGCAGAGCAATGACTCGAGCGCTGCGCGCATGTCGGCCACCTCCTTGACCTCCTGCGGGCTGAAACCGGCAACTCGCACTCCGCGGTGCGGGTCGCTTATGACGAGCCTGAGCTTAAATGACGAAACGCCTCGCAACGGGAAATGAAATGGTTTGAAAGGGTGTGACAGCTCTTTCAAAGGAAGGATGTTTGAGCGCCAAACAAGTGCCGCGACCAGCATCCTCTCGTTCTGTCGATGGCGCTGAATATGGCTTTTATCGCTACAGGAACGCTGGACTGATTCTGCTGCTGCCCCACTCGTTGCGAACGGGCTTCTCGTTCGCGCACTGGGCGACTATGGGCGGAGCAGAGTGGGCTTAGATGGGGTTGTTAGGGCAGCGATCCTGGTAGGCAGCATTGGGCCCGCTATTGCCTATCAGAACGGCCCTCCTGCGGTGGGTGCCTTCGATTTCGTCTATGTCGGCTTTGCAGTGATCTGGGGGATGGTCCTCTTTCCAGAGTTGCCGGACGTGATCTCCACGCTCGGCATGCTGCTCCTCGTTGGGGCCGGCATACTATCCTTGCGACAACAGAGCTAGAGATCGGTTCGGCCAACGACGCACAGGACGACGGCAGCTTCGCGGACGTCGTCTAACGCTCTCAGGCTTGCGAAGCAGATTGTCGCATTGAGCGTATTTTTTGTAATTACGGCAGCGTACTATCCCAATCGAAGGCGGCTAAGGGATGAGAGATGGCCATCGAGTCTGTCGGAACGGGAAGACCGCAGCTTCTGCCAATTGTCGGCCTTCTGCTGCTAGAGACCTCGCTCGTTGTTTGCTGGAGTTCCGGTTTCGTAGGAATCCGATACGCCATAGATCACGGGCCGGTTTTTCTGATCTTGCTCTGGCGTACACTTGCTTCCGGCGTCCTGCTGCTGCCCTTTGCGCTTCTGATCGGTCCAAAGCCTCGGCTGGCCGAGATTGCAAAGCACCTCGTGTTTGGAGCCTTGGCGATGTCGGGGTATCTCGCGGGTTTTGCTATCGCCATCGCTAGAGGTGTACCAACGGGGCTGGTGGCACTGATCGCCGACATGCTGCCCTTGGCGATCGCAATGCTCTCATTGCCGGTCCTGGGCCATCTTCTCAACGGCAGGCAGTGGGTTGGTTTGGGAATTGGCTTCCTGGGAGTGCTCGTTGCCTCGGTCGGATCGTTGCACGTAGGGGAAGCCCCGCCCTGGGCCTACTCTATGCCGGTGTTAGGAATGCTGTCTCTGGCTCTGGCCACGCTTCTGCAGAAGCGTTTCGCAAGCAGCGATATGCCTGTTCATCAAAGCTTGTGCATCCAATGTTTTGCTGCTGCTGTAATCTTCAGTGCTTTCGCTGCTGGGGAGGGCGGCATCGCACCAGTTTACGAGTGGGAATTCATCATCGGTATCGGCTGGCTGGTCATTGTCGCCACCTTCGGTGGATACGGCCTGTATTACCTGTGCTTGCGGAGATCGTCACCCGCTCGCGTCAGCAGTGTTCTGTATCTGAGTCCTCCGGTCACGATGCTGTGGGCCTGGTTGATGTTCGATGAACCACTGTCCGGCGCGATGGCCGTAGGGCTCGTCGTGTCGCTTTCTGGGATCGTGCTCGCATCTAGATAGTCGATGAGGCTCCCTGCCCCGCCCAATCATCCAAGCAAAGTCTAAATCGCGGCGTGATGGAGAGGGCAGATCGCGTATGGCTGACACCCCGAGGCGAAAGATCGGCATAGCGTACGCTGTGAAGTGACCAGCGTGAGGTGGGTGATCCGGGTGCCGCCCGGGGTAGTGCGGGTCTCGCCGGCAGGCCATCCCTCCGACGAGGCCCGGCCAAGGCCGGCGGGAGACGCCTGCAACTGCCTGCTCGCGGGCACCTCGCCCATTAGGCGCGGAATGGGCGGGCAGCCGTGTTTGCGGGCAACACGGTCCGGAGCCACGAGGGTTGCGACCGGAAACCCAACGGACTTAGGGGATCAGTCAGTCGGAGGGATTGGTGCCTCTGAACGCATTAAGATGCTTTTCTTTTTGTGGTAAGTGGAGCCGGAGCCTGGATACATCGCCCGGCGAGGCTGTTAAAGAAATGGCGCCAGATACTATTTCAATCATGGAAGGTCGAACTGCATTTGGAGCGGTCAGTAAAGCCTATAATGATGCAAGGCCGCCATATCCTCAGCGTGTCTTTGATATACTCCGCGACGTTGGCGCGCTACCGCAAGGTGCGCGTGTATTTGAGATTGGAGCAGGGACTGGACAGGCAACCGAGCCCTTGCTGGCAATGGGAAGCACAGTATCAGCAGTGGAACCCAACGAGCGGCTTTCCTCGATATTAGCGGATCGGCTGAAAAACTATGGTTCTTTGCTAAACGTCGTAAAAACCTCGTTCGAGGACAGTGATCTTCTGGCAGGAGCCTTCGATCTCGGTGTGGCCGCAACAGCGTTTCACTGGCTCAAAGCAGAGCCCACGCTCGCAACAGTATTTCGACTTTTGCGCCCAGGCGGTTGGTGGGCAATGTGGTGGACAGTTTTCGGTGATCCAGACGATATGGATCCATTCCAACGCCGTACTCAATCGCTTTTCGAACGACTTAGCCGTAGTCCATCCAACGACGGAAAACGCCCTTTCGCTCTTGATAGGGAGGCCCGCAAGGCCGAATTGGAAACTGCAGGATTTTTGAAAGTCGGATATGAAGAAATCCGATGGAAGAACAGGTTAACCACCCGCCAAGTCCAACTGCTAACCCAAACTTTTTCTTCGGTCGCAAGACTGTCCCAGGATGAGCGCTCCAATTTCTTGAGCGAGATTGGGCGCATCGTAGATGATGAATTCGGCGGGCACGTTCGCCGGAATTTTGTGACCGCCGTGTACGTCGGTCAAAAGCCCCCCACGTAGCAGAACTGGCCTGATGACAAGCTGCTCGCTTTTCTCGAATCCCTATGATTATGCCGAAATGTGTTTGAGCCGGAGGCCACCGCTTCCGGCACTACAGAACTGGTTCCGGCATAATCCGGTTGTGGGATTATGCCCGATATCGTGCAATGCGATCCGGTGCCAGTTCATCGGGTGGTGCCGCGCTCGCCCTTGCGCACATTGCTGCCGAACGGCGTCGCTTCCGGTAGGTGAGCCAGCCCTGACCGGGAAAGCCGTGCTGGATCACGGCGCCGCAGAGGATCAGGATGCTGGTGACGCTATGGGCGGCCCGTGCTGGCGTTGCTCGGGAGACCGAGCGAGGCTTTCGCGCTGGACTTCCCCCAGGTCGGGCCCAAGGAAATCGTCCTGCCTCAAGCTCGGCGATGATCTTGTCTATGATCTTGTCGTAAAGCTTCGCCCGGTCCGAGCCGGTGTGTGAGGTGCGGTCATGTCTGGACATCGCGGTTCTCTGCGACGAGCGCCGGGAGGCTCTCTCCCAGCCGTCAATCCCTCACGACAAACCCCGTTTACACTCTCAGTCCAGAGGGGCGCGCGGGCACTGCACTAAGGCAGTTCGGTTTGCTCGACTGCGCTGGGAATATGATAGACAATGGCCCGGTATTTGGGGTTGTCACGTCGGCCAATGGTGCTGCCGCCAAGCGATTCAGCTATCCGCCTGCTGGCGACGTTTTCTTCGGCGACTGGATATTCGAAACACTCGACAGTGAACTGTCGGCTCGCCCAAGCGACGACGGCGCCAATCACCTCGCCCCCAAATCCCATGCCGTGGGCGTCGCGCCGCAGCCATATGCCCAGTTCGGGTATTTTGGTCCTGAGCGAGTGAAGGCCGACACATCCGAGAAATCGAGAGTCCTTGCGGTCGCGGACCACCAAGTGGAGGTCGGTCTGTGGATCACCGGGAGCAAGCCAAGCGCGCCATACGGTTCGAAAATCCGAATATGAAGCGGGCGGCTCCCATGTCATGAATTTCGTGATCTCCGGAGAAATACACGCATAGATTTCATGTGCATCAGGCGGGGAAAACGGTTTCGTGATCGTGCGGGGCGACAATATCTGGAGAACGGGCATTGGTCACATTGGCTCTTGAGAATCAGAGTCGGTCTGGCTTTCATTGGACAGTTTCGGCAACAGGACTAAGCGTAGCTTTGCCGGTACGACCTTTGAACCCGGATGAGTAGATTTCACCGGCAAAGCGGTCGGAGGCCCCGTCTCGGAGGACCTCGTGGCTGTAGGCTGGAAGCAAAGGCGGTGCGCGAGCCGGCTGCCAACTCCGTGCCATTTGCAGCTGAGAATTATTCGCGTGCCAATTTCTCTATGGCACCCGAAGATGCTGAAAACCGGCCGGAACAGGGGTCTGCTGCGCGCGTGGACTGAGGCAGCTACTTGCTGCGGTCTAGCGAGGGCTTGCCTGGGAGTTGCAGAGGCGCAAATGATGACCGTTTTCGTGCTTGCCCAACTCAGTTTCAAGGATCTCGCTGCCTACAATCGCTACCAAGCGAGGTTCATGCCGATCCTGAAGGAGTTCGGCGGTCGGTTGCTCGCAGCCGATGAGAGGCCTGAGACCGTAGAGGGCATCTGGGAAGGAGACAAAGTTGTCCTGATCTCTTTTAAGAGCAGGAACGATTTTGCAGCCTGGTCTGGATCGGCTGCCTACCGGGAGATTGTCAAGGATCGCAGGGCCGGTGCAGATGCCACGATTCTGTTGATCGAGGGCTTCGAGAAATCTGGATAACAGGCACGGCATTCCAGCCCACCAGTCGCGCCGGTAAACGGCGCTGAGTGAATCAGACGTGAGTTCGAAAGCGGTGGCTAGGCCAAGCTACTCGGGCGGCGTCCCAGATCAGGACGCAACCTCCGCAAAGGTGGTCTCTCGAAGCGCCGTTGGACGTGGACAAAGTATAACCTGCACTCCCGCAGCCGCAGCCGCAACTTTGGCCGACGCCGAAACATTCGGCGCAAGGCTCACGCCAAAAAGGAGAGGTGTTTGTGCTCAATTGTGATCGCGGAGAGAGCATGAAGAGCGAGAATCAGAATCTGGTGAAAGAATTGGCGCTGCTTCTGGCGCTCTCGACGCTTTGGGGTGCCTCCTACAGCTTCATCAAAATCGGGGTTGAGACTATCGCGCCTGTTACGCTGATCGCAGCCCGGACCTTTATCGCCGGTCTGATCCTGGTCGCAATCATCCAGTGGCAAGGCCTGAACTTACCGACGGACGCGGCTACTTGGCGACGTTTTTTGTTTCAGGCGTGCCTCAACAGCGTGATCCCCTTCACGCTGATCGCATGGGCACAGCAGACCACCGACGCCGCACTGGCAACGATCCTCAACTCCACATCGCCCATCTTCGTCTTCCTGTTGACCGTGCTCGTCACGCGCCATGAAGCCGTAACAGGTCGCAAGCTGTTCGGGATTGGCACTGGCATTGTCGGCATTTGCTTGATCGTCGGCGTTCAGGCTCTCGATGGTGTGGGGCGGGAGCTATGGGCGCAACTCGCCATCGTCGCCGCCACGGTTTGCTATGCCGCCGCCGCGATCTTCGGCAAGAACTTCAGAGGACTCCATCCCATCATGCCGGCGGCGGGGTCGATGATCTGCGGCGCGACGGTCCTTATCCCGGTCAGTCTCATCGCTGAACAGCCGGGGACCATGGCTCCATCAACGGAGTCGATCCTGGCCTTGCTGGCGCTTTCGGTTTTCTCGACGGCGCTCGCTTTCGTCATCTATTTCCGCCTCGTCCAGACCCTTGGGTCGGTCGGTACGACCGCGCAAGCTTATCTGCGGGTTCCAATCGGGGTGGCGATCGGCGTCATGTTCCTCGGCGAAAGCTTGTCCTCGACCGGAATGATCGGATTGGTGTGCGTTATTGCGGGGGTGGCTGCTATGACAATCCCAGCGCGCAAGGCTGCCCCAGCAACCTGACCCTTATGGGCGTGCACTGCCTTGGTTGTGCGGCTGGATCTGGCGCCTCAGAGGCGGACAAACTGCGCTGCTGCTAGTCATGGTGTTGTGGGTCGTTCTCGTTTAATCGTCGGTTCGTTCGATACCGGGAAGTTTACCGATCGAGCGATAAAGCACATTGCATGCGCCTCGTGGTGAAGCTCCAGCGCCCTTGCTTCATCCGATTCCGCTGAAATGGTCACACATGGCTTCAGAGTAACCGATGTGAACTGCCCAGCCCCGTTTGGCTCCTCGAGCATGAAGCCTTCGGCTGAGTCCTCGTAAGCAGTGACGACGACACCAGCTTTCGAGCAAAGGGCGAGAAACCAGAGTTTGTGGCAAGCCGAGAGAGAGGCAACAAGCAGATCCTCTGGGTTCCACCGGCTGCTGTCTCCACGGAATGCCGGATCAGCGGAGCCTTCTATCGTCGGCTTTCCAGGCGCAGTGATGTCGTGCGCTCGCTCATATCCACGATAGGTCCGTGTGCCGCTTCCGGTGTTTCCGGTCCAGCTCACCTGAACGGAGTATCGATGCTCCTTGCCAGCCATATGCCCCCCTTCGTCGAGACCGCTATCAATGACGGCTTTCAGGTGGGTACGCAACCCGCTCGACGGTCTTTGAAGAGGTTGAGCGGAGAGGCGGCTTTCTGCGCCGCTCATCCCATCGGAGGCGGTCCGGTTCCCGCGCTCAAATGCCGAAACCCGGCGATGCATGTTCGGCCGCAAGGCGGATAGGGTTTGCCGATCGATTCAGCAGTTCGGGAGCCACCGAGCGGCCGCGGATGTCATCCAATTCAGAACGTCAGTGCAACTGGCGGATGGCGATCTGAACCGGCGATGGTGAACAACGCCGGATCAACTCGCCCCTCGGCAACAGCGCCGGCTGCCAAGAAGCGCAGTTGTTCCCGCGATTGCGCGGCGTGAACGAGAAACGGGTGGCAAAGATAGACCGTGCCTGCGGCTCTTGTTACCAGTTCCACATCGCAGCCTTCCGTTCAGGCGTAGCGTAGGCGGAGAGCTGTCTAAGCGTCGCCCTGGCATCGTTGTAGGGCAGCTACTGCCGCGCGATGGCGGCATGCAAGCTTTCAGTATCTTGGGGGCGCGTCATCCGGACCGACATCCGAGAACTGGAAGAGCATCAGTAATGCCCGCCTCAAGCGTCCTCAATGAGCTTTCTGTGGGTCCCTTAGCGGATTTCTCCGCGCCGTGATTTAGTCGCTCGACGCTGCGCAGTGTCGGAATTATCTATAATTCATGACAGCAGCTAAAGACGACACAATCGCGGCGCGGATCAGCAAGGCACTTGCTGATCGCATCATCTCGGGCTCGCTCGAACCGGGTTCGCGGCTCGGACAAGATCGTATTGCTGAAGAATTTGGAGCGAGCCATGTGCCGGTGCGCGAGGCATTCCGACGTCTGGAGTCGCAAGGGCTTGTGGTCAGCGAACCGCGCCGAGGCGTTCGGGTCGCTGGTTTTAGTATGGACGAAATTACGGAAGTGGCTGAGATGCGCGCCGCCCTTGAGGTCTTGGCCCTACGCCATGCCGCGCCTCATTTGACCAAAGCGATATTGGATCAGGCCGAGGATGCCACCCGAGCTGGCGATAAGGCGGGCGACGTGCAGGCTTGGGAGGAAGCGAACCGTGCCTTTCACCGACTAATCCTGACGCCCTGCGCCATGCCCCGACTCCTTAAGACCATTGACGATCTGCATTCGGCAAGCGCCCGCTTCCTGTTCTCTGGTTGGCGGGCGGAATGGGAAGCACCTACCGACCGCGATCACCGGGCAATCCTCGGCGCATTGCGCGCGGGGCAAGTGGAAACTGCCGCATCGGTGCTGGCCCGCCACGTCCAATGGGTCGGAAAGAAGCCGGGTAAAGCGACTCCTGGCCCGGTATCATGACGTTGTGATGCCCCGGACGAGGCCCACCGCGACTTGGATGTCTAGGCGAACAATGATCGATCAGGCTCGTCGTGATGTTCCGCGAGGTCGCTGAAAGCATCGGGAATCGAGCGGGCGCGATGCTGTGGGGGCGCTCCTGCCGATGATATTGAGCTGTAGGATCCCCCACCATCGCGATCGCCATCTTCGTGCGCTTCTGGTTCAACACGACGGCCGCCCTGCCTGAGCACGCCGCCAGGCGCGCACGAAATCGGCGGACGTTATCAAGCCTTCGTTGCCCGCATTCGGGCGTAGGCTCGCAGACGGGCCGAAGCTCAGACAGGAGGGTTCGGAAGCCCTTGAGGACCAGCGGTGAGGTGGCGAATGGCGGGAGCGCCCTTACGGCCGCCATTCGCTTCGTGATGGATACCAGCGCCGCTCAGTTCGTGACCCGGGAACGCTGATCCGGCATTGCTTCCAAGGTCGCAATGATCTTGTCAGTGCTTGCGCCGGCGGCGCACATTCCGATCGCTGTCTCCCCAAAATCAACGAGATTATGGTAGCGGGCGTCCGTCGCTCGTTGGAGCGGAAGGAGCCACGCAGCATGGCCGCGGGTCACGAGCCCTTTGTAGTAAAGTTCCTGTGTTGAGAACGGAACGTTCGTCTCTCGTGGGTCACCAATAACAAAAATCCGCCGATTAGAATCATTGCGCACTTTATCAAGCGACGCGTAAGGGTCGAAGCGCCTCAGCGTTTCACCAGGTTTGATAAACGCCCTCGCCTCCAGATAAGCTCGATAGGCCGGTGCTCCGGAGGAAATGACCGCACAGCTCAGATCCCCTCGGCGTGCCAACATTTCCGCAACCAGGGTGCCACCGCCACTATGCCCACCTAACGCAAGCGACTGAATACCGTAGCGCTGCTTGAGAATATCAATCGCTGCGTTCACGAGCAGGGCTTCGACTGGCCGGCCTCTCATCGTGTGATGCTTGCCAGCGCTTCCGTACGTCCCCGGACGCCCTAAGAAGATCACCGGGACACCGAAACGACTCGAAAGTTCCCGTTCTTGGGCCACCATCTCGGTCGGGCCGAAGCCCTTCTGCCTCTTGTCCGCGTTATTTCCTTTTGGACCAAGAACGTCGCCATTCATCCATATGACGGCGACGGGATTCGGACCGGGCGACGGCTTCAGGCCGGCTGCGTAATAGCGCATGCACGCCTTCTGCCCTTCGATTTCAACCCACACTGCCGTTTCATTTCTCTCTAATGCAGCGCACTCAGAGCGATCGATCGATATTCCGTTGACGACCGCGACGGGATCGAACTGCTCTTTTTCAGGAACCGATTGCGCGAATGACGAGGCGGACAGCGTCAATAAGAGAAGGGACGCTAGGCCTAGGATGGACCGTGCTGAAGCACGTGAACTACACATAATTGAACGCTCCTTCAGTGGCGATCCATCAAAGGTGCGTCAAAAGCATCAAACGCAATTGGCCTGAGCGAGAGAGATGAGACACCTGATCGATCACGGATTCTTATTTCTTGCTTAGGGGCGACGTAAAACGCCCCCTCGCCTTCGATCTCGCCACGGGCTTCGGCAGCCTTGATGCCTGCAAGCACGGCATCCCGGATGCGGTTGCCAGCACGTGCCAAGCCCCACGCAGACCGAACCCTCGTAACAATTTCACTTTCGTGTATCGGCCCTTCTTGGGAAACAATTTGACCTACGTACCGAGCCATGTCGGCAATTGAAACCTCGTGGGGTTCCAGGTCCATTCGAACGGTAATCGAGGACTCTTCGTAGGGGATCGCGAGTGACCGTTCTTCGGGCGACACATGCGCGGTGAGGATGTCGACCTCCCCCTCGTGGTGCGTGGTGAAATGCAATGGCACCGCCTGCCGAGGCCTAGCGAGATCGTCGTCTCGGGTCCGCCACTCCGCCTTGGCGGCTTCGATCGCAGCAGTGACCTTTGCCAACTCTTCGTTTGGCCTCAGATACCAGTCAGTCGACCAAATGCGATGAATGATCCATCCATGGTCCTCGAGCACCCGCTGCCGCAGCCGGTCACGGTCCCTGGCTGACCGCGAAGAATGGTACTGAGCGCCATCGCACTCGATACCCAATACAAAGCGTCCGGGCTTGTCAGGATCCGAAACGGCCAAATCCACGAAGAACCCCGCCGATCCGATCTGGGTCTTGACGTCGCAACCAAGTGACCGAAGTTTGTCCGCGACCTGCTCCTCGAAGACGGAGTCGGGGCCGTTCCCGGTCTCCTCTGCGAAACCGAACTTCCCGGTTTGCGCGAACGTCAGGAAGAGCTTCAAGGCTGCAACACCCCGACTACGGACCCGCTCCAGATCGATGTCGTCGCCAGTGATAGAAGAGAAGACTTCACAACGCAATTTGGCGCGCGAGATAAGGACATTCAGCCGGCGCTCGCCACCTTCCGAATTCAAGGGGCCGAAGCTCATGGCCATGTAGCCTGTGCTGGTTTTCCCATATCCTACCGATATGAAGATGACGTCCCGCTCGTCACCCTGAATGTTTTCCAGATTCTTTACGAAGAACGGTTCAGTCGACCCACGATTGAAGAAGTCTTCGGTTTCTGGATGCGCACGGCGCAATAACTCCAATTCCTTGAGGATCGCTTGGCGTTGGGCTACCGAGAAGGTTGCGACGCCGAGCGATATTTCGGGCCGCTCCTTCGCATGCTGGACGACTGCCTCGGCTACTGCCTTGGCCTCAACAGGATTAGTGCGAGTGTTCCCACGGTCGTAATGGGCATGCGGAAGATAGTTGAACTTGAGCCCCATCCCGGCGACCGCGTCATAGGGACTCGGGACTATGAACAGCCTGTTATCATAGAACTCGCGGTTCGAAACCGCGATTAGCGACTGATGTTTACTGCGGTAATGCCAGTTCAGCATACGGAAGGGCATACCCTTAGCCAGGCATAGATCGAGAATGGATTCAGCGTCGCGGGCTTGAAACGTGACTTCGTCGTCTTCGTCTCGCTCATCGATGTCGGAGGTCAGTTTTGAAAAGAAGCGTGTCGGAGGGAGTTGGCGTTCGTCGCCAACAACGACTATTTGGCCACTGCGGGCGATTGCCCCCAAAGCGTCGACGGGCTCAACCTGTGACGCTTCGTCGACGACAAGCAAATCGAATGAGATAGTTCCGGGCTTCAGGAATTGAGCGACCGATAGCGGACTCATCATGAAAATCGGCTTAATCTGCTGGATGGCCGGTCCCGCACGATCTAGCAGCTGGCGTATTGGAAGATGATTGCGCTTCTTTGCGAGCTCTCCGTTGAGGACGCCAAGCGGTCCGATACCGCCATTGCTGCGGGGGAGTTCGGTCGCGTGGCGGGTGGCGATCTGTTCGCGCGCCAGAGACATGCGGGCGACTTCGAGCCTACGGAACGTGTCAACCAATCGAGTGTGCAGTTCGCCATCAAAGCGTTTCAAACCAGGCTCGCGGGCGAAGAAATCGGCGCGCATTGCTTCGAAGTACGACCGGTCAAACGTAGGGATCAAGTTGCAGTCGGCTATTTGGCCTGACAGGATTCCTTCAACAAGGCTTTCCAATCCGAGACTGGAAGCGGCTCGGCACCGGCCGTGAAAGGCCACCCACTTGGTTACAGCTTCGATGTTGGCGTGCCACTGGTACAGCCGTCGTGAAATAACCTCTACGTTGGCCGCGGCGAAGGTATCGGACGCAACCGACCGCTCCAGGTCCAGGTCAAGAAATGTCTGCAGAGCGGTCCAACCCTGCACAAACCGAGTTAGCAATTCTGACAAATCGCGGGCGATCTCCCTCTGTGGAGTGAGATCAGACAATTCCGCTACCCGGGCCATGACATTCGCCGTCAAGACTTTCGGATTCGAGCCATGCCACTCAACGACAGCGCGGAGGTCGTCCCAATTGGACCTTTCGCCGTTCCAGGATGACCCGAAGGCTGTCGTGCCTGCAGGTTTCAGTTCTTCGAAGCTTCGCCGCGCTTCTTGAGCCGCCAGCAACATGTCAATCAGAGCCAGCCTTGCGGGCAGATCCTTGGGAAGTGGCTGCTTCAGGTACGATCTTAGCAGCGCGACCTGCGACCGATATCGGCCGCTGAGCAGCCGGAAAATGGATCCGCCCTTCGTCGCGAGTACGGAACGGCATTCGCCCAGCGACGCCGTCCAGGCAACCTCGAGGAAGGAGGCGTCGACAGATTCACGAAGCTCCCTAAGCTTCGTTCCCACCTCAACCAGTTCGGCAGCGCGACCGGGTTGTTGCCATATCGGATCCGCGAGCGCCCGCCGGTCGCACACCGGCATTGTAGCAACGGCTTTGGCCACGTCCAGAATGGTCACTAGATCCGAGAAAGTTTGAGCCTGCTCCAGTTTCAATGCCGACGTGACCTGACTCGTCAGCGCCTGTATCTGCGAGTAGTCGGACAGCAGTTCCTCTACACTTTGCCCAAGGTGACCAATTTCAGCAGGATCCAGCGCGTCGCGGCGAACGCCATACCAGGCGTGTTCAACGGGTTGTCCGATCGAAGCAAAGCGCTCCGTCAGCTCTTTGCAGACATCCAACCTCACCTCGTAGTCTGACCTAGACCAGTGTTCTGGACCGGTCAGTGCGAAACCGTGGAGCCCAGCCCCATCGCTGACCCTGACGAGATGTCCGATGAGTTGATACGGTGTCATGCCGCTCGGCTCGTGAACCTTGTGCATCGCGTCCGCATGGCTGTTGAGCCCGTTTTGAGCGTCTTTCAGTCGAGCGACAACGGTGGCGTCAGTTCCCGCAACACGCCTAGCAAGATCCTTCGTTTTGCGCAGCTCCTCCAGCAATGCACGTTTGTTCGTCTTATTCGAGTGAAGCTCAAGCGTCAGGGGGCCAAGGCCCGCATCCTTCAGCCTACGGTGGACTACATCTAGCGCGGCCATCTTTTCTGCAACGAAGAGGACTTTTCGGCCCTGCTCCGCTGCCGCAGCGATAATGTTTGTGATGGTCTGGCTTTTTCCGGTGCCGGGCGGGCCCTTCACAACGAGATGCCCGCCACGGGAGACTTCTTCGATGACAACAGTTTGCGAGGAATCTGCCTCCACTACGTGATGGGTTTTCTCAGGCGAAATGAAAGCATCTATTCGGCCACTATCCGGAACGATCGGCTCCCTATCAGGAAATCCTTCGCGGAGGAGGCTGTTGATGACCGGATTTTGATCGAGAGATTTATCGGCCGGCCAATTGTCGGGATCTAGATCCCGATACATCAGGAACTTGGCGAACGAGAAGAAGCCAAGGATTATGCCGTCCGGACGGACGTCCCATTTTCCCTTGCCCGAGACCGTCTCAGCGACCCTCGCGATGTACCCTGCAATATCGAACTCCTCTTCGTCATCGATATCTGGGAGCTTCAAGCCGAATTCGGCGTTCATCTTGGCTTGAAGTGACAGGTTGGACGAAGCTGGCTCACCGCGCCAGCGAAGGGTGAATCGATCCGCAGCGCTAGTACGGTCCAACCGCACGGGAAGCAGGACGAGTGGGGCGTGGCGCTCGACATCCGAAGTTTCGGATTCGAACCAGCGCAGTAGCCCTATTGCAAGGTAGAGGATGTTAACGCCCTGCTCCTCCTCCAGCGTCCGGGCATCATACCAAATGTCAAACAGCCGCTTTTGAAGACCCTGCGAAGTCAGGCGGGTTTGTAATCTGTTGTCGGAGTGGCGGCGCGATATCCCACGATCGTCCACCTCTTCATTCTCGTCAGGCTGTGGGATGCCTCCGGTTTCAGCATCTGCGTCACCGAGTTCCGCCTTTTCCTCGTCCGTCAATTGTCGTCCGGGGACGAAGGTTAGTCCCTTGCCCTCAACCAGTAGGCGGTAAACTTCGGTGGCTTTCTCATCGACAATTTCGATTGTGCGAATATTGTTTGAACGCAGCGGGACATTGATAAGTCGGTTCCGCGTGCCCAAATCTAAAAGGTTCTTCCGATCAGCAAGAAGTTGCTGCCTAACCGCGCTTTCGGCGGCTCCGCCCTGATAGTCCATGATGCCCCTACCCCAGAATCTGTTCTGACTTTAGCCGCAGCAGCTGGTCGTGCAACTGCGGCAAGTCAGTTATTTGGTGGTGCAGACCCGTGGGGGCACCTCGGCAGCATGGATCGTGGCTGCAGCAGGAGTGCTGCGCCTCGCGGGAATGATCTTACCCTCATCGAGTTCAATCGATATTAAACGTCTATTACTCCGCGCGGCGGAGACATGAGGAAAACGGGCGAATCTTACGAGCTTAGCGCGAGCGACCTGGTTGGGTATCTCAGCTGTCGTCGCCTATCTGCCCTGAAACGGGCGGTAGCCGAAGGTACTTAGCAAATCGATTTGTAAATTAGAATGTAATGCCATCAACGAGTTTCTCGAAATAAGGCTACCATATTCGTGCATTACTGACGCAAGCTTCGCAGTCGATTGGGAAATCGCTTCAATGGGTAATTGCATTCGGGAAATGTCTGGTTCCGACCCCATTCGAGCCGTTTAGTTGGATTCTGTCACGCGCCGCAAGCTGACACTGGGAGCGGACCTACAGCTCTTCAGAACTCGACACTGGGAAACCCTGTGCACACCAAGTGCTGAAAAACACGTGAGACTACGAATTCTTTGGGTGCTCCAACATCCGGCGGATCGCTCTTGCCTATTTGGTTCACTTCTAGGCAAATATTATCAGACTGACTCGGTGCTTTTGGGGGAGGCTGCCGGTATGATCGAACATATTCAACTTCTACGGAATGTCGGCCAGTTCGATAATCTCAACCCTCCGGCGCAGACGGCGCTCACGCCTTTCACCTTGATCTACGGCGAAAACGCTCGCGGTAAGACCACACTAGCGGCAGTGCTGCGGTCTTTAGCGACCGGCAATCCTAGGCTTGTACTGGAGCGCCACCGCCTCGGCGCACAGCATCCGCCACACGTTGTTATTCGCCACACCGGAGGAGCCGCCGTTTTCCAGAACGGGGCGTGGTCGAACCCGCTGCCCGATATTGCGATCTTCGACGATGCTTTCGTGTCGGCAAATGTCTGCTCGGGTATCGAACTTCAATCGGCGCACCGCCAAAACCTGCATGAACTGATCCTCGGCGCGCGGGGGGGTGCGCTCAGCAGCGCGCTGCAGGGGCACGTTGCCCGGATCGAAGAACACAACGTGGCGCTGCGCCAACTCGCCGAAGCCATACCTGCCGGAGCCCTTGGCCCCTACAAGGTTGACGCCTTCTGCGATCTCGAACCGGACGCGGAGATAGACCGGAAGATTCAGGAAGCGGAGCGACGGCTGGCTGCGGCGCGGTCGGCCGATGCGATACGGCAAAGGCCGGGATTTCAGGCGATCCGCCTCCCGGATTTCGACATCGACAGCATTGATGGCGTCCTGAGGCGCACTCTTGCCGATCTCGAAGCCGCCGCCGCCGAGCGTGTGCGCAGCCACATCGGCAAACTGGGGCGCAGCGGTGAAAACTGGGTATCCGAGGGCATGACACTCATCGCGCCTGCCTCTGAGGGAGACGAAGGGGAGGTCTGCCCGTTCTGCGCACAAAGCCTCGCGGGCTCTGATCTGATTGCCCACTACCGCGCTTACTTCAGCCAGGCCTATGAGGATCTAAAAGCCACGATACGGCAGACAGGGATCGGGGTACGCGATGCCCATGGCGGTGACATCCCTTCCGCATTCGAGCGGGACGTGCGTACGGCTGCGCAGGCTCATGAGTTCTGGAAGGACTTCGCAGAGCTGCCGGCAATCGACATCGATACTGCGGCGGTGGCCCGGCAATGGAATGCAGCGCGCGAGTCCGTCCTTGAACAGCTTCGTGCAAAGGCCGCTTCGCCATTGGAAGCAATGGCGCTCACGCACGAAACACGGCAGTCCATCCAAGACTATCGCGTGTGTATCGCCGAAGTGACGGCACTTTCCGAACGCCTAGTCGGTGCCAACGCCCGGTTGGAACTCATCAAAGAGCAAGCTGCCGCAGACGACCTTTCTGCATTGCGCACCGATCTCGCCAAACTGAATGCGCAGAAAGCGCGATTCGAGCCGGAAGTCCTGCCTCACTGCGCGAACTACCTGACAGAGAAGGCTGCGAAAACGGCAACGGAGGCGCTTCGAACGCAGGCCCGCGCGGCCCTCGACCAGTATCGGCAGCAGATTTTCCCTGTCTTTGAGGCGGCGATCAACGACTACCTGCGCCGCTTCGGCGCGTCGTTTCGGCTTGGGGAAGTCCAGTCGGTCAACAACAGGTCGGGCTCGTCGGCGTCGTACGTCGTCGTCATTAATCAGCAGAATGTAGATGTCACGGCCGACGCTGGCCCGTCCTTCAGAAACACTCTCAGCGCGGGAGATCGCAACACTCTCGCCCTAGCTTTCTTTTTCGCATCGCTGGAACAGGACCCGAATCTGGCGAACAAGATCGTCATGATCGACGATCCGATGACAAGCCTCGATGACCATCGCACTTTGCGAACCCGCGAGGAAATCATGGCGTTGGCCACAAGGGTTCGCCAGGTGATTGTACTCTCACACTCCAAGCCGTTCTTGTGCAGCCTTTGGGAGCAGGCTGACAGGAACGGTTCCGTCGCCCTAAGGATCAACAGGGCAGCGGTCGGTTCTGAAATCGCGGTGTGGGATGTTCGTAGCGACAGTATTTCCGAGCACGACAAGCGCCATGAACTCGTCCGGGCATACTTGCAGGTTGCCAATCCTGCTCGGGAACGCGAGGTAGCGCAGGCGCTAAGGCCGATACTGGAGTCGTTCATGCGTGTGGCGTACCCGGAGCAGTTTCCTCCGGGTACGCTTCTTGGACCGTTCATTGGCGTATGCGACCAGCGCGTCGGCGGGCCTGACGAAATACTCTCGGCGGCCGATATCGTCGAACTCAGATTGTTGCTCAACTACGCCAATCGGTTTCACCACGACTCCAACCCGGCCTGGCAGACGGCTGCGATCAACGATGCAGAGTTGTCCGACTTCTCACAGCGGACGCTGATCTTTGCGTCGCGGCGCTAGCTAAGTTGCCTAACAGTTGCGGCCGACCATAGTCCGCTTCCACGATTTTTCTCTGGTAAGCCGTCATTCCGCTTCCCAGCCCAATGCAGACCTCCACGCTACAAGTATCGTGCCTGTCGAAAGGCCGAGAGCAAGGGGTTTAAAGGGCTTGGTGAGCATGGACTTGCACCCACCTCTCGCACTTCAGGCAGAGCCGTCTGACCTTTTTGGTCTTGGCACGGGTCCGCAATAGCTTGGTCGTTCATATGCAGCGACGGCGCGCTGGTGGGGATCGCCCTGCCGATCATCGCGCTGTTTGCCTTACGCCGCCTGCTCATCGCACGTTCGTTCGACAGCCCTGTGTGACGCTCTGCGCGGCATGACCGAGAAGCGCTCTGATAGTCAGCTCGGAGAAGTTCAGATCGCCGGCAACGCTACCGAAGGTGTGGCGAAGCGTGTGTGGCGTCACATCCTGGATGCCCACAGTCGTGCAGAGCCTCGCAAGGCGGGCGTTGGCAGCGGTATAGTGTCCGTCGCCAGGCAGTCCCTCCGAACAGGTTGGCTTGCCGCGAGCTTGGCGGCGGAGGGGCCGATTTGATCCCGAATTGGGTTCTTCCCTTCCCCGCGCAATTGAGGTGAAATCAAGCGATAGATTGCAAGCCCTTGACCTTGACGAGGTTGAGCAGCTTGAGGGAAGGTCCGTCCGGACGTTTCTCGCCACGCTCCCACTTGCTGACGGCATCCTTACGCACATTCAGATAGTGCGCAAACACAGGCTGTGAGACCTGCTCGCGCTCACGTAGCGCACGGATCTCGTCGGGACTGAGGGGCTCGACCGGAGTAAGGCACATGGCGTCGAACTCGCGCATGGTGGCCTTGTCGATCAAACCGGCCTTGTGCAGGCCGGCTACCGTATTGTGAACGGAGCCCAGAATACCCATTTCGGCCTTACGCTTCGTTCCCATCGCTCAATACCTCGATCAATTCGCCACTTGATATTGCCGTTGCAAGCTGCTGCGTCGTGAATCCAAGCAGTAGGCCGGCGAGTTGTCGCAACGCCTTCAATTCCTTCGTCGACACATTCGCCTTAGCATTCTTGGCAAACCCATGGACGAAGAAGCTGTGTCCGCCTACGCGGAACACGATGATCGTGCGAAAGCCTCCTGATTTGCCACCGCCATTCCGAGCCACACGCTGCTTGAACACTCCGCCGCCAAGGTCGGCATCGAACCGTCCGTCAGCGAGTTCAGAGGCGGCGTCGAGCAGCTTTTCCGTCGACAGCCGCGCCTTGCGCCTGAAGCGGGCGAACTCCTTCGTGACAAAGACCGTCATGTACGCCCGCGCCCGGGCAGCTCACAACATGTATAGTCCTCAGAGCTACACATTTCAAGCGGCGTCCGCGTGAGCGACGGCGATGCTCTCCTGCGGGACGAGGGCCGCGGCTGCGGGCGGACGGCGTGCAGTCCTCCCTCTCGGACGGAACTGGATGATCTGTGCCTGCGGAACCTCGCCGCGCATCATCATCGCGATGTGATCGCCGACGCGGTTCACAGCATCGAGCAACATGACGTCCACGCGCTTCAAAATATAGCCACCTGTCACGCCACCGAGGCGGTGACCGAGCAGTGCGGCAATGGTGGGGATCGAAGCGCCCAACTCTTCTGCAACACCGGCGAAGCTGTGCCGCAAGCTGTGGAGCGTGATGCCATCAAGCGGGCCCTTTGCAGGTGGCTCTTCCCCACGGAGCTTCGCCGCCTCAATGGCTGCCTGTCGGGCGGTCTTCTGGACCGTGCGCCACAACTGGGGCAGCCCCTGATAGCCCTTCTCTTCGGGGCCGGCAGCAAACACATAGTCCGAGATCGGGTCGAGATCGTCGATCACGGCATAGGCTGCGCGACTGAGCGGACGCAGCGATGGTCCGGTCTTGGTTTCATCCATTGCGAGGCATGTGCCTTCCGCATCAACCTCGTCCCAAAGCAGCTTCTGACATTCGCCGCGGCGGACGCCGCTCAACGCGATGAACCGGACCCCCGCGATACCCGTGAGATTGTGCATCGGCTCCCCGTGTCGATCCCGCTTCTGTTCGAGCACGTGCAACGCCTCCGCCAATGCGTGGTATTGCTGTCCCGTCAGCAGCGCCTTCTTCTGATTGTCTGCGAAGCGGCGAACGCCGCGCACCGGGTTTGAAGTGACGTATCCGTTGTCGACGCCCCAGGCGAAGATGGCGCCGAGCAGGCCGAGCGTCCGCGTAAGGGCACCTTTTCCGCCCTTGACCATTGAGCGGCTTCGGAAGCCGAGCTTCTTGTCCCGCGCTGTCTTTCCCGTGACGACGCCGGTCTTGAACTGCTCGATGTCGGCTCGCTTGACCTCGCGGGCTTTCAGATGTCCGAGCAGTGGCTTGATGTGGGCGTGGATGCGGGATCCATCGGTCGAGAGGGTGGTCGCCTTCTTCGGAGTTCCCTTTCGGCCGAGCACAAGACCCGCATTGGCCGCTTCCATGTAGACGTCGCAGAGTTGCGAAACCGTCACTGCCTGCCGGTGCTCTGCACGTTCGGCCGCGGGATCCTGGCCCTCCACCACTTTGGCCAGTTCGACTTTCGCCAACTCTCTGGCGCGCTCGACAGTGAGCGGACCATATGTGCCGAGCTTCATCCAGCGCTGGCGACCAGAGTGCGCCCGGAACTTGATGACGAATGTCTTGCGGCCGGACGGAAGGACGCGGAGTCCAAACCCCTTCAGTTCACTGTCCCAATGGACTGTACCGGTCTCCGCTTCCGAGGGCGGCAGGTTATCAATGGTGCGCTTTGTGAGTTTCCGCATGGTGGCCTCCGGACGAAATTGCAACCATATTGCTACCACTTGGAAGAAAGAACAAGGCTAAAGCGGGATACGGCTTCGATCTCACGTTAGCATAACTGTTTGATTTTGCGTATGTTTGGATATCCTGGCGAACCGTGGCGAAGATGGTGCTTGGCCCTCCGAAGGCAGAGGTCACAGGTTCGAATCCTGTCGGGTGCGCCAAATAAATCAAATGCTTACCGCCCAATTGGCTACTCACAGGCTCTAAGCTACTCACCGAATACTCACACAGCGAACCGCTTGCGCCCTCGCGCCGGTTGCGCCACGCTGCGGCCGGGATGGGGAGTTCTCTCATGAGCGACTGGGTGGCAGCGGTAATCGCAGGGGCGGTAGCGCTGATCGCATTCATGCAATGGCGGACTTCGCATCTCGCCTCACTGATTGAACTCTCTTTGACAGACAGTCGCGCTGCTACAGCAAGCTTGATGGCGCCGCGGTTGTGATGATTCGAACCGTTGGGCGGGAACAGGACGAGGCTTGGGGTGTGTGGGAGGGGGCAAATTGTTCAGAAATGAGACAGGCAATTAAGGCGATCAGGCTGTGGTCTCTCTGGGTCCGGGCCGCTGAAGCGATTGCAGTGCCGGCTCCGCCATCATCAGGTTTGTTAAGAATTGCAGTTCTGGTTTCCGGCTGGCTTTTCTTTGCGCCTGCGGGGGCTGCCGAAGCGGCGAATGACAAATGTTTAAAGCCAGACGGAAGCGTTGATTGGGCAACTGTTAATTCTGATGAACAGGCAATTGTTTGCTTGACGCGGATGGCGAGTCTCGCTGGACCTGCGCGAACTGTTGATATCCTACGAGCCGATGGATTTGACGGCATTATAACGATTACGCAGCGGCATCGTCCTGGAGAGGTGCTGGTAAGTGCAGTGTGGCCGGTTTCGAAGCACGGAAACTTGTACAGGATACCTCTGTGGAGGCAAATGATCAGGCGCTTTGTTGTTCACGGGCTCACTTTCAGTATCAGATTCTATCCGGACAATCGCGTATTCGTCCGAATGACCGAAACTATTAAGTAGGGATGAAGTAAAATGGCAGAATGAACCGAGCCGGGATTGCCGGAGGCCATTCGTTTGAGTCACGCTGCCATGGCCGGCTCCCCCAGCATGGCGTAGTAGCGTGCCTCGGCTTCGGCCGGCGGGATGTTGCCGATAGGCTCCAGCAGCCGGCGTCTGCTGCCTTGGAGTATCGGCTAGCCCAACGTTTCCACCGACGATGTAGGAAACTCGGCGGGCTTCACTGGAGAAATCGCCAGTGAGGTTCGCCTACAAGAACGCCCGGCCGTAGCCGTTGATCGTTGACGCCCAGTGGGCTCGGATGGTGCGGTAGAAGCTCTCCATCCGGGCCGCCTGTGCAGCAACCGGGTCGACCTTTTCGAATGCCCGAAGAATGAGGTAGGGATCATGCGAGGCGCGGTTGGCTTCGGCCAACATGTCTTCGAGCATCCGCTTCAGTACCGGCGCACCGCCATGTGCTCCAAGGCTACGGCAAAGCTGACGGGCAGCAGCACCGGCGCTAACACCTTCCCGGTATTCCTGTTTCGCCAAGTCCTCGATGCCGGCGCGACCCATATCGCGGAACCACATCGGCCGCTGCTGCTGGAAATGGAAGGCGAGCCCCAGGATCGACCCCGCGAACTGCCAGCCCACGGCGGTGCGATAGACATGAACGCTTGCGATGCCCATGCAGAAGCCGGTGCCGTTGCTGTCCACATTGACGTAAGGCCACCAGAGCACCCGCGCGCCCGTGCTTACATGGAACAGCCATCGCCAAGTGAGGCTGTGCGGCGAGTGATAGGACGCGATGTTCCATGAGCGCTTGCCGCTGGTTCGTCGGAAAGCCGCGAAACCGGGCACGATGGCCGACAGCAAGAACAGCACCGGGACGATGACCGGGGAAAGAACGACTGCCGCCGCGAGTACCGGCAGACATAGCAGAGCAAGCATGACGCTCATGAAGCGCATATCCGAGATCCTTTCGATCGAGTGACTGTTACGCCGGCAGCGCGTTCGCCGGCTTGCCCTTTGCGAGAGCCTGAGCGAATGTCTCGTGACGTGGGTTAGGCAGGACTGGCATGACCGATGACATGGCTCGCAATCCGGAAGACCCGAAGACCCGCTTGGATCAACTGGAGGCTCGCATCACTGCGCTGAAGAAAGAGCATGAGCGGGTATGGGCTTGGCGCGAGCCGCCAAAGAGAGAACCTCTCACGACGGTATTCGACGCGTGGAATGCGGAGATCCGTCAGCGCGACAGAGAGATCGGCCGTCTATCTCCGGAGTTGCGCGTAGCTGCCGTGCTGGTTCTTCTTGCGATCGCTGTGCTTCTTGAATGGTGCCAGCCGGGATTGGTTGGCTGGAGAGTATCTCCAATCGTTTCCGAGCATCTAAAGGGGCGATAGTACCTCGTCCTGACTATTTGATCCGCTCGCGGACTTCCCGGCTGTGCTCAAGGCGAAGAACGCCGATGAACAGCTTATGTCCGAAGCTGACGCCCCACGAGCCTTTGCCGATGTGGTGCGTCATCCATCTGCGCATCGTCTGGCGATCGGGATGCCTACCATGGCTCATGGTGCCGATGTCAAACCGGAGTTGGCCCGGTCGCATCCCGCCGAAATGAAACCGCATTGGGACACCCCTACGTCTGCTGTTGCTGGGGCTGGCATTCGGCAGCGCTATCCGACTGAGCTACGCCCACCCTATCTCTAGGGCCGACGACGGGGCTCGAACCCGCGACCTCTGCCTACTGACCAGTTTCGCATCCCAAGGCATCCAGTCGGGAACCACCCCGCCACTCTGCCACTGCGCTCCGAGATTCATGAGACCGACGAGGCTGTCGGGAGCGCGCCTCGCGGAATGTGGTGCCCGTCGCCGTATCGAACGGCTTCCCCTGATCATCATCGGCCGGCTCATGCCTGACGCCTAGATCAAGGGCGCATGCCACGCCTCGGGCTTATCTGTTTCGCTTGCTATCTCGAATGCCCAGGCAGCCGAGGTCGCTTTCCCCTCCCTATTAGATAACAACCGGAGGACTATCATGAATTTCCGTGTACGAATATTGTTGACCACGGATGATTTTCCGTGTACGAATAATCCCATGAAGATCGTATGGGACGAAACGAAGCGCCAGACCAACCAGACCAAGCACGGTCTGGACTTCGCCGATCTCGATGTCGACTTCTTCATGAACGCCACGATCTATCCCGCCAAGGAAGGCAGGACGCTTGCTCTTGGCGAATTCCGTGGCGAGATCATCCTTGCTGTGATCTTCGCCCCGCTCGGCTCGGAGGCGATCTCGATAATCTCCATGCGCCACGCGAGCCGGAAGGAAAGGAGGCTCCTATGACCCGCTTTTCATCGAAACGGCCCCTTACCGATGAGGAAGAGGCCGAGATCCAGAAGAGGATCGCCAGCGACCCGGACAACCCAGAAATCACCGACGATCAGGCCCGGAAGGGCAAGCCGTTTGCCGAGGCGTTCCCTGACTTGGCCGAAAGCATCAAGCGCAGCCGCGGCCGGCCGAAGGTCGACAACGCGAAGGAAGCCGTCACGCTACGGCTTAGCCCCGAGACTCTCGCTAAGTTCAAGGCCAAGGGCGACGACTGGCGAGCCCGAATGTCCGAGGTGCTCGATAATGCCGAGGTCTGAGATCGGCACTCACATCTACCGCGAGTGTACCTAAAACATCACCGATTTTGCGGCAACATGGCAACACCCAGGTTGGCGATGCAAACCGCGTTTGCCGTCGAGTTCTCGCCCCATCCGCTTCAGACGGGAGCCTGTCGGTCAGGATGACCGGGAAGGTTCGGGGCTGCCGCCGGCGCGCCGCTACCATCCTGGCGCAACACACCGACGATACCGTTCATAAGGCCGCTTTTTGCGCATTCTCGGACACGTAGTCCAGCCCCGACTGTCAACCGAATGTGACCATCTCGGTTTCATCGTTTTGACAAATGCTTGACGGGGCTGGCGAATTGCGGCGCGCGCAAGATCGTTATGGTAGCGGGAAAGTGGCCGATTTCGGGGGTGACTGGCAACCCCATGAAATGGCCGTTTCGGTTATTCTGGACCACGCTGCGAGCAAGTGTGGCGTGTCTCATGTCAGCGAACACGATCTAGGGCTCCGCGCCCGAAGTCAGAGGTAGAGGTAAACTCTGTCTTCATCTGGAAGCGGACATGGAAAGCTGACTCGCGCCTTCGGCGATTTGGTCCAGCGGACCGCGCGCGCACTCGCATCGAGCATTGGGTCGTGGCCGAGCGGCAGGGGCAGGTCGAGGCCTGCAACATGCTGGGCGAGCGGCTCGCATTCTCCGACGCGCCTTCTTCTGGAGCGCCCACTACGATCAGGTATGTCGGGAACGGCCCGAACCGGAACCACCGAAGCCACCCGACACTGATGGCGCACAAACTTTTACAGCAGCCGGCGGTGCGTACCGCATGCCGAGTGGCTTGGGTCTCGACTTCCGCCATAACCGTCATGAGGGGGAGACTGCATTTGCGGGCGCTTCGGGACGTCTGGCGTATAGAAACCCACCGTTCCTTCACTGGAAGGGTCTATGAGGTAATCTTTCTTGAAACCGTTTCAGATAAACGAATGCGTTCCGCACGCGTCTAACAGTTTCTCTGCTGCCATCCATGTATATCCCCGGAGAAGTCGTGATGCCATTCGAAAAAAAATTTACTTTGTTCAAGAATTTTGTTGTCCGCGCTATAAGTTCGTTCCAGTACCTCAACACATTCCGTGTAACACGTTATCTGCAAATAATTGTTCGCTTCGCCGTTAACGATGCCTCCTGGAACTTCGTAATCATGTCGAAGATCAACTACATATAACAAGTATTCAAGTATACTATGGTTCATTTCATATTCAAGGGGATCGCCATGCTCATCCGCCCGGGTATGATAGATATGTACTACAAAATAAGGTTTTGAATATTCGAATGAATATTTTGGTCTAAAGTAATAGGATAGGCTTTCGGTTCTCGCGATCCTGTTAAGATTTGAGATGATAAAATCGACAGTTTGAGCTTCATTGTAATTTTCCTCAGCCGCGACCGGATACGCAACGACAAGTGCGGAAAAGAATAAGAAGCCTGCCGCCGTTTTCTCGATCCTGGCACCTAACCACTGCCGCACACTCATAAAAACCCTGCGCATTTGTCGCCCTAGTGTTTCGTCTTTCAGCAGGAGCCGCTGCAGCCCACCGGATATCGCCCTGTTCACGCTATTGCTGCACACACCGACCCTCTGGACTGGAGAAGTAGGAGCCATCGCACGGCAACTGCCCCGCTGATCGCCGCCTCGCTTGGGCGAAGGTCCGGGAATGAAATCTTCGTCCCAAGCGTTAGTGTTTGCCTGGCCCGAGCAGGTGACGCCATGAAAGCCCTGATCGCCATTCCTGTGGCAGCGCTGTGTACAGCCATGACGGCTGCATGCTCGTCCTTGTCCGTAGAATCCGCCAAAATCCCCATCGACCAAGGATACGGGCCAACACCGGTGCTGCCCAAGCCGAATCCCACCCTCATCCCCACCATCGAGATTGCGCCGGCAAGGCGCTGGGCCGAGGGCACGACGCCCAAGGCCGCCCCAGGACTGAGCGTCAACGAATTTGCGGGAGGCCTGGATCATCCGCGCTGGCTTCATGTGCTTCCCAACGGTGACGTTCTCGTCGCAGAGACAAATCGGCCGCCTGAGCGCACAGGTTTCAGTCTGAGGGAGATCGTTCAATCTGCGGTGATGAAGAGAGCTGGCGCAGTCACGAAGAGCGCCAACCGCATCAGGCTGCTTAGAGATGCTGACGCGGATGGCAGGGCCGAGACGCGAACCGTGTTACTTCAGGGCCTGAATTCGCCCTTCGGGATGACGCTCATCGGCAACAAGCTCTATGTCGCCAATACCGACGCGATCGTCGCCTTCCCCTACTCGCGCGGCCAAACCAGAATATCCTCGAAGGGCGAGAAAATTGCCGATCTGCCGGCCGGGCCGATCAACCATCACTGGACCAAGGATGTGATCGCGAGTCGCGACGGCACAAAGCTCTACGCCACCGTCGGCTCCAACAGTAATGTTAGCGAGAACGGCATCGAGAACGAAATCGACCGCGCCAGCGTTCTCGAAATCGATCTCACCACCCGGCGCAGCTATCTGTTCGCCTCCGGCTTGCGTAATCCGAACGGATTGTCATGGCAGCCGGACAGCGGCGCGCTCTGGGTGGTGGTAAATGAACGCGACGAGATCGGCAGCGATCTCGTTCCGGATTACATGACCGCGGTGAGACGAGGCGGCTTCTATGGCTGGCCCTACAGCTATTTCGGGCAGCATGTCGATATGCGCGTTAAACCGCCGCGGCCGGATCTTGTCGCCAAGGCCATCAAGCCCGACTACGCTCTGGGCCCGCACACGGCCTCGCTCGGCTTGACATTCTATACGGGGCGACTGTTCGGTCCCAAATACCGGGGTGGCGCTTTCGTGGGCCAGCACGGCTCTTGGAACCGCAACCCGCGGAGCGGCTATAAGGTGGTCTTCGTTCCCTTCCGGAACGGCAAGCCGATCGGCGGGCCGCGCGACATATTGACGGGCTTTGTCAATGAGCGCGGCCAGGCGCTGGGTCGCCCCGTTGGCGTCGCGGTGGACAAGCACGGCGCACTGCTAGTAGCCGACGACGTCGGCAACAAGGTCTGGCGCGTCGCGCCTACGGGCGGTGGAAAATAGAGTTCATCGCTTGTCGTTGATCATGGGCCCAAGACTACATGGCGACTTTCAACTGTGGAACCAGTGAGCAGACGGCAGCTCCTGCGATTATGTCGCACCTCTCCCTCGGAACGAAAATCAAGGCTTCGAATTGGGGCGGCGGATCGGCTCGGTCTCCGATCTGGGCCGACCAGGCAAAAGCCTAACGTTGTTCCAGAGCAATAGGAGGTTGCTATGAGACGCATGATCCTTCCGTCACTAACCGCAGTTGCCCTATTTGCCGCCACCGGAGCGTATGCGGCGCAGGCAACAGGCAGCATCAAGTCCATGGATGCAAAGGCTCATACCCTGACACTCGACAATGGCACGGTATTTTCGATCCCTGCCAAGCAGGGCATGGGCAAGATGAAGACTGGCGAAAAGGTGAAGGTGACCTACCAGGACAAGGGCGGCAAGCATATGGCCACGTCCGTTGTCCCTCAGTAGTTCCAAGATAGAGCACTAAAGCGTGTCGCTGGCAATCGGATTCGGGTGACACGCTTTAGGTGTTTGTTCTGCCGCATTCTCGCGACGCCGACCGAATCCGGTCGGCTGCGAAATGCTCTAACGGCAGCGTGAAAGCCGCCAAGATGGAGCCGAACGAGGCTTCAGCTCGGATCCTCAAATGTTTTCGGATCGAGCGTGCTCGAGCGCCGGTTCAACGGAGCGGTCGGCCTGAATGGTCACCCGCTCCGTTGAGCGGCTTTCGTGGCGCTGAACACGACCCACCACGTGAGTTCGACCTGCGCGTGCACATCACCACCAACTTTCTCGATTTTCTTCTCCCAAATGCCATTGAAGATCAATATAGATCCATATCAGAAAGAGACTTTCTGCTTTCGATCGATCTTGAACGGAACCAGTCACAAGTTCATACTCTTCTACATGGAATTATGGATTAGAGAACTCCTCGTTCAACTTGGGATTTCGGTCGTTACCGTCCTACTTGCAGGCTGGCTCGCCATTAAGACTTTAGCCAACGCTTGGTTGAACAACTACTTCGAATCCCGCAAGCAGGCACTTGAATATGAGTACTCCAAGAAACTCGCAACACTTGAACAGGAGCACACCAAGCAAATCAAGGCACTGGAACATCGTTTCGGCGTGCTTATGGACCGCGTGTCAAAGCTTCACCAGTTCGAGTTCACCGTCCTTCCGGAGTTGTGGCGGAAGATGTCGTCGGCATTGTCCGCAACCGTGGAGATGACCGACCCGGATCGAATTCAGCCTTCCACCCGAGGCATGAACGAGGGAGAACTCAACACGTTCTTGGAAAGTGCTCCCCTGCTCGATTGGGAAAAATGGGAGATCAGAAATTACCCCAAGGACAAAGAGACGGACCGGGATCGGAAGCTGGCGAACATGTTGGATTGGGCAAGATACCGCCGGGCCCACGCGCTTTCAGAAGAACTCCGATCCTATTTGATGACTCAAAGCATATTTGTTTCGGCGAGCCTGAGAGACAAGCTGGACGCCATTGGGCGGACGGTAACGCGCGCGAATGCCGAATTTCGAAGGTTTCTCGAGGAAAGGCAGGCAGGCCGGGAGATCTCGCTGGAACTTTTCGCGGACATTCGGGACATTCAAGACAATTGGATGCAGATGGCAGGTGTCGTCCAAGCTGAATTCGAAATGAAACTTCAGGCTGACGACAGGACCCAATAGAATCAGGTCTTGTCGTTGAAGAGCGAAATCGATGGGAAAGCCTGGCCCATGCAAACGTCATAGAGCTTGGGATACTCTCGTTTGACTCGTTGTTCGAGCCGCTCGGCAACCGCGATGTTGCGCTTGGCGTCGCCGATCAGGTGCGTGTAGCCGGCAAGTTGCGCTGCAGCAGGATCGAACGCATCGTTTGAGGATGGAAACAGGAATTCCGCGTGCACACCCGACGCAGATCTATTGCCAGCTGCATGGAAACGGAGATAGGCGGCGAGAAAGTACTGCTCGACCAAGATATTGTCGCGCACGCCAAGCGTAGGCCAGATCGGCTGGTTTTCCGGGCGGTGAATTACCTCCATCGCCAGATTGGCGTAACAGCGTAGGAGCTCGACATCGCGACCACCGAGAATTCCGCAGCATATCGCGCGATTGGCGCGACTGGCGAAGTGATCCGCCCATTCCTCCGGTACCCAGCCCCCGAAACGCTCGATCCCGCACATGAAGGCATCGATTCGATACAGCGACTGATCTTCGAAATCGAATCGCTCGGGATTCTGTGCGAGGACCGGCGCGTCGGTCATCCGGGCAGGCAAGGGCTTCCAGAGGAACACATCACTATCCAAATGGACGAACGGTTCGGTCTGCGCCGCATATGTCGCCAGCTTGCCGAGAACCCACCATTCATGATCCGCCACGACGTTCAGCTCGTCCAGCGTCAAGAAGACATGCCGGAACGGAAGCTTGAGACGGTCTACCAACAGTTCGGCGCCGATGGCGTCGGTGTGCAGACAGGTTATCGGATAGTGGCGGCTCGCCTCGGAAATCGAAAGCGCCCATGAGAGGAGGTGCGTTCGTTCATCCAGCCAGCTGCGGTGATAGAAGGCACGGTAGGGCTTTGACCAGAACGACCAGACCGCTCGCATCACAGGAGATGGCTTCCGATTCCGCGCACCTCAAAACCGGCCGACGGCATGGCAGCGGGCTCGACAATCGTAAAGAAGTCCGGGAGCACGAAACGAGCGAGCGCGTATTCAACGATCAGCATCCTGGGCCCCAAACTGGCGTCTGCGGCGATCTCGATCGCCACGTCGATGCTGTTTCCGCCTCTTCCGATTATTTCCATCCTGACGCCACCGCCGCTGAACCTCAGCGCCTTGCATTGTCGCAACGCGGACCCCGTCATGGTCGCGATCACAAGCGACTGACGTACTCCCCAGTTCCGAGAACATGCGATCGCATCTTCGGAGCAATCCGGCATTCCACCATGATCTATCGCTTTGCGCCTGCACGCCAGCCTAAAGCTGGCTTGCGCCCCCTCAGGCTCCGATCAAGGAGGAACGCTGGACGGCAGGCCTGCAATTACGTTGCAGCTACAGGCTCGAACAAGGCAGGAACCGGTGTCATCGGGCCAGCCGAGAGGCGGTGAATGCCTTGTGGTTCTCGATCTCGCGACGGATGTTTCGCATTTGGCGCCCTTTCAGCGTTTCCTCGCCGTTGACCCGCCAGTGCATCAGCATCATTTCGCCAGCCTTTAGGCTGCCTTTGCAGTCTCCAAGCCGTCTCATTCTCGTCTCGAACCGGCCGTGACTCTGGACGAGATTGTCGCGGTTGACGATCACGGACTCGGCGCTTGTCTCTTCACCATTCACGAATGTGGTGGAATGCCGGATATCGGTCTTTCCGATCTTGTCCTCGATTAGCGAAGGACCCGAGCAGTGCATCGCCCAGGAGAGGACGTTTCCTGAAACCGAGGGCTGCGGCTCCTCGCAGGTTTCGTTGAGGCTGGCGACACTTGCCTGCTGCTCGCGGACTTCGAGTTCATGCAAGGCGCGGTCAGCGTTGGTATCGAGGCAGACATTCCAGATCTTCTGGATCTCGAAGGTGGTCTTGCCGTCGCTTATCGTTCCGGTCTGATCGATGATCCACATGCCTTCGTCGCGTGCCGGCAGCTCCGAGGGCAGTTCGAACGACGAGGCCCCGACGGGCATCAGGGCAGAAGCGACGAGCAAAGGGCGGAGGGCGAAGCGGTTACGACGCCTCATAGCGGCCCCAGCCGTTCGTTGATCTCTTTCGCTTCCTTGATCAGCTTCCTCTTGATCACCAGACCTTCGAGAATGTTCGAGGGCGGCTTCTTATAGGTCTCGACCCCATTGGTTTTCACGCTGATCTCCAGCATGTCGCCGGGCTTCTGATCGGCGGGACATTCGCCCATCCATCTTTGACGCTCGACGAAGTGGTCTTCGCCGGAAAACAAGATATCGCGGGCCTCGTTTTGCTCCTCGATGACAACTTCGGTGTCGCCCTTGAACGTAGCGGTCCAGCGAAAGTCCTTGCCCGCGGTTTCAGCGTCTTCGGCCGAGTTGGTTCTGCAAATCATCTCGCCGGACATCACATTGGCCGAAAGGGCCAGCTTCGGTTGCTCGCAACCGACATCTTCGTAGATCACCGAAAGCTCCCGGCCGAGAACGTAGCTTTCATGAAGGGCGCGATCGGAACGGAGGTCGAGGCAGTAGCGCTTGACGTGCTCGATCTGGAGCGGGCCTTGCATTCCTGTCGTCACGCTTTCCCAGAGCCCGGGCTTCCGAGCTGGAAGGTCTTGCGGAAAATCGAATGCCCCCGCGCCAAGCGTTGAAAGGACAATGGCGGCGACAGCACCGGCAATGGTCAATTTCGCAATGGGTTTCACGAAAGCCTCATTTCAGAAATCAGGGCGAGCATAGCCCGTCATGAGGAGCCGGGTCCACCAAGGGTGTCGGAAATGCGGCCTCGGCCACAGGCCGAGCGCGATCGCTCTTCACCATTGCTTTTAGCCGCCGGTCCTCACTCCAGCCGGAATCCTCATCTCTGCAGAGCTTTGGCGACGTATCGGCAACACTTCCAGCCTGGGCCCGGTCATGGTACCCCTCCATCAATTCTTTCAGCACTTTGCGAGGGAGGGAATTCTTGTCGATCCGATTTGGACCGAGATATCAACATCTCGCGCAAAATTCCCGATGCGCTTGCCATGATCCCCTCGCCGTCGACCTCTGCAACCGGGTCGCCACGGGCCTCTCGCGCCGTTCCGTGCTCCGCGGCATCGCAGCCAGCCTGGCCGCGCCGGCTATAGGGATGGCGGGTGTCTCCCTCGCACAAACGACCGACAAGCCCATCCTGCTTCAGAACGGCCGGATCTTCGACGGCAAGGCGAGCAGTCTGATCGAGGGGCGCGATGTGCTCGTCGCCGGCAACAAGATCCAGGACCTTGTTTCCGCCGGGCAGGACGTCGCCGACGCGGAGGCGATCGACTGTTCGGGAAAGGTGATCATGCCCGGCCTGATCGACGCCCATTGGCACGCGCTTCTCGCCGGCATCTCGCAATTGGTCGCCATGACGGCCGACGTGCCCTACGTCCATCTCGTTGCCGCGCGGGAGGCCGACCGGACGTTGATGCGCGGCTTCACCACGGTGCGCGACGTGGGCGGCCCGGCCTTCGCCCTGAAGCGGGCGATCGACGAGAACCAGATCCCCGGCCCGCGCATTTTTCCGTCGGGAGCGATGATCTCTCAGACATCCGGACATGGCGATTTCCGTTTCCGAACCGACCTGCCGCGCACGGCGCAGAGCAATCTGAGCACGGCGGAAGCCGCCGGCATTTCAGCGATCGCGGACGGGGAGGCGGAGGTGCTGCGGCGCACCCGCGAACAGCTGATGCTCGGCGCCAGCCAGATCAAGATCATGGCGGGCGGGGGAGTGTCGTCGGAATTCGATCCGCTCGATTCCCTGCAGTATTCCGAGGCCGAGATGCGAGCCGCCGTCGGCGCGGCCGCCGACTGGGGCACTTACGTCTGCGCCCATGTCTACACGTCGCCAGGCATTCAAAGGGCGCTTTCCTGCGGCGTGAAATCGATCGAGCACGGCCAGTTGGCGGATGAAGAGACCGTTCGCCGCATCGCGGACGCCGGCGCCTGGTGGAGCCTCCAGCCATTCCTGGCCGACGAGGATTCCAATCCCAAGGGGAGCGCGGAGCAACAGGCCCAGCAGCTTGCCATCGCGGAAGGAACGGTGCGCGCTTTCGAGCTCGGCAAGAAGCACAATGTCAACATGGCCTGGGGAACGGACATCCTGTTCAACCCGCGCGGGACGGCGACGCAGGGCAAGCAGCTCACCAAGATCGCGCGCTGGTTCGACAATGCCGACGTGCTGCGGCTCGCGACGAGCCGGAATGCAGCGCTCCTCGCGCTCTCCGGCCCGCGTAACCCCTATCCGGGAGCGCTCGGCGTCGTCGAGCCCGGCGCCCTTGCCGATCTGCTGGTGATCGACGGCAATCCGTTGGAGGACGTTTCGCTTGTCGCGGATCCCGAGAAGAACCTGAAGCTCATCATGAAGGATGGGCGCATCCACAAGAATAGCCTGAGAGCGTGAGGACTGACTTGACTTCGCGTGGACCGAGTTCCAGCCACTCGACGAGGGCGTGGCAAAAGCCGCCGGCCATGCTATGACGGCGCCTATGAAACACGGATTGCCGCTTGTCGCCTGAGTGGCCCCGCCGAGGCGGGGCCGAAGCCGCATTGCTGGTGTGAGGCCCCCTGGCGACGGCGCATGGCGCCGGTCGCTTCGTTCCACATAGTCGTCAGCTCTGTGCCTTCCCTCCCGATGGTCTATCCAGACGGGGCGGACAGGCTGCTTGTTTCGAGAATCCAAATCATGACTTCGCACGACCACGACGCCCGCCGTCGCGTCGCATTCATCCTGATCGTCGCCGGCACGCTGCTCGGCATCGCCGGCACGGACCTCGTTCTTCCCGCGATTCCCTTCCTGCCCGAAGCGCTCGGCACGACCCATGCCAGCGCGCAATATGTGCTCGCAGCATTCGTCGTCGGCGCGGCCGCCGGCCTCCTCGCCTTCGGTGCGCTCGGCGCTCGCCTGGGCCAGCGCGGGCTGCTGATCGTATCGCTCCTCGCCTATTCCGGCATCTCGGCGATAGCCGCGGCCAGCACATCGGTGGAGTTCCTCATCGTCCTGCGCTTTCTCCAAGGCTTGGCCGGCTCCGCAGCCGCGGTCTTCGCCCCCGGGATGATCCGCGCGCTTTACGGCGACCAGCACGCGGTTTCGGCGCTTGGGCTGCTCAACAGCGTGGAAATGCTCGCGCCCGCCTTCGCACCGGTCGTCGGCGCATGGCTCCTGCATATGGGAGGGTGGCCATCTTCCTTCGTCGTCATCGCGGCGGCGGCCATGGCCGCGGCGATCAGCGTCGCCCTGCTGGGAAAGGCCCTGCCCGAGCCCGCGAGGCCGACACGCCCCGGCGGATATCTGCGACTGCTGCGGGACGGCACTTTCATGCGTTACGCCTGCTCCCATGCGCTGGTCCTCGGCGCTTTGCTGGTGATCGTATTCGCCGCGCCAACCGTCTTTGTCGTTTCGCTCGGCGCTACGCTCGCGGACTTCATCCTCATGCAGATCGTCGGCATTGCGGCGTTCGTCGTCGCCGCGAACCTGTCGGGCCGCCTCGTAGCCAAGTACGGCCGCGAGGCAGCGATCTGGACCGGGACCTGGGTAGCGGCGGCGAGCGCCGTCACCATCCTGATCCTGGCGCTCTCCGGCGCGGCGGGGCCACTCGCCGTCACGCTGCTGTTCATCCCGTTCAACATCGGGCTCGGGCTGCGCGGTCCCGCCGGCTTCCACGGTGCGGTCGTGGCCGCCAGCGGCGACGATGCAAGGGGGGCGGCGATCGTCGTGGTGGCCATCCTGGTTGTCGCCGCAGCCGGCACGGCGGGGGTCGCTCCTTTCATAACCTTCGGCCTCCTGCCGATGGCGCTGGTCTCCACGGTTCTGGTGGGGTCGGCGCTGGCCATGCTGGCGCTGCTGCCGACTCTGTGACGGGCGCCTGGCGCGGGTCGCCACCGCTTCGAACGATGCCGAAAAGCTCCTTCTGCCGCCGCTCGCGGCGGCAGAACGGATCAGTGCAGCTTGACAAGCAGCCCGACAATGTTCTCTTTATGTTCTATCACTGATCACTGCGAGAACTCGCCGAATTCGAGCGTCGAGGCGAAAGTCGAATGGAACCGGCAGCCACAATTCTGCATGCGGATCTCGATGCTTTTTATGCTTCCGTCGAGCAGTTGCTCGAACCTTCGTTACGTGGCAAGCCCATTGCGGTCGGTGGCGGCGTGGTGCTCGCAGCTTCCTACGAGGCCAAGGCCTTCGGCGTGCATGGCGGCATGCCGGGCCGGCGAGCGCGCGAACTCTGTCCCGGTCTCATCTTCGTCGGAGGCCATTTCAAGGAGTATCAACGGCTCGGCGACGCCGCTATCGCGGTGCTTCACTATTTCACGCCGCTGGTCGAACGGATCTCCATCGACGAGGCGTTCGCCGATGTCGCCGGCTGTACCCATCTTTTCGGTTCACCCGGCGAAATCGCCGGCATCGTCCGCCAACGCGTGCGCAACGAACTTGGGCTTCCCATCTCGATCGGCGTCGCCCGGACCAAGCATCTCGCCAAGATCGCCTCGCAGGTCGCCAAGCCCGACGGGCTGGTTGTCGTCGAGCCGAAGATCGAGCTGGATTTCCTTCACGGCCTGCCTGTCGGACTGATGTGGGGCGTGGGCCCGGCCACCCGGGCACGCCTTGCCGAGATCGGCGTCACCACGATCGGGCAACTCGCGGACACACCGGGATGGTCGCTCGAGAGGCTGCTCGGCCCAGCCGCCGGAGAAAAGCTCAAGTCGCTCGCCTGGAACCGCGACCCGCGCGAGATCAGGACGCATCGCCGGGCGCAGTCCGCCGGGGCACAGTCGGCGCTCGGCAGGAAAGCCGCCGAAGAGGCCGTCTTCCGTCCCGCGCTCCGACACCTCGCCGACCGGGTGGCGAGCCGACTGCGCGCCAAATCCCGTCCGGGCCGCACGGTGACGGTGCGGGTCCGCTTCGCCGATCTCCACTCGGTGACGCGCTCCGTCACGCTCGACGCACCGATCTCGGCGACTGCGATGATTGCGGAGATCGCCGAGGATCTGGTGCGCGGCGTGCTCGCGGAGCATCCCCGGGAGAAGTCCATTTCGCTCCTGGCGATCTCCGTCTCGCATCTCGATGAGCGGGCTCAGCTTCAACTCGAGCTTCCCCTCGGCCTGGCCGACGAAGCACGCCGACCGGGCACGGGGAAAGGCTTGGCCCGTTGGGTGGCCGATCGTGCCATGGACAGGATTCGCGACCGCTTCGGATGGGAAGCCGTCGGTTATGCGTCGGTCGCCCTGGAGGACGCCAAGTCCGTCCCCGATGCATTCCGCGAACTCGCGGAAAAGGGGCTTTAGCCCACAAGCACAATGGCGCAGAGAAGACCGGGGATTTCCGCGATTATCGGCCGAGCCCATCGCATTGTTTGCGCAAGTAGCGCGACATCAATCTTTATCGGCGCTACGCAGATGCGGCGCCGTTCGGCGCGGCCAAAGCGTGTCGCGATCTTTCAGATTCGCTCCTTACGCTTTAGGTTTTGATTTTCGCATGTCTTTTCGCCGAAACCGATGCCCATTTTCGGAAGACATGCTTCAGTCTCAGGAGGGCCGCAAATGGCTCGCACCGATCCGAAGAACATCGCACGCTTCTGGCTGGATCCCAACACGAGCGGGCTTGGCCTCATGTGCGCTGACTTCACGACCCAGGAGTATGCGCCCCACAGCCATGACGGCTTCGTCATCGCCGTTACGGAGACCGGCGGCGCGGCGATCAAGAGCCGCGGCTCGATAGAACAAGCCCACGCTTCGGCCCTGTTCGTCTTCAATCCGGCAGAGCCACATTCCGGTTGGATGGGCCGCAGCAATTATTGGCGATACCGTTCCCTCTACCTCGAACAGGAGTCGCTTCGTGCCGTGGCCGAGGCGCTCGGGGTGGATGCTCTTCCCTATTTCATCCGCAATCTCCACACGGACAGCGATCTGATCGGCGGCTTTTTGTTGCTGCATCGGGCATTGGAAGAAGGTGCGGACCTGTTTCGCCAGCGCGAGCTGCTGGTCTCCACCTTCGGCCGCCTGTTCCGCCGCCACGGTAGCGGCGGCGGCAGAATCGAGCCGCCGCCGCGCGATCGCATGCTCGTCGCCAAGGCAAACGCGATCCTGGAAGACCGCTACGCCGATCCGCTGCGGCTCGAGGCCGTCGCGGCGCAGGTCGGGCTCACGCAGTTCCAGCTCATCGGCCTCTACAACCGCGTCCTGGGGATGACGCCGCACAACTACCTGACGCAAACGCGGCTACGCCGGGCGCGGCAACTCCTGGCAATCGGTCGTCCGATCGCCGACGCGGCGACCGATTCCGGCTTCTATGACCAGAGCGCGCTGACACGGCATTTCAAGCGTTGCTACGGCATCACACCGCTTCAATTCACCAGGGCCGTGGCAGAGCGCAAGTAGCGTCCCGCGCATCAGCTGTTTGCCTTCAATTTTCACCAATACGGTGAGACCTGCATCGGCCAATCTTCCTCCAAACCAATGGGGAAGATCATGTCGCGTGCATTCTATCATCAGAACCCCGAGACCCTTGCCCTCGAAACCGGGATCGTCGAGGCACGGCCGGGCCGCTTGCTTCTTGCCCAATCTCCGTTCTATCCCGGCGGAGGAGGCCAACTGGCCGACCGAGGCGTGCTGCGTTGGTCGGGAGGCGAGGCCGACGTCATCGGTTTCGAGACCGAGGGCGGCAGGCAGTGGATCCTGCTCGCCAGCCAAGACGAGCTGTCGGGAACCGTCCAGGCTGCGGTCGATGCGGAATTCCGGCAAATGATGCGCGAGCTCCATACCGGTACCCACATTCTCAACGCCTTCGTGTTTCAGCACTTCGACGGCGCTCTCGTCACCGGCGTGCAGATGAATGCCGACGGCACGGCGCGCATGGATTTCGACGTGCCCGGAGCCGACAATGAGCGGCTGAAAGCGCTCGAAGCGCCGATCAACGACGCTATCCGCCAGGACCTCGCGGTCACTGACGACTACGTCCCGCTGGAGAGCGCCCATGGGCAGCACGGCCTCATCCGATCCAAGTCCGTCACACCGCCGCCCACCTCCGACGGAAAGATCCGCGTCGTCGAAATTGCCGGCCTCGACCGGCAGGCATGCGGCGGCACGCATCTTGCTTCGACCGGACAGTGCCGGCCGATCAGGATCCTGAAGGTCGAAAACAAGGGGCGGCACAATCGTCGCGTTCGCATCGGGCTGGCAGGCTTCGCCGGGGCGTGAGGAGATCATGGCAAGCAATGGTTGGCGCGGCGAAGGCGCCGCGAACGTGCGAACGCAACTCCATCGCGCGCTGGGGTTGCGCGAGGCGATCGGCATCGGCGTCGGCGGGACGATCGGCGGAGGCATCTTCGTGCTCGTCGGCGGAGCGGCCGGCCTTGCCGGCCCGGCCGCCCTGCTCGCCTTCGGCCTGGCCTTCCTCGCCTCGCTGCTCATCGCGCTTCCCTATGCCGAACTTGCCTGCCGATACCCGGAGGCGGGCGGCGGCTACGCTTTTGCCCGCAGCGTTCTCGGGCGGCGGTGGGGCTTTCTCATGGGCTGGGTGTTCTGGGGCGCCTATCTGTTCGTCAGCGGCTACGTGACGCTCGGCTTCGGTGGTTATCTCCACGCGCTGACAGGGATCCCGGTCCCCGCCGGTGCACTGGGCCTGATCGCGGCTTGCGCTGCGGTCAACGTCGCCGGCGTCCGCCTTTCCGGTCAGGTGCAATTCGCAGTCATCACGCTTGCCGTCGCCGGGCTTGTCGGCTTTGGAGCCATCGGCCTGCCCCATGTGGATGCGGATAATTTCAAGCCTTTCATGCCGACCGGTCCCGCCGGAATCCTGTCGGCCACCCTCCTGACCTTTCTGGCCTTCGGCGGTTTCGACATGGTAGCGGCCGCCGGCGAGGAGGTCGAAAACCCTCAACGCAACCTGCCGCTGGCGATTCTTCTCACGCTCGCCATCGTGCTCGGCATCTATCTCCTGGTCGCCTTCGTCGCCCTCGGAACGATGGATTGGCAAGGGCTCGGCGCCTCCGGCGCGCCCTTGCGCGACGCGGCGGATCGGTTTCTCGGGCCGGCCGGTAGCGCCGTGGTCGCGATCATTGCGGTGCTGACGACAGCGGCGACGGCCAATGCCGTGCTGGTCGTGACTTCGCGCATCAGTTTCGCCATGGCCCGCGATGACCTGCTCCCTGGGCGGCTCGCACGCATAAATGCTGCCACCGGGGCACCCACCGTCGCGATATTGGTGAGCGCCGCCTTGATGGCGCTCGTCGCGCTCGCCGGATCGGTGCATATTTCGACGTCGATCGGCGGTTTCCTTTATGTCCTGCATTTCATCCCGCCGCTCGTCGTGCTGATGAAGCTGCGCCGGCGAGGCGGGAATGCAACGGGTTTCCGCATGCCGCTTGCCCGGCTGCTGCTTCCGCTCGCCTTCGCGATGTCGCTCGCCCTGCTCCTGTCGAGCGGCGCTATCGGCATCGCCGGCGGGGCGGCATGGCTGGCGGTCGGCCTTCTCGCCGACCGGGTACGGCGATGACTATGAGGCACCGACGGCCTCGGCCCTGAAACGACTTCAGGGCCGAGGCATCGAGCTGCTCAGCGATTGTCGGCCTGCGAACGCACGGCGTGCCGGCCCCGCTGCGATATGCGGTAGGGGCTCGCCGAGCGGGATTCGATCAGCCGCTTGCGACGCAGCTTGGCAAAGACGTCAAGCGTGCAGTCGGCGAGACGGTAACCGTCGCGCGTAAAACAATCGACATGGAAGATGCGGCCGTTATCGCCGCGATGATGGCGGATGTAACCACCCTGGGCGAGCACGTGCAGCACGCGCTGTTCGCCCCGTGAGATATTCATTGTAATGAGCCTGTAACTGAAACCAGGACGAGCAAAATCCGAGGTGCCGCACGACGTGCGGACCCGGTCGATTGCCTCGACATGTCTCGTCAGATCGAGACGGTCAGCGGTTTCCCACAAGCTCTGACATAAAGACCCCGGATCGCCGGCTCGTTACAAGCCAAGCCTCGCCTAACCTGACCCATACGCCGCTGTCAACTCGACACTGGCCGATCCAGCCGACCCTCCGCCTTGTCGTCGGGAAGGCCCTCTCCCCATATGAGAGCATCAGTTCAGATCCGATCGTGGCGATGGGGTCGACGCATCCGAGCCGGACATGACCACTGAGCGAACGCAGACAACCGAGAATGGAAACGGCTCGTCCCGAGGCGAGATCCACGTCGCCTACAAGGTGGATATCGTCGTCATCGGCGCCGGCCAGGCCGGCCTCTCCTCGGCCTACCACCTCATGCGGCTGGGTCTCAAGCCGGGCCGGAACTTCCTCCTTCTCGACAAGTCCGAACAGGCGGGTGGAGCCTGGCAATATCGCTGGCCCTCGCTGACGCTCAGCACCGTCAACCGTATTCATGACCTGCCCGGCATGCAGTTCGCCGAAATCATCGATCCCGGCGTCACCGAGGTGAAAGCCTCCGTCGTCGTGCCGCGCTACTACGAAGCCTATGAGCGCAAGTTCCAGCTTCCGGTCTATCGGCCAGTGACGGTGAAGGTCGTGTGCGAGCGCAATGGCCGCTTCCGGGTCGAGACCGATCGCGAAACCTTCTCGGTGCGTGGCCTGATCAACGCGACCGGCACCTGGGAGACGCCGTCGATCCCCACCTATCCCGGCCAGGAGCTCTTCAAGGGACGCCAGCTCCACGCCCGCGACTACCGCACCGCCGACGAGTTTGCCGGCAAACATGTCGTGGTGGTCGGTGGCGGCATCTCGGCCCTTCAGCTTCTCGACGAGATTTCGCGCGTAACCTCCACCACCTGGGTGACGCGCCGGGAGCCCCGGTTCCGCGACGCTCCCTTCACGCCCGAAGATGGCCGCGCCGCGGTTGCGACCGTCGAAGACAGGGTGAGACGCGGCCTTGTTCCCGGCTCGGTCGTCTCGGTCACCGGCATTCCCTGGACGCCGGCCCTGAAGGCGGCGCGCGAGCGCGGCGTGCTGAACCGCCTGCCGATGTTCAGCGAGATCACCGAAACCGGCGTGCGCTGGCCGGACGGAACGGAACGGCAAGCCGATGTCATCCTGTGGGCGACAGGTTTTCGCAGCTCGCTCGACCACCTCGCACCGCTGCAGATCCGCGAGGACGATGGCGGCATCGTCATGACAGGGCGGCTGGCAACGCAGGTCGCGAGGGATCCGCGCGTCCATCTGGTCGGTTACGGCCCGTCGGCCTCGACCATCGGCGCCAACCGGGCGGGCGCGGCGGCTGCGCGAGAGCTTTCGGCCTATCTCGGACTTGCTTGATAGCGCTCAGGCCGCTGTTGTTATCAAGCCGCCTTGGGCAGCGCCGGTGGACGGCGACGCTCCGCCTCCGTCTCTTCCCACCAGTCTCCAAGCGAATCGATGAGCGGCACCAGCCGGAGGCCAGCCGGCGTCAGGTCGTAGTCGACGCGTAGGGGATACCCCTCATAGGCGGTACGCCTGACGATGCCGGCCTTCTCCAGCTTGCGCAGCTCGAGCGTCAGGATGCGATGGGAAACCGTCGGGTTGTCGCGCCTCAAGTCGCTGAAGCGCTTCGTCCCGTCCTTCAGATAATAGAGCAGGAGTGTCGGCCAACGGCCGCTCAGAACCTGCATGGCCTGTTCGATGGGACAACGCGAGACGACGTCTTTCATGGGCGCGGCTCCGGTTACAAAAATGTGCGTAATTTACATAATTTCGCCGGCACCTATGTTCCAGTCTCGCTGCGCAGCGTGATGTCTTCAATCACGGAACAGACCAATGGAACCAATCCTTCTCTACGGCTTCCCGCTGGGAAGCTCGATGGGCCTCGTCGCCGCGCTGGAGTGGCTCGGCAAGCCCTATCGCCTCAGCCGCGTCGACATGCTCGGCGAGATGCGTACGCCGCCCTATGCCCGCCTGAACGCACGGCATGAGACCCCCGTGCTGATCACCGACGACGGCCGTGCCCTCAGCGAAACCATGGCGATCGCCGCCTGGCTCGAGGCACGCGACAGCGAGCGGCGCATCAGCTTCGATCCGCACTCGTCTGAGGCCGATCGCATGCATCAGTTGATGGCCTTCGTGAACACCGGCTTCACCGGAGCTTTCACCCCGCTCTGGGTAGCGCTGGAGATGGAGAAGCCCGACCCGGAACTGCAGGCCAGGCTGCGGAGCTTCGGCCGGGAAAGGGTGATCGAGCGTCACGACAAGCTGGAAGCAATGATCGGCGATACGCCGTTCCTGCTCGGCGAACGTCCGACCCTCGCCGACGGCGTGCTGATCGGCGTCGCCCGATGGCTGGAATTCCACGAGGTCGCTCGGCCCTCGCGCTGGCCGAAGCTCGCGGCTCTTCGCGAGCGCATCGAGGCCGAACCGGCCGTCAAATTCGCAACCGCGATCGAGAACGGCGAGACGCCGACCGGCTCCGGCGCCCTGCTCGGGCAGGTCCCTCTGGCCGAGATCGTCGAGCGGTTCGGCAAGTAAGACTGTTCGAATGGGCGCTCCGGCAAACCGGAGCGCTCATCGCCTCATGCCTTGATGAAGGCAAGAAGGTCGGGATTGATGATGTCGGCGTGGGTCGTACACATGCCGTGCGGCAGGCCCTTGTAGGTCTTGAGCGTGCCCTGCTTCAGGAGCTCGACCGACAGCGGGGCAGAGTCGGCATAGGGGACGATCTGGTCGTCGTCGCCGTGCATGACCAGAACCGGGATATCGATCCTTTTCAGATCGTCGGTGAAATCCGTCTCCGAGAAGGCCTTGATGCAGTCGTAATGCGCCTTGGTCCCGCCCATCATGCCCTGGCGCCACCAATTGTCGATGATCCCTTGCGAGATTTCGGCGCCCGGCCGGTTGAAACCGTAGAAGGGTCCCGACGGCACGTCCCTGTAGAACTGGGCGCGATTGGCCGCCAGCGCGGCGCGAAAACCATCGAACACTTCGATCGGCAGACCGCCCGGATTCTTTTCCGACTTGACCATGACCGGCGGCACCGCGCCGATCAGCACCGCCTTGGCGGCGCGACCGGTGCCGTGTCGCCCGAGATAGTGGGCGACCTCGCCGCCCCCGGTGGAATGGCCGACATGGACAGCGTCCTTCAGGTCGAGATGGACGACGAGTTCGGCGACGTCGTCGGCATAAGTATCCATCTCGTTGCCATAAGCGGTCTGAGTGGAGCGGCCGTGGCCCCGCCGGTCATGGGCGACGACCCTGTAACCCTGATGCAGGAAGAACAGCATCTGGCTGTCCCAATCGTCGGCGCTCAGCGGCCAGCCGTGATGGAAAACGATTGGCTGTCCCGAACCCCAGTCCTTGTAGAAGATTTCCGTTCCGTCTTTCGTCTTGAAGATGCTCATGATCATGACTCCCGAAAACTCCGGATGAACGCGAATCCTTGGGCGGCGGCAGGCCTCTTATGTGCCTGCTTCAATCCGCGACAATTTCACTCCCTGACCGTTTCATCGCACCGACACGAGAAGAATGGGAAATACTTGTGGAATGAATTGTGGCGAGTGCTGAAGACGTGATGTTTTCAGGTCTTGCCGCGCGCGGCAAGTCCTGAGTCCCCGCCACTTCATTCCGGCCTGATCAGCCGCGTGGCGGCTCGGACGGACGAGGGCCGGCGCAATGCTGCTCCGGCCCCTGACCTATCCGTATCAGCCCGCGAGATAAGGCAGAAGCTCCAGCGCGCCGCGATAGATCATCTCGCCTGCCACATAGAGGATGATCAGCAGCCCGACATAGGCGATCCAGCGATGCTTCTGCAGCAGGTTGGCGATGAAGCTCGCGGCAACGCCCATCAGCGCGATCGAGAGCACCAGGCCGAAGATCAGCACGTTCGGATGGTCGCGTGCCGCGCCCGCCACCGCGAGGACGTTGTCGAGCGACATGGAGACGTCGGCGATGACGATCTGCCACGCGGCCTGCGCGAAGGTCTTGCGCGGCGCCGTGCCGGCAATCTTGCCGTCACGATCCAGATCCTCTTCCGACAACGCTTCCACGGCCTGCGTCTCAGCTCCATGATTCTGGAGCTCGCGCCACATCTTCCAACACACCCACAGGAGCAGCACGCCGCCGGCCAAAAGCAAGCCAACGATCTGAAGAAGCTGAGTGGTGGCGGCAGCGAAACCGATGCGCAGCACGGTCGCGGCGACGATGCCCATCAGGATCGCCTTTGCCCGCTGTTCCTTCGGCAGCCCGGCGGCCGCCAAACCGATCACGATGGCATTGTCGCCCGCCAGCACCAGGTCGATCATGATGACCTGGAAGAGGGCTGTCATAGCCTCCGGTGTGAAAAATTCTGTCATACGGCACCCTTTGCATTCAGCGAGGGCGGCATGGCTTGCAGGCGCGTTCAGGCGCATCCGGAATGCGCGTGAGACTGCAGGTGCTGCTACGGAGTGAGAAACGTCAAAGCCAGGCCACCGGATTGGAACTCCAGTCCGACATCGCAGCCATTATGGCTGCCAGAGGGGCCCGGCCTGGTGGCAATTGCCTAATCGAGGGGCGGGAGAAACTCAAGAGCGAAATCGATCGGAAGAAATTGCCCTGGTCGCGACGAGATGACTGGCGCTAGGATTCTTGCCGTATTAGGCAGGGAAGACGCGATCGCTAATGGATCGCCGCTGCAAGCCATGCTTGGTGCGACAGACTGGAAGGACGTTTCCTTGCGACGACTTGATCCCGAAGCGATGGGCCTGGCACACCGGGACGCCTTGGATTTTCCGTTCCCCGAGCCACCGGCACCGGGCGAAGTGCGCGAGGTTGCCCCTGGCATCATTTGGGCGCGTATTCCGCTGCCTTTTCGGCTCGACCACGTCAATGTCTATCTGATCGAGGACGATGACGGCTGGGCCATTCTCGACACCGGGATCGCCCATGACAGCACCAGGGCGGCCTGGGAGGCGCTGCTGTCGGGGCCCCTCGCAGGCTGGCGATTCACCAAGGTCGTCATAACACACTACCATCCCGACCATATCGGGCTCGCCGGCTGGCTCTGCGAGCGTTTCGAGGTGCCGCTGCTGACCAGCCAGACAAGCTATCTCGGCTGTATCAACATCTCGCTCGACCCGGGCGCTCTTGAGGCCCAGCATTATCGCGACTTTTACTTGCGTCACGGGATGACGAGCGAGACGGCGCAACTGGTCAGCACGCAAGGCCATGGCTACCTGCGAATGGTCATGCCGCTGCCGCCGACGTTCCGGCGCATGGTCGCAGGAGACGAGCTTGTCCTTGGAGGACGGCGGTTCGACGTCTTGTCCGGTGATGGGCATGCGCCCGAGCAGATAATGCTCTATTCGCCGGACGACCGGATTCTGTTGGCCGCCGACCAGGTCATCGCGAAAATCTCCCCCAACATCAGCGTCTGGGCAGTCGAGCCCGACGGAGATCCGCTGGGGCTCTACCTGCGTTCCCTGGGCGCTCTCGAGCGCAGCCTCCCCGAAGACACACTGGTCCTTCCGGGACATCAACTCCCCTTTCGCGGCCTGCACAGACGCTGCCGGGAACTTGCCGACCATCATGGGGTCCGCTGCCGCCTGATCGCGGATGCCTGCAGTGCCGGGCCCAGAACCGTCGCGGATCTCGTCCCCGTCCTCTTCAGGCGCGAGTTGGACCCGCATCAACTGAGCTTCGCCTTCAGCGAAACCCACGCCCACGTCAACCACATGGTCCGGCGCGGCGAACTTGCCTGGCGCGAAGAGGCCGGCATGCACAAGCTTGTCCTGGCCAGGTAGAGACCGATCGAGTGCGGCCGGCACAGCGACCACAGCGCTGCGCCTTGGCAACGTCATTCCGCGACGCGGACGACGACCTTGCCGAAGTTCTCGCCCTTCAGGAGCCCGATGAAGGCGTCGGGGGCCTTGTCCAGGCCGTCTACGATGTCCTCGCGCAGTTTCACCTTGCCCTCGGTCACCCATCCGCCCATGTCGCGGGAGAAGGCTGCGAATTCGTCGGCGTAGTGGTCGTGGATGATGAAGCCCTGGGCGCGCACGCGCTTCGACAGCAGCGCCGACAGTAAGGACGGCATGCGGTTCGGGCCGGGTGAAAGTTCGCGTTCGTTGTAATGGGCGATAAATCCGCATATCGGCATGCGAGCTCCGACATTGAGGAGCGGCAGAACGGCGTCGAGAACCTCGCCGCCGACATTCTCGAAATAGACATCGATACCGTCGGGGCATGCGGCCGTGAGCTTCACCGCGAATTGCGGGTCGCGACGGTCGATGCAGGCGTCGAAACCGAGTTCCTCGGACACATAGCGGCACTTGGTCCTACCGCCGGCAATGCCCACCACGCGCGCACCTTTGAGTTTGGCGATCTGACCGACCACGGCACCGACCGCGCCGCTGGCAGCAGCCACGACCACGGTTTCGCCCGGCTTGGGCTCACCGATCTTCAACAGGCCGTGCCAGGCCGTGAAGCCCGGCATGCCGAGCACGCTCAACGCGTAGGACGGACGCGCCATCTCGCCCAGCGGCGTCAGATCCCTGCCGTCGGATAATGTGTAGTCCTGCCAACCGGAATTGCCCAGCACGAGGTCGCCTTCGTGGAAATTGGAATTGCGGGAGGCGACCACGCGGCCCACGGTGCCGCCGACCATCACCTCGTCCAGTTCGAGCGGAGGAGCATAGGAAGGCGCTTCGCTCATTCGGCCACGCATATAGGGATCGAGGGAGAGATAGAGCGTGCGCAAGAGCACTTGCCCTTCCCCAGGCGCAGGCACCTGAGTTTCCTCGAGCCTGAAGTCCAGCGGCGTCGGTACCCCCTGAGGCCGGGCGCCGAGCACGATCCTGCGATTGATCGCCTGTTGCTGTGACACGTCTTTCTCCTCGAGCAGATGTGGAAATGACAAATTTGGCAGGTTCATGCCAAGGCCGCTACGGGCCGTGGCCGTACGCCAAGCATGATGATTCCGGTGGCCAGCAGGAGGACGAGTCCGGCCGAAGCGAAGACACCGCTCGCGCCGCTCAGGTCGAACATCACGCCGCCGGCGGCCGCGCCGATCGCGATGGCTAGCTGGATCGCCGCGACGATGAGACCGCCCGCGCTTTCCGCCTGGTCGGGAACAGTGCGGGTGAGCCAGGTGGACCAGGCCACCGGCACGGCGCCGAACGCCAGCCCCCAGAGCGACACCATCACCGCGTCCGCCATCGGGGCGTTGCCCAGGCTGACAAGGGCTACTCCGAGGACGCCCATCAGGAACGGCATGGAAAGCAGGGTCAGCCGCAGGCTGCGCTCGATCATCGGGCCGGCAAGGAGAGTGCCGAGGAAATTGGCGATGCCGAACCCCAGCAGGATGGCGGATACCGCGCCGATGCCTACTCCGGTGACGGTTTCGAGGAACGGCCGGATATAGGTGAAGAAGGCGAAGTGGCCGGTGAAGACCAGCATCACCGCGAGCATGCCAAGCCCGACACCTGGCCGCGCGAGCACGTCGGCGAGCGTCCGCAGCCGGGTGAGACCGCTCGGCGCCATCCTGGGAAGCGTGAAGACCTGCGCGACCAACGCGATCACGGCGAGGCCCGCGGCCAAGAGGAAGACGCTGCGCCACCCCGCGACGTCACCGAGATAGCTGCCGATGGGCGCCGCCAGGATCGTCGCGGCCGAGACGCCACTGAAGATCATCGACAACGCCCTGGGCACCAGCGCCTCCGGCACGAGCCGCATGGCGATCGCCGCCGACATCGACCAGAACCCGCCGAGCGCTACGCCGAGAAGCACACGCCCGACGAGCAACTGCAGCAGGCTGGGCGCGAAGGCGACAATGAGATTTGCCCCGACCAGCAGAACGGAGAAGGCCAGAAGCACACGCCGACGGTCGACATTCCGTGTCGCGGCGGAGATCAGGAGGCTGGTCAGGAGCGCGACGACGGCGGTCGCGGTGACGGCCTGCCCTGCCATTCCTTCGGTGATGCCGAGATCGATCGCCATCGGCGTCAGCAGGCTGGCCGGCAGGAATTCCGCCGTCACCAAGCCGAATACGCCAAGCGTCATGGCAAAGACGGCGCCCCAGGCGGGCTCCGCTTCCGCCCGATCCGTGCCGATCCATTGCAAGGTTTCGCTCATCCGTAGGCCCTTTCGCAAGACGAGATATTTTGCAGTGCAGCAGAAGTAGGGTGGACTTTTCGGACGTGCTATGTCATAGAATCCGGAATGCTTGATCGAAAATCCGAAAATCGCACCGGACAGGAGCGGCGCATTCCGGCCGATCTCGTGAGCGAGCTGCTCATGGGCATGCGGCTCGTCGGGCTCGATTACCGCCGCATCGAGATCACACCGCCTTTCGGGCTGCGCTTCGGCACCGTGGAAGGACGGGCACAGTTTCACTTCATCGCCCGTGGCCCCGTCTTCCTGCGCGGCGGTGGCGAGACCGTCCAGGCCATGAACACCGGCGATGCCGTGCTTCTGCCTCGTGGCGGCGAGCACGATCTCGTGTCCGCGCCGGATCTCATCGGCCGCGACATCGCAGCCTTCCAGTCCAGCCCTCTGTGCCGGAGCGTCAGCGCCATCAAGTCATGTTCGGGCGAGGGCTGCCCGTCGACGAATGCGCTCATCTTCAGCGGGTGCATGGAATTCGATCTCGGCGCCATGCATCCGCTCGTGGCGCTCATGCCTGAAGTGATGCTCGTCGGCACGCTTCTAGAACGCTATCCGGAGATCCTGCCGATGCTGGAGGCGATGGAACGCGAGGCCCGAGACGCTCGCGCAGGCTTTGCCGGTATCCTGGCCCGGCTCGCCGATGTCGTTTCGGCGTTCGTCGTCCGAGCCTGGGTGGAATGCGGCTGTGGAGACGCGAGCGGCTGGGTCGCGGCCCTTCGCGACCCCCGCCTGGGCCGCGTCATCGGCGCGCTCCATCGCGACCCCGGCAGAAACTGGACGGTGGCCGAGCTTGCGGCTGAAATGGGAAGTTCCCGCTCGGTCTTCGCCGAGCGTTTTCTCGACATGACCGGAATGACGCCGGTGCGTTATCTCACGGAACTCAGGATGCGGCTCGCGGCGCAGTGGATCGGACGCGACCGGATGCCGATCGAAGCGGCCGCCCACCGCCTCGGCTACGGTTCCCAGGCGGCCTTCAGCCGCGCCTTCAAGCGGGTGATCGGGCAGGCGCCCGGCTCGATGCGGCCCCAGTTATAAGCCCGCTGCCGTCCTCACCCCCCTCTGTTCTGCCGGGGGGCCCAGCGCGAACGCTCATCATCCCTGGATGACGTTGGCCAACATGGCACTCAAGGAAACGTCAGCGCCAACCCAGGGCCGGCGCGACGTGTTTCAGAATCGCCTCGATGACATGCGCGTTGTAGTCGACGCCGAGCTGGTTGGGGACGGTCAGGAGCAGCGTATCGGCCTCGGCGATTGCCTCGTCTTCCCTGAGTTGTTCGACAAGGACATCCGGCTCCGCGGCATAGGTGCGGCCAAAAACGGCACGGGTATCGGCCTCTATGTAGCCGAAGTGGTCATCGCTCTCATTACCGCCGAAAAAAGCGCGGTCGCGGTCGTCAACCAGCGCAAAGATGCTGCGGCTGACCGACACCCGAGGCTCGCGCTCGTGGCCGGCCAGTTTCCAGGCTTCACGAAAGGCCCGGATCTGTTCAGCCTGCTGGATATGGAAAGGCTTGCCGGTTTCGTCGAATTTGAGCGTGGAACTCTGCAGGTTCATCCCCAATCCGGCCGCCCATTCCGCTGTGGCGTTGGTGGCGGCGCCCCACCAGATCCGTTCACGCAACCCCTCCGAATGCGGCTCGATGCGCAATAGTCCGGGTGGGTTGGGGAACATCGGGCGAGGATTGGGCCGCGCAAATCCTTGGCCGCGTAACACGTCCAGAAATACCTCGGCATGTTGCCGAGCCATGTCGGCATCGCTCTGGCGGTCCTGCGGGACGTAGCCGAAGTACCGCCAGCCGTCGATCACCTGCTCGGGCGACCCGCGGCTAATGCCCAATTGCAGGCGCCCGCCGGCGATGAGATCGGCCGCGCCCGCATCTTCGGCCATGTAGAGCGGGTTCTCGTAGCGCATGTCGATGACCGCCGTGCCGATCTCGATGCGCCTGGTTCTCGCGCCGACGGCAGCCATCAGGGGAAATGGCGAGGCGAGCTGCCGCGCAAAGTGATGCACACGGAAATAGGCGCCGTCCGCGCCGAGTTCCTCCGCGGCGACTGCCAGGTCGATCGATTGGAGAAGCGCATCGGATGCCGACCGCGTCTGCGACTGGGGCGAGGGCGACCAATGCCCGAACGATAGGAAGCCGATCTTCTTCATGATGCGAAGGGATTTAGCACGCGCGGACCGTGGTTCCAAATGACACGACGTTGGAACGCCAACCAGTTCCCCGAGGAGGCGGCTTGGCGCCAGGAAGATCTTGTCATCAAGCACCCTCCTCGCGACGGCGAACCATCTCGGCGATCCAGACCGGCGCGTAAGGCGGCGTGCAGCCGGGTGAGGCCGGGTAGTCCATAAGGACAGCGAGCCGCTCGCCGATGCCGATTGCTCGCCTGCGGCATTCGGGATGGTGAATGCCGATCTCTGCGAGGCAATGATTCATGGCCCACTGCTTCTGGGCAGGTGCCTGCTTCATCTCCTCCTCGATCTGGTCGAGCAACGCATCGAGATCGAGGCCCTCAGCATTCCTGACGACCCTGTCGGTCGTCAGGCTCCAGCCGGCGCGGCCGACGAGATCGTCGCCGTCCTTCCAGCCCGGACGCAATTCCTCGGCGTGGCGACCGGGCTTCACCACGTTCACGATGAACCAGTCGAGGAGCTTGGGAGAGCCTATATCGCGGACCATCGCGTCGAGTTCGGCCGCCGAGAATGCCTTGGGCTTGCATACCAGGGTGGCAAGAAGGCGCGCCGCGGTGTCGCCCGTAGCCCAGAGCTGGAGCGCAAGTTCATGCTGCGTCTTCAGCCGCTTGGCGAGAGTGCGAAGCCGGGTGAGGTTAACGCCGTGATCGTCACCACGGCGTTCGTTGGCTTCCCGCATCTTCGGGTCTTCGAGTACGGCGAGCTCGCGCATGACGTCCTTGATTGTGCTCATCGCTCGCTCCGCATGTTCCGCTCGCTTCGAGAAAGGTGTGCGAGCCTCATCGAGAGCGCCCATCGTAGCGGATGAGGAGCGCGATACAAACGGGCCGGCCCGAACCTTCCGCGATCGCCTGGTCGCGTGATCATCGATCGAGCAGTGCTGCAATTTTCTGATCGATTGGGCACCCACTTGGTTCGAAACGCCCGTCTTCGGACGCTGGCATTTATTCATGACGCCCTTCGGCATGAGCAATTCGCCCGTGCGCTCCTTGGTAAAGTATACTATAATATATGTCTGAATTTTATTTGAACGTTGCTCGGCAAGCATCGATTCAACTCAAGAAGCCTGCACGCATTTCACCAGAGCTGAAGCACTCGAAAGTCGACTCTCTTCGTCTGCTTTGGGGACCCGCTCACAACGAGCGAACAGCAAGAGCCGGGCATCGCCGGCTGTTTCGAGCAAGAGGTGAGGACGCCATGGGCTACATGATCAAAGTCAACGGAGACACGCACAGCGTCGATGTCGACGGCGACACGCCACTCCTTTGGGTGCTGCGTGACGTGCTCGGCATGACGGGCACGAAGTTCGGATGCGGCATGGCGCTTTGCGGCGCCTGTACGGTGCACATCGACGGCATCGCCACCAGATCCTGCATCACCGCAATCGACGGCATCGGCGACTCCGAGGTCACAACCATTGAGGCGATCGGCAAGACTGCCGCCGGCGCCAGGATACAGACGGCATGGCTGGATCGGGAGGTCGTCCAGTGCGGCTATTGCCAGTCTGGACAGATCATGTCCGCCGCCGCGCTCCTCGCGAGCAATCCGCATCCGTCGGATGCGGATATCGACGATGCGATGTCCGGCAACATCTGCCGGTGCGGGACCTATCTTCGGATTCGCGAGGCGATCAAGCAGGCCGCGCAGTCGAATGGACAGGGAGGCTGATCATGAACCTCTATCGACAAACACCCAACTTCGCCGACTCGGCACGAGCAGAATCGGCCGGCACTTTCTCCCGTCGTCGGTTTCTCCAGGTCGGAGCAGCCGCAGGCGGAGGGCTGATGCTCAGCTTGAACATACCCTTCGCAAATGGTGGCGCGAAAGCGGCAGGCGCCGCCGGCTTCGCGCCGAACGCCTTCATCCGCATCGGCAGCGACGGAGAGGTCGTCCTCACCATGCCCTATGTCGAAATGGGGCAGGGCACCTATACCTCCATCCCCATGCTGCTTGCCGAGGAACTGGAAGTCGAGCTGAAGCAAGTTCGGCTGGAACACGCACCACCGGATGAGAAGCTCTACGGCAACCCTTTGCTTGGCGGAATCCAGGCGACCGGCAACTCGAACGCGATCCGTGGGGCGTGGCAGCCCCTGCGGGAAGCCGGGGCCACGGCCAGGACCATGCTGATAGCGGCGGCTGCAAAACAGTGGAACGTCGACCCGACGTCTTGCGCCGCCCGCACTGGCGAAGTGCATCACTTGCCGACAGGAAAGCACATCCCCTATGGCGAGCTGGCCGGTGACGCCGCCGGGATGCCGATCCCGCAAAACGTCGCGCTCAAGAAACCGGAGGACTTCAAGCTCATCGGCACCGCGGCAAAACGGCTAGACGCACCCGGCAAGGTCGACGGATCGGCCCTCTATGGCATCGATGTCCGGCTACCGGGGCTGACGATCGCAACCCTGGCGCAATCACCAGTCTTCGGCGGCCGGGTGAAAAGCGTCGACGATGCGGCGGCAAAGGCCATTAAGGGCGTGCGCCAGATCGTGCAGCTCGACGACGCCGTCGCCGTAGTGGCCGACCATATGGGGGCGGCAAAAAAGGGCCTTGCAGCGCTGACGATCGAATGGGACGAGGGCCCACATGCCGAGGTCACTACAGACACGATCGTGGAAGAGCTCGACAAGGCTACGCTCGCTCCGGGAGCGGTCGCGCAGAACATCGGTGATGTCGATCGTGCCATGGCGGATGCCGTCATCAAGATCGAGGCGACCTATCAGGTTCCGTTCCTCGCGCATGCCACAATGGAGCCGATGAACTGTACGGTCCACGCCCGTGCGGACAGCTGCGAAATCTGGGTCGGCACCCAGGCGATCGCGCGGGCCCAGGCGATGGCAGCCGAAGTCGCCGGCATGCCCTTGGAAAAGGTAGCGGTCCACAACCATTTGATCGGTGGCGGATTCGGACGGCGGCTTGAGGCAGATGGCGTCGTTCGCGCCGTCCAGATAGCGAGGCAAGTCGACGGGCCCGTCAAGGTCGTCTGGACGCGCGAGGAAGACATCCAGCACGACATGTACAGACCCGCTTTCCTCGACCGGATCTCCGGCGGTCTCGACGCGGAGGGAAAGCTGATCGCCTGGAACAACCGCTTTGCAGGCTCCTCCGTCATCGCGCGATGGGTACCGCCGGGTTTCAACAACGGTCTCGACCCCGACACGACAGAAGGCGCGATCGACCTGACCTATGATCTCCCGAACATGCATGTCGAATATGCGCGCGTGGAACCGCCGGGTATTCCGACAGCGTTTTGGCGCAGCGTCGGGCCGTCCCACAACGTCTTCGTGACTGAGAGCTTCATGGATGAGATGGCGGCTGCGGCGAAGCAGGATCCGGTATCCTTCAGGCTGGGTCTCCTCGACAAATCGCCGCGCGCCAAAGCCGTGCTTGAACTTGCGGCGGAAAAAGCCGGCTGGGGCCAGCCATTGCCGGAGAGAGCTGGCCGCGGCGTCTCCGTTCAATTCGTCTTCGCGTCCTACATGGCGCAGGTTGCCGAAGTCGAGGTTTCGAAAGCGGGAGAGGTCAAGGTCAAGCGCGTGGTCTGCGCTGTCGATTGCGGCACTGTCGTCAATCCCGATACCGTTCGCGCGCAGGTCCAGAGCGGGGTCGTCTTCGGCATCACCGCAGCGCTTTACGGGGCGGTCACCCTCAAGGACGGACGCGTCGAACAATCGAACTTCGACACCTATCAAATCCTGCGGATGAACGAGACCCCAGCCATCGAGGTCCATATTGTCCAAAGTTCCGATCCGCCCGGCGGCATAGGCGAAACAGGGACCTCGGCAATCGCCCCCGCCGTGACCAACGCGATCTTTGCGGCAACAGGCACGCGTCTGCGAAGGCTGCCCATCGACAGCACTGAGTTGAAGGTGTGAGCAGCGGCTCCGGGCGCGCCTTGCGCTGGCATGGCGCAAGTTGTGTGCGTCAAGTTCAGCAAAAGGCCTCGTTCTGACGTCGGCGTGGCGACCGCGAAAGCTCCGTCTTTAATTTAGCGGAGCGGCGAACGCGGAACGCTACGCGATCGATCAGTCCGTTGCCAGACCGCATGGAAAGTTGGGCCGCCTCATCGTCCAGGGCCGCGCGCGTTCGAACTGCCCGGCAAGCTGGAAAAGCAAGCCTTCTTCGCCGTAGCGCGCCGTGAAATGGCAGCCGATCGGCAGGCCGATCTGGCTTTCGCCGAGGGGCACGGACATGGCCGGCTGGCCAGTAATATTGGCGAGAAAGGCAAAGGGCGTGAAGGCGAGCAGCCTTTCCAGCCAGCGATCCACATCGGTGTCATTGACGTCGAAATAACCGGTCGGCCGAGGCGGCATCGCCAGTGTCGGGGTGAGCCAGACGTCATATTGCTGGTAGAAGCGCGCGATGGCGCGGCTCTCGCGGTGCAACACCTGAAGATGCCTGATGTAGTCCGCCGCCGGCATGGCGAGCCCACGCTCCGCGATGGCCCGGGTGAGCGGCTCCACCGACCCCTCCGGCGGGAGCCGCCCACCTGTCGCCCGCGCGATACTTGCCATGCAATTCGCGGCGAAAACGGCAGCGAAGCCCTCGCGCACGGCTTCGAAGTCGAAAGCCGGCGAAGCTTCACTCACCTCATGGCCCAGCGCAGAGCAGAGCCGGGCCGCATCCTCGGTCGCCGCGACAATCTCGGAATCGACCGGCGCGCCATGAAGGGACTTCGCGGAATAGGCGATACGCAACCTGCCGGGGTCGCGTCCAGCCTCCTCCTGGTAGGAGCGTTGTGGCGGCGAGGCGAAATAGGGGTCGCCTGGCAAGCGGCCTGCCGTGGCGTCGAGCAGGGCCGCGCTGTCGCGCACGCTCCATGTCACCGCATGCTGATTGGCGAGACCGGCCAACCCCTCCCCGCCCTCCGGCCCGGCGGTGATGCGAGCCCGCGTGGGCTTGAGGCCGAACAACCCGCAGCATGCCGCGGGAATACGGATGGAGCCGCCGCCGTCGCTGGCATGGCCCATGGGCAGCAAGCCTGCCGCCACCGCGGCGGCCGAACCGCCGCTCGACCCGCCCGGCGACAGGCTCAAATCCCAGGGATTGCGCGTCGCCCCGAAAAGCGCCGGCTCGGTCGCGGCCGAGAGCCCGAATTCAGACGAGTTCGTCTTGCCGATCACGACGAGCCCCGCCTGTCTGCAGCGGCGCACGATTTCGCTGTCCGCGACAGGCATGTTGTCGGCGAAGAGACGCGAAGCCGAAGTGGTCGGCGCGCCTTTCACCGAGACGACAAGTTCCTTGAAGACATAGGGAACGCCGGCGAAAGGCCCTTCCGGCAAGCCGGCCGCTACGGCCTCGCGGGCCTGTTCGTAAAGCGGCGTGACGATGGCGTTGAGGCGCGGATTGACCGCAGCGGCTCGATCGAGCACGGTTTCCAGAAGTTCGGCAGCCGAGACCTGTCGCGTGCGAACCAGTTCCGCCAGACCTAGCGCGTCATAGCCGGCATAGTCACCGATCATGCCGCATTCCCAAGCGGCCAACGCGCAACCGGCATCGGCTCGGTGGCTTCGAGATCGGGCACGGCGCCGCTGCCGAAGCCGGGCGTATCCAGGGATCCGATGCCAAGCCGACCGTCGGTGATGGCGAGCCGCACCCGCCCGCCCTGAAGCGCGTAGAGGTCGGCGTGAGCCTGCCGCCAGGCCATCGCCTCGGCCTCGGGCCGGCCGTCGAAGCCGTCGATGAAATGATGCGCGTTGCGCTCGACATGGGTGAGGCCGAGCATATTGACCAGCGCGAGGTCCTGCTGGAGCGCGACGCCGGGCTCGCAGGTCAGATCTTCCGCGGACAGGAAGTGACGGTCGGGCCCCTCCGCATTCCAGACGCGGCAGCGGACGAGATTGATGAGCGACTTGTAGAAGCCCTTGCACGCCTTGGAAGAGACACCGCGATAGCCGAGAGCGCGCGCCCGGGGGAAAGAGGAGAGCTCGCCGTCGGACTCGTCGATGATGACGGGCGTGAGCGCGGCCAGCGTCTCGACCGGCTGCGACAGGGCGACGGCGCGCTTGATGGGTTGCTCCAGATAGAGCATCGAGGCTCTCAGCCGCCGAAGGCCCTCGCTCTCGTCGATGCGCCGGAGAAGCGCCAGCGCGCTCTCGGCGCTCTCATATTGTTCGTTTCCGTCGAGAGTCAGGAAATAAGGTTCGGGCGAACGGTCGAGCACGGAGGCGATGCGTTCAAGCCTTTCCAGATCCGCCGCGTCGTCGCCGCCGACCTTGATCTTGAAATAGCGGTTGCCATAGGTCGCGATCACTTCTTCCAGCGTCTCGGGAAGTCCGTCTCCAATGCGCTCCGTCTGGTCGGCGCGCGTTATAGGGTCGAGAAGGCCGACCGTGTGGCGCACGTCGATTGTCGAAGCCGGGTTGAGGCTGCGCAGCAGGGCGCCGATGTCGACGCCTTCCAGTTCCGGTGCGACCGGATGACTGTCTATGCCGGCGAGATTGCTCCTTGTCGCCTGATAGAAGCTGGCCCCGTGGATGCGGCAGAGCGCGTCGAACACCGCGCGGTCGATAAGCGCGGGGCCATAGCTCGCGACCAGCGGATTGAGGTCGATTGCCGCACAGATGTGGAGATGGCTGCGGTAATTGTCGGCAAAAAGCCCGAAGGCGGTCGAGGGCTCGGCCGAAAGATAGGCTTCTCCCGCCAGCTCGATCGCCTTGCGGAGCTGATGGTGATTGTCGTCGTCGCTGAGCGCCGGGTTCTTGTCGAACCATTTGGCGCCGAGCGCCTCGGCGGCGTAGCCGAGCCCTTCCCGCCCATCGCCCAGGCGGATCCGCACAGCGATAACGGCCTGACGGCCGTGAGTCGCCGTCATCACGCCGAAGCGGAAAGGCATGCGCAATTTGTATGGACGCTCGCGTCTGGTGATCTCGACGACCGTGAGGCGCGGAGCAGTCAAGCCGGCACCATCCTGGACGCGTCGGCACCGATGGAATTCCGCCCGGTGAGCACGTCGTAGATCTCCAGCGAGTATTGGCCGAATTCGGCCGTCGCTCTCGTCTCGACACTGCGCGGGCGCGGCAGGTCGATGTCGAGGATACGCGCGACCCGGCCGGGGCGAGGCGACATGATCACCACGCGGTCGGCGAGGAAGACCGCTTCGGGGATGGAATGGGTGACGAAGAGGATGGTCTTCTTCTCGCCGCCGACCCCGCCGGCCTCACCCCATATGCGCAGCAGTTCGAGATTCATCTCGTCGCGCGTCATGGCGTCGAGCGCGCCGAAGGGTTCGTCCATCAGCAACAAGGGCGGGTCGAGGAGCAGCGCCCTGCACAGCGAGGCGCGCTGCTGCATGCCGCCCGAGAGTTCGCTGGGCAGCTTGTCGGCGAATTCGAAAAGGCCGGTCAGCCGCAGCAGTTCCAACGCTCGTTCGCGATAGTGCCTGGGGTTGAGGCCGGCCAGCTCGGCCGGCAGCATCACATTGTCGAGGATCGTGCGCCAGCGCAGCAGCACGGCCGCCTGGAATACCATGCCGACCTGCGGGATCGGCTTGGTGACCGGCACGCCATCGACCAGCACGGTGCCGCTGCTCACCGGGCGCAAGCCGGCGATCATACGCAGCAGCGTCGACTTTCCGCAGCCGCTCGGGCCGACAAGCGAGATGAACTCTCCCTGCCTGACCGACAGGGAGATATCGCGCAGCGCTTCGACCGGGCCGCTGCCCGTGTCGTAGATCATGCCGACGCGATCGAGGTCTATCGATGTCTTGGCCACGCTCATCAGCCCGCTTCTAGAGCATTTCCGCTCTTCTTCGACTCACGGAAATGCTCTTTCTCTTTTCTTGCGCAGTTCCGGACGGAAAACCGGTTCCCACTTTTCCTGGAACTGCTCCTTCTTGCGCAGTTCCGGACGGAAAACCGGTTCCCACTTTTCCTGGAACTGCTCCTTCTTGCGCAGTTCCGGACGGAAAACCGGTTCCCACTTTTCCTGGAACTGCTCCTTCTTGCGCAATTCCGGACGGAAAACCGGGTCCTCCTTCCCGAAATTGCTCCAGTCGCTCACTTCACGTCGAGCGGCATGTCGACCTTGGTCAGGAACTCGTTGGTGAAGACATCCGCGCAAGCCACCTTGGAGGGAAGCTCCATATAGGTGTTCACAAGTTCGACCGAGTCGCACATCTTAGCTTCTTCCATCCAGCCGATGCCGTGATCCTTGTAGCGCTGGGTCGCCATCAGGTCGAGGCCGAGCAGCATGTTCTCGCCGATAAGCGTCTCGTCGATCTCCGGCACGCGCTTCTTGAAGATGGCGAGCGCAGCCTGCGGATCCTTCATCACATCCTGCCAGCCTTTGTAGGCAGCTTCGAGGAAGGCTTTCAGCACTTCCGGGCGCTCCGTCATGGTCTTCTCGCTCGCCATGATCGACATGGAATACATGTCGAAGCCGTGCTGCGACCAGGGCAGAGCCACAACATTGCCCTTGCCCATGGGCTTTTCGAAGAGCGGTTGACCGGTCGTGTAGTCGGAGACGGCATCGGCACGCTTTTCGGCGAGGGCTGCGACCTTGGCGGTCGGCTCGATATTGATCCAGGTGACCTTGCTTTCATCGATGCCGTTGGCCTTGGCGAAAGCCGGCCACATCTGGCGCTGGCTGTCTCCGGGCGGGGCTGCGATGGTCTTGCCCTTGAGCTGCTTGGGCTCGGTGATCGGCGCGTCCTTGGGGGAGAAGACGTTCATCGGCGTCTTGTCGAAGATCATGCCGACTATCTTGACCGTGGTGCCACGAGCGCGTGAGCCGATAATGACGGCGGCGTCGGCCAGGCCCGCATCGGCACGACCGCTGTCGACTTTGGCGATGGAATCGCCCGACCCTTTCGAGTTCTCCAGGGTTACGTCCAGGCCCTTCTCGGCAAAGTAGCCTTTCTCCAGCGCGACCCAGTAGGCGGCATGATCGCCCACCGGAAACCAGTTGAGAGCGAAGGTGAATTTCTCTTGCGCGTTCGCCGCGCCGGGCAGCGCGAGAGCTGCGAGCAATGCCGCCGTCGAGATAAGCTTCCTGATCATTCCAAATCTCCCATTGTCGTCGTTTATTATCTTTCCTGACCTTCGGCCCACGGTGCCAGCACGCGCGACATGAGGGCGACAGCGCCGAAAAGGAGCAATCCGAGCACCGAGATCCAGACGAGCGCGGCAAAGGCGAGCGGCGTGTTCATGCTGCTCTGGCTGGTGATGATCACGTAGCCGAGGCCGCGCTGCGAGGCGACGAACTCGCCAACGATCGCGCCGACCACCGCCGAGGTGGCGGTCACCTTCAAGGCGCTCAGAATGTAGGGATAGGCGTTGGGGATGCGGATCTTGGCAAAGATCTTCCATTTCGGCGCGCTGAAGACGCGGCCGAGATCCAGCATGTCGTTGTCGATCTGGCTCAATCCCACTGCGGTGTTGATGACGACCGGGAAGAAGCCGATCAAGGCGCCGATCAGCATATTGGGCAGGATGCCGTAGCCTAGCCAGAGCAGGAAAAGCGGTGCCACCGCCACTTTCGGCAGCGTGTTCACGAAGACCAGGAACGGCATCAGCGCTCGGGCCATGGTGTTCGACCATGCGATCATCGTGCCGAGCAGCACGCCGGCCACCGTCGCAAGCAGGAAGGCGCCGAAGATCGCCACGGCCGTGACCCAGATGTGGCCGACCCAATCGATGCCGCCGCCGAACATCGAGGCGACAACCGAGCCGGGGCTCGGCAGCAGATATTCGCGCACGCCGAAGACCGAAACGGCGAGCTGCCAGAGCACGATAACGGCCACGAACATGAGCGTGGCCGGAATAAGTTCGAGGATCTTGCCGGAAAGCTTGTTCATGACTGCCCTATCCCAGCCAGCGCTCCAGATTGGCCGCCACGAAAGCGTCGTCGGCGAGATCGGCATGCAGCTCCAACACACGGTCGATCTCTTCCTTCTGGCCTGGGCTCAGTCCCTCGTTCGGATCGAGGCACCAGATCCCTTCGAGCAGGCCTTGCCGGCGCAGCACTTCGTGGCAGCCGGCGATGCAGCCATGGAAATTGTTGGCGACGTCGAAGAAGGCGCTGTTGCAATCGGTGACCCGGCTGTCCAGCGCCAGCAGCTCTGCGGAAACCGCCTCGGATGCGGCCGCCCGGCGGCAGCGCTCGAAAATCTCCACCGCCCCCTTGGTCCATACGGACCAGTGGCCGAGCAGCCCGCCGACGAAGCGGACGGTCACCGGTTTGCCCTCGCGCATGACGGTGAAAGGCGTCACGAGGTCGAGAACGATGTGGTCGTCATTGCCGGTGTAGAGCGAGACGCGGCGATCCGCGCCGGCCTCGACCACCCCGCGGATGACTTCGATGGTGCGATAACGATTGAACGGCGCGACCTTTATGGCGACGACATTGTCGATCGCTGCAAAACGCGCCCAGAAGCGCGCGTCGAGGTCAAGCCCGCCGACGGCCGGCTGCAGATAGAAGCCGACAAGCGGGATCTCGCGCGCCACCGCCTCGCAATGCTCTATCAGCGCGTCGTGATCGCTGCCCTTCAGCGCTGCGAGGCTGAGCAGGCCGGCATCGTAACCGAGCCGCACGGCCGTCTTCGCCTCCGCGACCGCCTGCTTCGTCGGCCCGGCGAGCCCCGCGACCATGGCAAGCCGGCGATCCGTCCAGCTCGCCGCCGTCTCGGTGGCCAGCGACAGGACCTCCTCATAGAGGCCGGCTTCACGGATGGCGAACTGGGTGGTGTGGACGCCGACGGCAAGACCGCCCGCGCCGGCATCGATGTAGTAACGTGCCAGCGCCCTCTGGCGGCGGCGGTCGAGCCGGCGCGAGGCATCGAGCGCCAGCGGATGAGCCGGGATCACGGTGCCTTGCTTGAGAAGGGCGAGCGCTGGGGATCGGGAGTCGGCGGTCATCGTTCCAATCTCAGAAGCCGCCATCGCGGACTTCGTATTTCGTCGGCTTGTTGAAGCTGAGCTGATCGCGCGCCACCCAATCCGCGACCCAGTCGAGCATGGCACCGAGCGGCACCTCGGGATAGCCGAAGAGCTTGGCCGCTTCCGCGGTGTTGGTGAGCCAGGCGGTCTGCGATTCCGCACCGACGAGATTGGGCTTGACGTCCATGCGGGCGCCGAGCTCCTCGGCCAGCCAGCGGACCGAGAGCGTCTCCGGCCCGCTGATGTTGATGGGCGAGGTCGGCGTCGTGCAATGGAGCAGGCAGCGTAGCGCCTGGGCATTGGCGTCGCCCTGCCATATGACGTTGACGTTACCCATCAGCGAAAGATCGATCGGCGTGCCGGCCTTGACGCGGCTCGCCAGGTCGTGGAGTACGCCGTAGCGCAGGTCGATCGCGTAGTTCAGCCGGAAAAGACGCCCGGGCGTTCCGTACTTGTCCGAGAAATATTCGAACATCCGCTCCCGACCGAGACAGGACTGAGCATATTCACCGCGCGGTCCGGGCGGCGTGGTTTCCAGCGCGCCCTGGTGCATGACGTCGACCAACGGATAAATGTTGCCCGTGGAGAAAGCGACGATGCGCGACTCCCGAAAAGCGGAAGCGACGATCGCCGGGCTGTGTACGTTCATGGCCCAAGTCAGCGCCTGGTTGTCGCTCGAGCCGAACTTGCGGCCGGCCATATAGACGACGTTCTTCACCTTGGGCAGCGAGCTCACCTGCGCCTCGTCGAGCAGGTCGGCGGAGATCGTCTCGACGCCCCAGCCCTCGAGACGCTCGCGCAGGCCTGCCTCGCTGAACCGGGCGACGCCGATGATACGCTTGGAAGGCGCGGCATTGCGGGCAAGCTTCGCCAGTGTGGGGCCCATCTTGCCGCCGACGCCCAGAAGCATGATGTCGCCGTCAAGCCTCTCGAGGTCTTCAACGAGAGCGTCGCTCGGCCGCGTCAGGAAATCATCGAGCTGCTCGATGCTGTCGAAACGCTGGGGCAGGGCGGACCGCCCTTTGCTTCCCTCGTCCACCACCGGCGCCTTGACCGCGGCTGGCTGCATCGCCCCACTCCCCTGCTTGCCTTGTCGATCCGACGCTATCGCGACTCTCGCGAGGTTTCAACCATTTGGTTGAAACCTGTTCAAGATTTTTTCCCGACCGTCGACGGACGTGCTTTCGCGTCTTCGATCAGCGACCGCAGGCGAGCCAGCGCATTGCGCGTCGAGGCGACTGAAGGCGACAGGTGCGGCTCCACGGCAATCGCACCCTCGTAGCCGTCTGCCGCGAGCGCGGCGATCTGGCCGGCCCAATCCACATCGCCCTGCGCGAGCAGTTCCCAGGATCCGTCGGGATAGACCCGGGCATCCTTGAAATGGACATTGCGGACGAGATGCTTGAGGGCCGCATACCCCTGAGGATAGGGAACGTCGCCATCGATGAGAGCGTTGGCCGGATCCCAATTGATGGCGAGGCTCGGCTTGGCGGCGCGCTCCACCAAGGCAGCCGATCTCGCGCCAGTATCCGCCCAATGGCCTTCTTCGGTCTCGACCAGCAGTTCCAGCCCGGCAGCATCAGCCGCTGCCGCTGCCTCGGACAGCAGCTCGATCACACCGGCGGGAGCCTCACCGCTAGCCGCGCCGTTGCGGCTGAAACTGAAGGCGATGATGAATTTCGCGCCCACCTCCCTGGCGAAATCGATCGACGCAGGCAGCAGGTTGCGCCTGTGGTCCTCGACCAGCGATCGCGCCTCCTCCCAGTTCTGGAAGAAGCCTTTGTCCATCCAGCCGAGATTGGAGCGCGCCGGCTCCCCGGCGGGAAAAGGACATTTGAAGAGGCCCGGCGAGATAGCCGTGATCGTCACACCGAAGCCACGCACGGCGCGCAGCAGGCGCTGCCGGGCGTGCCGATCGAGACGGGGCACGCGCCCGTCATGGATGCCGCGCAATTCGAAGCGGTCGACACCCCATTCGAGACCGAGTTCGAACGCCGTTTCCGGATCGCCGGATAGTTCGTCCGTCACGATGCTTGGAATCATGCCTGCATCCCCCGCTCTATCTTTCGGGCGGTGAATTAACGGCAGAATCGGGAAAGTTTCAACCGTATGGTTGATAGCTTATGGGCGCAGGCCGGCGAGGGTGAAGCTGACGATGTGGTCTCGATAGGAGGAGATCGCCTCGGGCTGCGTGAGGTCGCGGCCGAAAATGGCCGACATGGTGAGACCATTGGCGAAGTAGAAGAAGGTCATGCCGGCGATCGAGACATAGAGCTCGAGCGGGTCGACGCCCGTCCGGAAGATGCCTTCCTTCTCGCCGCGCCTCAGCGTCTCGGCGATCATCTCGAGCAGCGGCGAATTGGTCTGACGGGCAGCATCCGAGTTCCGCACATGGCGGGCGCCATGGGCATTCTCGTCGGCGAGCATCCGGATGAATTCGCGGTGCTGGGCAAGGTAGTCGAGCGAGAAGTCGATCAGCCTTATCATCGCCTCGCGCGGCGGCAGGGCGGCCAGGTCGAGCTCACGTTCGAGGCTGCGGATATCGGCATAGGAAGCTTCGAGCGCCGCCCTGTATATCTCGTCCTTGCTCCCGAAATAATAATAGACGAGCTGCTTGTTGGCGCCGGCCCGCCTGGCGATGCTGTCGACGCGCCCGCCATCGAGTCCGCGTTCGGCGAATTCGGCACGCGCGGCCGCCAGGATGGAGGCCTTGGTGGCTTCCGGGTTGCGTGGTCGCTTGGCCGCGATCGGCTCTCTTGTCGTCGACATCTTATCCTAATGCGCTCCATGCCCCTCCATGAGCCCCCGGACATAACCGATCGCACGGGCAGCGCAAGCCATGCCGTCGGGTTCGTACACGAAAGGCTCGATGCCGATCGCGCCGCGATAGCCGAATTCCCGGAGCGCGTGGACGATGGGCGCAAAGGCGAGATTCCCCTCGCCGGGGCCGCGCCGATTGGAATCGTTGAAGTGGACATGACCCACTGCATTGTGCGGCAGCCATTGCCTCAAGAGCGCCGCGATGTCCCCGCCATCCGCAGCCGTCGCGTAACAATCGATCATCGCTCCCAGCGCCGGCGAGCCGACCCCTTGGACGATATCGAGCGCTTCGTCCACGGAGTTGATGAAGGCTGTGTCCTGCCTGGCCAGCGGCTCGATGAGATAGGCCACTCCTGCCTTCTCCGCCTCGGCGGCCACAGCCGCGAAGTAGGCGACGGCACGGTCGCGTCCTTCGGTCTCGCATCCAGCTTCGAGCCGGCGCTGTCCCGGCGAGCCGTGGACGAGATAGCGCCCGCCGAGCTCGGCGCAGAGGACTACAAGTCGGCGCCCGACATCGACCGTGCGGCGCCAGACCGCATCGTCGGCGCTGGTGATCGAAAGGCCATCCGGCGCTGCAAGCAGCCAATGCAAGCCCGCGATTGCCATGCCCTCGCCCTCCGCCGTGGCTCGGGTTTCGCGAATCACGGATTTCGGCAAATCATGAGGTGAGGCTCCCAGAGTGAAGGGCGCGATCTCCAGCCCGTCATAACCGACCGCGCGCGTGAAAGCGCATTGGGCGCGGAAATCCAGTTCGCGGATCACTTCGTTGCAGAGGTTGATCGGAATAGACATCAGGCTCTCCCCGGCGACCGGCCGCCATGGATGTCACAATCCGTCGCCGCCGTCATCCATCGGCAGCGATTGTGTGGAAATGGGTCAAATCACCGTGAGTTGCTTCCGGTTCGGCAGACGATTCACGATTCTGCCGCGTCGATGCGTTAGCTCGGCATCATGAACCGACGTATCTTTCTTTCCCTGATATCGCTCTTTGTGCTGCCGCTCGCGGCACGTGCCCAGGACATCACCGCCCCGCCCGCGGCGCCGCAACCGACATTGCCGCAAGTTCTCGACAGAGCAGGGGAGCTCGGCGCGCTGAAAACTGTGCTGGTTGCCCGCGACGGCGTCGTGCTTGCCGAGCGAGGTTATCGCGACAACAAGGTGACGACGCCGACCAACATCAAGTCCGCATCGAAGACGGTGATGTCAGCGCTGGTCGGGATCGCCATCGAGAAGGGGCTGCTCGAGGGACCGGACCAGAGGATCGCGCCGCTGCTTCGGGCCGATCTCCCTCCCGAGGCCGATCCCCGGCTCCAGGACATCACCATCGGAAACCTGCTCTCCATGCAGGCCGGGCTCGATCGCACCTCCGGGCCGAATTATGGTCGGTGGGTGGCAAGCAACAATTGGGTGCGTGCCGCCCTCGCCCAGCCCTTCGTCGACGAACCCGGCGGTCGGATGCTCTACTCCACCGGCTCGACACACCTCCTGTCGGCGATCCTGACGCGGCGCAGCGGCCGCTCGACCCGTGAGCTTGCACGGGAATGGCTGGGCCCTCTGCCCAATTTCGCCATCGGCGGCTGGGAGCGGGACCCACAGGGCATCTATCTCGGCGGAAACCAGATGGCGATGAGCGCCAGATCCCTGCTGGCTTTCGGCGAGCTCTACCGCAACAACGGCAGGATGCCGGATGGCAAGCAACTGCTTTCGCCCGAATGGATCGCCGCGTCCTGGCAGCAGCGGACGACGTCCCAGTTCAATGGCGACGGCTACGGTTATGGCTGGTTCCTGCGCAATATCGCAGGACAGGACGTGAAATATGCCTGGGGCTACGGCGGACAGATGCTCTATATCGCACCGGCGATCGGCCTCACCGTCGTCATGACCTCGGACGAGGACAATCCCTCCGCCCGCAACGGCTACCGCGACGCCTTGCACGATCTGCTGGCCGCGATCATCGCCACCCAGGTCGCCTTCCAAGCCCAGAATTAACGCCTGCTGAAGTTCATTTGGGCAAGATTTACCCGCCGACCTCATCCTTCACCATCGGACCGATTACCTCGATCGCGTTCGTCCAGATGCCTCCCGAGTAACCTTCTGGCAAGCTCCCCAATTCCTCCGGGGTGTCGATGCCGGCCGTTGCGCCGCCGCTCCACGGCGCGACAACGAACACTTCGCTATCGGCAGATCTCATGCGGGCCAGGAACCGATCCGGCCATCCCCAAAGCCAGGGCGCGACATTCGTCGGAACCAGCAATACGAGGTTCCTGCAAGCTTTCGGGACGAGGCCCGTCCAGCCATAGCCGACATACCGAAGCAGGCACGCCTTGAGTGAGCCGCGCGAGACGATCTTCATATCGGGCAGCAGGCGTCGGATTTCATCGATCGGGCGATCTCCGCCGTAGGGCACGAGAAGCACGCGTCGCTCGGGCGGGAACCGCGCAAGCACGGCAGCAAGCTTCGTTCCTTCGTTCGCGTCGTTGCTTTTCACGTTGATCAGGAAACGACGGTCGGGGAAGGTCGCGAGCACCTCGTCCAGGGTCGGCATCAGGCCGCGCCCCTTTTCGCGGAATGGAAACGTCTTGCCGCCATCCGCCGTATAGCCGTACCCGATGTCGAGCGCCCGGAGATCCGTCATGCTGTGCTCGCGCGTGACGCCATGACCATCCGTGCGGCAGTCCAGCGTCCAGTCGTGGAAGACCGCGAATTGCCCGTCGGTTGTCGGATGGACATCGAATTCGACGAGGTCGGCGCCGGCCGCGAAGGCAGCGCGCATCGAGCGGATCGTGTTCTCGAGATAGTCATGGGTGGGCGGCGCGATGCGGGAGGCCGAACACGCCTCGCCGTCCATCGACGCGGCATCGAACCGCTGGGCCACGCCGCGATGAGCGAGCAGTATTGGGTCGCCATGCTCGCCTGCCACGAAGAGGTTGGAATTGGCGAAATAGACGAAAAGCCCAAAGGCGAGCGCCAGTAGCAAAACAGGTTTCAGCTTTCGCCGCATCGACGGTCCTTTCGGCTGTGGGGGCCGGATGTCCTGGGAACGGAGAACAAGTCAATAACCTTGCCTCATTTCTGGGTGCAAAGGCGGCAAATGGATCTCGTCGAGCCTGCAACCGTTCGGCCCGAAGGCGCGAGCCGCCATCGTTCGCGACATACGCGACGGCGCCTCGCATCTCATGCAGCACGCGCATTCCAGGAAAACGCGGTAGAGCATGATCGAAGCCTTCGCCCCGGGGAAAGAAAGCGAAGGCTTGGCCGCAGGCGCGACGTCATGAAAAGGCCGCGACCGCCTTCATGACCTTGATGACGGTCTGATCCATCTCGTCGTTGATCGGGTCGTTCTCCGACGATTGCCGGACAATTACCGTCTCGGTGGCGGGGTCGATCCACAGCCACTGCCCGTGAATGCCGAGGCCGGCCAGCGCACCCGTGCCCGTATCATACCAGTAGTAGCGATAGCTGCCGCCCGGATAGGCATAGCCCTGGTCGCCCGCCGCCCAGATCTCGCGGTCGCCACCGGACCAGATGTCGGTGATCCAGTCAGACGGCACGATGCCGTTGCCGCCGGTGCGTACCAGTTCCCCGACCCGGGCCAGGTCGCGCGCGGTCATGGAGATGCCGCCCGAGGCACGCGGATTGCCCATCCGATCGACGGTGATCTCGGCATCGCTGTGGGCGCCCATCGGAATCCAGAGCAGCCGGCTCATCAGATCGGCGTAACGTTCGCCGGCCGCGCGTTCCAGCACCAGTGCCGCCATGTCGACATTGGGCGAGCGGTACGCATGCCTCGTGCCATGAGGATGCGACGCTTTGGGCAGGTTGCAGAGGAAGGTCTTGAGGTCCGGAGTCGGCTCGTCTGCCCGTTCCGGATTCCACAACATGGCGCGCCGGTAACGGTCGAACGCGCCGGTCTTGTCCAGATAGGATTCCTCGAAGTCGAGGCTGACCTGCATGTTGAGCAGGTCGCGGATCGACGCGTCGCCGTAAGCCGAGGCCGCCGCTTCGGGCACGTATTTCGCCGCGACATCGTCGAGCGACAGCGCGCCCTGGCCGACCAGGATGCCGGCGAGGAGGCCGGTCATGGATTTGGAGATCGAGAAGACCATATGGGGCTTTGCCGGGTCGCATTCCGCGCCGAACCATTCTCCCACGATCTTGCCGCTCCGCATCACCACAAAAGCATCGGTGCTGTTCTCGGCCAGGAATTCCGTGAGCTTGCGCACCTTCCCGGCATTGTCGTGGACGACCAGATCGCCAAGCGCGCCAAGCCCTGGTGCCGGCTCCTCGGCAATGCGCTTGCCCGGGATCACGGCGGAAGGCACGAGTTCCCTCGCGTTCTGGAACGACCAGCCGGAATAGGGTCGCGTCCGCCAGTTCGCCAGGTTGATTTCAGCACGCATGGAAATGGCATTGATCATTGTCGGCTTCCTGCTTCTGATGGAACGAGAATGGCTCGGACTACAAATCGACGACGACATCGCCGATGGGGTTGGTGGAACAAGCGAGGATATAGCCCTCCCGTTCTTCCTCCTCCGACAGCACTGTCCGGCCGCGATCGGCGGAGTTCGAAGCGATGCGCCAATCGCCCGAAACCAGCCTGCACCGGCAGGTGCCGCAGATGCCCGCCTCGCAATCGGCCGGCAGCGCGAGGCCCACCTGGCGCGCAAGCTCCAGAACCGTCACCGTGCCTTCGCCGGAAACCTGCTTGTTGCTCTTGCGAAAGATTACGCTGTAGGCGCCGATTTCCGGCAAGGGCTCGGCCGACCGGTCTGGTCCGAAAGTCTCTTCGAGAAAGGCGTGCTTCGGCGCGGGCTGCCACGCCTCCAAAATCTCCCGCGCCTTGCCGCGAAAGCCGTCCGGCCCGCAGCAAAACACCGCGCGATCAGCAAGATCCGGGCAGGCGATCCGCAACATGTCGGCGTCGAGCCTTCCCGTGAAAACCCTGGGCGCATCGTCTCCGGTGGTGGCGGACGCGAAAGCCGCAGCAGCCTTCGCGTCGCATCCCGTAAGGTTCCAGGACATCTGCAGCCGGGACCCCATCTGCCGACGCAGAAGCCGCAACTCCTCGATGAAGGAAACATCGCGCTCGGTACGCACGCTGTGATGGAAGACGATATCCACTGGCAGGTCGGTGTCGGCCACGAAACGAAGCATCGACATCATCGGCGTGATCCCGCTGCCGGCCGACAGCATCAGCAGACGATCGGCTCCTCGGGCCGCGGCAAGATGGAACCGCCCGTTGGTTCCGAGGGAGCGGATGGTGTCGCCCACCTTCAGCGTATCGTGCAGCCAGTTCGACACATGCCCGCCTCGGAGTCGCTTCACCGTCACGGAGACATGGTGCGGACGTGAAGGAGACGACGAGATCGTGTAATTGCGGCGCACGACGCGGCCGTCGATATCGAGAAGCAACGTGATGAACTGACCGGGCTTGTAATCGACGAACGGCTCCACAGCGAAACGAAAGGTACGGAAATCATGCGTCTCGTCGATGACTGCCACGCAGCGGAGTTGCCGCTCGCGGCTTCCGCCTTGGGCGGCTGAACCTGCCGTCGAGGGAAGACGCGTCACGGGCGAGGCCGTGCCGGGGGCGACTGACATGGCCGGCTTGCGCGACAGGACTTCGATGGCGTCGCCCACTACGAGCCGGCCCAGCGTGCGGGGAATCAAATACTGGCCGAAATAAGCCTTGCCATCCGGGCCTCGTCGCTGACGGCCGAGCGTGGCAAGCGGTTCGTGGTCGGGCCGTGCCTCGCCGCTGCGCGGATCGAGCGTTGTCATCACGCAGCGATCGCACCCTCCCGCAACCTCGAATTCGACCTCTCCGATGCGCACCTGTCCCCAGCCGTCCTCGTCATACGCCTGCGGGCCTGAGACGACGACATTCGGCCGGAACCGCGCCATCTCGACCTCGTCGTCGAGGAACCGGTTGAGATCGGCGAGCGAAGCGACATTGGTCATAAGCAACGGAGCTGTATCGGCGAAGCTGACCGTCCCACCGGGCGCCAGGCCGAGCGGCCGATGCGTCTCGCGCCCCTTCACCACGAGACGGCATGGCCGGTCCAGGAACGCGGACAGCCATGCGGCGACCGCGTCGCCCGCGTCCAGCGCAACCACGTGATCGCCCCAGATAGTGACGTTGTTCGTCCGCTCGAGGTCGCTCCGAGCGAAGACCAGGGCAGCCATGCCGGGGGCCGCGAGCACGACCTCGTCGCCGTCGCGATGCGCGCGGACCTGCATGAGCCTTGGCGCCGCGCGCGCGGTGAGGCAGGTACCGCTGGCATCGACGACCATCATGCGCCGGTCGCCGGCCAGGCCTTCGGGCTCCAGCCGAGCCGTTTCGACAGCGAGCCCGGCCCCCGACTTCAGCGGGTAGACATGGAGGCTCTTCAGGCGAAAAGTGGCTTCCGACATGTTGCGACTGACGATCCGGAACAATGCTCAGGGACGTAGCATGCACGACCGGACAGCCAGGGTGCAATGCGGGTCCCGGCCCGGTAGCACCATTTCGGACCGCGGTGGCATCGAGGAAGCCTCCCGCCGAGAAGAATGCGCCCGGCATCGACAAGCCCTCGGCAGATTGCGATCGCAGATCGCGCAAATGGATTTAACCGAGGCCCTCCCTATGGAGCCAAAAGCCTGAAAACAGCGACACATTCTGCCATCCACAGCGGCAGCGGCTCCTGGAATCTTTTCAGCATTGCTAGGCCTCAATTGGGACGCATTTGTCTGGTAACGCAAGCGCGATCGTACATTTGGCTGATTTGGCTCTCCCTTCGTGAGAGACATCCACCTTACCCAAATTTTTCGATTGATTTGAAAGCGACAGGCGTCGCAACCGCCGTTTTTTGCGGCGATCGAATGCCGCCGATGGCGGCGCAAAGCGATAACGACAGGAGAAAAAATGCAAGTTCTCGTAAGAGACAACAATGTCGACCAAGCGCTTCGCGTTCTCAAGAAGAAGATGCAGCGGGAAGGTGTTTTCCGGGAGATGAAGGCGCGCCGCGCCTATGAGAAGCCTTCCGAGAAGCGCGCCCGCGAGAAATCGGAAGCCGTGCGCCGTGCCAGAAAACTGGCGCGCAAGCAGGCCCAGCGCGAGGGCCTTCTGCCGGCACCGAAGCGCAAGGCCCCTGCCGGCAGGCCGGCCGCCAGAGCCTGATCTTCTCCGCGACCGGGCGCGTCACGCCCGGTCCACTCCGACGTTCTGGCCAACACCCAGAACGGTCGCCGCCCGATTTCGAACGACGACCTTCCAGCTGTCTCAGAAGCTCGGCCCAGATCCTGGTGTAGATTTCTTCGAAAGCGACCCGCCGGCAATATGCGATCGCTGATCGGCGTTTCCGTCAGGCCTCGATGCGGCTCCCCGAGAGGATCAGCCACTTCACACAACCGCCCTCCGGTGCATATGGTGCGCTCGACCGAGGCCGACGCGTAGAAGCGGCGGCATCCGAGGAGGAGAGCATCTTGGCGGGAACCGCGGCAGGCGAAGAATTCGACTACATCATTGCCGGGGCGGGCTCGGCCGGCTGCGTGCTCGCCAACCGGCTCTCGGCCGATCCGCGCAATCGGGTCCTGTTGCTGGAAGGCGGCGGCAAGGACAATTGGATCTGGTTCCACATACCGGTCGGCTATCTCTTCGCCATCGGCAATCCACGCTCGGACTGGATGTTCATGACCGCCGCCGAATCAGGCCTCAACGGGCGCCGGCTTGCCTATCCGCGCGGCAAGGTGCTCGGCGGCTCCTCTGCGATCAACGCCATGATCTATATGCGCGGCCAGGCGCGGGACTACGACAATTGGCGCCAGCAAGGCCTGACGGGCTGGGGCTGGGACGACGTGCTGCCGTTCTTCCTCAAGCACGAGGACCACGAGAACCCACCGAACGCGCTGCATCGCTCGGGCGGCGAATGGCGGGTCGAACATCCGCGGATCCACTGGCCGGTCCTCGACCGCATCCGCGACGCCGCCGAACAGGCCGGGATCGCCAAGGTCGACGACTTCAATACCGGCGACAATTCCGGTTCGTCCTATTTCCAGGTCAACCAGCGGCGCGGCCGACGCTGGAGCGCGGCGCGAGGCTTCCTCAAGCCCGCGCTGGGCCGGCCGAACCTGAAGGTGGAGACCGGCGCGCTGGTCGACCGGGTCGAGTGCGCCGACGGGCGCGTGTGCGCCGTGGTCTATCAGAGGGACGGGCAGCCTATGAAAGCCGTCGCGCGGGGCGAGATCATCCTCGCCGCGGGAGCCGTCGCTTCGCCAGGCATCCTCGAACGCTCCGGCATCGGCAACCCGGAGCTGCTGCAAAAGCTCGGTATCGCCCCGGTGGTCGAGGCACCGGGCGTCGGGGAAAATCTGCAGGATCATCTTCAGATCAGGCCGATCTACAAAGTGTCCGGCATCCGCACGCTGAACGACACCTACGCCAATCTTTTCCGGCGCGGGCTCATGGGGCTCGACTATGCTTTTCGCCGGCGCGGGCCGCTCACCATGGCGCCGTCGCAGGTGGGCGCCTTCGTGCGCTCATCACCCGAATATGAGACGGCCAATCTGGAGTTCCATTTCCAGCCGCTTTCGCTCGACAATTGGGGCGCCGGTCTCCACCCCTTTCCGGCCTTCACGGCAAGCGTCTGCAATTTGAGGCCGACCAGCCGAGGCAGCATCCACATAGCCACGCCGGACGCGGCGACCTGCCCCGACATCCGGCCGAACTATCTGTCGACCGATACGGACAGACGCGTGGCGGTCGATTCGCTCAAATGGGCGCGCCGCATCGTTTCGCAACAGGCGTTGGCACCCTTCAAGCCGGAAGAATATCGCCCGGGCGCCCATGTGATTTCGGACGAGGACATGCTTGTCGCCGCCGGTGATCTCGGCACCACCATCTTTCATCCGGTCGGCACGGCACGTATGGGCGCGGCGAACGACCAGAACGCCGTGCTCGACGAGAGGCTGCGCGTGCGCGGCATCGACGGCCTGCGCGTGGTCGACGCCTCGGTGATGCCGGCCATCACGTCGGGCAATACAAACTCGCCGACCATCATGATCGCCGAAAAGGGCGCGGCGATGATCCTGGAGGAGAATCGAAGGTAGGGAGAGGGGGTCGGCAATGTGTCCCACATTGCCTATAGTCATGCGAGAGCCCGACGTGACCAGGAGTTTCCCATGTGCCGGAACATTCGAACGCTCTTCAACTTCGAGCCGCCCGCCACGGAAGATGAAATCCGCGACGCTGCGCTGCAATTCGTGCGCAAGCTCTCCGGCTTCAACCGGCCGTCAAAAGCCAATGAGACCGCCTTCAACCGTGCCGTAGATGAGATCGCGACAACGGCGCACCGGTTGCTCACCGCGTTGGAGACGGCAAGTCCTCCGCGGGACCGGGAGGTGGAGGCGATGAAGGCTCGCGACAGAGCCCGCGAGCGTTTCGGGTAGCGCTGGCTTGGCTAAGGCTGGGGACTTATTTGACAATTTGGC